>JAZOMC010000013.1:0-19215 GCA_045653545.1 Akkermansia sp.
TACTCGGGCGCGTTGCTCGGCTTCAGCTCGTTCAGCGGCTTCCTCAGCGGCCTCCTCTTCAGCGCGGCGGCGAGCGCGTTCAGCACGCTCTGCCTCACGGGCGGCTTCACGCTCAGCGCAAACACGGGCGCGTTCCTCGGCTTCAGCACGCTCAGCAGCTTCCTCGGCAGCCTCCTCTTCAGCACGACGGCGGGCACGTTCAGCTCGCGCTGCCTCGCGGGCGGCTTCACGCTCAGCACGAACACGGGCACGCTCCTCGGCTTCAGCACGCTCAGCAGCTTCCTCGGCAGCCTCCTCTTCAGCACGACGGCGGGCACGTTCGGCTCGCTCTGCCTCACGGGCAGCTTCACGCTCTGCACGTACTCGGGCACGTTCCTCAGCCTCAGCGCGTTCTGCAGCTTCTTCGGCAGCCTTTTCCTCGGCGCGGCGGCGGGCGCGTTCAGCGCGCTCTGCCTCACGGGCAGCTTCACGCTCAGCACGAACTCGAGCACGTTCCTCAGCTTCAGCACGCTCAGCAGCTTCTTCGGCAGCCTCCTCTTCTGCGCGGCGGCGGGCGCGTTCAGCTCGCTCTGCCTCACGGGCGGCTTCACGCTCAGCTCGTACTCGGGCGCGTTGCTCGGCTTCAGCTCGTTCAGCGGCTTCCTCAGCGGCCTCCTCTTCAGCGCGGCGGCGAGCGCGTTCAGCACGCTCTGCCTCACGGGCGGCTTCACGCTCAGCGCGAACACGGGCACGCTCCTCAGCCTCAGCACGCTCAGCAGCTTCCTCAGCAGCCTTTTCCTCTGCACGGCGGCGGGCACGTTCAGCACGCTCTGCCTCACGGGCGGCCTGTCGCTCAGCACGTACGCGGGCACGTTCCTCAGCTTCAGCTCGCTCAGCAGCTTCTTCGGCAGCCTTTTCCTCTGCGCGGCGGCGAGCGCGTTCAGCACGCTCTGCCTCACGGGCGGCCTGTCGCTCAGCACGTACGCGGGCACGTTCCTCAGCTTCAGCGCGCTCAGCAGCTTCCTCTGCAGCCTTTTCCTCTGCACGGCGGCGGGCGCGCTCAGCCTCTTCAGCCTCACGGGCAGCAGCCTCATCGCGTCGAATAGCATCAGCATAAACCACTGCACGCTCTTCAGCTTCAAGGCGCAAAGCATCCAACTGTTCGGTCAGCAAAGTACGAGCCTTAGCACTCTGTCGGATGGCATCACCAACCCCCAAGGCTTCCGGACAGGGGAAAACATCCTCAACCGACTCCGATACGTATACCGGGCTGCCAAGACTTACAATATCAAAAATCCAAGACGCAACCTGATGCGGCATGCGGATACACCCATGCGACAAGCGCTGCCCCGGCACCACCATGCCTGTATGCATTCCTATGCCGGAGTCTGTCAGACGCATCCAGTTCGGCATGGATGAGCCCTCCCAGCGACCCCCAGGCGGTACTGTATGCTTCCGGGAATCAGCCTCTTCCTCCAGCACTGTACCATCAGCAGAGTAAATAACACCAAAACGACCGGAACAATGTTCGCGTTTTTTCTCCAATACTACGAAGCGACCACGCGAAGTCGGAGTCGATTCCGTACCGGTTGAAACAGGCCAATCCATAGCGACACGGCCATCCACATAGATTCGCCCTCGCTGCTGCCCCAGACAGATGTAAATAGGACATGATGCATCCGCCTTCTCAAGCAGCGCGGAGTCCTTATACACCACCATAGTGTCCAGATAATAGCGGTGACTTACGAAAAACTCGTAGGTATTCTCCGGATAATCACCATAATCCGGCCCGTTGGGAATAGCTTCAATGCGAGCCTCCAGTGCAGATATTTTCTGCTCATCTTCAGGCATCAGACGAGGAGAAAAGAAACGCCCGCATGACGGCAGGGCCATCACAGCAAGCAGACACACACTGAAGTATACTTTATCCATGAAAATCAGAAAAGGATAATGGTACAGTTTCTCTGCGAAACTGTACCATTATCAAAGCGATATGTCAATCCTATTAGTTGATTTTCAACTAGGATTTTGCTTAACTAGCCGAATTTTCCTCTTGGAAGGTGCCATTTCGGCGTGCAGCGAGCTCAGCCTGAGCCTGCAAGCGCAATTTATTCAGGTTGTCCTGAGCATCCGTATGGGTCTTAAGAATGGCCTGATACTCGGCGCTGAAGACAAGAATGTGAGGCATGGGGAAGCAGTTTTCCACCTCATCAGCGACCTCTACTTTTGTCCCCGTTCCGGCAATACCGAAAAGCTCAGTAGCCATGGAATTCGGCGTGCGGATACAGCCGTGAGACAGGCGCTGACCTGCGCTCACCTTACCTGTATGAATTCCCAGTCCATCCCAAGTCAGGCGCATCCAGTTCGGCATGGGAGAACCTTCAAAGGTACCGCCCTCAGGAACAACATCGCGGGTGGAATCAGCATTTCGCTTCACCATGCGGCCATTGGCATCACGAATATTGCCATAGAGATTGGAAGCGTAATCACGGCGCATTTCAAGCACCTCATAAGTACCCGTAGGTGTCTCATGGCCGTCAGTACCGGTGGAAACAGGCCAATCTGCAGCCACCTTACCATTCACATACAGGCGTCCGCGCTGCTGTGCAAGGCAGATATGAACTCTGCTGTTACTGTTTGCACGTTTCAGCAGGTCCTCATCACGGTAAATCTCCATGGTTGTGGGATAACCATTGCTGCAGATGAAGTGTTCGTAAGAACCGGAAACGTAAGGAAGGGCCTCAGGAGCAGGAGCAGCCTCCAGCGCAGCTTCAGCCGTGTTAATCTGAGCGCGCAGCTGAGGAGATATCTGAGTACAGGAAGAAAACCCTGAAACAATCAGGGTTACCAACGTTAGCGTAATGACAGAAAGACTTTTCATCAGTATTTGCGTGACTAATTATTGGTGGTTCGTGTCAACGGCGCACCTTGTATCTGCTTTTTTTTATTTTGTCAACACTTTTCAACAATTATTTTTCATTATTTCTTTTCACCTCAGAAAATATTGCATATCCAAAAATAGGCACTAAAAAAACCCGGCGTCACACAATCGCGACGTCGGGTTTTTCAGTTAAGATGTTCTCGTGAGAGACAAAATCAAGCCACGCATTAGGCTTTAGCGGCATCCTCTGCCTTAACTACCTTGGTAGCAAGCTGCACGGGAGCAGTGTTCTTGCTGTTCTTGGCGATTTCCTTCTGGCGCTTGATGTAGGCGCTGCGACGGCGGCGCTTCGTTTCCTTACGGTGCTGTTGACCCATGGTTCTGGTTTGTGTTTGTAGGGCAGTTAGCCTGCCCGATATTGATGAGATACGCGCTAATTAATAACGCTTTCCGCACGAGTTGGCAAGGCTAAAGTGTGTGTGCCTGCCATAAAATGCAAATTTTATTGCAAAAATAAGCACAGAATGCTACAATTCCGGGCATGAAGATAGCCATATTAGGTGCCGGAGCACTCGGATGTTACTATGGAGCGAGGCTGGCAGAAGCTGGGCACGATGTCAACTTTATCCTGCGCTCTGCCTACGAGCCGGTACGTAAAAACGGCCTACAGGTAAACAGCGTGTATGGTGATATACGCCTGCAGACACCCAGCATCTTCCGAACTCCGGATGAATGCGGCCCGGTGGATTTGGTTATCGTCAGCTGGAAAACCACATGTAACTCCCTGCTGCCCGCCGCGCTTCCCCCGCTGCTGAAGGAAAACACCCGCGTACTCACCTTCCAGAACGGCATGGGCAATGCGGAAGCCATCGCAAAAGTTGTGGCACCGGAGCGGGTCTTCATCGGCCTCTGCTTTGTGTGCGCCATGATGGATACTCCCGGCATCATCACCCACTTGGAGGGTGGAGCTATCCAGTTTGCACCTCTTCAGCCTTCAGATGACGGACTAGCTCAGGCAGAAGAGTTGGCAAGCCTTTTCGACGGCACCCCCGTGGAAACCCGGGCAGCCATGCATGCAGAGCAGATTCTCTGGACCAAGCTTTCTTGGAACATTCCCTTTAACGGGCTCTGCCTAGCCCACGGAGGCATCAGCATACGCCAGCTCTTCAGTATGCCCGGTGAGTCTGAACGAGCCCGCGCCATCATGAATGAAGTCTGCAGCACAGCAGAGCTGAGAGGCTTCCCCCTGCCGCAGGAAATCATCACACGCCAAATGGAGCAAACCTCCAGAATGGGCGAGTTTATTCCCAGCAGCGCAGTGGATTACAACCGCCACCGCCCGGTGGAATATGATGCCATCTGGGGCACTCCGCTGGCACGAGCCAGAGAGGCGGGAGCCAAGGTGCCGGAATGGGAGCGCCTGTGTGCAGATATCCAGGCCCGACTGGAAGAACGCTACCCCCGCCAAGCCTGATTCCCGCGCATGCTCTCCATCCTCAAACAGCCTTTTTTCCGCACGAGCGGCAGAATATTGACAGCCACGGCGCTCCTGCTGCTGGGTGGCCTGATACTTCAGCCCATCACCGGAGCCGTTAGTGCAGCCCAGCATAGGCAGGGACTCAAACTGCCCCCTCCCTCTATATCTCGCCGAGACGCGCTCTCCCAGCAGCTCGCCTTCTTCATTCTGGGTGGGTTGCGCTCCCTTGCGGCCGAAATCACCACTCTGGAGGCCACCCGCGCTTGGCTCAAACGAGACTGGCCACAAGCAGAATCCCTCTGGGACACCATCACTACATTGGCGCCCCGCCGTGAGAATTACTGGGCAGCCGCCTCCCGAGAAATGGCCACAAATGCAGCCGGTGATTACCTGAGCGATGAACGCATGGACGGGCATGAGCAGGCTGTACAAGTGCACCATTACATCAAAAGTGGAGAAAACTTCCTGCTGCAAGGCATCGCCAATAATCCGGATAGTCCCCTGCTCTACGCCAGACTGGGAGATTTCTACAGCGATCTTTACCGCCGCCCCGAGTTTGCCAAGGCAGCAGGGGCTTACGCCCGAGCCGTGGAACTGGGAGCCCCCACTATATATAAGCGCATGTGCTTCTATAATCTGTGCCGAGTCAAAGGTAAGGAAAAGGAAGCACTGGCGCTGGGCCGAGAGCTTTTTGCAGACCCGCAGAACCACGTACCGGCGGTTCGCACACTCATTTTTGTACTGCAAAACAAACTCAATCTGCCTGCTGCCGAAAGGCTGAGCGTGGAGCAACTTTTCCACACCAAAGAACGCGCCATCCGCCAGCTGCGCCTCTTCCGCCGCAACACCCTGCGTTATCCCACTTACGGCATCGAAGAATTCCTGCAGCAAAACGAGAATTAATATTTGCCGCCCTGATGGCTGAGATTGCGCTTGCCTTACGCGCGCGAAACGTATAGTATGGAGGGCGGACATGATGTACGACAAAGTATTACACGCCTACGAAAAGCTGCCGCTCGGCTGGACCGGGCTCATCATGGGGCTTATCCTCATAGCCCTGCATGCATATGCTCTTCTGAAACCTGAAGCCACCAAAAAAGCACTGAGTCAAGCTGCCGAGAATGATAAAGCCGGCAAAGTGCTCATTACGGTGGACTTCATCTGGCTTTTCCTGCTCCTTCTGGATGTAAGCTGGAATCCGCTGCGCATGAATTTGTTTGACTTCAATGCTTTCCGCGGCATCCTCATCATTCTTTGCCCGATTGTCTGGTTCATCTTGTACGGGCAGAAAAAGAACCTTCTTTTCCCGAGAGCGCTGGGCTTTTTCCTGCTGATGGCAGCTATCGTGCCCCTCACGGCCGCCTTCCTGAAAGCCCCCGTCACGCGCCTGCTCATTCCCATCTGGTGGTATCCGGTACTAACGGTGGCCATGTTCTGGGTAGGCAAACCCTACCTCTTCCGTGACTGGGCAGCCCGTTATGTGACCATGCCTTCACTCTACAAGTACAGCAATGTGTTCGGTCTGATTTACGGCATAGCGGTCACCACATGTGCCATCCTCTTCTGGTTCTGATTTTCATAGTATCTATCTGCCATGAACAGCAGCAACACCTGTGATTCCCTTTATACTGCGGCTTGGGTCGTCACCCAGAATGACGCCCGCGATATTATCGAAAATGGCGCCATCGCCGTAAGCGGCAACCGTATCATCTGCGTAGGCCACGCTGATATACTGGAAATTCTTTACCCGGATGCCCGCCGTGTGGACCTGGGTAATGCCGTCATCATGCCCGGCCTCATCAATGCCCACACGCATATCCCCATGAGCCTCCTGCGCGGCTACTCGGATGATAAGGCCCTCATGGACTGGCTCACTCAGGACATCTTCCCGCAGGAAGCCAAACTCACCCCCGAGCTGGTGGAGCTGGGCGCCCGCTTCAGCTTGGCAGAAATGATACGCAGCGGCACCACAGCCTTCTACGACATGTACATGATTGAGGATTCCGTCTTCCGCGCGGCAGACTCCATGGGCATGCGAGCTGTGCTGGGTGAAAGCACCACTCAGTTCTTCCCCAGCCTTTCCTGCAAGGACAAGGAAGCCTACTTCGACCTCGTTCGCGCTCAGGCAGACGCCTGGCGCAATCACCCCCGCATCCGTCAGGCCATCGTGCCTCATGCCCCCTATACCACAAATCCTGAGCTGTTGAAGCAATGCTACGCTCTCGCTGAGGAAAATGGGGCACTCTTCGGCATGCACCTTGCAGAAACAGAGGCGGAAACCCAGACCTGCCTGAAGGAGTTCGGCATGCGCCCCATCCCCTACTGCCAGAGCCTCGGCCTGCTTCAGCCCGGCAGCACGTTCTTCCATGTCGTACACGCAGATGAGAAGGACATGGAACTCCTGTCAGAAGGTCACTGCACCGTGGTGCACAATCCCTCCTCCAACATGAAACTGGCCAGCGGCGTGGCTCCCGTTGAGAAACTGCAGAACTACCGTATTCCCGTAGCTCTGGGTACTGATGGCCCCGCCAGCAACAACGCCCAGAACATGCTGCGCGGAATGTACGTGGCCAGCCTTCTTCACAAAGTGCATGCCCTCTCCCCCACGGCCTGCCCCGCACAGATGGCTCTGGATTTCGCCACCCGAGGCGGCTCCGCAGCCCTGCATGATCCGCACATCGGCACGCTGGAGCCCGGCATGAAGGCAGACTTCATCGCCTTGGACCTCAGCGCCCCCAACATGCAGCCCGTGCACAACATCGTGTCCAACATCGTGTACGCCGCCACCGGCGCTGAGAACAAACTCACCGTGGTGGATGGCAAGGAGCTCTACCGCGATGGCAAGTTCCTCACCTGCGATTACGATGCCCTGTATACCGAAATCCAGAAAGCACGCGCATGGGTTCGCAGCTGATGGATTGCCCACTGGCGCAGCTGCCCATAGCCGCCATTGATTTTGAGTCCGCCGGGGCTGCCCCCGGCGAGACTGACCAGCCCGTACAGGTAGGCATTGTGCGGGTGAACAGCTTGTTTGGCGAGGAGGAAATCTTTACCTCCTACATAGCCTGCGACCGCCCCGTACGCTGGAGCGCAGCCAAAGTACATGGCATCACAACAGCCATGTTGCAAGACGCCCCTCACTTCACCGAACTGTGGCGCGACCTGCGCCGCCTACTTTCCGGCTGTGTGGTGCTGGGCCATAATCCATCCACCGAGCAGCGCTTCCTCGGAGCCTTCCCCGGCCACGGCTTCGGCCCTTGGCTCGACACGCTGGCACTAGCACGTAAAGCACTGCCCTCCTTGCAGGACCACTCACTCGGCACCGTATGTGAAGCGCTGGGCATTACGCCCGAAGTATCCGTCCTCGTTCCCGGTAAAACATGGCACGATGCCTTGTATGACGCCGCGGGCTCTTTAGCTCTGCTCCGTGCTCTGGTACGCGGGCTACAGATGGAACAGGCGACGCTGCGCGGATTATCATTTGCCGTATCTCAGGGGTAAACCATTAATCAGTTCCGCTTGTAGCATCAATTTGCGGCGCAGACCTCAGGTGGCGCCGCTTTGACGAGCTGAAAATATCCCGTATTTCCACCCAGACAACGGCCACTCCTATCATCGCACTACCCAGAATCGTGCAGGGCAAATCCACCCCTACAGCAGTAGCTGCGGCCAAGGGATACGCATACACAGCATGCCAATCCGTATGCTGCGGCCCATGCTCACCCAGCTCCCGGTCACAAAGAACATCTCCATACCCCGCTACCATCACCGGCACCGCACCGGCAGGTAGGGATTCCACCCAACCGCAGTCACTCACCACTCCGGCATAGCACCCATTGCGCACCGCCACCCGGCGCCACACGCTTACACGTTCCGCCCCGCTGACGGGCTCATAATCAGGCTTGTCGCTGAACCCAAGCCCCGCCATGCTGGCATAAGGAAAAACATAACTCCTGTAAAACTTCGTCCGCACACCCTCCAAATAATAGTGCTGACCCACACGCATGAGCCGCAAGTCAGGTACACGACTTATCTGAACGGGAGCGAACGGATTACGCTCCAGCTCAGCCCGACTCACCACACCCGCACCACTCTCCCCCAATGCGCGAACAGGTACACAGAGCCGGCTCACACATGAGCTGCACAACAGGGCTAATATCAATGAGGCAAACAACTTCATCAGTCATCATGATATATGTCAGCGAAAGAAAGTCAAGCTCATTCAAAATGTTATACTTGACGGAAGCACGCCTAAATGATAGAGTTAACTCTATGGAAGACATCAACCTTCAGCACAGCGTCACCAGTTACGAATGCGGAGCAGACCACTTGCTCAAGCCGGCCAGCTTCATGCACTTCTGTCAGGAAGTGGCGGAAACCCACGCCTCCGGCAACAACTTGGGCTACGAATGGAGCATCAGCAACGGTATGATTTGGGTGGAAGTTCAGGGCGATTTCGAGTTTGTACGCCGCCCGTCTTGGAAGGAAGAGGTCACCCTGCGCTCCAACACCGGCAAGGCCAGCGCTCTGCAGGCCCGCCGCTTTGTGGAGATGAGTGATAAGGAGGGCAACGTCATCGCCCGCGCTGATCTGATGTGGGTGCTTATCGATGTCAACAGCCGCCGCCCCATCCCCCTGAAGCGAGCCATGGCACAGATGCCGGATGAGTGCCCGGCCCTCATCTCCACCCCGCTGGAGGTCGCAAAAGAATTTGAACGCACGGAAACAGTAGAGATGATAGCCCCCCGCCGCGATGTGGACTTCAATGGCCACATCAACAACGGCTCCTACCTCATCTGGGCTCTCGAAACGCTACCGGAAGACATGGAACCCGGCCCGGCGCCCCGCCGAATCCGCATCAACTTCAAGCGAGAAACCTTCGCCGGCGCGCCCATCACCATCGAGCACCGGCTCGCCGGCATGCAGACACAGCACAGCATCGTCAGCGGTGGTGAACTCCGCGCCGAAATCGTCATCGACTGGCAGGCGGAATAAACCGCCCCCAAGGGCCAACACAGCCAAACTAAGAAACAGGACGGAGCGTTATTTGCTCCGTCTTTTTTCATGCGCCCACCGCCGAATTCAACTCCACATCGCGACGCGTTATTCCGAACTTTATTCCGAACTTTATTCCCCGCAAACTTTCCAGATGCCGTTTCGGCGGGCCCCTTCGCGCAACAAAACACCCCTCAATTTCATTTCACTGAGGTGTTTTTCTATCTGGCGAGGAGAGATTCCACGCTTTTCAGCCATCGCCCGGGCAGAAATACCCGGGTGTTCTTGAATGCAGGAGATAATGAACTGCTCGGCATCTGTCAGTTCTGCCCTGCTGACGGCGGTTGATGCGTTAATCATTCCACCGACAAAAAATCTTGCTCAGTGAGCTCGAAGATTCTATCAATCTTCGAGCCTCTCTTTTTCAGCAAAGCCTCCTTGTTGAATATGCACAAATGAGCCAGCACATACGGCTGAGTATGTGGAGGAGCGGTTTCAGACAGCGTTGCCCGATATACCAGGGCAACTTGAATCATATCTTTTTCCAAGGGGAGTACCAGTTCTGCGCGAGGCCCGCCATCCAACCACTTCAATCCGGCGGATTCAGCCCATTCACGAGGCGAAAGGCCACTGGCCACATAATCCTCATAAAAGTTTTTATCGTTCAGAATAATGGCGCCCTCGGCATATTGCTCGGCAAACATGCGTACTACAATCTCACGCTCATCGGCATATCTTGGTGCCTCAAAAGACAGCGAACAAAGTACCGGCTCACAATACTCAGTATCATAGCTCATTCCAAAAGAATGAGAATTTCGGCTGATTTCCATCACCTCCCACCTCTGATGCAACGGAACCTCCCCGCTGCAGCCATAAAACTTCCGCGCCCAGCAGAAGTGCCCCGCATCCCCGCGTAACAACATGACAGCAATGGGTAACAATAGAACAAGCAGAATGACCGGAAGTATGTATTTTTTCATGGAGTTCGTGAGTATGGGAAAAATCTTAAACTATCATTCCTGTTCTTCCGAGATTTTACGGCGCAACCTCAGCTGGCCACAGGCGGCATTGATATCATGCCCCTTCTCATAGCGCATGGTAACAGGAATACCGGCAGAGATAAGAGCCTTGCAGAACGCGCGGCAATGCTGCTCGGACGGGCGCACCCACGGCAGGCCCTCCACGGTGTTGTACGGGATGAGATTTACCTTAGCATTCAGGCGCTTGCAAATACGAGCCAGCTTAGCCGCCTCAGGCAGCATAGCATTAACGCCTTCAATGAGGATGTACTCAAAAGTAATCTTGTGCTTGCTGGTACGCGTCCACTCCTCCAGAGCCGGCAAAAGTTGGCCGAGCGGCCACTTGCGGTTCACCGGCATCACCTGAGAGCGCACATCATCACTGGCACCATGGAGAGAAACGGCCAAGCGCAGCGGCTTACCGAACTCGGCCAAGCGCCGCAGCCCCGGCACATTGCCGGAAGTGGAAATGGTGATATGGCGCGCGCCGATGTTCAGGCCGTGCGGATCCATAATCTGCGTGAGCGCCACCAGCAGGTTGTCCATGTTGGCAAGGGGCTCACCCATCCCCATGAACACTAGGTTATCCACACGCGTGCCGCTGATTTCCTCCGCAGCGAGAATCTGCCCCAGAATCTCAGAGGCGGTGAGGTTGCGCGTGAGCCCCAGCAAACCACTAGCGCAGAACTTGCAGCCAAAGGCGCAGCCCACCTGAGAGGAAACGCAAAGCGTGATGCGGTCACTGTGAGCACCACCCTGCCCCACAGCCGCAGGGATAATGACGGACTCCACCAAATGGCCATCCATCATGCGGGAAAGGAACTTGCGAGTGCCGCCGGTAGAACTCTGGCTCACCTCTTGCACCGTGAGCGGGCGGAGGCAGAAACGCTCTTCCAGCTGCGCCCTGAGAGCGGGCGGGAGATTACTCATCTGCTCAAACGAGGTAGCGCGGTGCTTCCACACCCATTCCTGCAGCTGAGCTGCACGGAAGGGCTTCTGCCCCAGCTCAGCCATGAGCTGCACCAGAGCCTCGCGTGTGTATCCAAGCAGACAAGACTTCTCCATATCAGGCATTACATGAGTTTGTCCACGTAGTCCTTCACATCAAAGGAAAGCAAGTCATCTTTCCCCTCACCCACACCGAGCATGATGGGGGAGATATTCAGCTCATCACGAATGGCCACAGCCACGCCACCCTTGCCCGAGCCATCCATCTTAGTGACGACTACGGCATCCAGCGGGGTAGCCTTATGGAACTCGCGGGCCTGCATGAGGGCGTTGCCACCGGTCGTAGCATCCACCACCAGATAACAGGCGTGAGGAGCGGAAGCGTCCTGCTTGCTAATGGAACGGCGAATCTTGGAAAGCTCCTCCATGAGGTTGTGGCGGGTGTGCAGACGCCCGGCGGTATCACAAATAAGATAATCCACGCCGGAGTTCAACGCACGAGTGTGAGCCTCATAACACACGGAAGCGGGGTCCTGATTCGGATTCCCCTTGTAAAGCGGTACATTCAGGCGCTCTGCCCAGCTCTGCAACTGCTCCACGGCAGCAGCGCGGAAGGTATCAGCTGCAGCCAGCAGCACCTTTTTACCCTGCTTCTGGAGGCGGTAGGCAAGCTTGGCACTGGTTGTCGTTTTACCGGCACCATTCACTCCCACCATCATGATGACGCAAGGCTTACCATCCTGAGGCTCAGGCAGCACAGGAAGAGGAGCCGGGAACGCGGCTCGCAGCTGGCTCTTAATGAAATCCACGATATCGCAGGCATCCTGCTCATTACGATCACGAAGCTCCTCCACCATGGGAATGACGCGTTTGGCGCCGATGTCTGCCGAAATCAGGTCAGCCTCCAGCTCATCCCAATCAATCTCAGGCTCACCGAGGAACTTATCAATTAATTTAGTGAAAAAGTTTGCCATGCGTCACAAGGGGGGGATTCAGGATTTTGCAGCAGCAGAGATGATACCGTGAATGAACGGTGCGCTCTTGCCACCGGAATAGGCATCAGCGAGAGCATTCGCCTCAGAAACGACGATGGGGGTATCCAGCTTGTTCACCTCCAGCTCGTAGAGAGCGATATAGAGGATGCAACGGTCCACCACGTCCAGACGAGCTGTGGAATAGTTCTGCAGCAGAGCCGCAAGGCGAGCATCCAGCAAAGGCTTGCGCTCGAGAATAGCCATAGCGAGTTTTTCCGCCTCGGGGCGCAGCTCCTGCAGCAGACGCACGCAGCGCACCAAGCCCACAAACTCCTGCTGCCCCTCCAGTTTCAGAGGATTACTCAGAGCGCCCACTGCAGCCATGAGACGAGCACGGCGCAGCACAGCGCTCTTAAGAGGCTCCAGTACGGAACGATACATGGGGAAATCTGGCAGGGTGGGCAGCAAATCATGCCCCAAGCCTTCCACGGCCACAGCAAGATTCAGCACATCCTTACAGCAGAGCTCCAACTGGTCAGTAGTATCCTGACGCTTGTCCTTAGCGCAGTAGCGCATGGCAGCCAAAGCGGACTCAAACTCAGCAGAACGCTTCTGCACACGCTCAATATCAGCCACCAGACGGCCGGCTGTCAGGTCTCCATGCATGGCCTCCACTGCAGCTTCCACACGTGTGGTCAGCAAGCGGGCAGAATCAGCAGAGGCTCTCGCCACATGAGCAATGGCCTTGCTCAGGGCCACACGGTAATGATCCGTTTCCTTCTCCTGAGAAATACGCCAGAAGAGATTCAAGTCAAAATTATTCAATTCACCGCCATTCTCCTCCACAGCATAGATGAGATTCAGTGCAGACTGGCGAACTTTGCTTTTATTAACCATAACCGACAATAAAATAACAAGGTTAACACATCAGTGCATAATAGAAGCCGTACGGCTCACAGATGAGGCGCGGCGCACCATACTCTGCAGCTCACCCTCATCCTCCAGCATGTGAAGCATGGCCATTGCGGCGCGGGCAGCCTCGCGCCCACGGTTAAGAGAGGAGGCAATGCAACGTGCGAAAGCCTGCTGCTCATTATCCAGCAGCAGCACTTCATGAATAACGGGTGTCATTTGCTCGCAGGAAATGGAAAGCAGCTGGTTCGTTACAGCCGTACCAACCAAGTCAGCATGAGCTGTGCTTCCTCTCAGAATCACCCCCAGGGCGATAACCACGTCCGGGCGCTTTGCAACATCAGCCTTAACAATAGCGTGTTTCACCATCATCGGCACCTCAAAGGCACCGGGAACACGAACCACATCAACCGTGATTCGGTCATCACTCTCGGTGAGCTCCGTCAGACAGTTCTCCAGCAGGGCTGAAGTGTACTTTTCATTATAGGTTGCGGCTACAATAGCGACCCTCGCTGCACTACGCAGCGCCATAGATTTGCTGGGAAGTTCTGTTGACATAATTATTAAATATACACGTTTCGGCGTCTCAGTCCGTGAGTCGACCTTAGCAGCCTCTTTAGCTTTAGTCAAGAAAAATGATAAAAAAAAGCCCGGTACATTTCTGTACCGAGCTTTTTTCATGCTTCTCGCGCGCGTGTGCGAGAATAAGGAATACTAATCACGGTTTTTCTTTTCCCAGCCAAAGGGTTCAAACTCGGCGAGGGATTCGGGCTCTGCCCACGAGGGCTTACGCATGGCATATATCAGCATCGGTATTCCCACAAAGATGATGGTACCGACTATCAGAATTCCCACGTACACAGCGGGGCTGCCCACCGGAATCTGTGAAGGAGGAATGAAGCTGAACACCAAAGCTAACACACTGCTCAGCAGGCCCAGCCCCGCTACCACCCACATGCCAAAATTACCACCCGGCACACGGAAGGCACGCGGAGTATCCGGCTCGCGATGGCGAAGATAAATCGCCGCGGCGAACATGAGGATGTACATAACGAGGTAGAGAATTATCGTAAGCTGAGAGATGACCTGATAAGCAGTCTGCACACTGGGCAGCACCACGAAGAGGATGGAAAGCAGAGTCACTATAGCGCCCTGCAGCAGCAGAATACCCACCTGCACGCCATTCCGGTTCGTGTTCTGCATGAAGCGCGGCAGATAACCAGCCTTACCCACCTGCAGCAAGCCCTTGGACGGACCACCCACCCAGGCCACCACCTGAGCCAGCACACCAAAAGCAAGGAACACCGCCAGCACATTCCCCATCCACGGCACCTCAAAATAATTAAACAAGCGGTCAAATGCCACCAGCAAGCTCTGTACCAGGTTAATATCCTTTGCGGGAATGATGAAGCCGATAGCCAGCGTACCGAACACAAAGATACACACCGTGAGCACAGCCGCTATACCAATGGCCATGGGGTAATCACGCCCGGGATTGCGCACATCCTTCACATGCACGGCGCTCATCTCCATACCGGCATAAAAAAGGAAAATACTTGCAGCCAGCACGATATTGCTGAACTTACTCAGGTCCGGCATGAAGTCGCGGGGCTGCATGCTGATATCAATCGGATTTCCCATTCCCCAGTATACCATCCCCATCAGAACCAGTAGAGCCGCCGGTACCACAGTACCAAGCAAACCACCCCATTTGGTGATAGCACCACTCGTGCTCATACCGCGCAGGTTGAGCAAAGTCGCCAGCCAATACACCAGCAGCACGATGATAAGCACATAGTGACTATTGGCAGCCAGTGCGGAGTCCCAGCTCTGATTAGGCCCGATGAAGGCTATACTCACCGCGGCAAAGGTCAGCACAGTGGGGAACCAAATAGTCGTCTGAATCCACTGCAGCCAGATGGCAAGGAACCCCAGCCGTGTGCCGAAGGCCTCCCCCACCCAGCGGAACACACCGCCCTTCTGAGGCCACCCCGTGGTCAGCTCCGCCGCTACGAGCGAAACCGGCACAAGAAAGAATACTGCGGCAAATAGATAATAGAATGCAGAACTGAGCCCGTAGGTACTCTCCGCAGGAAGCCCGCGCAGGCTCACGATAGCGGCCACGTTTATCATGGCCAGAGTGAATACGCCCAGCGTGGCTGATGAAGCCATGCGGCGGGGCGTTCCGTCAGTTGGTGTTGTCTTGTTCATAGAGCTAATCTTCATCAGGTTCGGACGAAGTGAGGCGTGTACAGGTCACCTCGCCCACTGGAGAAGTACCCGTACTTTCATAGTAAAGAGAGAAGAGCTGATTGAGCGGAAATGTCACACAATCGTCACTGCCCATAGGACGCAATCTACCTTCTGCGCAGGCGTCCGTTTCAGAATTCGTATCCATACCCAGCCATAGACTCTTTCGCGTTCTGAGGCGTTGCATATCTGGTATATTTGCATTTTCAAGGACAAATTATGCAAATTTCACAAATTCTGCTTGACAAAAATATTTAGTCGTGTAAAATCCGCGCTCACAAAGTTATGGCTAAGAAAAGCTGGATTGAAAGAAACAAGAAGAAGGCAGCTGTCGCGGCTCGCTATGCAGACCTCCGCGCCAAGCTGAAGGCTGAGGGCGATTACATCGGTCTGACGATGCTCCCCCGTAACGCATCCCCCGTTCGCCTCGTGAATCGCTGCGAGCTCACCGGTCGTCGCCACGCATTCCTGCGTCGCTTCCACCTCTCCCGTATCGCTTTCCGCGAGCTTGCCAACGCCGGCATGATTCCCGGTGTTACCAAGTCCAGCTGGTAAGCCACGGTTTGAACTTGACAATCTTTAAAGCGCAGGCTATTCTACGGATAGCCTGCGCTTGTCTATGCCGATATACGAGTACATATCTGAAAATCCGGAGGACCCTCAAAAATCCTGCCGGTTTTGCCGCAACGGTTTTGAACTGATGCGCCCGGTGGATCGTGCACCGCTCACTCACTGCCTGTACTGCAAGAACCCGGTGAGAAAGAAAATCGGCAAAGTAAACGTGCCCAAAATTCTTGCACCCCTCTCTATATCAGACGCCAAGAAGGCCGGTTTCACCGTCATGCAGAAGCGTGACCACGGCGTCTTTGAAAAACTCTGACCGGCTCACTGCTTACCCCGAAAATGATAGACCAGATATATAATTTCTTCTTCCTTACCCCAGATGAAATAAAGGCCCTGCAATGGGAATACCCGAGTTTCCTTTCCATTTTCCTCTTCCTGCTGGGCATCGGATTCTTCCTTTTCCTGAATGCATTTTTCGTAGCGAATGAGTTCGCCAGCGCCCGAGTGCGCCCCAGCCAGCTCAGAGAAAGCCATGCAGACACCAAATCGCAGGCCAACAAGCGAGCCAAGGCGCTCAACATCGTCAACCATCTGGACTCCTACCTCTCTGCCAATCAGGTAGGTATCACCCTTGCTTCCCTGGCCCTCGGTGCCTTGGGTGAGCCCTTCATTTACAGCCTCATCGCCCCGGTGCTCAGCTTCCATCTGCACCTGCGCCCGGAAGTTGTAAGCGTCATTTCCTACACTCTGGCCTACGCGCTCTTCACCTTTGCTCACGTCGTGCTCGGTGAGCTGGTACCCAAGAGCCTCGCCATCCGCAAGCCTCTGGAAGTTGCCATGGGTACCTCCGTATGGATGGCCCGCTTCGCCAAGTGGACTTCCCTTATCATTAAGCTTTTCAACAACACGGCGAATGGTATCGCTCACCACATCTTCGGAGTGGATCCGAACTACTCTCCTGAATCCCACCACAGCGCGGAAGAGATTGCCCACATCGTGGAGGAAAGTGGCCGCAGCCATGAGGTGACCGCCACAGAAGCAGAGATTTCCACAAACGCGCTGGAGCTGAATGACCGCGCCGTGCGTGATATGCTCGTGCCGCGTAATGAAGTAGAGGTGCTGGATATCAATGACAGTTTCGAGGAGAATGTGGACATCGTCACGAACAGTCGCCACAGCCGCTTCACTCTCGTGGACGGGCATCTGGATGACGTGAAGGGATGGGTGCACGTGAAAGACATTATGAGGCTGCTGCGCAGCGGCAGTAAGGATATCATGAGCGTGAAGCGCACCATCAAAGTGGTGCCAGAAACGATGAAGCTAGACAACCTGCTGAACTTCTTCACCACGGAGAAAACTCACTCTGCCCTCGTGGTGGACGAGCACGGCATCGTGACCGGCCTCGTGTACCTTGATGACGTCATTGAAGAAATCGTAGGTAACGATATTAAGGACGAGTTCGAGCAGGAAGACCCCAGAGACTTCTTGGCAGTGGGCCCCAATCAATACATCGCCAGCGGCGCTATGGCTCTCTTTGATTTGGAGGAAGCCCTGCCCGAACTTGGCGAGATAGAAAGCGACAGTGGCATCTCCACCATCGGCGGTCATATCACGGACTGCCTCGGCCACCTGCCCGAGCTCAACGAACAGATTCGCATACGCGATTATCTCTTCACCGTCACCGGCACGGACGGACGCCGTGTCACGCAGACTCGCATCGAGCTCAGCCCCCTGCCTGAAAGCTGATTTTTCCGGAAGTTTTTCATCTCCGCCCGCCAAAACATGGCCGGCGGAGATTTTTTTACGCTTTTTATCAGGAATATGAAAGAATAAGAACAAAAAGCGCGTATTCATGATATACACCACCGCCGAATCGCCATGAAAAGCACAGCAGCCACCACCATCGCCCTGAGCACCCTTGCCGCCCTCTGCAGCGCAGACACCGCAGCCACCACGCCCCTTCCCCCCGTACCGCAACCACTGCGATACGCTGATGCCGGACGAGAATACTGGGCTGCTTACCGCACGCTGCACCAAGCCATCACCTCGGATAACCGCGCGGAGTTGGAACGCCTTCTGGCCGCGGGGGCGGACAGAGCCTTGGCGCTATTCATTGCCATTGACTTTGACCGCCTCGCGCTGGCTGAAGAACTGCTCAGGCAGGGAGACTGCGTGAACGGCAAGCCCTACGCCCGCTGTACTGTTCTTTACGCGCTCTGCGGAAAACCTCGCCTGGGTGAATGCTCCGGCTGGGGTGGCGCAGCCTATGCCGTGGAAGCTTACCCTGACCAAGCCAGCCTTGTTCAGCTGGCGCTTGCCGCTGGTGCTGATGTGAACGAAGGCTCCGGTTACTCACTCATCACCCCGCTTATGCAGGCTGCCCGCAGCGGAGACCTCCCCACCATCGAACTCCTGCTGGAAGCGGGCGCGGACGTCAACAAGCGGGATGCCAGCGGACTGACGGCGCTCAGCTGGGCCGCTCGTGAAAACCGCACGGAAGTGGTGCGCCTGCTTCTCAGCCGTGGGGCACTTGTCAACGTCCCCATGACCAGCTGCGGCGGTGCTCTGCTGGATTATGACCGGGCTGGCTGCACAGAACTACACATCGCCGCTCTGACCGGAAGCGCCGAGTGCATTCCCCTGCTCTTGGCAGCTGGCTCCGCCATCGAAGCGCAGGACATGTTCGGCCGCACGCCCTTTATTCTCGCCGCACGCTCCAACTCCATCCCCACACTTCAGGCCCTCATGGATGGCGGCGCGGATATCCACGCCTGTTTCCGAGCTTCGCTTTACGATGAGAAACCGGACCCCACCCGCAACGCGCTGCACATGGTGAATCCGAACGCCCCGGGCGCACAGGAAACACGTGATTTCCTCATCCAAGCAGGCCTGATTTCCGCCAATTAAGCTCGCATACACACTTTTTTTGGCATTTTTATCATTTTCGAGTTGACGAACGCTTAAAGTTCCGCTATACTCCTGCCGCACACGGAGCGGTGGCTGAGTGGCTGAAAGCACCCGTTTGCTAAATGGACGTACTGCTTTAAACAGTACCGGGGGTTCGAATCCCCCCCGCTCCGCGCTGAAAAAGCCCTGCAATCGCAGGGCTTTTTCTTTTCAAGCCACCCCACCTACTCTTAAGACCAACCCGCCGCCCGCCAAAAGGCCGCGGCGTCCCCCACCCGCCCCATGCTCACATAGCGCGTGCGCAGCAGA
>JAZOMC010000014.1:0-68046 GCA_045653545.1 Akkermansia sp.
CTTAGCGTTTAACTTAGCCTGCTCATTAGCCTGTTTAACGCCGTCGGGAGTAATAGGGTAGGATTTGGTCTGCGTGGTACCATTGGCAAGGAAGACGCGTACAATCAGCTTATCGACACCGCGACGCTTCCAGATTTGCACCCCGGAATGAAGGGAATAGAGTTTATCGTTTATCTTCACCGCACCATCCAAAAGACGAATCTTTGCGGAGTCGGTAGACTTACTGTTGCGACGTGCGCTAGCACGACCACTTGCCTCTGCGGAGGCTGCCATTGATATATCTTGAATCATTGCGTATCTGTTGCGTTAGATTTGCCTTTATCATACAGTAAGGCACTGTCTAATGATATTTGCGATTACGCAATAAGCGCAATCACACCCAGATACCGAATAGAAGGAGCAGAAACGCAAGTTTTGCGATCATTTGCGACCCAACCCCGAATTCGGCAAGCGCAGCTAAAATTAAGAACCTCCTAAACCATTTAGATTTAGGAGGTTATAAGAATGGAGCATAGGGGATTCGAACCCCTGACCTGTTGCGTGCGATGCAACCGCTCTACCAACTGAGCTAATGCCCCGCGGATGATTGCGTGGGAATTATACACTTGGGGAGAGGGGTATGCAAGCACAATGTGAAGGGTGTGACAGAAAAAAAGTGGCATGAAAAAGGCCCCTGCACCATGGGAGTTGGTGCGGGGGCCGGGAGGGATTGAAGAATAGGGATTAGAAAGCGCGCATGAGGCTGTTGCGCATGGACTCTTGGTCCACGCCGATAGCGAGGGCGAACTTAATGACAGCAGCGGCGATATCCACGGTCTGCATCTTGGTTTCCAGAGGCAGTTCTTCCACTACTTTTGCTGCAGCACGCTCGCTCATGAAGGCAGGCATGACAGATGTCACGGCGGGGCTAGCCTGCATGGAGGAAGCGGCTTCAACGAGAGCAGCAAGCTCAGGGCTTTCTGCGATGGCCTTAACGGCGGCCACCTTTTGTTCATCCGTCATGGAGGAGAAGGAGTCAATGATGGAAGGAGCAGCCTTGGTGATGATGCCATGCACGCCGGCAACAACCTGCTGCGTGGTGGCGGACTTGCTGTTGTTCATCAGCTCGGTAAGCTGCTTAATGGTGGTAATAACATCAGCGGAGCCGGCTTGCTCAGGAGAAGAGCAGGAGCTCATGCAAACGATAGGGGCGGCGGCAAGGGAAAGCCAGATATATTTGTTCATGACGTTGTTTTATGTTCAGTTGTTAATAAGGGGGAAACTATAAGATTCCCATGATGTTATATTACACCATGCGGGAAGAATGTAAAGGATATTTTTCAGCATAACGAACACATTCATACGTGGCCCAAAGATTTGGGACACGCGTATTTACGATTTTTGATTTACGATTTACGAATTAAGGATTAGCGGCTAACGCAGGATATTGGGTAACTGAACGCTTACCGCCGACGGCTATAGGTTCATGATACCCCTGCGTAGAATTGAAAGCAGAATACGCTGACTATATGTCGTGTGGTGCCCTTTTTCTGTAATCTTTGGGACACTTGTGGAACACATTTGAATGTAATACAGACCACAGCTTAAAGCCACTAACGATGCGTATTTTTCGAGGGAGGACGCGGATTGTCCCATTAAACGGGGGAAGGTTTAACAAAAAAATCAGTTAAGGCTTGCCAAAATGAGCCGGGAGTGCTAGCATGCGTGCTCGCTGTTATGGTACTTTCTCTGAAAACCTTACTGTATGTAGGCTGTGGCTGCTTTGTGGGCGGTGTGCTGCGCTACCTGACGGGGTGGTATATTTGTCACAAGTGGGGCATCACGATGCCGGGCATGCCGTGGCATACGCTGATTATCAATTTTGTGGGCTGCCTGTTTATGGGTTTATTCTGTGGGCTGGCTGCCGGCGGGCTCATCACCTGCCCTAACCTGCGGCTGGCCGTTACAGCGGGGCTGTGTGGCGGGTATTCCACACTGGCGGCCTTTGCGTTTGAGAACACGCAGCTGTTACGCGAAGGCGCGTATTTAACCACATCGGCCTATGTTGTGCTGACGATAGTGGGAAGCCTGATTTTCTTCCTCCTGGGAAACAGCTCAGCAAACTTGATTCTGAGAGGTTAAGCTCAGGATTTAGCCTCCCAATAAAAAGAAAGGCTCCCGCACGCAGCTAGCGCACGGGAGCCCTCGTTTTTACTCTTTAATTAGCAGAGGGGCGAGGAGCGTAAATCTTCATTTCAGCCACGCTGGAGGAGTTGCCGTCCAGAGCTGCGGTGGAGAAGAAGCGAACGTATCGGGCTCGCACAGGCTCAAAGGAGATAATCTGCTCCACAGGGTTGGCGCGCAGGTTACCGAACTCACCTTCAGAGACATTCTTCCAAGTGTTACCATCGGTGCTGACTTCTAAGCGATAGCGAGAAGTCATTCCCTGAGTGGTACCATCCTGACGGGGGAGATAGGAGAAGCCGTTGATAGTTTGCTCTCTCTTCATATCCACCACGAAGTGGGAGGGCACGCGGCTGGATTGCCACATGGTATCCGGCTTGCCATCAAAAGCCAGCGGGGCGAAGTTTACCGCATAGCCCTTGAACGTCCAGCTCTGACTGTTCAGCACCACATCACCCTCCTCCGTGGCGGCTACAGGCTCAGGCTCAGAATCCGTGGCTGAAGGCATGCGCAGCAGAGAGAACTCCGAGATGCAGGGGCAAGCCTTAGAACGCGTGATAGTGAGGCGGAGGCGGTTCGTGGTGACGGGAGAGTCCAGCCAGCGAAGCACCTGATTACCAATGGTGTGCCCCTTCCCTCCGCGCAAATTAAACTGCGTTTCCACCTCGCCGGGATTGCCGGGGTGGACGATGGTAATCCATTCACCATCCACAAAAGCCTCCACCTTAAAGGCTTCCACACGCTGACCAAGGCGAATCTGCTCACGCAGGCGCACCACATCAAAGGTGGCGGGCTCGCGGAGGGTTATCTCGGCAGAGGGCGTGGTGGTACCATCATTCGGGCACCAGTAACTCTCAATGTCGCCGTCCGTGAGGTTTGTAGCCTTATAGCGGGCGCCACGCTCCTCAGAGGCGGTGACAGAGGCCCCGCTGGCATAGTCCCTAGCCAACAGGCGGCGGCGCATATTGCCGAAAGCCTCCAGTGAGGCCACGTCGGCGGGGTCCAGACGGCCCTCACGGTTCGGGGCAAGATTCAGGATAAGGTTTGCACCACGGCCCACGCTGCTGAGGTAAACCTCCATGAGGTGCTCGGGAGTCTTCACATTACCCCCCTGCCCCGGGTGCCAGAACCAGCCACGGTGATTGATGGGGGTATCACCTTCAAGAGAGAGCCATCTGTCGCCCTGGGCGTTCCAGAGGGGGTACTTCACGAAGCCCTTTTCAGAGCCGCCCCAAGTCACATCACCACGGCCGGCAGCGCCCCAGATGATGCAGTTGGGCTGCAGCCTGCGGATGAGGCGCACCACGTGCTGATAGTTGTAGTAGTTATCAGCGTTACCGATGTTGCGGTGGCAGCGGGCGCCACCATAGAAACCATCACCGCCCATGGCGCCGTCAAACCAGATTTCGAAGATGGGGCCGTACTTGGTGAGCAACTCCGTAATCTGCTTGTAATAAACGCGCAGATACCCTTCACGGCCGTACTCAGCGCAGTTACGATCCCACGGGGAAAGATAGGTACCGAAGGGGAAATCATGGCGGTCACATGCACGGGCAAACTCGCGCACCACGTCACCGCGCCCATTACGCCACGGAGAACGGCGGATGTTGTGATCCGTGGACTGAGTGCGCCAAGTGCAGAAGCCATCGTGATGCTTAGCGGTGTAAATCATGCCGTTCATACCGGCATTTTTGAAGGTGAGCACGATAGACTCCGCATCAAAAGAAGAAGGATTGAAAAGCGTGGGAGATTCATCACCGTAACCCCACTCTCTGTTCGTATACGTATTCAGGCCAAAGTGGACGAATGCGTACCACTCCATACGCAACCAATTAACCTGCTGTTCCGTAGGAAGCGGACCGTACGGCGCGGGAGCACTTGCAGCGCTCACAACACCTGTACCCAGACAAAGTGCGGACAGTATGATTTTTCTGAACATGGTACTAAACTAGCAAAAATCCACCGTAAGCGCAAGAAAAAAAACGGCCACCCCACCTGCCCTGTAGCGAGCGGATGGGGTGCCGTTTTGTATGACTTTATGAGTTCTGAGGAATTACTCCTGCGGAGTTTCTTCAGCGGCGGAGCCTTCCTCGCCCTCCACGGGCTCAGAGGCGTCCTCGTCATCCTCATCAGGAATAACAAGGGTGATTTCCTGAATAGCCTCCTTGCCATTGAGCGTGATGAGCTTCACGCCCTGAGTGGCACGACCGGTCTCACGGATAGAATCCACCTTCATGCGTACGGACTGACCGCCGGAGGTCATAATCATGAGCTCATCAGCATCCGTAACCGTGGTAGCGGAAACGACAAGGCCCGTCTTATCCGTGCAATTCATGGTCTTAATACCGATACCACCGCGGCTCTGCAGGCGATACTCACCAAAGCGAGTGCGCTTGCCAAGGCCGTTCTCGGAAACCACGAGCAGCGAGTGGGCGGCGGGTGCGCCATCGGTCGGGGATTCGGTCTCAGCGGGTACGTCGTCGGCGGCGTCATCAGCTACGATAGATGTCTCACCCTCAGGCACCACGGCCATGGCGACCACGTAGTCACCCTCGCGCAGCTTAATACCACGCACACCGATGGTGTTACGGCCCTGAGTACGCATATCGCTCTCATTGAAGCGGATACTCATACCATTATGAGTGACGATGATGACATCCTGCTCGCCGGTAGTAAGCACGGCGTTCACGAGGGAGTTACCCTCCTCAAGGTTGATGGCGATAATGCCGGCCTTGCGATAGTTCACGAAGTCATTGAGTGCGGTCTTCTTCACCGTACCATCCTTGGTGGCAAATACCACATTACCGGAGCCCTCGGCGAAGGTAATATCCTTACCGTCCTCGCTGACTTTACGCTCCAATCGCAGAATAGCGGCTATGCGCTCCTCGGCCTGCATATCCAGCAGGTTCTTAATGGAGCGGCCCTGAGCACTGCGAGCTGCTTCATCAATCTCATACACACGCTCCACATACACACGGCCGGTGTTCGTGAAGAACATGATGTAGTCATGATTCTGAGCGGCGAACAGGTGCTCCACGTAGTCATTAGAGTCCTTCTTGCTCTTCGTGGTAGCGGCCTTGATGCCCTTGCCACCGCGAGCCTGCAGGCGGTACTCATCAGAGTTCGTGCGCTTAATGTAACCACTGTGGGAGATGGTCACAATCATGGAATCATTCGGGATGAGGTCCTCAATGGCCATATCACCCTCAAAGGGAATGATGTGGGTCATACGCGGGGTGGCATACTTCTCCTTAATGGTGCGGAGCTCGTCCTTCACGATGCCGAGCACGCGGGCGTCATTAGCAAGGATATCAAGATAGTCCTCGATAACCTCCAGCAGCTTCTTGTACTCGTCAGAAATCTTATCATTCTCAAGAGCAGTGAGCTGGTAGAGGCGCAGGTCCAGAATGGCGTTCACCTGACGCTCCGTGAAGACGTAAGAATCCCCCTGCACGGAAGGCTGGCTGTGGATGAGAATGCCGAGGCCCTTAGCCAGCTCCACGGGGAAGCGGAAGGCCATCAGTTTGTTGCGGGCCTCCTCACGGTTGCGGGACTCACGAATGATGCGAATGAACTCATCCAGATTAGCCAAGGCAATAAGGTAAGCCTCCAACACCTCAGCGCGGTCCTCAGCCTTGCGCAGCAAGAACTTCGTGCGGCGAATCACCACTTCGCGGCGGTGCTCCACATAGAAATTGATGGCATCCTTCATGGTGAGCACCTTGGGGCGGCCCTCATGAATAGCCAGCATATTCACAGCAAAGGAAGTATCCATGCTGGTGAGCTTATAAAGCTGGTTGATAACCACCTGCGGGCGGGCATCACGCTTCAGCTCGATTTCGATGTAATCCGTCAGGTCGCGCATGCCGGCGATATCAGTAATCACCTTATCACGCACAAGCTCAGCGATTCGCTCCTGCAGCACGGCGCGGTTCACGCCGTAAGGCACATCAGAGATGTGGATGAACTCGCGGCCATTCTCGTTTGACACCACCTCCATCTTACCGCGCATACGCACGCTGCCACGGCCTGTGCGGAAGTAACTATCAATTCCCTTGTACCCGAGGATGTAGCCACCAGTGGGGAAATCCGGCCCCTTAATGTATGCACGCAGGGCCTCGCTGGTGATGAGGGGATTATCGATGTAAGCGCAGATGCCGTCCACCACCTCGCCGAGGTTATGCGGAGCCATATTTGTGGCCATACCCACAGCAATACCCGTGCCACCGTTCACCAGCAGGTTCGGGAAAGCGGAGGGGAACACCACAGGCTCCGTGAGGCGGTTGTCATAGTTCGGCTGGAAGTCCACAGTGTCCTTATCCAGGTCATCCATGAGCGCCACACCCAGGTGGCTGAGCTTAGCCCCGGTGTATCGCATAGCGGCGGGAGGGTCACCTTCAGGAGTACCGAAGTTACCCTGCCCCTGCACCAGCACATCACGCATATTCCAAGGCTGAGCCATCGTCACAAGCGTACCATAAGCGGACTGGTCACCATGCGGGTGGTAGTTACCGATGGTGTCACCCACGATTTTACCGCACTTGATGGTACCCTTAGTGGGTACGGGGCCCAGCTCATGCATGGCATAGAGCACACGGCGCTGAGAGGGCTTCAGGCCATCGCGGGCATCCGGCAGAGCACGGGAGATGATAACGGACATGGAGTAGTCCAGGAAGCTGCGAGAGACCTCCTCTGCCACGTCCACCGGGCGAATTCTTGTTTCACTCATAATTCAGGAAAAATCGGTTAGGGGTTACACGTCGAGGTTACGTACATTGAGGGCGTTATCCTCGATGAAACGGCGGCGGGGCTCCACGAGGTCACCCATGAGGATGGTGAACATCTTGTCAGCCTGCACAGCGTTATCATCATCCAGACGCACACGCAGCAGCTCGCGCTTCTCGGGGTCCATGGTCGTGGCGTACAAGTCCTTGGCGTCCATTTCACCAAGACCTTTGAATCGTGTGATAGTCACGCTGCGGCCACCGATTTCCAGCACCTTGGCAAGGATATCACCCACGAAGTTCACAGGCGTCACGACATTGCGAGAGTTTTCCACCAGTTCGTACACGGGAGCGACATCAGACAGCAGACGGTCAGACTCAATACCAAGCTCCTGAAGGCGGGAAAGCACGCGGTTAATGGCCTTAGCCTCATGCAGCTCGTGCAGCAGAGCGCGGCGGCTGGGGCCTTCGCGAACAGGCAGCGGGTTGGCAGCCAGCTCCTCCTCTGTGGGCTCGCCGAAGAGGAAGAGGTCGCGGTTCTCATCAGAGAAGGCGGAGAGATCTTCCATATTACGGAAGTATACCACCTCTTCATCATTACCACAGCGTACCTTCACCAGATACTGCGGGAAGTTGCCCTCGTCATCACGGTGGCGCAGCAGGTCCTTAAAGTCACCGCCATGCAGAGCTACGCTGCCCTCATACTTCTGGAGATTAATGAGCGTCTCAAGAATGGCCATGAGGGAGTCTGCGTCAAACTCCCTGCTCTTGTCCGGAGTGCGCAGAGTCACATCACCGGCACCGAGGGAGATAAGCTTGCGGTTGAGGGATACCTCATCCTGCACGTACTGCTCCACCTTGCGGTGAATCACGCGGTACAGCGGGGGCTGGGCAATGTACAGATAACCGGCACGCACCAGCTGGGGCATGTGGCGGCAGAACAGAGTGAGCAGAAGGGTGCAGATGTGGGAGCCGTCCACGTCAGCATCAGCCATCAGAATAATCTTGTGGTAACGCACCTTGTTGATATCGAAGGAGCCTTCACCCTCACCATCACCGATACCGGCACCGATAGCCGTGATGATGTTCTGAATTGTTTCACTGCCCAGAGCCTTATCCAAGCGAGCCTTCTCCACGTTAAGAATCTTACCGCGCAGGGGAAGAATAGCCTGCGTACGACGGTCACGGCCCATCTTAGCGGAACCACCTGCAGAGTCACCCTCCACAATGAAGAGCTCGCTGAGCTTGGGATCGCGGCAGGAGCAGTCAGCCAGCTTACCGGGCAGACCACCGCCCACGGTCATGGCGCTCTTACGCACGCTTTCGCGGGCCTTTCGGGCAGCCTCACGGGCGCGGGAGGCGATAAGGCAGCGGTCAATAATAGTCTTAGCCACCTGAGGATTCTCCTCGAAGTACTCCTTGAGCTCCTCGTACACCACGCTGCTCACCACACCTTCAATTTCAGTGTTCACGAGCTTGTCCTTCGTCTGGGAGGAGAAGCGCGGGTTGGGCATCTTCACTGAGATAACAGCCACCAAGCCTTCGCGCACGTCATCGCCGTTCAAGCTGGGGTCTTTATCTTTGAGCAGGTTGTTACTCTTGGCGTAGTTGTTGATGGCACGGGTCAGCGAGCTGCGGAAACCGGAAAGGTGCGTACCACCGTCAGCATTGAAAATGGAGTTGGCATAGCACTGAATCTGGTAGCGGTCGCTATCGTTGTACTGCATCACCACGTCCACAATCACATCATCCTCCATGGTCTTGCCGTCGTACTCCACCTCGATGTGGCGCACACCGCTCATGGCGATGGGTTCGGCAGTGATGAGAGTCTTGTTCTCGCCCAGCTGCTTCACGAACTCGCGGATACCATCAGCATAGTAGAAAGTCTCGCTGCGCTCCTGACCGCTGCGCTCGTCCACCAGTTCGATGACGAGGCCGGGGTTCAGGAAGGCCAGCTCGCGCAGACGGCGGGCCAGCAGGTCAAACTTGAATTCCGTCGTATCTGTGAAGATGGTCGGGTCCGGCAGGAAGGTGATAGCCGTACCGGTCTGCCCTTCCGGGCAAGAACCCACCACATGCAGCTTCTCCGTGGTGCGGCCGCGCTCAAAGGTAATCACATGGCGCTTGCCATCACGGCGAACTTCAGCCTTGAAGAAATCAGAAAGGGCGTTCACGCACTTAGCACCCACACCGTGCAGACCACCGGAGTACTTATAAGCACCCTGCCCGAACTTACCACCGGCGTGCAGGTTGGTAAGCACCAGCTCCACGGCCGGAATGCCGAACTTGGGGTGCATGTCCACGGGAATACCACGGCCATTGTCAATCACGGAAATCGTGCCACCCTCGTGAATCTGAATGATAATCTTGGTGCAGTAGCCGGCAAGATGCTCGTCAATCGAGTTATCCAGCACCTCAAATACGCAGTGGTGCAGGCCGCGCTCATCAGGATCGCCTATGTACATGCCGGGGCGCTTGCGGACGGCTTCAAGGCCCTCCAGCTTATCAATCTGCGCCGCGCCGTACTCTTGCTGTGCTCCGGTCGTGACTACCGTCTCGGTGTCCTCAGGAGCAGTGGTGTTTTCAGTCATACGGCGGCCATTATACGCGCGTATACGCGCGCGTCAATTATATAATATGTCAGTATAGTGAAAAAAACTCACAAAAATGCACCTATAGCAGCCCAACCGCAGGAAAACATCATAAGCCCCATAACATACCGCCAAAAGCGCCTACAGCCCATTACAGAGGCCTTTATGAGCATTTTACAAGATTCACAGCGAGACAGCGATTCCGAGTTAAGATAATATAAGGGCAGCACATTACAGGTAAAAAGATACCAGAGCCATACAAACCTAAGACGAGCCATTTCCTCCACCGACATATTTGAAACAGCTTTTTGCCGCTTAGACATACATAAAAAACGCTTGCCAAATACCGCGGAATAAGTTACTCTAACTCACCTCTCATTCTCAAACGTATATGAAGCACGTACACTTCCTCGGAATCTGCGGCACCGCGATGGGTGCTGTGGCATCAGCCATGGCTCGCAAGGGCTACACTGTTACCGGCACTGATGCCAACGTCTATCCGCCCATGTCCACGTTCTTGGAGAGTGAGGGCATTCAGATTTTTCAGGGGTACAAGCCTGAGAATCTTCCCGAAGACGCGGATTTAGTGGTCATCGGTAATGCCATGAGCCGTGGCAATGTGGAAGTGGAAGCTGTACTGGAGCGCAACATGCGCTATATGAGCCTTCCGGAGACGATGAAGGAGTTCTTCCTCTGGGGCAAGCACAATTACGTTGTAACCGGCACGCACGGCAAGACCACCACCACGAGTATGCTGGCTTGGCTTATGGAAGCCAACGAGATGAACCCGAGCTTCATGATTGGCGGCATTGCCCGTAATCTGGGCCGCGGTGGCCGCTTTACGGATTCTGACTACTGCGTGCTGGAGGGTGATGAGTACGATACGGCTTTCTTTGACAAACGCTCCAAGTTCCTGCACTATCTGCCTGAGGTTGTTATCATCAACAACATCGAGATGGATCACGCGGACATTTACTCAAACGTGGAGGAAATTAAGCTTTCCTTCAAGCGCCTGCTGCGCGTGGTGCCCCGCACAGGCGTGGTATTCATCAATTCTGACTGCCCGAACTGTGCAGATGTACGAGAACACGCTGCAACCGAGCTGAAAATGGTGAAGATTGTGGGCGTAGGCATGGAAGAAAATGCTGACCTGCGCATTACCGACATCGAGCGCCGCACGGATGGCAGTTCCTTCACGCTGGAAGGTGAGACCTACAGCATCCCCATGATTGGCGACTTCAACATTCGGAATGCCGCCATGGCTACCTGCGCTGCCCGTAATGCAGGGCTGACGCCGGACCAGATTCGCAGCGCATTCCTGAGCTTCACCGGCGTGGCTCGCCGCCAGGAGGTGCGTGGCACCGTGAACAGCGTAACCGTAGTGGATGACTTTGCCCACCACCCCACAGCCATTCGTCAGGCCGTGGAAGGCCTGCGCCAGCGCTTCCCCAAGAGCCGCTTGTGGGTAATCTTTGACCCCCGCAGCAACACCACCATCCGTAACCTTTTCCAGCAGGAGCTGGCAGCAGCCCTCTCCACCGCGGACTTCGCCGTCATCTCCCCCGTGGAGAACCACAAGCGCCTTCGCCCCGAGGAAAGGCTGGATGTGGAGCAGCTTCGCAATGATATCAGCGAAAAAGGCACAGAGAGCTATCTGGGAACGGATGTGGACGACATCGTGGCGCACGTGGTGTCACGCGTACACCCCGGCGATGTGCTGCTGGTGATGAGCAACGGTGGTTTTGGCGGCATACACAGCAAGCTGCTGAGCGCACTCGCCCAGTAATAAAACTTTATCAAAGGAAAAAGCACCCCGGCTAACCAAATACAGCCGGGGTGCTTTTTTATCTCAAGAGAAAGCTCGTTATGCTGATTTTTTACTTTCCTTTAAGAGCTCTTTCAGCTCCTGCACGGAGGCCATGAGTTTGCGGTTAGAGCGTTTCAGATACAACAGACTGAAAAGCACAATGATTGTAACCAGCGTCAGATACAGAATAATCCCCCAGCACATTAACTGCAACGAGTAAAGAGAACCGGAAATTCTCGGGCTATCCACCACTCGGTTAACAATGATATCTCCGACCTCCCTGGCATATTCCCGCCCCTCCAGTTTGTATTGCTCCTTATATTCAGCCAGAAAATGGTCAAGCGCATCTTTCAACGTAGAAGAAATCACCTCAGATATGGAGCGATCCCCCAAGCGCTCAGAGGTAGCCTCCCTCACCCGGTTAAGCATATCCCTGCCCCGGTCACGCCAACGGCGGCCATCGGTGGCGGGCTCTTCTGCCGCGGCAGGTTCCTGCTCCGCCTCGGAAGTGAGCGCTTGCTCCGCCTCATCAGCGGAATGACGAGCCGCGCGGCGCTCCTGCTCAGCCTGCAGAACTCGGCTACCGGCAGAAAGAAGGCCATCTATAATCCGGTCGCTACGAGAAGAATCCGCCCAGGATTCACCAATAAGAAAGGAAAACAGAACAGAAAAAGAAAGAAGGAGATGCTTCATGTAATCATGATAGCATCCCCTTCTTTACTTTGCAAGATTAAAGCAGCCCTCAGAGGACATTCCCCTGCGACTGAGGAGCAGCCGCAGCTGCGGGAAGCGCCGGTACTGCCGGGGCCACAGGAGTCACAGGAGCGGCAGGCTGCGGCTCAGGACGGGCGGCAGGACGTGTAGCGGGAGCAGAGCTGCGGCTCTGGCTGGTGGAGCGGCTCACAGCAGAAGAGGCACCACCACGGTTCGTGCAGCCCTCAAAAGCAGCCGGGAAGAATGCCCTAGCCGGAGCCTCAGCGGAAGCAATCGCCGCACGAGTAGGCACCACACCGGCCTCGCCATCAAAGTTCACAGCGCGGCGGAAAATCTCATGATCCGTACCGAACACCATATATCGGTGCACAAGGAAGGGCTCCTCCTCGCACTCCACTTTGCGCTCCAGTACAGTAAAGGCGGCCTGATACCCGGCCTCTCGAAGAGTATCTATCATAGGCTGTGTATTATAGCCACCGGGATAACAATACGTAGAGCAGTTGCCGAACATATTCATCAGGCGTGTCCGGGAATCCACCAGCTCCGTGCGAAGCTGAGCGGCATACTCAGAAGAAGCCTGATTATAACGCCTCCACTTACTGGGGTAAAGGTGATTAGAGGAATGGCTGCCGATGGTGGCGCCATTTGCCATCATCTCCTGAATCTGCGCGGTGGTCATGGAATCACCCTGCACATTGATGTAGCGAGTGTACAGGAAAAGCGTGAAAGGATAGCCGTACGCACGAAGCACCGGATAAGCCTCAGAATACACACTCTTCCAGCCATCATCGATAGTGATAAGAACACAGCGTTCCGGCAGACAGCGCTGGCCATGGCGCCACTCCAGAAAATCCTGCATGGAAATCACACAGATGTCAGAATCCTTCAGGAACTGCATCTGGCGGCAGAAATCAGCCGTGCTCATGCGCATATCCGTGCAGGGACGCGTCTTGCTGAAGTTATGATACCCCAGAACAGCCACGCGAGTCTGCTCACGCGACACGAGAGGTTGCTTAAACTGTGCGCTCACCCAATCCCCCTCCGGAGTGCGGCGACCGAGTACACCGAGGCTAGGCTCCACAGGAGCCAGCTCGGGGCGGGATTCAGCGGCTTCAGGCTCAGCAGGCGCAACGGGCTCAGCGGGTGCAGCAGGAGCAACGGGCTCAGCAGGTGCAGCGGGCTCAGCAGGTGCAGCGGGTGCAACGGGAGCAACGGGCTCAGCGGAAGCAGCGGGCTCAGCGGGAGCGGCGGGCTCAGCGGGTGCAGCAGGTGCAGCAGGTGCAACGAGCTCAGCGGGTGCAACGGGCTCAGCGGGAGCAGCAGGTGCAGCGGGTGCAACGGGCTCAGCGGGAGCAGCGGGAGCAACGGGCTCAGCAGGCGCGGCGGGAAGCGGGCTCACAGCCGGATTCGCAGCCACACCGGAGGGGTCAGCCACAGCAAGCAGATCTTCTTCACTCACCTCCTCTGCCAAATCATCATCAGTAAACTCAGGCAACACCACAGGCGTATTAGCTGCGGTCACAGCAGGAGTAACAGACGAAGCCGGAACAACGGCCACAGCAGGAGCTGCTTCCACAGCCGGAGCACAGGCAGCCAGAACATCCTCCACTTCAGCCACGCTTGCCTCAGAGCCAAAAGAAACAGCCTGAGCAAAGACGTGGTTATCACTCACTGCATAGCGAGGATAAGCATGGGCATGCGTAGCCACGGTGCCCTTTTCCGGTTCTTTTGTGAAAGCCACTTCAAAGTGACTCTGCCCAAGAGCTCGCTGAAGCTCAGGAGATATCTCACCAGTAGTACAGGAAAACGCACGACAAGCACCGAACACGGACGTCACGCGCAGCGCAGCGGATGTCAACAGTTCAGATGAGACATCACCGGCCGCACAGCTACCGATTTCCGCGCCCTCGTACTGGAGTGTCAGCAACTGCGGCGCCAGCAAAGCATCCTCAGCCTCAGCAGGCTGCTCAGCATCAGTAAAAACAACAAAAGGGAATCCGCAGCGCTGCAGCACAGGCAAAGCGACCTCCAAAAAGGTCTGATTGGGAGAATCAAAGGTCAGCAGCACAGAGCAGGCAGGAAGAGCTCGCTGGCCTTTTCGCCATGCGAGAAAATCCGCGCAGGAAATGACATTCGCCCCGCTATCCCGGAGAAAGTTCATCTGCTGCTCAAAATCTGCGGCAGATAACGTCCCTTCACCGGAGGCAATACGGCCATACCCCAGCACCGCCACACGGCACTGTACAATCTGAGCTCCCAGAGCGGGATCAGAAGCGCTTTGGGCAGCTACAGCCGGCTCAGCGTACTGAGCAAATGAATGATTAACGAGAAAAGAAAACGCAGTAATGCAGGTTACAATATGCTTCATGTGATTTTGCTATACAGTCTAGAACAGCCGGCAAATCAACGGCCGGGTACCATTTCAAAGGTGAATCCCTTAAGGTATTCAGTTTCGGGAATATTCAACAGCACGGGATGATCCGGGCTCTGGCCATGATTCGCCACTAAGCGCAGCGTGCAGTGACCATCCACTGCGGCGTCCGCAATCGTCTCCTTAAACACACCGGCACTGGCATGGTGAGAGCAGCAGAATGTGGAGAGCACGCCACCTACGGGCAGCATCTGCATGGCACGCAGGTGAATCTCCTTATAACCGCGCATGGCGCCGCTAAGGCTCTTCTTGTTACGGGTAAAGCTGGGCGGATCAAGAATGATGAGGTCCCACTTCGGGTCTGCGCCCTTACGCACAGCATCACTCTCACGCTTCAGGAAATCGAAGGCATTCTCAGCAATAGCCTCTATCTGCACGCCATTCAGCTCAGCATTACGACGCACGGAAGCAATAGCCTCCTCAGAGATATCCACAGCGGTCACGCTGGCAGCACCGGCCTTAGCACAGGCAAGAGCGAAACCACCCTGATTGCAGAAGCAATCCAGCACGCGGCGGCCACGAGCAAACTTCGCCACGTCAGCATAGTTCTGCAGCTGGTCCAAGTACAGGCCGGTCTTCTGCCCGGTGGCGAGGTCAATCATGAACTTCAGGCCACGGCCCGTAGCGATGAACGGTTCAGGCATCTCACCGGCAGCCACATACGTCTCTGGCTCAATACCTTCCGCCAGCAACATAGGAGAATCATTACGCACAATGATGGCACGAGGCTCAAGCAAATCTCCGAGGATATCGCGGATAAGCCCCAAGCGCTGGTGCATTGCCAGCGTAAGCGTCTGCACCACCAGCACATCACGGTAGCGGTCTACAATCAGGCCGGGCAAGCCATCACTCTCACTCCACACCAAGCGCATCAGCTCCTCACCGGGAAGCCAGCGCTCACGCAGCATCATAGCCTGAGATATGCGGCGAGCAAAAAAGTCGCGGTCCAAATCCTGCTTACGTCGGGAAAAGCGGCGAGCCACAATCTGCGAGTGAGGATTATACATGGCAGAACCCAGATAATGGTCCCGCTGATCCTTCAGCAGCACCACATCGCCCGGTGCCGGATTTCCGAACACAGTGCGCACCTCAGTGCCGTATACCCAGTCATGCCCGTGGAAAATGCGCGCCTTCGGCGCTATGATAAGACCTGCCATAACGCGGCCCACCATACTACAAATTCATTATTTTGTCAATCAGTAATAATTTAAGAATACTTTAGTATTGACAATCATCAACTAATCTGACACAATGCAGGTGTCATGAGTGCACGAACCCTCTTCACCGCGACAACAGCTGCCATTCTCATGGTAGCCGGCAGCCTCAGCGCTGCCACCCGAGTAGTCCTGCAGGACACCCACTGCCGGACCAATGCCGTGACCTACACCCTGCCGAATGACTGGGCCGGTGGCGGCGAAGTAACATGGAATACTGAAAGTGAGCGACTTGGAAACTTCTGCATTAGAACTATGCAGTTAGTAAACCGGAAGGACGCCATCATCGCGAACTACATTTCAGCATACGAAGTACCTCTGAGAACCTCCAACCCCGGCGCTATGGCTCTGGCAGAAATGCTGGTAAGCGTAGCCAGACAACTGCCGGGCAATCAGAACATCACCCCGGTAGATGCCGTCATCTATCAGGCACCGCAGGACGTACAGGATTTCCGCATGGCGCGGGATAACCTCAGCGCCCAGCTTGGCAAGAGAATCACAGGCCGAGTCTACATCGTGAACGCCACCTATTCTGATGGAACCATGGTAGGAGCCATTGTTCACGAGCGCAGCATGCGCAGAAACTTCCGCAGCGAGAGAAGCATTACTTTCCACGATATTTTCGTACTGGGTAGCACCGGTGAAACACGCCCGAACGAACAGGCGCTGCACCAGGCCCTCGTGGATGTAAGCCGCGCCGCCCGCCGAGCAGACTTCAACTCGAACTGGATTACCGAAAACATCCGCCAGACCGCTAACGCATTCTACGGAATGCGTCGTCTGGATGAGCGTGCCCTGCCCCAGATTACCCAAAAGGCAATCGAAGGCATGCGCCGCGGCCTCCCCTCCGTGCTGGATTGCCTTTACACCAGCCGGTTCTGCCAACGAGCAGAACAGGGAGCCACACCCGTTGCGCGCAACTAAAGCAACTGATTGAAGCAAGATTTTCCGAGAGCAAGCGTCCCACGGGGCACTTGCTCTCGTTGCATTTTCATCAATTCAAAAATTAGCCATTCACAGAGGACAAAGCAGCCTTACTGCTTGCCATAGGGCCGTATATTTGATACACTACAGTCAATGGACGCGAGTGATGAAAAGAACACACCGGATGACAGCGCACTGGAAAAGTACGCTGCCAGAACCCGGCGTAGCCTCATCGCCCGCTTACAAGACTGGAAAGACCAGCGCAGCTGGGACGAGTTTTACCGCACCTATTGGCGCCTCATTTACAGCGTGGCCACAAAATCCGGCCTAAGCCCGGACGAAGCATGGGACACCGTGCAGGAAACAGTCCTTTCCGTAGCCCGACAGACACGCGAGAAGCAATACGACCCGGCGAAAGGCTCCTTCAAAATGTGGCTGTGGCACATCATACGCTGGCGTATCAAAGACCAGTTCCGCAAAAGGCTACCGATGACGGCAGAAGAGGCAGATTCTACAGACACCCCTGCCACAGATGTGGAAAATCTGGCAGACATCAGCGGTGATACTTTTGACAAAATATGGGAGCGAGAATGGCAACAGAATATTCTGAAAGCCGCCACAGAACGCGTCAAAATGAAAACATCTCCGCGGCAGTTTCAGATATTTGACTACCTCGTTCTGCGCGGCATGAGCACGGCTGACGTTCGCAGTAAACTCGGCGTAAGCCTAGCCCAAGTATATCTAGCGAAACACCGCATAGGCGGCCTGCTGCGCCGCGAAATTGAATACATCCGCGCCCAAGGAGACGCACCGGCCTCCCCTAACGAAGCCAACAAATAGAGAGCTGAAAAGAAAATACGGCTTGCCAAAGTCGGAAAAAAAGAGTATAATCCGCGCGAATCCACGTGATATCACTCCAAATCATATGTCCGGCAACCTCACATACAAGCAATCCGGCGTCGATACCATCGAGGCACAGTCTTTCGTGAATGACATCAGCGCGCACGTTAAGCGCACGCAGAAAAACCGTCAGCTTTGCAATGCTTTCGGTCTCTTTGCTGCAGCTTACGACCTCTCCGCCTACAAGGAGCCCGTCATCGTGACCGGCACCGACGGCGTGGGCACCAAGACGGAAATTCTTTTCGATCTTGACATGCTCGAAACCGCAGGCAAAGACCTGGTAGCCATGAACGTGAACGACATTCTCACCACTGGTGGTGACCCGCTCGTTTTCCTTGATTACCTGGGAATCTCCAATCTTGAGACTGAAAAGCCCCGCATCACCCGCCTGGTGGCCGGCATGTGTGACAACCTGGAGAGCTGCAACTGCATCCTCGCGGGTGGCGAGACCGCTGAGATGCCCGGCGTTGTACCCGAGAATCTCGTTGAGATGGCCGGTTTCAGCATTGGCTGTGTAGAGAAGAGCCAGATGATTGATCCCTCTCAGGTTGAAGTGGGTGATGTGCTCATCGGTTACCCCAGTGATGGTTTCCACGCCAACGGCTGGAGCCTCGTGCGCCGCATTCTGAAGCAGAATCCTGACCTCCTCACCGAGGAAGAGCTGCGCAGCCTGCTGGCTCCCACTCGCCTGTACCATGACGTGGTATACGACATGCGCAAGCTCGGCATCACCCCCAAGGCATATGCCCACATCACCGGTGGCGGCCTGCCCGAAAACCTTGAGCGTTTCCTTGGTGATAAGGGCGCTGACCTCGAAATCCCCTACTGGGATAACGCTGCCGTACAGAAAGTGCTCACCTTCGTGGACGCTGAAGACCGCTTCCACACCTTCAACATGGGCATCGGTTGGGTAGCCATCGTGAAGCCCGAGCAGGTGGAACAGGCCTGCACAGCCGGCCCCGGTGGTACCGTTATCGGCACCATGCGTGAGGGCAAGGGCATCCATGTGACTGTACGCAAGTAAACGCAATTTTTAAGACTATATGTCCGCAGCAATCAGACTGCTTAAGCCGCTCTCCTATTTTGCGGAGAAGTACGGCTCGCCCGAGTGGGCCTTCAACAAGCTTTTCCTGCTCATGGAAAAGCAGCACAACCGCGGGCAAGACGGCGCAGGCATCGGCTGTATCAAGCTGAATATGCCGCTGGGAGAGCCCTACATCTTCCGCGCTCGTGATGCCTCCGCCTCTGCCGTGACGAAAATGTTCTCACAGCAGCAGCACACCCTGCGCCGCCTGAAAGACGAAGGGCTCGTACGCGGCGCGGATGCAGATACCTACAAGCGCCATTTCAACTTCGGCGGTGAGGTACTGCTCGGCCACCTGCTGTACGGCACAAGCGGAACCACAGCGGAGGAAGGCATCTGCCACCCCTACATGCGCCGCACCAACTGGCCCACTCGTACCCTCATGATGCAGGGTAACATGGGTATCACCAACATCTCCGAGCTTCACCAGAAGCTCATCTCCCGTGGCCAGCACCCCGTCTTCGGCACAGATATCCAGACCCTCATGGAAGAGGTTGGTTATTACTTGGATGAGGCCCACACGGATCTCTACCGCCAGCTGCGTGATAAGAACGTGGATGGCCGCGAGATTCCCAACATCATCTCCGCTGAGCTGGATCTCTTTGATATCATCGGCAAGGCCAGCAAGGACTGGGATGGCGGCTACACCATCATGGGTGGCGTGGGTAATGGTGACTTCTTCTGCCTGAGAGACCCGCACGGCATCCGCTACTGCTACTACGTTCTCACGGACGAATATCTGGCCGTGGCCAGCGAACGCGTGCCGCTCATGAGCGTGATGGAAGTGGAGGAGCACGAGGTGAAGGAACTTGCCCCGGCTAACATGATTGTGGTGAAGTATGACGGTGCGGTGACCATCAAGGAATACACCAAGCCCGAGAAACACACCCCCTGCTGCTTCGAGGACGTGTACACCTCCCGCGGCAATGACCCCGTCATCTACCGCGAGCGTAAGGCACTGGGTGCCAACCTCACAGAGCAGGTAGTGGAGAGTCTGGACGGCAACTTCTCCAAGGCTGCCATCACCTTCATTCCGAACACGGCTGAAGTTTCATACTATGGTCTTCTGGAAGGCCTGCGCGCCTACCGCCGCAATAAGGTAACAGAGGCCATGATTAATGCTTTCCGAGAAGGCACCATGAGTGAGGAGCTCATCAATGAGCTTATCCTCCGCCGCTGGCCCCGCGCTGAAAAGATTGCTCATAAGGACATTAAGCTCCGCACCTTCATCTCAGAAGAAAGTAGCCGTAAGCAGCTTGCTGCCATGGTGTATGACCTCACATACGGCGCTGTAAACAGCGATGAAGTGCTGGTAGCAATCGACGACTCCATCGTACGCGGCACCACTCTGAAGATGAGCCTCCTGCGCCTTCTGGCCCGCACTCAGGCACGTAAGATTGTCATCGTATCCTCTGCCCCGCAGGTTCGTTACCCGGACTGCTACGGCATTGATATGAGTGAGATGGGCAAGTTCATCGCCTTCCAAGCAGCCATAACCCTGCTGAAGAAGCGCGGCATGTACACACACATCATTGACGTGTATGAAGAATGTAAGCGCCAGCTCACTTTGCCGCCGGCAGAGCGCACCAACCCGGTGAAGAAGATTTACGAACCCTTCACGGATGATGAAATCACAGCGGAGGTTTCCCGCATGGTCACGCCGGACAACAGCCCCTGCGCCATTCAGGTGATTTACCAGACCTTGGAAGGCCTTCGTGATGCAATCGAAGGTCCCTGCGGAGACTGGTACTTCAGCGGTGATTATCCGACCCCCGGTGGTTTCACTGTGGTCAACCAAGCCTTCATTCAGTGGTTTGAGAGTCGCGACAAGCGAGACTACAATCTCTGATTTGGTTAATCTCATTAAAGCACCTGCCATTGCATGCAGTGGCAGGTGCTAAGTCCAGAATCCCTCCCCATATATGAGCAAGCAGTATAAAAAGGCTGAACTTAATAATCTTGAAGAGACTGAGCTGGTAAAGCTGAGTCAGGAGGGGATTCTCGCTGCTTTTGACGAACTGCTAAAGCGCAACATCCGCCGTATCGTCGGCATGCTCACGCAGATGCTGAAATCTGAGATGGATGCCTACGATGTGGCCCAGACTGCTGCTATCAAAGCATATCGCTCCATTAAGAGCTTTAATGGCACAAGCCAGTTCTACACGTGGATGTATACCATCGCACTGAACGAGGCCCGCAATTTCCTGCGCAAGGAAAATAAGCACCGCAACCAAACGAGCCTGAATGATGACACTAATGGCGACCCGCTGGAAAAGGATTCCCATGCTGCGGACCGCTCGCTCGTTTCCGACCCGGTGCGTCAGGCTCAGGTGTCAGACCTTAAAACAAGCCTGAAGAAAGCACTGGCTCAGCTCTCGGACGCCCACCGAGAGGTCGTCATTATGTGCGATATTGAGGGCATGAGCTACATGGAAGTTTCACAAATTCTACAGGTACCGGAACCGACCCTACGTTCCCGCCTGCACTATGCTCACCGCTATCTCCAAAGCCTACTAAGGGATGAGAGATAAAGCTTATTAAATAAGCATATGGCTCAAGCCTCAGAACAATCTCCCGAGCGGCGCGAAACGCCGCTCCCTTTCTTTGAGGAAGGCGTGGCCGCCGGCTTCCCTTCTCCGGTCATGGGCGAGCTAAGCAGCTCCCTGAACCTAGATTCCCTCTGCGTGGCCCATCCAGCCACCACATATTATGTGAAAGCAAGGGGAGAAAGCATGCGCGGCGCCGGCATAGATGACGGGGATTTGCTCGTAGTAGACCGCAGCCTACAGCCGCAGAATGGTGACATCATCATCGCAGCCATTGATGGAGAGTTCACCGTCAAACGCCTACGGATTTCTGCTTCCTGCGTGGAATTGGTACCGGAAAATCCTGCATTCAAAGCACGAGTTCTCACGGCTGAAGAGCAGTCCGAATTCTTCGGGGTGGTTACTTGGGTTGTAAAGCCCCTGCACCGCGGCTGCAAGACGCGCTAAGCCCCATTAAATGAAAAACGCAGGCCCTTCATCAGAGCCTGCGTAAATGTTAAATTGCGAATGAGCTTCTATGCTTTATTCATCATCAGAAGCATCAAATTCCTCGGAGTCTACATCAAAGTCTTCCTCCTGGAACTTCTTGAACTTCTTCACGCGCTGACCGGTCGGCAGAGGAGTCAGCACCATAGTTACAGTATTACCGGCCAGCTTAGCAGCCTGATCCACCTTACCCATGGTCTTCATATCTTCCACCACCTTGGCCATCACCTCGAGCCCCAGCTGCTGGTGAGCATTCTCACGACCGCGGAAACGCAGCTGGAAACGCACCTTGTGACCGTGGTCCAGGAACTGCTCGGTACGGGCCATCTTGACGTTATAGTCATTCACATCCGTACCAATACGCAGCTTAATTCCCTTCATGCGCACGGTCTTGGCCTTGTTATTCTTCTGCATCTTGGCCTGCATGTACTTGAACTTACCGTAATCGATAAGTCGGCACACGGGCGGATCAGCGTTCGGGGCCACCTCTACGAGGTCCAGGCCGATTTCCTTAGCACGAGCGAGAGCGTCACGCGTGGCCATAACGCCGAGCTGGTCACCATTAGCGGTTACAACACGGACACGGGGAGCGCGGATGCGGTCATTGACACGAATCTGCGGGGTTTTATTGTTCTGCTCACGGCGGTTACCGCGGTTTGCAGGGTTAGTGTTTTTCTGTGGGGCTGGCACTTGAGTAGTACTTGGTTATGGTCGATATGGTATATTTGGAATAAACCCCGGAGCGCGGAGAACTTCCACGCTCCGGAAAGGGGATATTAGTTCTGCGGGGTCTCCTTCTGTTCGGGGGTAAACGCAGGCTTAATAAGGCGCTGGCTGATTTCGGCTGTGATGGCATTGACGAACTCTTCCACGGTCATGGTGCCAACGACGTCCAGCTCGCGGTGACGAATGGAAACCTTGCCTTCCTCAGCTTCACGCTGGCCCACCACTACCATGTACGGCACGCGGTCAAGGCGGGCATTACGAATCTTGGCACCAATCTTATCAGGAGCATCATCCAGCTTCACACGCACGCTCTTGGCAGCAAGAGCCGTACGCACCTGCTCAGCGAACTCAGCCACCTTGTCAGAGATGGGCAGCACGCGCACCTGCTCGGGAGCAAGCCATGTGGGGAACTTGCCACCAAAGTGCTCAATCAGCAGGCCGGAGAAGCGCTCCATAGAGCCGAAGGGCGCACGGTGGATCATGACGGGACGGTGCGGCTTGTTATCTGCACCGGTGTAGTTCAGATCGAAACGCTCAGGCAGGTTGTAGTCCACCTGCACAGTGCCGAGCTGCCAGTCACGGCCAATAACGTCACGCACAATGAAGTCAATCTTGGGACCATAGAAAGCAGCCTCATTCTCTGCCTCGATGTAGTCAAAACCATTCTCCGCAAGCACCTCACGAAGAGCCTGCTCAGCAAGCTTCCAGTTCTCAACAGTGCCCACGTACTTGGCATCCGTATAATCCTTATCACGCAGGGAAAGGCGTACACGGTAATCATTCATCTGAAGAGTACCGAGAATGTGCTTCACAATACCAATGCACTGCTGCACTTCTTCCTTAATCTGGTCCGGGCGGCAGAAGATGTGAGCATCATCCTGAGTAAAGCCACGCACACGGGTCATACCGCCCAGCTCACCGCTCTGCTCCCAGCGGTACACGGTACCGAACTCTGCCAGACGCACGGGCAAATCACGGTAGGAGTGGGGGTCACTGGAGTAAATACGGATGTGGTGCGGGCAGTTCATGGGCTTAAGCATGAAGCCCATGATGGAGCGAGTATCAAGTGAGTTGAAAAGCTCAGCACAGCTGGCGTTCTCGTCACGCAGCTTCTTGAAATCATCCGGATCCGGGATGGGGGTGAACTGGCTCTCCTTATAGTGCTCCCAGTGGCCGGAGGTCATGTAAAGATCCAGCTTACCGATGTGGGGAGTGTACACCTGAGAGTAACCGATGCGGTCCAGCTCTTCCGTGATGAAATCCTGCAGCTCACGGCGGATAATGGCACCCTTGGGCTTCCAGAGCACAAGGCCCTGCCCCACCATCTCATCAATGGTGAACAGGCCCATCTCACGCCCGAGCTTGCGGTGGTCACGCTTGCGAGCCTCCTCCAGACGGGCGAGGTGCTCATCCAGCTGGGTGCGGTTCGGGAAACAGGTGCCATACACACGCTGCAGGCGGGGACCATTGGCATCACCCTGATAGTAGGCGGAAGCCACGCTCATCACCTTGAAAGCCTTGCAGTTACCGGTGCGGCCCACATGAGGCCCGGCGCACAGGTCCGTGAAATCACCGTTGCGATAGATGGAAATTTCCTCATCGTCAGGAATACGATTCAGCAAATCCACCTTAAACTTGGAAGGCACGTCACGCGGACCAATGGAGCCAAGCTCACCGCTCTGAGCCATAGCCATAGCCTCAGCGCGGGTCACGGTAGTTCGCTCAAATGTCTGATTCTCCTTAACAATCTTCTTCATCTCAGCCTCAATCAGCTCAAACTCGGCCGAAGAGATGTTATGATCCAGTTCAATATCATAGTAGAAGCCGTTCTCCACAGCGGGACCAGCAGCAAGCTGAGCCTGCGGCCAGATACGGCAGATGGCAGCGGCCAGAACGTGCGCACAGGAGTGGCGCAGGCGCTCCAGGTCACTAGCCTGATTACGTTCCTCAAGAGTCTTTCTTTCTTTCTGTTCAGACATAAGTTATTCGTTGAGCCATTAATATGCCCTCAAATGGCCTGAAATGCAAGCCTAATCCATGAAATAAGCGGAAAATTACCCATTTTATTCAGAAAGGCAGTCAGTGACGCGGCTTTCTAGCCCCCGGCAAGCCCCATGTCCGTGCGCGCAGATGAGTTCTCAACGAGTTCAGCTTTATTTTCAATCGGCGGAAGGGAGTCGTCAATACATGCCACATTCCCGCTAAGGTATAATAACTATACGGCTCTTGGGATTTTGAGTATGATTCCGTACAAGTGAACGTATTAGCAATACTCGACATACCATCGACATGCACAATAAGATCAGGTTGAACCACATATACCTTCACTCCATACAAAGCTGCCACATTATCTCGATAGAAAGAATCCACAGCTCGGTATATAGACAACCACTCCCAGATATTCTCCTCCGTCGGCATCATCGATAAGATACGGTCATACATGCTCTCTGGCACCATGTAACCAAACCCTGCCAACACACCTTCAGTCTGCCACAGTCCATGGTCGCCATGCTTATACACCTTACGTCCATAGGGGGTGGGACGGCTATATCCTAAATAGAGAAGATATTGCCCCTTAAGAGAATCCAACGCATACTCAAATACATCAGCAGCGTCAGAATCCGCCAAAACACGGACATCATCCTCAAGAATCAACACATTACGCCAGCCTTCCTTCTTGGCACGTTCAATGGCATAACGATGAGAAAGCACACACCCGGCCGTTCCTCCCCAAAAGTGAGCTCGCTCCATAGTGCGTGCTGTAAACCAAGGACTCTCTCCGTACCCGGCTAATTTTCGACCATCTACAGCAACGAATCTATGCACTTTCTCAATCGGCAAGGTCGACCGATTATCCTCCATAAAACGCGTCATTCGTTCCGGAAAAGAATCTAGATTAATCACTAGAATTCCATCTACCTTATCCCACGCTTTGTGGAGCTGCTGGCTTTCATCTTTCATACCTGTACCGAAAATCAATCTTCAACACGGCCGTAATCGTCCTTATATCTCTCAATATCGTCCTCAGAGAGATAATCTCCCATCTGGATTTCTATCAAAGAGAGCGGCGCTTCAGCTTCATTACTCAGGCGGTGCAGGCTTCCCCGCGGAATCAGAACGGATTCTCCAACACCTAACCTCTTAACTACTCCGTCACAACAAATAACCGCCTCACCTTCAGTCACCACCCAGCGCTCCATGCGATGCGCATGACTCTGCAGAGAAATTCGTCCGCCCGGCATTACATTTATCTTCTTAACCACAACACGTGGTTGAACATCAAGCACCTGCCAGCCACCCCACGGGCGGTCCTCCATTTCACCGGGCTCGTATGTTGGAGTATCAGTACTCATTTTCCAAGAGATTCACGTATACTGGTAGTCGAACGCTGAGGAAGATTTCCATGAGGTATGCGAGTACTAGTCACATAACGAATCCCCTTAGCTTCGACAAAAGCTCGCTTTTCATCACTAGTGCCATCACCATTCACGAAGAAAATATCAGGCTTCACCTCATCAAGTAGTGGGGCAAAATCAAGAATCTTACCAGTATCAGGGCCGATGTAGACCTTCGTTACGTAACGAATAGCCTCCAGCATATACTTACGCTCCTGCTCATTATACATGGTCTTACGATTCTTAAGAATACGCACAGTTTCATCAGAACCGATGGAAACGTACACATCCCCGTAACTCGCAGCCTCCTCAAGGAACGCCACATGGCCGCTGTGCAGCACATCAAAACAACCGGAAACAAAAACTTTAGGCATATCGACAATTGGATTGTTGTTATTCTCAGAAGTGGTCCTTCTTCACATTCTGACTCATAATGCGTTGTAAATATTCAGGAGGCCACGGAACTTGCTCATCCTTACCAAAGGTACGGCAATAAGGCTCAATGGGATACAAGTACTCGCAGGCAGCCAGCGCCTCATCACGGGCCTCCGGAGTTTCATATAAATAAAGAGCATAGCCGCCATGGCCACCACCGCAGTACTTACATGCAAGAGACTCCCCGATGTGTGGCAGCGGCTCCATTCCCTCAGCCAGCTGTTGTTCATATGAGAGATGAACACCTACAGCAAGCACATTGATATCCTTTTCAAGTACACCCAAGCGGGCCACTCGTGCAGCCTTGGCTATCTTAATAAAATCACGCTTCAGCCCTGCAAGACCGGGCGTATCATGCTTAATACGCGTATCATACACCGCCATTCGCCCTTGGAGGAAATCGCCGGTGTTCTTAAAATCAAGGACAGGACGCGCCCCAGAAAGCCATACGCAAGCGCCGGTCTCCGCAATAACGGCAGGGTCCTGCCAGCCCACACCCAAACCAAGCTCAGAGCCCACCGGGTCCCAGCCATTCAACACGCTCCAGCCACCACTGCCACCCATGCCTGCGCCTTGGCGGTAATTCCATTCCTTAAGGGATACTGTGGGTGAAATGGAACAGTTCACCACATACTCACCGGGTATAGAATTTTCAGGGACATCCAGCCAGCCACCGGCAAAATCCACGCGGAGTGGCACATGCACAGGTGCTTTAATGCGGCTCACCACCTCAGAGCTGCTGCCACTACCGCCGGAAGGATGCTTCTTTTCCAGCACCACAAACTCGGCGCCATTGCGAGCACAGAAAGCCCTCTTATGATCCTTATAGAGGTCATCCGTTGTTACAGCAAGCACATCAGGCTTTATCTCTGTAAAAGCTGTTTTAAAAGAAAGCGAAACATCATCATCCGTAGAAAGAACCACCTCATCAACCATCTCCAAAGAAGACAGAAGAGCCATCTTATCTACATCATTCAACACGGACTTTTTATCATACAACTTCCAGAGCAAGTCCGCAGGCGGAAAAGACACCACCAAATAATCGCCCAGAGCCCGGGCATCCCGGAAAAACTGTAAATGGCCGGCATGCAAAACATTAAACGAGCCGGAAACAAAAACTTTCTTCATATCAGAATCCTACAAGTGCTTATTTCAGAATACCTTACCACCTTACTTCTCAAGCCCTACCAAACGGAAGAAAATATGGCTCGGGCTCCAACGAGCAAAAGCGCCGGTCACACTGCGCCCGGCCAACACCTCCCTGAGCATAGCCTTCAGCACATCCTTCACCACCGGAATTACAACCAGTGAGCTCAACTGCACTAAAAGCAACTTCACAACACCGCGAGCTTGGGCGCGCGGAGCTTCCTGCTTCTTTCGAGAGCGACGAAGAAGCAATGAGGCTACCAGCTTCACACCTACCAATGCAGCCACACCAGCGCCAACATACTTCAAAGTACTAGGCGGCACCTGAAGAGAATCACGGCACTGCCCAGCACTGGCGCGGGCACGAGCCCCACCATCCAGAGCGCGCAGGCGAGTGGCAGCCACCTCTGTCAGGATTTGCTGCTTTCTTTGCTGATAAGTATTTTCAGACATTCCAAATCATGCTGAATCTCCTGCCTAGTGGCCGGCGCTACCGGGCCGGGAGAGCTCTTAAAGCCAATCAAAAGAATTACAAGCCCCACGATGAGATGCACGGCGCACACCAAGCCCGTGGCCCACAGCCACGACCCCAGCCATGCGTGCGCCGCAACGCAGGCACATGCGCAGAAAACGAGATAGCCGACAAACAGCAACAAGCCGCCCACAGCCATCAGCACCACGCGTCTCATCTGAAGCGCAGCGTACTGCTGCAGCTCCAGCCGCAGCAGCCGCACAAGCGCATCTATATGAGCAAACGTGCTCACAGCCACTTCCTTCATTCCACCGACTATCTCTGCACCTTGCTCTTGCACAACAAGGAGCGGCCGCGGTTTTCTGAAGGAAAAAAGTGACATATGAAGCAGATTATAATCAGAGAGAAGAGGGAGTATTTACTTAGCGGCGAGTTACACCGATAAGCAGGCCAAGCACGAAGCCCAGACCAAGAGCCCCCATAACAGAGCCAGTGGGATTAGCCTTCACGTACTCTGCACCGGCTTCATGCAAATCCTTAGCCTTAGCGCAGGTCACATCCCAACCGGCATGCAGCTGCTCACGAGCTTCACCGGTATAACGGCGCACATTCTCCATCTGCTCAGCGGTAACGCGGCGCAGCTTTTCATACTGAGCGCAGGCATAATCACGGGCGGCCTGAAGGCGGTCCTGAGTATCAGCAGAGGCGGTAGGAGCCTCGTTTCCAGTTTTCTCTACATTGTCCATAGCGTCCAAGAATTGAAAGGTTTAACGTATGAAGTCCAGCTAGCGCCATTACTGCGCAGTCTGCTTCATTGCCACATTATAACCACAACTCTGCACACTTTGCAAGCAATCTTCTCCAAAATGACGAATTTTCTTCACATTTACGTAATTTTTCCGCCATTGTGAATTATAGCCTTGCATTTCACCCGTAAACTTGCTATTATCGCACGGCTCAAATAGACAAAGCATGAAAGCGATTCTTGCACTAGAAGACGGAACCACATTCGAGGGCACCGCTATTGGCGTTGCCGGCACAGTAACCGGCGAGATATGCTGCGACACCTCAGTCATGGGCTATCAGGAACTCCTGACAGACCCCGCCTGCAAAGGGCGCATCATGGCTATGACCTACACACTCATCGGTAACTACGGCGTGTGCGAGGAAGATAACGAGAGCGCAGCTCCTCAGGTAAACGGCCTCGTCGTGACCGAACTCGCCCGCCTCCACAGCAACTGGCGCGCCGAGGAAAGCATGGGTGCATGGCTCACCCGCCACAATGTCGTCGGCATCTCCGGCATCGATACGCGCAAGATTGCCACACTCCAGCGCAACAAGGGCGCCCTGCGCGGCTGCATCACCACGGAGCTGAGCGTTGAGGACGCCATTAAGACCGCTCAGAACGCTCCTGAACTTACCGGCGCAGACCTCGTCAGCAGCGTCACCACCCCCACCACTTACCACTGGGAAGGTGAATCCCGCGCTTGGAAACTCCCGAACAAGACTCAGGGAGACCTCACCACCTACACCGAGCTGCCCCCTGTAAGCTACAAGGTGGTAGTATATGACTTGGGCGTACGCCGCAGCACCCTGCGCCGCCTGCGCCAGATTGGCTGTGATGTCACAGTGGTTCCCGCCACCACCCCCGCTGAAGAAGCCCTTTCCCTCCGTCCGGATGCCATCATCCTTTCTGACGGCCCCGGCGACCCCGCCGCCCTTTCCGCCGTAACGGCACAGGTGAAGAGCCTTGCCGGCAAGCTCCCCGTGGCTGGCATCGGCCTTGGCAGCCTTGTCATCGCCATCGCCGTGGGCGCCACCACTCGCAAGCTCCGCGTGGGCCATCAGGGTTGCAACCAGCCCGTGAAGTCCCTCTGCAGCGGCAAGGTGGACATCACCACACAGAACACCATCTTCACCATCGACTCCGCAAACATGCCCGAGACACTGGAGGTGACAGAGGTCAATCTGAATGATGACACCGTGGCCGCCTACCGCCATGCCTCTCAGCCCATGTTCGGCGTGCAGTACCTCCCCACTACACCCGCAGGCGCTGATGATACAACCAACTTCTACAACAGGCTCATCCAGACCATTAAGGACGTGAAAGCCGGTAAGTACAACGCATAAACGTCCCGCGCAAATTATATGAATACACTAGTCATTGGCTCCCAGTGGGGAGATGAAGGCAAGGGTAAGGTCATCGATTTCCTCACCGAAACCGCTGACGTCGTAGCCCGCAGCCAGGGCGGCAGCAATGCCGGCCACACCGTCATCGCCAAGGGGCAGAAGTACGTGCTGCACCTCATCCCCTCCGGCATTCTCTGGGAAGGCAAGGTGAACGTCATCGGTAACGGCGTGGTTATCAACCCCACTTCCCTCGTGGAAGAAATCCGCTACCTGCAGGATAAAGGCGTAACCATCAGCCCCAAGAACCTCCTCATCTCTGACCGCGCACACGTAGTGCTGCCCATTCATAAGGAGATTGACGGCGCTCAGGAAGAAGCTCTCGGTGATCAGAAGATTGGCACCACCCGCCAAGGCATTGGGCCCACCTATGCAGACAAGGCCCGCCGCGTAGGCATCCGTATGATTGACCTCGCTGATCCCACCCGCTTGGAGAAGGTACTGAAGGCTCGCATCAAGACCGCTAACGAGGAGCTCGTGCGCCTCGGCTGGCCCGCTGCGGACCCGCAGGTTACTCTGGATGCCGTGATGGCCGCTGCCGATGTGCTGCGCCCCCACATCACGAACACCATCCCCGTTATCAATGACGCCATCAAGGCCGGCAAGACCGTCCTCTTCGAAGGCGCTCAGGGCGCCATGCTGGACATCGACTTCGGCACCTACCCCTTCGTGACCAGCTCCAACACCAGCGCCGGCGGCTGCTGCACCGGCTCAGGCGTAGCCCCCACCCGTATCGATAAGATTATCGGCGTGTGCAAGGCTTACACCACCCGCGTGGGTGAAGGCCCCTTCGTGACGGAAGACGCAGAAATCAGCGATTACCTCCACGGCCTTGGCCGCGAGTTCGGTGCCACCACAGGCCGCCCCCGCCGCTGCGGCTGGACGGACGGCGTTGTGCTCCGCTTCTCCGCCATGTTCAACGGCTTTGACGAAATGGCCATGACCAACCTCGATGGCCTGGACGAGCTGGATTCCATCAAGATTTGCACCGGCTATCGCATGGGTGACCAGGTGCTCGAGTACCCCCCTGCCCTCATGGAGGAGTGGTACCAGTGCGAGCCCATTTACGAAACCCTCCCCGGCTGGAAGAAGGACATCTCCTCCTGCACCACCTGGGACGAGCTGCCCGAGAACTGCAAGGCATATGTCAAGCGCTTCGGCGAAGTCGTAGGCTGCCCCGTTGGCACCGTTGGCGTAGGCCCGGACCGCGAGCACACCATCAGCGTGCCCCCCTGTTAGGAAAAACAGCACATCTCATCCCAAAAGCCCGCTTCCAAGCGGGCTTTTTTGTACCCCGAGCCCTCCCAAAACGCCAAAAATTAAAAAAAATCACAAAAAATCAAATTTAAAGCTTGCCATATCTCAAAAAATCATGTATAATGCTCCCGCACACAGCAAAGCACGAGTAGCTCAGTGGTAGAGCGGCTGTCTTACACACAGTTGGTCAGGAGTTCGAATCTCTTCTCGTGTATCAACCAATGAAATACGAATCCGTTAAGGAATATAACTCCTTAACGGATTTCCCTTTTACCCCTTTCAAAAAAAACTACCCACCCTAATGCAATCTACGTATGAAGCCCGGTGCCAATCGGCACAGTACAACACATCGTACCCTCTAGCCCCGGAACACTGGCAACCATACCGCTCTTCTGAGCCCCTTCACTACGGCTCAGAAATATCCATTTATTTGCACATACCGTTTTGCCCACAGTTATGTACATTCTGTGAGTACACCCGCATGGCTACACCAAGCGAAGAGTTGCAATCTCATTATGTACAAACGTTGCTGAATGAGCTCTATAGTTTCGGGGCACAACATAACGATTTGTCGCTTGCCGGATTTGATATCGGCGGAGGCACCCCTACCGCCCTCAGCCCTAAATTGCTGGAGAAACTTGCACAAGGTTATCAAGAGTTCCTGCATAACAGGAATATAGCAGATGATTTTGAAGCAAGCATTGAAAGCACATTTCAGACCGCTACAGCTGAAAAGCTGCAAATCATCGGGCAAGCCGGCATCAAAAGATTATCGCTAGGAGTTCAATCCAGCTCTACAGAATTGCTGCGCAATCACGCCCGGCGGCAAGAAAAGGAAGACATCATGCAGAGTGTGCTGTATTCTGCCCATGCCGCCGGCATACAGAAGGTGAACCTTGATTTTATGTATGGTCTGCCCGGTCAATCAACTGAAAGCATCATTGCAGACCTGGAACTTGTACAAAAGCTAAATCCTGAACAGGTAACCTTGTACGAACTTCGTACAAACATGATTCACCTGCCCGCCAGCACCGCAGAACATAGAACAGCCGCCTATAAAACTTGGTACAAAGGCTTACAGGAGCTCGGATACCGTGCTCCATTTGGCCGAAATACATTTAGCCTGAATCCGGCAGATGAAGGATGCTCATCCTATCTGCGCAAGAGAATGTTTAACGGCACAGCATACCGTGGCTTCGGCGTCTCAGCCCAAAGCATGGGAAGCAATGGTGTAAGCTACAATTCAGGAAAAGGCATGCACGGTGATGCGCTGCGGTGCTGCGTATCTGCTCAAAGCTATTCTCCGCATGACATTTACCACCTGCCACCGGCAGAGCTGGCCGCTAAATACATAGCCGTGGCCGGCTATAGCGGAGAGTTCTCACTGTCCACCGCCAGCCGCATTTTAAACTGCAATGCAGCGGAATATTACGCTGAGGCTATCCTGTTCTGCTTAGACAGAGAATTACTGGAAGCCTTACCTAACAACATTTTACGCATTACACCCCATGGCTTCAAACACATAGGAGCCGTATTTTCACTTTTTTATTCACCCACCAACAACCCATCCTAAATATGAACTATCGTTATCCCTGCACAGGCTATCTCGCCATGAATGGTTTCGGGGCTTGGTTAGAACAAGAATGCACCACCCCCAGAAGAAACATTAACCTCTTTTCGCAAGAACTAGGTAACCGTTTTGATGCGCCGTTGATAACTCTTGTCAATTCCGGTTCCTCTGCTAACATGGTAGCGGCCCTCGCGCTCGCAGAGAAAGTAAAACTGCAAGGCAAGCCGCTCACAGCTGCTATCAGCGCATTTACCTTTCCTACCACAGTAAGCGCCTTGGAACTTGCAGGCTTTTCACTAACCGTTGTCGATACGGAACCGGGCGGGTTCAACATTAATCCTAACGCCTTGCAAGAGCTAACACCATTCCCCTCTGTACTGGCCGTTACCCACTTTTTGGGCTTTCCCTGTGCCATTGAACAAATCTGCACTTTAGCCAAACAAAGAGGAGCCTATGTGCTCCAGGATGCCTGTGAAACCCTCGGCATGAAAGTAAAAGGGCTCCCCGTTCACCAGTACGGAGATTTGACCACATGGTCCTTTTATCACCCGCACCACCTTTCCTCATATGGTGGCGGCGCCGTGATTTCCTTAACGGAAGAGGACTATATACTTACCGACAGCGTAGCCCATTGGGGCCGAGCCTGCCGTTGCCATACCACCCCGCATAAATGCACCGTACCGCCTGGCCAGGCCCACCAATTCACATACGAACGCCTTGGGTTAAATGTTGAAATGTCGGAGCTGAACGCGTGTTTCGGCCGCTGGCAATTACAACAGTGGGAACAAATAGAACAGGCTAGATCAACCCGATATAACCTACTTTTCGACACGCTTCAGCATGCCACCGGCGCCCGCATCTGGGCAGCGCCGGAAATAGAAGCCTCACCCTTCATCTTCCCTATCCAGTTAACAGACGGCCGCACCTTAAACGATATCTACCCTCTGCTCAAAGCAGAAAGCATAGAAATCCGCACCCTCATGGGTGGTGTGTGTAGCGACCAAGCCGCCTTCTCCCACCTTCAATCTCCCCTGCCCAATGCCCAAGAACTAGCCCGTACAACATTCTTCGTTGGCATTCACCACACCCTCCCCATAGAGGATGTACAACATGTCGCCACAAGACTCCTGCACCATTTATCAGGGCACTAAGCAACCGCTTTTTCACAATCGATTCTCACGCACAAAGGCTGACTTCGTTTGAAGTCAGCCTTTTGTATTTACGCCGACAGTAGTCGGCCATCCCCTCAATAACGTGCATTTTTTGCACTTTATTGTTCTTTTTTACCCATGACAACAAAAAATCATCTAAACAAATGCCTTACCTCATCCGGCAAGGTATCACCTTGTTTTCTGAGGTGGTAAGATGAAAGCGCCGGGCCGCGTTGATGGGTCACGGTTATTTTGTCGGAATAGGCGGTAACGGTCATGTAGCCGGAGTCAGTTTCGTAATATAATCTAATGTGTCCCGGTCGGGCTAAGGAGGGGAAGAGGTTGTTGATATTATTAAACTCATGGTAAATGGCATGGAGATTCGGAGAATCTTCAGCAAGCAGGTCGGCAATACGCTTTTGATTTTCTGCAATACTGGCCATACCGGGCATATCATGGCGGCGGAGAGTCGCATGCGCAACGACAACGGGTTCCGGCAAAGCTTCAACTCGGATAGCGACGGGGCATCTTTGCCCTTGCCGCAAGATATCAACGTGTATGCACTCCCCCGGGCGAGTATTACGAACGCTCAGTAGCAAATCTTCCATAGTTGCAATGCGGGCACCATTGTTTTTCAAAATTAAATCCCCGGCCTGCACCCCGGCTTTTTCAGCCGGACTGTGCGGCATAACTCGTTTGACACGCAAGCCTTGGCGCCGCGGTAACAGCGTACCATATTGCAGCCTTTCCTCCGCTGTAAGAGGCTCCGTCTGAACGCCAATGTAGATATCCGTAACAATTTCCCAGCGTTCGGCAACAGGAAGCTCCGACTGCACCACCGGTTGGGCGTACAGACAAAGCATCATCAATGCGATACAAATTGCCGAAAAGCTTTTCATATTAAAACTCTTTATAAGGTATCAGTACAGGCCGTATATTCATAAGTACCATGCACACTCACGCCATAGCGACGTTTATCTCGGCCCTCGTATGTTTCTTGTGGAGCCGGGCTAAAGCCGGATTCGGTCGTAGCATCCAAATGGCTCAGCAAGGTGCGGTTCGCCACTTTAAGGCTCCTTGCTTGGGGGGACGCCATCGTAGACGCCTCCCGCACCGAAGCCACTTCAACCAAGTGGCTATCTAAGAGGAAGAAGCATCCTATAGATGCCAGCAACACAACCGCAGCGCAAGAAGCCAAAAGCTTATAGTATGAAGTGCGTGTAGTACGGACACCTTCATTATCAATGACTGCCAAAAGGCGTTGCGTCATAGCATCATCCATCTCACACTCATGAGGTTCAGCCAGGTTCTCGCGAGTGCACGAGTACTTCCGCTCCTGCGCGGCGATTTCGCGCAGCAGTTTTTCAACATCGGCACATGTATATTTTTCTTTCATCAGCGTTTGTCCGGGGTAATGTGTTTTCTGAGTTGATTTAACGCGGCTTGGTAGCGGGCTCTGACCGTTGACTCCGGCATTCCCAATTGCCTTGCAATTTCCGCTATCGGCAACTCATCCCATATTTTCATACGGATGATACATTGGTTCAGCGGGGGTAATGAATCTAAAAGATTCCGGATTTGCTCTTGTTCATCAGATACGGGAAAGCGGAATTCCACGGCCTCGCTCTTTTCGCCATATTGCAACTCGGTCGCAAGCCTTTTAGCGTTTTTATAGCGAAATCTAATGGCTTCATGGCGAATTGCAGTATACGTATACGGCAGCCACGCCTGCTCCGGGAGATTCCCTTTATCCACCACCTTCACAATCTTCTTCAGAACAACGGAAAGCAGGTGTTCAGCATCCGTCACACCGTCCACGTGCCGCTGGGTATATGCCAGCAGCAAGTGTCTGTACGCAAGAAACCACTCCGACAATTTCTGTCGAAGCTGATTACTGCGTCTGGAAAAGGGATGTAGCATGCTGTCTTCATTATATATAACCGCATTTGCTGAAAAATCCTCCACTTATTTTGAAAAAAACATGAAAAATATTTTTTTCTTGCGATTTCTCGCCCCATCTGACTTAATATGGGTAAAGAGGAAGCCATATTATGAATATCGCAGAATCCATCATCATAATAGGCTGTGGCCTGCTGTATAGCCTCCCGCATTCTTGCTTTTTCTATAAGCGTGAGGCGGCAGAAAGGGTGTAGCTTATACGCTCAGTCCCCCCCCCGGAGCGCCTGCTCTTCTCTGCACAGAAATGGAGATACTCGCGCTTTATAACACATATGGAAGAAGCAGCATGAGAAATATGCAGCCTCCATCTAATCGCTTTTTTGCGACATTTGCTCCACTTTAAACTTGACAACAGCCCTATAGAAGTCTAGACTGTTGAATAGATAATTCGCAAGCTTCTTCACATCACATGCACAGGCGCAAGCAATATTCCGCCCTGCCCGATTGCCCCCCAGCAATCAGCCCGGTGAATAAGCGCCAATTGCACTGTAAATGAAGGCATAGCTCTGAAAAATCTCTCCAAAGTTTACCACATATGTCATCGTCGAACAATAAAGCCGATATTGAAGCCAAGATAAATGCCTTCATCTCGAAAGAAAAGGAAAGTGTATTACGGCGGAAATCCCAAAGCGAGCAATTTCTCAGTTATGAAGATTTTGCCACACTCGGCAAGAGTCTCAGGGCTGAATGGTGCGACATAACAGGGCTGAATGAAGTTCCCCAAGAATTAGGACTAGCCTGTGATTTAAGCTTGGCGATCAGCGCGGTAGACATGCCTACGAAGGTCAGAATCCTCAAGCGAGTTTTTACTGAATATGGTCGTTCTGCCGGGATGAAGGCCATATGGAAAGTGATAGTCGCAATCATAGATGATGATCTAGAAGAGACTCCAACGGCAATAACTTATGGGGTGGCCGGGGCCGTGGCCTGGTTAATAGGTAAAGGCAAACCATCAATAATGAGCTGGACTGTAGTCTGCGCGGGGCTTGCTGTTTACTTCTTCTGTAAAGGTGATAACCCGTATAAGATTTCTGATAAGGCCGAGCGTGCCTTGCGCGACTCCGTAAGAGAAGTTCTGCATATACAGGCTAAAACCACATCACTACCCACTTCCTTCTAGTACATTTTTCAACATAAACAGATATGTCACACTCACCGTTATACGATAAAATTGTCAGCCATCGTAAACAGCAGGCTGAGCCTTTGAAACAGATGCTTAATTCTGCCCAAGCGCTGAAGGCAGCCTTGCAGAAAGTCATGAGCTCATACCTGATTCAGCCGAAACCGGAGGTGGCCGCGGTGCTGCTACAAAAGGTGGAGGCGCTCACAAAAGACCTCACCAATAAATACACACGCTTCAGCAACGGCTTAATAACGGTATCAATTGCCGGCTTGGAAAAGTCCGGCAAGACCACCTTTTTGAAGAAGTTTACCGGCATCGAAGAACTGCCGACGGCCGCGCAGCGTTGCACCTCTGTCGCCTGCGAGATTATCTGTGTAGATAGTGCGGCCGCAGAGCGTTTTGTTATCGAGTATTACTCCAGAGAACAGCTGCTGGAGAATATCTGCAACATGCTGGGCGACATGCAGAAGTGCGGCGAAAACCTGTGGGCTGAGGGGCGCGCCAGACAGTGGGCTCCCTTGCCGGGGTCTGTTGAAGCCTTCGTCCAGTATCCCCTGCCGCAAAATACTGATATAGACGCCTTCCAGCGAGCCCGCTACTGCAACGAGGCCAATGGCAGCGGCACGCTCCTGCAGCTCAAGTCCATTCAGGCGGCATTGGCGCTTCATTCCTCAAAACTCGGCACCGAGGAAGAGGATCGCTGCATCGCTAATCTGACACGCTTCGCCAGCCACAAGACGAAGAATAACGCAGATGTGAGCGACATGCAGCCGCTCATCCGAAAGATTTCAGTATATAAGAACTACTCAAATACACTTGGTTCCCTGCGCCTGTGTGATACTCCCGGTGTGGATGACCCGAATCCTCAGGCTCAGCGAAGAGCGCTGAACTCCATCGAGTCGGACACTGACTTGCTCATCATAGCCAGCCGTCCGGGGAACAAGCCCAGCGTAACCGGCTTAGCCGAACTGCTGGCCAACCTCAAGAAGCTGGACAAGGATGCCCCATGGCGCGAGCGCTCCCTGTTCCTGATTAACTGGGACAAGGGTGCCGACCCCACAGGTGAGCATGCCCAGACCCATAAGGACGAGGTATTGATGGATGGCACCTTTGATTCCGGCAGAGTAAAGGGCCCGTACGACGTGCGTGATGATGAATCTGCCCGCAACAACTTCATGGAAGAGGTATACAACCGCCTGCTGGCAGAATTGCCCGTTCAGGATAAATCTTTTATGGAGAGGCAGAAAAACCGTTGGGAAGAAATCATTTCCATGGTCACCCTCCAGCTGCTGCCTACCCTGAGAGACCAAGCACCGCCCTTGGAAAAAGTTCTGCACGAAAAGCTGCATACGCTTTTTGATAAATGGTTCGAGGATACTGACAATATCGGTCGCTCGACGGATTACTTCATGGGACGCCTTAAGACAAGGTTCGGTGAAAAGACGAAACACATCGCTGAAAACAACCAGTTGAGCGAAATGCGCAACAAGGTTATAGAGGTACTGAATGATGAATTCGAACAGCTGAACGGATGGTTGGAGCGAGAGGCCTCTGAAATCCGTTGCGATGAGGAGCTTAGCCAACCGAGAAGCGCCGTGGGGCAAATCATGCCTAAGCTGAGTAGCCAGTTCAGCGAAATCGTCAAAAAACTGGTGAACGTGGTGACCAATATTAGCCCGCTTGTTCAGAGAGAAGTGCTGGACGTACTGCGCGGAGCTTTCGGTGAGGATATCGCGGATGAGTTCTGTGGTTCACCTCAAAAGCCTGAGAGCGAGCAGCTCGCCATTCTGCAGGAAAAAATGGCAAAGGCCGCTTCCGCTGTAAAGGAAGAGCCGATTCGTTTTATCGCGGAGCAGTTGCAAGAGTTCTCTAATCTCTCACTACAAATGGCCTACATCCTTCGCCACGAGCTCAGACCCTGCCTCAACTTGCTCAACCCGCACCATTGGAAGGCAGATCGCAGAGCCAAGCTCGTGGAACGAAGCTGCGCAATATTGGAGAAATCCCCCTCACCGGAGGCTGCCGGTGATCTAGCTTGGTTGCAGCAATATGCCACCTCCGAATATCCCGGTGAAGGCTCATCCGCCGCAGCCAGCAGCGAGTTCTTGTTCCGCTTGGCTTACTGCGCCAGCTCAGTACTGGAAACCCTCGTGCGCAGCAATGAAGGGCAGCTCGCAGAATTGGTGGAAGACTATATCGAACAAGCCAGCCAGACCCTCGCCTCTCAGAGTGCCTGCCGGGCCGGCTGGAAGTGGGGCCTTGGCCACTACAAGCACATTATCCTGCGTGAGCCTTATGCTGAGCTGGAACGCCGCTCAGCTGACAGCGCAGCTTACCATGAGCTGATTAAAGAGTTGGATCGCGCCTACAGAGACTAAAAGAACTAAAAAACTAACTCCTTTTTCATATGTTGAACATTTCCGAAGTTATAGAACAAACAATCGCCATCGCGGATAAGTTTGCTCCGAAACAGAGCAGAAAGCTGGAAAACTTACAGAAAAGCATGGCACGCCATGGCCTGAAAATCGTGGTCATGGGTGATTTCAAGAGCGGCAAATCGACGCTGATTAACAAGGTATTCCTCAAAAAGGATTTGTTGCCGATAGATTACCGAGAAGCAACAGCGGTCCCCACCCGCCTGACAGACGGTGCCCTGTGCATGCGCGCATACGCTCCGAACTCTGCGCAGCCCGCCATTGAGCTGCCGGATGTGGACGCCGCCACCTTGGCTCAGTATATCACGGCCCCGGAAGGCGCAGAGCGTGCAGAGCTGGCTGATAAGTACAGCCACATCGATGTTAGCATGCCCGGCATTCTGCCCCCCGGTATTACCTTGGTAGATACTCCGGGGTTGAACACGACCAATATCCGCGTGATAGAGGGCACCCAAAAAGAAGCACGTGACGCTGATGGCATCATCTATGTGTGCCGGGCAGCTCAGCTGAGCATGTCACAGCGAGAGACCATCCGTGACCTCTGCGGAAACCGCGTCCAGCAGTTCCCCCTGCACGTCGTCCTCACGGCAGCAACAAGCCAAACCCCCGCTCAGGTGGAGGCCATACGGCGCGACATTGAGGCAGATTTGAGCAATCATGGCATAATAGCCCGCTGCTCCGTATTCCACATCAACGCACGAACGGAGCGCGGCATCTCTATCGCACCGGTAGCGCCTCAGGCTCCGGTGTCGCATGGTATGCGTCGCCGCTCATTTGGTACAGCGGCAGCGGAAGCTCCTGCTGCACCTGCTACGGAAGTGGCAGCTGCCCCGGGGCTGAATGACGGCCTTAAGAGCACTTTAGAAAGCTTTATCAACAACGAGGTATACCGTGGAAAGATAGCTCGTGTAGCCCGCGAGTTAAAGCCTATTCTGGAGAGCATCCTCTCGGCTCTTGAACTCCGTATAGAGACTTCAAGCAAGAGCGAAGAGCAGCTCTCTGCCATGAAGGAAGAACTGCGCCGCAAAAAGCGCCTCTATATGGAGGTCGTGGAAGATATTCTTACAGACGTGCGCAAAGCTCAGTTGGTATACAAACAGTCTGTAACAAAAGCCATACAAGATATACAGACCGACTGCGAAAAGCGACTCGATAACACGCAGGATGCCGGTGCCCTCTGGGCGGTCGTAGATAGCATGAAAACCTCTATACCGGCTGAGATTGCGCTGAAGATAGAGTCCTTGACTCTCGATTACCAAACAGATGTGAGGCACATCAGCCGCAAATACCAACAGGATTTACAAAGTCGCCTCAAGCTCGACACCACTAGTGAAGAGATTGTACTGGATATGGGTATCTTGTCCAAAATCCCCGGTTGGCTTGTAACCACACTGGACTACGTCCTTGTTATAAGCACGTCTCCCCTGCCCTGGTTTGCAGATATTCCGCTGCGCATCTTGGCCGGCAAGCTCGATTGGCTTAAGAAGTTCTTGCCCGCATCCGTAGCTGCCGATTTGCTGCGTAAGAAAGTTTCCGGCACGGTGAAAACAGCTCTGGAAACATTGAAATCAAACATGCTGATACAGCAGGATAACAATTTCCGCGAGTGTCTAGAATCCCTGCAATATGAGCTAACGAACAACTCTCAGTTTGAGCTCTCCGAAGAAATAGAGGCTGTCAGCAAGCAACAACTCAGCGCTACGGAAAAAGCCCGCCTAGAGGCCACAATTGGCAAGGTTCAGAACTGGATAGAAGAAATGTAAGGTATGAGTAATGCCATGAATTACACTTCAGAAGCGCAGGAAAGGTACGTTGCCCTGCGTGAAGAAACAGCACAGCTTCTGGATAAAGCGCAGGAGTTACTGAACAGAAGCTCTGAGGAAATTGCCGAATGCCAGCCGGGACAATTGGACGGCCTCGCTGAGAAACTGAGGAATGATCGCTTCAATCTCGTATTGACCGGTGGATTCCAAACGGGCAAATCCACGATGTTCTGCTACCTTTGTGGCGGGCGTGAGCTCTCCCCCGTCGGAGCCGGCGGAGGCGGCATCCGAACCAGTGGTGTGCGAGTAGCAGCCATTCCCGTACAGAGTGGTAAACAGGAATACGCCATTGTAAAATGGCGTACGGCGGACGAGCTGCTGGCCTCTCTGGGAAGCTGGCTTGTACCGCACTATGTTGAGGCTCGCCTTAAGCGCCAAGCGCAAGATCCCCTCCGCAACTACATCACTTCAGATGATATAGACCTGCAAAATGAGAACGCCCGCAAAAAACTAGCAGCCCTCGCCATTGAAAAGCTTAACGCTTTTGCGTCGAAAGCTCCCGGCACTGAGATAGAGCAAGCCCGCATGGCCTTGTTGATTGCTTGGTTTGCGCCCTATTTCCTGAAGCATATTTCGCAGCAGGAGAGCCAGACTTGCTACAACTCGCTAAAGGATGTGGTCAGCCTCGCTTCTTATCCCAGCGGCTGGGAACAGCGCTGGAAACAAACCCGCGAAAACGGCTGGCATGGTGGCTTCACGAAAGAAGACGTTGCCTTTATTTTCATTCACTCCATTGAGTACCATATCGATTCACCCTACCTGCGCCAGCTGGGCTGCTGCCTGATTGATTCCCCGGGGCTTTCCGCCAGCAAATGGGATTCCGACATTGCAGCGCAATGCATGAAGGAATCAGATATCGTGCTATACCTTTTCAATGGCAGCAAGGAGATATCGATTGATGATTGTGTGAATGTGAACACTTGCGCGGAAGCTGGCGCAGAAAGCAAGCTCCTGTTCGGTGCCAATCTCCGCATGGCTCCGTTCCAGTGGAAGAAGTGCCAAGAGGCCTCCATTCCTAAACTGGAAACAGAGGGCTATAAAGTACCCGCCTTTTTCAATTTCCACGCCGGTCTTGCCCTGAGAACATCCGAGCTGTGTGCTCTGGACAATGGCGCATTGCACTCATCATCCGAGGCCGCTATTGACAGGGCTTTGGAAGAAATCGGAGCCCCGACTACGGAAGAAAACCGCAAACAACTGCTTACAAACATATTGGAAGATTACCTGAGTACTTTCACCAAAGAAAATCAACTTTCAAGAGGAAAAACACTCAGGGATTATACGGAAGAGGCTTTTGGAGAAAAGAGCATCAAATACCCTGAGCTCGAAGAGCTCAGCGGCATACCAACTTTTGTCAAGGCTGCCCGGCGAGAAGTACTTACACGCAAAAAGGAGAGTCTGTTGCGCCGCAATGGTTCCGCCCGCGTGAAGATGGCTCTCGAGGCTGCTCTTGACAGCATGAAAAAAGAACAAGAAGCTCTCCACAACCAGCAAAACTGCAGTGAAGAATACCTCACAGACCTGCACCGCAAGACAGAGGATTTCGAGAAAGAAATTGAACGGGCTCGTGATGAAGTTGACAAGCAGTTCCGCAAAACGGATGAAGATTTGAAAGCTCGTTACAGTGAGAAGCTCATCAATGCCTTGGATGAAAGGCGGAATGAAATTATCTCGCTAACTGCTCAGAAATTTGTCGGTCCATGGGACGCTATTGGTGACTTCAAAAACCCGTGGGCTCCGGCTTCAAACGAGGTTATGTTAGAGTACAATCAGGCCTTAACCGATATTCTGAGAGGTATCCTGCATCAGCTTTGCAAAGTCATAGCCCATGATATATACCAAACGACGGCATACGACTTAGCCTTAAATAAATATAATGAAATTTGCGTTGAATATCATATGCCCACCATCAAGAGCCTCGTCCCGCATATGTACCAGCAGACATATATGGAGAACGCGCCTATTCCCGGATGGGGCGGTGATATCATGGAGATTATCCGGCAGGGCAATTTGGTGGCCATGGTGTTAAAATTCATACCGGGCACGACCACCGTGTGGGAACGCGCCGAAAAAGCCGTAAATGCGTGCTGGGGAACAATAATCAATGGCATGCACAGAGTTATGTGCGAAAATATTTTCTACCGTTGCTGGGAGCAAGACACTTCACGCCGCGGTCCCCTGCAACAAATGTGGGATGTGCGTGATGCTTTCGTAAATCACTTGTACGAAATGCTGAACGGCAAAAAAGAAAGTCTGAAACGCGCTCACCGAACCGCAATCGAAAGCAAAGAACAGACGGACGCCAGAAGCAAGCGTATTTCGGCACTCTACAGCGAAGCTGAAAGCCTGCTGCAACATACAAGAACGCTTGATAACCGTATCGAAAACGAATTAAACAATTAATCCTTATGTTGGGAGACTTTTTAAAAGACTTTGAAGAGGGGTGCGTGAAAAAGCTCACCCTGCAAGAGGTGAAAGAACTCGCCCCGGGCACAGCTGTGGTGGCACTGAAAGATCCGAGTGAGTTGAGCAATGGTGGATTACCGACGGATATTCGTTTCGGTATCCGCGCAGAAGAGGAAGATGTCATCATCCTGCAAAACCCCTTATCTGATGATTGGGATAATCCCTATTTCCAGATAACTGCATTCGACATAGATTTCCTGCAAATGCAGTTTTATCTGTACGGCGTACAGAAGAATAAGGATTTGTCAGCCACGCTGCAACGTGCAAAAGAACGGTTGTATACCGACATAGAAGTGCTTCGCAGCAAGGCGGGTGACGATTTTGTGGATGAATGTATTACCGGTCTGAGCGTCGTGGATATATTTGCACAGTATGATATCTCGTCCGGGCAGCATTGGTGGACACCGCTTATTGTGGACACCAAGTTCATTATTGAACAAGCCCAAGCTGCTCTGGATAGTGCCATTGCCGAGAAGAAGCAGCAAGGCGAAGCAACAGTTACCCTAGAAACCAGCAGTTATTTGCTGTCACACTTACCCGCTAGCAAGAAGCCTATTGCTCTGCCGGAAGTAGAGCACCATGGAATCCTGATAGAGCGAGCCAGAGTCATTCACTTTTCAGAAGGGCGAATTCGCACTAACGGTTTCGGGAAATTCCTCGAAACCACCCCCAATTCCGCTCCCGGAGGCCCAGCTGGCGGCGAGAAAGAACAGATAGAACTGGCAGGACGCCTCTATACCCGCAATCGTGCGGTGTGGGTATTCTGCACAGAAGGCGTAAAGGGCAGATACTGGGGAACATATAACCTTCTGACCAACAATTGCGAGCACTTCTCCCGCGCTTGCCGCGAGAACCGAAGAGTTTCAGCACAGGTTATCAATCAAACCATTGATGCGATAAATACTATTTTGAGTAATATTTTGCCCCTTATAGGTGCGCTGGTCGTAGGTGTTATAAGTATACTCCAAAAACTTTTCATGCCGCCAATAATTGTAGGGCCGATTGAAAATCGATGTGTCAATTATGAAGAATTAAAGAGAATCTTTGATAACGCCTAAAGTCATGGATATTTCGTTTACCAAAAAGACAGTAGACCCGAGGACGGGCATCACGTATTACAGCTGTAATAGGAACATTCAGTTCATGCTGGTAGGACATGTAGGCGTTGGCAAAACGTCTTTAATGGCCTCAATGTTACATCAGATTAACGCTATGGGGCTTTCCGGTTATTTTTCTCCGATTGGAGATACCGGTCAGGCGTTGACAGATTTATGTCACCAGATGACGGCATGTCTACAAAAGACCGGAGACTTTACCGGCGTAAACGGCATTATAAAAACGGCCGATATCTTCTTTTTTGAGTTTGAGTTAAGCGAAGCTTCTCGCAATCCTCAGGATAAAAAGCGTTTTCTTTTTCCCGTTAAAATAGCAGATTTACCTGGATCTTGGTACTCAGATTCAAAGATTACCAGCGATAAAGAGAAAGAGGACGTGAAAAATATGTTAACAGACTCACAGGTCAGTTTAATCTGCGTTGATGCCCCTTCTCTGATGGAAGGAGACAATAAGCAATTTGCCGACTTCAATGCTCCCGTTAAAATTTCATCCTGGTATCAGAACAATAGTATTCTTCATCAGTTAAAAGAGAGAGGCCATAAGGTTATATTCATTATCTCTCGCTGCGAAAAATACAGAAATAAACGCGAGGAAATGAAAGAGAAGCTTCGAAACTGTGAAGCGTATAAAGGTTTGATTTCAGCCATGCTGAAAATAGGAATCCCCGTGGAGTTGACTTATGTACACACATTGGGAGGGGTGAGTTTTGACCGTTTCACCAAAGATGAATATGGGTACTGGACTGAAGAGTTTAAAATCGACGGCTCCTATAAGCCGGAAAATTGCCATACGCCTCTGCTTCGAGCCTTGCAACATGCCTGCAACAGTGTACTCAAGAAATTAAAAAAACGCAATGCTAAAGCCGGCGTTAAAATAACTAATATGCTGGGCATGACACAACTGGACAACGCGCAGGAGGCTATGGAAACTATCTGTGACAAATTGCGCAATGACGCTGAGGAGGATAATCTCCAATACTGGGAATTAGAATCTTAACCACAAATGAAAATTTACATACAATCCGCAGGAACACATCGGGACTTCAACTGGAAAGTAGCGCCCGACCGCGGCGAACAGCCATGCGACGCGGCCATCGAGCAATACCGCAGTTTGAGCCCCTTCGCCATCAAATTGGCAATGGTGGCGGCGACCATGCCTGACGGGAGCTACAGACTGGTTATCCGCTCCTTGTATGTCCGAGATAGGAAAGATAAGATCAATAGGCTCATATACCTGAATCTCTGTATCGAAGGTCTTAGCGAACAACAACTCCGCGCCTTGGCATGCTCGTATCTTCGCGATATACCGCAAGATGGGCTGCATTACTGGCCTTTAATAACAGAGCATTACCGTGCCAGTGAAGATGACTTCACTATGGATTGGCCGGCACTACAAACGGCTGTGGAGCAAGCAGCAGCAGCTCCCGTGACCGACAGTACCACAACGGAGGAAATGACGTTTACTTCTGTAAACGATGCGGAAGAACACCTTCGCTCTCACAAATTATCAGCCGCCGGCGTTGTTCTTTTTGCCCAGCAGAAAGAAAGCGAGGCAGCACCGCAATTGAAAGTGAGCGGAAGTCAACTAGCGAGCTCTATCCACAAGCCCACCGGACTCGCACGCGGAATCACGGCCATGACCATCGGCGCAGTGATCATGTTATTATTGGTATGGGCGCTTGTCCCCGGTTACGGCAAAGAACAGCCCTCAGTGGCTACTCTTTTACAAGCTGCAGATGGGCGAAAACTCGAGTGCAGAGACCAACAGGCGTTGCACAGTAATAAAGCTACTGTTGCCCCTTCAGGAGCCCCACAACAGCTACCTCAATTACCAGCAGCCGATGAGCGCAAACTCCGTGGCAAAAACCATCAGGCATTGCACAGAAAAAAAGAAAGCTGACACTCAATTAATAGAAAGAGAATCACGATGAGCACTCGAAAAATTTATATACAATCCGCGGGAATATATCGGGATTTTAACTGGAAATGCGCAGGCGATAACGGGGCATATACCCAAGCCGGCCCCGGCCCCGAAGGCATGCAGGCCTACCGCTCATTGTCCAATGCCCAGAGCAAAGCGGCGGTATGCCGCATTCGCTGTGCGGACGGCACATATTGTGCCGTGGCCCGCAATCTGTACGTACCCGGCAAATGGGATTATGTCAAACGCTCCATTTATTTGAACCTCTGTATCAGCGGCATTTCTAATCAAGAAGCGCGTGCCTTTGAAACAGCCTTCCACCAAAATGTCGCCGATAAAGAGGGACGATACTGGCCAGCTATTACTCGGCATTATCTGACGGCCGGGGAAGATTTCGACATGGACTGGGCGGGACTCCACGAATCACTTGACGAGATACTAAAAACGCCGAGGAACCCTGAAATTTCACTGAGTGATGAGCTCCGTTATGAGGAGGAAGCTCCCCCCTCCCCCACCATGAATGCGATAATCAAAGCAGGTACAAAGGCCATCCTCCACACCTCTCTGTTGTTCCTAATATACAAGGTATCGTTATTCTTAAACAAGAAAAAACCTTGAGCGAAACTCAAACAAGAGTGCCGGAAGGCGCACTTTTCAACGGAGGGCTACTGGCAGATGCCGCTCTGGGCAGCGGCAGTGGCCACAGCTTAGCACAGCAGCTGGCGGAGTATATCAACACGCCCAATACGACGGTGTACGACAAGGCCATCGATAGCCTGTACCTCAGCACGCACACCGGTGGCTCTCAGTTGCACCATTTGGTGGATGGGCAGCATGATATTTTCGGCGCGTTTGAGGCAGCAGCGAAGGCCCTGCCTGATGACAGCATGTGGCAAGAAGTGATGGGCACGGCGCAGCATCTGGGAAAAGATCTATTCTCTGTATCAGGTCTACCGGTGGTGTCACTACGCCCGGATCAGTTCAGCGGCATGAGCAGCTGGCTGAGCGAGAACCTGCACATCTCAAAACGCTGGCTGGGTGATTTGCTTCAGATTAATGGGCTGGAGCTTTTCAGCGGTGTGCTCTCCGTGGTGGCCGTGGTGATTGGCTGCAAACAGGCAGATATGCAGCAACTGGCTGAGCTGAGCGCGGCCAGCGGACTGTCAGGTATTCTTACCGCTAACCCCATCGGCATGTGCGCCGCTGCCGTCGCGCTGGCCATGGCATGGAAGCACTGCCGTTCCCCCAAGGAGCTCGGGCGAAGCCTGCTGGTAGGCGGCAGCGCCGCCGGGGCAGCCATGGCAGCAGGCAGCGCTTTTGCAGCTCTAGGGCTGGGCACCGGCTTGTTACCGGCGCTGGGTGGTATATTGCTCAGCGTAGTGGTGGGCTTTTATACGCGGCGTTTCTTGGTAAAGCGCCTGTACGGAGAAGCGCCTGCGGTGGCGACAAGTACCACGCCGGAAGCTGCTCTTTTGGAATGGGAAGTTCCGGAGTTAAGCCCTGTGCAAGTCGATGTTTGGCGGGCCATGTTGGCATACCCCTACCCCATGGACACAGAGATTCAGCAAATGCTCCGCAAGGTGCTGAAGTAACTAGCCTCCAATTCCCCCTTATAACCGAAAGTGCGATAATGAGATGCCATGCTCACATTATCGCACTTCTTGTTTGTATATCTTTACATGGAAGCAACTGATATGCATATGAGGGCACGCCGCTTGCAAGCCTTTCATTACGGCAGGTCATAAAACGGGGCACAACTTAATTTCTGCTTCCCCCCACTTGCAAAAGTTTGCACGGTATGGTATAAGATAGACATACATGAGAACGCCCGATTTAAGAATTTTTCTTGGCTGGCAGAGGCCGGCTATTGAGCTGGTTGCTGAGGAACTTTACAGCCGCTTAAGCTCCAAGGACGAGCAGACTGCAGCGCATTATCGCCGAGCCACCTTAGTAGTGCCGACGAGCGAGAGCGGCCGCCGCCTCCGCGAATATATGGCCGAGCTCGCCAAAAGAAAAACCGGCAAGCCTATTCTCATGCCTAAGATTACTCTGGCGGGGCATCTGATACCAACTGATGAAGACAAGGCGGCCACGGAAACAGAAACGCTGGCGGCGTGGCTGCACATTCTCAACACCACAAACGCGGATACCCTCAATCAATACGCACCTCTCATCCCCCGCCGCCCTGAAACCCAGTGCGAGCGCTGGGCAGTAGCCGTGGCGCACAAGCTCATAGCGCTGAGAGCACGCCTTGAAAAAGAGGAAGTTACCTATGATACTGTAACGGGGCAGCTGGCAAAGCGAGAGCAAATCATTACCAACAAGCTCAACGCTCTCCCGGAAGATGCTGAAACGGAGAGGCGTAATCTGACCGCTAAGCGCCAAGTCATGCAAAATGAGCAACTGCGGTGGCGCACGCTGGGCCAGCTGTTTGCCCATGTAGATAAAGTCATCACACAACTTTTCCCGCATAAAATACCGGCAGAACAATATCGAGCCGGGCAAGTAGCCACCCCCACATGGCAAGGACAAAGGAGCACGCTCATTCTCGCTTGCATTCCGGAGCTTTCTCCCCAGTTGGAGCGTTACCTCCATAACCTGCACGGCACGGAAGGTGGCAGGGTCGAGGCGTGGATTCATGCCCCCGAGAGCGAAAAGCAGAATTTTGATGCTATCGGGCGTCCGCTAGAAGCCGCTTGGTTCAACCGGGAAATTGACATTCCGCAAGCCTTTGTTTATACCGGAGAAACGCAGGAAGACATTGATAACAGCGCCTCCACCATTCACTTGGTAGATGATGATGAGATGCTGGCAGCGGAAGCCCTCCGCTTGGCAGCAGGCTATGACTCACGGGATGTCGTTCTATCCGTATGTGATGATGAGTTTGCCCCGGCTATCCTGAACACCTTTGCAGCAGAGGGGTGGCAGCTTAATATCCCGGAAGGCCGGAATGCCCAAAATACAGACATCGGGCGCTTAGCGGCACAGCTGGCAGATGCCTGCGAAGCGCGCGAACAGCCGCCTACTTGGAACGATGAAACCGGTGAGCTGGCCAACAATGGCACCCAAGGGCTGGACGCCTTCATGGCCCTGCTCAGCAACACGGCGCTTCAGCAGGCTCTGGCAAAGAACCCAGAGGAGCTTCTCGGCTTGCAAAAACACATAGAAAGACTCCGCATGCTGCTGCTTCCCGGCAGTGAGAAAGCCTTACTGCAAATGCTGAAGGAAATCCCCCGCGTGGATGATGGGTACAAATCCATTACGAGGCTCAAAGCGAACCAGAGCTCAGCCTATTACGACTTCGCGGAAGCTGTCTCCAAGCTTCTTGATGACTTGGGGAATGAGCATACCATCTCCCCGGCCCTCAGTGAGCTGGCAAAGAAACTGGAAAAACGCCTCAGCTCAGGCTGCGCCAAGCTTCTGTCCTCATCCCTTGCTAATCAGCTGAAAGCCTGCGCTGCTTTACACGCTTATTTACCCTCCAAGCGCTACACCATCGAACTACTCCGCCGAAGGGTGGAAGATGGGCTCATCTCGCCCGTCTTTGCGGAGCGCACCCGCACCGTAGGAGACCTACTGGGCTGGAAAGAGCTCCCCTACACCCGAGGGAAACGCGTTATCCTAACCGCCATGCATGATGGGTGCATCCCTGAGCCTGTGCAGGAGGATGATTTCCTGCCGGAATCTCTTTGTGAGGAATTAGGAATCCGCCATGAAAAGTTCCGCATAGCGCGTGACAGCTACTTGCTGACGGCGCTTCTGGCCAGCAGACAGCGTGATGACGAACGGGTGGATTTCGTCCTGGCCCGCCAAAAGAAAGATGGCTCCGTGCTGGCACCCTCCTCCCTGCTCATGCGCTGTGGAGATTCTTTGCCCAAGAGAGCCCTCGCCCTGTTTACCGAGAGCAAAACTCCCAAGCAGCTCCCCACAGCGGCCCCCTGCCCCCTGCGGAGAGCAGAAGGCTGCAAAAAGGTGGTAGCTCCGGGCGAGCTGGAATCCATCAGCCTGATAGCCCCCGGCAAGACGAATCCTTTCACCAAGAGTCACACTGATGAACATGGGAATTCTTACCAGAAGAGCTTCTCGCCCTCATCTCTTTCCACCTTCCTACAGTGTCCGCTCACTTTCTGGATTAAGAACCTGCTCTACATAGACTTAGGGAATAGCTATAAAGAAAACAAAAGTGAGCTGGAGAGCAATGAATACGGCACCGTCATGCATGCTGTGCTGGATAAACTCGTGGAACGTTTCCCTGATGAAGAAACCCTGCTCCAAGCTTGCCCCGCCGCCGCAACAGACCCGGCAGCCGGCTTGGAACACATGATGGCCGCCGGTAGAACGATAGCCGAGGCAGAATGGCAAGCCGTGTACAACAGCACCACCACAAGAAACAAGCAAGCTCTCGCCATGGAAGTGCAGCTGCAAGCCATTCACCGCACCCTGCAAGCATTTGTTGATCAGCACATAAAAGACCTAGCCGACGGCTGGTACAATGTCGCAAGAGAATACACCTTCACCCCCACCATGGAGCTGCCGAATCAGGAAATCGCCCGCTTCTCCATGAATGCGGACCGAATCGACCGCAACCGAGATGGGCGCTGGCGCATCATTGACTACAAAACATCCACCTCAGAAAAGAAGCCGCACAAGATACACCTGGATGAGCTAGAAGACGCGGAAGATTCCCTCTTCTGTAAGTTCATGAACGTGCAGGGCTATGAGTTCGGCACCGTCATGTTCGGGGCTAAAATGTACCGCTGGAATGATGTCCAGCTTCCGCTCTATGCCTATGGACTGCGCCACCCCTCATCTGAGGACCGCGAAAAGCTGGGCATCCCGGCAGGGGAAGACATGTCCACAGTGATACCGGACTTAATCTACTACAATCTGCAAAGCAAGACGGAGAAACTAAAAGACTTCCCGCTTGTAAAGAATGGAGAAGTCGAACCGATATCGCATCGAATTAAAGAAGTGCCGGAAGCAGAAGAGCTGTTCAGCTCTGCCATGAAAACGGTAAAAGCAGCCATCAGCATGATTCGGGCCGGCAAGTGCCTCTTCTCAGCAGAGTCACTGGAGTACAAGAACAAGCCATACTCAGCCATCGTAACACCGGGCACAAACGCGGCACGCTTCGGCGCGCTCACCCTGCAGAGTGACCCCCGCCAGTTATTTAATCTGCCCGCGCTCCAAAAATAATCCCAAGCCCTACTTGTTCAGATGATGAATCAGCAAAAACAAAACACTTCTTCCACCGCGGCGGAGTTTCACGTTACGAGCAATCGTATCGCCGCTTCCGCCGGTACGGGCAAAACATACCAGCTGGCCTCTCGCTATATCACCCTGTTGCTTCTCGGCGCTAAACCGGAAGAAATCATAGCGCTCACCTTCACCCGCAAAGCAGCCGGCGAGTTCCGCAATCGTATTCTGCATGCTCTAGCGGAAGGTGCTGATGACAAACGTGATAAAAAAACAGGCCGCAATGAACTTGCCGTCCGTGTGTGGGACGTCCTGAGTGGCCTTTCCGTGGTTCCCACAGAATACGGCCCGTGGGAAGTAGTACCGGCCTCCAACCCCATTCCCCTGCTGCCGGTCACAGAGGCCATCGTGCGGCTGGCGGCGGAATCCCGCCAATACCCGGAAGAGCTTTACAATGGCAGCGAAGAGCTGCAGGCTTATTATCAGTTCAGACCGGCCACAGCTGCCACCTTTGCGGATTTGCTGAAGGATATGGTCACCGTACTCAGCAAACTTCAGCTTTCAACGATTGACAGCTTCTTCTCCACCTTGGTATCAACCAACAGTCTGGAGCTGGGGATGAACAATGTCACTCCGGTAGACCCGACGGAAGAAGCTAACATCCGTACCCAAGACGTCCTGCGTTATCTAGATAGCAAAAATAAGGATGAAGGCTCCCGCGCAGACTTCCTTGCCATGTTCAGCCATATCACGGGAGGCGTGGGGAATACCACACAATCCCGGATTGAAGCAGACGTAAAAGCATTCTTGCACCTCTACCGGGAACTACCTCACACTCAATGGGGTAACATTTCCACCTTCTCAGGCGGCAAAAACTTCCGCTTGGCTACGGATGAAGAAATGGAAACATACCGCCATGCAGCGGCAGAGCTCAATGAGCTGCTGACGCTTCACGGAAGCGAGCTACTGAAAGACCGAGCTCTCGGTCAATTCAAGGCGCTGGCAAACGGTGCCTTGGAGCTCAAACGTGAGTCCAAGGCAGTCATGAAGAATGTACCGGAAGGCTCCAACAGTCAAAATCCCCTCAGCCGCATCGCGATGCTGGCAACCCCCCTGCTAAAGCTCGCAGTCCCCTTCAAACTTCGCAACGCCGCCGATCGCAGCGCTAATCTGCAAAAACTCATCGCCGACTATGCGAAAATCTACGATACCCGCATGAAAGCGGAAGGCCGCCTTACCTTCAATGATATTTCACGCATGGCGCAAGAGCTCATGCTCCGAGATGAGGCGGATGAACACCTGCTGCGCCACCACATCGCTTACCGCATGGGGGGCAAGCTGGCGCACTGGATGCTGGATGAGTTCCAAGACACGTCAGAGTCACAGTTCAGCACGCTCACACCGCTGCTCCAACCCATCGCGGAAGAGGCCGGCGGCAACACCTTCGACTTCTCGGAAGAACGCTGGACGGCAGCCATGCCGCCGGAGTTGAAAGACAAACTCACGCCTGGCCGCCGGCACGCCGTAGCCAGAGAGAGCATGTTCATCGTGGGTGATACAAAACAGAGCATCTATGGTTTCCGTACCGGCAAGACGGATGTTTTTGAGCGCCTCGCCAGTGAGGAGCCTTGGAAAACACCGCTGCAACCCTCCCCCTTGCAGCGCAGTTTCCGTTCCTCGCCCGTCATCATGGATTTCACGAACCAACTTTTCTCCGCGTTGGAAAAAGTGGAATGCCCTGAAATAGCGGCGGATGGCTGCATTGAGACGGCCCCGGTTACGTTCTCCGCAGATTTCACCAAGCACAGCTCAGCAAAAAATATACCGGGCTATGTGGAAATGTGCTTCGTTCCCCCGCCTGATAAAAATGAGGAGGAGGACGCCAGCATGAAAACACGGATTTTTGATAAAATCGTAGACGTGCTGAAAAAGCTCACCGTTAATGAGGAATCCCCCAAAAACGGCATGAGCATAGCCATTCTGGTGCGTTCTAATAGCGACGCTGACGAAATACAAAATCACCTTCGAGATTCTTTACCTAATCTCCGCACCGTACTGGTTAAGGACAGTCTGGCTGCTGTAGCCTGCCCCATGGGCGAGATGCTGCTTTATTTCTTCAAATGGCTGTTACACCCCGGTGATGAAGCCGCGCTCAGCGTGGCTAGGGCCTCATTCCTCGGGGAACATATCGGACGGGATACGGCAATTTCCCATGCTGAATGGTTGCAAGAGCTGCAAAATATCGGCTTCCTCGGAGTGGTGCACAAGCTGCTGACCACCTTACCGGCTGAGGATGCTGCTAATAACCAAGCCATTATCCGTTGCTGGGAGAATGAAGCGCTCTCGTTTGACACAAGCGGCGGTTCACTGGCGGATTGGGTGCTGCACATGAAAAACCTTAGTGTTCAGGCAGCAGGGGCAGCCGGAGCCGTTCAGATTATGACCATGCACAAGAGCAAGGGCCTGGAGTTTGATGCTGTCATCCTGCCCTATATCGGCGTGAAGTCTACGGATTCCGTGTCTGACATCAAATACTTCATTTCCGAAGACAATCAATCCTTCCTCCTTCCCCCCGGTGGTAAAGATGATTGGTCCTATTTCGGCAGCACCTTCACAGATTTGGCCACCCAATGGCAACACCAACAACGCAAGGAAGCCTACAACCTCCTGTATGTAGCCATCACCCGCGCCAAACACGCCAATTACATCATCTGCCATGGTGCCAAGCTGATGGAGCTGAAAGAAAATAAAAACACAGGGGTTATTACCAAGAGCTGGAAGGCCCCGGCACGTTCCGTGGGCGGCCTTCTTCGCCAGGCCTGCGCCCTGATGAAGCCCGAGGAGCAGCTCTCGCTTGGCACCCTTACCGAAGAGCAAATCTTCCCCCTCATGGGTGAGGCGCAGTGGTACGAGTCCATGGAAAAGAAAACAGCCGCCGCGGCGGAATCTACCACCCCGGCCACACTGGGCGCGGGAATCCCACGCCGCAAGCGTGTGAACCCGTCCGCGCTCGCAAGCGCTGAGGATAAAAAGCCGCAGGAGGCAGAGGAAAAGCCTTCTCGCGCCGCCACGCCCTCCACATCCGCCCGAGGCGGGGCAGACTTCGGCACAGCTGTTCACGAAGCGTGGGAGCAAGTGGAGTGGCTGACCGGGCAAGAACTCCCCTACTCAGCCCCGCTAAACGATGAACAGGCCGTGGTGAACAAGGCCCTGCAGCAAGCGGATGTAGCCGCACTCTTCACCCGACAAGCGGGACAAGTAGCCTACAATGAGCAATCAGTAGAAGCCATTAATGATAAAAACGAATGGGTATCCGCCGTTATTGACCGCCTCGTGCTCACGCATGATGACACCGGCCAAGTGGTAGCCGCCCACATCATCGACTTCAAAACCAACCGCCCCGTCCCCCGTGATGGCTACACTGTTTTTGAAGAATGGCTTATGGCCCACTATGCCGGACAAATGCTCGGCTACAGAGAGCTCATCAGCGCCGCCTTCTCCCTTCCGCATGAGGCTATCACCTTATCCCTTGTCTCCTGCCCAAGTGAGGGCACAGCCCAAGTTCTCACCTATACGGAGAAAAAGCTGCAAGGCTACACACAACAATAAGATTCTCCCCCCCTTTTCATTCCCGCGCAGCCGCTAGCGCCCGGCTGCGCGGGATTTTTTATGTGAATGTTGACAACAATGGAAAACTAAGGTATAAGGAAACTGCGCGAGGCATATACCAAGCATAACTGTCTATCAAATCCAAAACTGTTTATCATCATTATGAATACGACCACCGGCGTGGCTGTAGCCACCTTATTGCCGAAACTACCCGAGCATTCCGCAACCAGACCGGCAACTGACGCCCCCATCCCCTACCATGGCTATCGCATGCTGACGGTAGTAGTGCCGCTCAACTCTCACGAGAGCCCGCTGAATCGACAGCGCAATATGAAAATACACTACGTGTTGCGCCTGCATTTCTGCCAATTAAACGGAGCTAGCCATTACGTCCGCATATCGCCGCAAAGCGAGTCGACCTTGCGACATGGAGCCCTGTGTTTCAGGTCCAAGCGCCAGTTTAAGCCGGAAAATCTACACAAGCAAGAGTGGCTGCCCCGACTCATCAAAAATCTCCAAGCAGAAGAACTCAGCCCCTACCTTTTTGTCTATGATGACGAGGGCGTGGGAGAGGCTACTCTCCTCGACACCATCCGCGTATCCTCTAACGAAGCTTTACCTAAAGCACCCGTCCTCAAAGTCGTCACACTGCAAAATGGCTTTAATATGCATCCCACGCACGTTCCTCACTTTGCTTTCCAAATGCTGATTACTCCGGCCAACCAACCGGTAAAGGATATCCGGGTCTCCCCCGAAAGTTACCGCTCGTACTTCGGCACGACGTAGTAAGCTCCCGGCCACCTATGATTTTTCCATTCTAGAGGGCGAGTTCCGCTGAGATTGTCCTCATCATAGAAAAACGGCGCTGCTCGTATCACGAAGCAGCGGCGTTTGTGTCAACTGTAAAAAAGAGCTTCTTACTTGCGGCGGCGGCGTGCAGCCAGACCAGCCAAGGCCAACAGGCTCAGTGTAGCCGTGGTGGGCTCGGGTACGGCGGGAGAAGGCTCAGGATCCGGAGTAATAGTATCCGGGTCTACCTCAGCTAAACTCACGGCCGGAGCGACTTCTTCATTGAAGAACACCAAGCCACCCATGGTGGAATAGGTATTGGGAACCATCAAACCGGGAATGTGCTCATCTTCTTTCAGTCTGTCACATGCGTCATCGATAACGTAGGCCAGATAATCGCCATTAGTAAATCGAGCGATAATGGGCACCTCATTCGCAGAATACCATTCAGCGAAATCATTACCGAAAGCATCTCGTGTGCGGAACATGAGAACCATATATTCAGTTTCCGTCGGGCCTCCCAGAGTCAAAGCACCTGATGTAAAATCAAGCACAAGGGTATCACCTTCCGTTATCCTTATCGCAGAATCAGCCGCTGTTTCAGCAACATCCTCCAAAGAAAGCGGTTCATTGTATTTGTTTGCTAGATTAAGGCCCCATTGAATCTGCCCCTTCCTATCGTCGAAAGGAGGCTCTACCTTAGGATTGTCATTGAGGTCATACACCACAACATTGCCGGTTTCCGAGTTGATAAGAGTTGCACCGGGGGCGATAACCTGAGACACAACGGGGGACTGCAAGTCGCCGTACGGCTTCAGAATGATTTCCTTCGCGTAGCTCGTGGTAACGCCCAAGGAGAGCGCTGCTACTGCAAGAACTGACAGAGTCTTTTTCATTGTATATTAACAGTTTGTAATGTTTGACACGAAAGGAAAGAAAACCGAAGCGTTCGATTACACCCTCCTGACTGGTAGGATATTAGCAAAACGAAATTGGCAGGTCAAGCGCAAATATGCTAAAAATTAGATTTTTTTTCGGCAGAGGGGTATTCCTCGCGCTGGGGCGCTGTTATGTGGCCCACACGGAATGAGAGAACCAAGCGGGCATAGAAGCCAGCTTATGGCAGTAAAGCAAGCGGAAGCAGAGGGTAAGACGAAAAAAATGCATAGAAAAGTGAAATTTGTCTTTACAAACGGTCACAACGGAGTATAATGCGCGTCCCGACGCAAATGCTTCGCGACCGAAAATCTTAATAACACACAACCAAACCAGAGATCATGAAAGTTCTTTCCTCACTCGCCTCCATGAAGCGCCGTCACGCTGATTGCCAGATCGTGAAGCGTAAGGGCACGCTCTACGTTATCTGCAAGAGCAACCCGAAGTTCAAGGCTCGACAGGGCACGACTGCCGGCACGCGCCTGAGCAAGAAGGGTGTTAAGTAAACCCGCGCGGGTATAACCGCACGCAGAAAAAGGAGACCGGTGTGTTAATGAACCCCGGTCCTTTTTTCTTTTCCCCCTTGCCCCGCCTCAGCAGCACCATGGAAAACACCGTCCGCACAGAAATCTTCCCCATTGGCGAGTTCACCTTTGATAGTGGTGAAACCCTGCCGGATATGCAGCTGGCCTATGAGACCTACGGCACGCTGGCCCCGGATAAAAATAATGCCATCCTCCTCTTCCACGCCCTCACCGGCAGCCACCACGCCCACGGGTACAACGATGATGTACCGGAGGCCGGCAGCTTCTGGCAGCCGGAGTATTACGAGGGGTGGTGGGACCGCATGCTGGGCCCGGGCAAGCCGCTGGACACGGACAAGTACTTCATCGTGTGCGTGAACTTCCTGGGCAGCTGCTATGGTTCCAGTGGACCTGCCAGCATCGCCCCGGACGGCGAGCCGTGGGGCAGCCGCTTCCCCATGGTGAATGCGAATGATCAGGCCCGTGCGCAGATTAAGCTGTTTGACCACTTGGGGATAGACCGCTTTGTACTGGTGGGGCCGAGCGTGGGCGGCATGCTCTCGCTGGCTTTTGCAAACCTGTACCCGGAGCGCATTAAGAGCATTATTATCATCGGTGCAAACTACAAGCCGACCATCGCGCACCAGCTGAGCAGCTTCGAGCAGTTCTGCGCCATTGAAATGGATGAGAAGTACCGCGAAGGGCGTTACCCTCTGAATGATCCGCCCCTGCGCGGCGTGGCTCTTGCACGCATTATCTGCCACAAGCACTTCATCTACCAGCGAGGGCTGGCCAAGCGCGCACGCAAAGGCTGCTCACCGGACCGCAAGGGACTGCTCACTTGGTACACCCCTGCCCGCAGCACGGAGAGCTACATGCTGCAACAAGGCACCAAGGTCGCGACGCGCTTTGATGCGAATGCGTACATCCGCATCATCAACATGTGGACCTCCTTTGATTTGGAGGCCATCACCGGGCGCAGCACGGATGAATGCTTCCGCCGCTACGCGGAATACGGCATCCCCTTTATCCTCTTCTCCATTGACACAGACTGCTGCTTCAGTGCACGCGAAATCTCCCTGTTCCACCGCCGCCTCGTGAAGAACGGCGTGCAGGCTGAGTACAGGTGCATTAAATCCGCTAAGGGACATGATTCCTTCCTTCTGGAGCCCGAGCTTTATGAAGAAGGCGTCAAGGCTTACCTTGGCCGAAGCTAAAGCATTATTTTTAACATCATACATTCCGCGCGGAAGTTCCCATGCTCCGCGCGGATTTTTCTTTTTAACACATGCCTCCTGAATACAGCAAAAAGCTGTTTTTTAAGTAAAAAATGCATTTACCGCTTGCAACGGCGTGGGGTTCATGGTATACATAAGAAGTCAACACAACGCATATAGCATGAAAATTCAACTTAACAGACAGAAAAAAGGTTTCACCCTGATTGAGCTTATGGTGGTTATCGCCATTCTTGCCTCTCTGGCAGCAGTGGGTTATGGCCCCATCATGGAGCACATGAACGACGGTGACCGTCAGCAGGCCAGCTCCAACTTGGGTCAGCTGCAGAAGATGCTCTTCACCTTCGGTCAGGAGAACGGCCAGTATCCCTGCGATGCTACCGCTGAAAACCTCCGCACAGAGCATGCAGATTTGGACTTCGGTGAGCTCACCGGCTCTAAGTCCAACGCCTACCTGCGCCAGCTCTTCTACGGCAGCAGCACCTCTGAGACAACCTTCTTTGCCAAGCACGCCGGCACCCGTGAGCCCGATGGCCGTATCGCCAATGGCCAGTGCCTTGCCCGCGGTGAGAACGCATTTGCCTACGTTCTCCGCAAGGAAAGCGGCAATGCAGAGGACGCTCCCGGTCTCCGCTCCGTGGCTGATACTCCCAGCGGCGTACCGCTCGCTCTTTCCTGCGTGCCCTCCACCGCTAACCCCATCCCCGGTGACAAGCTTTACTTCAACCGCGACCTCTTCTACGCTCACGCCTTCATGGTACGCATCGACGGTTCTACCGTTGACCTGAAGGACAAGCTGACTGAGGATGCCGAGGACGAATCCCGCAGCGTATTTACCGATAACTACTCTCCCTTCCCTGAGAGCCGCCGCGGTAACGCTACAGCCCCGAACTACGTCATCGTGACTCCCGAGCTGTAAAGCACACCTTACACCATTCATCAAAGAACGCGCAGAGAGGCCTCTCTGCGCGTTTTTTATATGCTTGCCTATAGCGTCCAGAAATAAGCAGTGCGGATATTCCCCAGCCCATCTGAAAGCGTTGCACGAGGCGCTCCCCTCCTCTGTATTCCACGCGCTCTATGCCCGCCCTGAGGCATTACCTGCTGGAGGCGGCAATGGGAATAGCTCAGTCTCCTCAAAGGGCGCAGGAAGAGGCGCAGAATACCCATAAAAAAGCAGAGCCCCGAAAGCCGGAGCTCTGCTTTATTTTCAGGTGGTAGAAAAAGCGCTTAATTCTGCCAGCCGCCACCCAGCTGCGTGTACAGAGTGGGAATGCAAGCGGCATACTGATAACGATAAGAAGCTAGCTGCTTCTGAGCCGGGAAGAGGCGCAGCTGATTATCCAGCACCTCAAAGTAGGCGGAATAGCCAGCGGTGTAGCGATCCTTAGCCAGATTCACGCTCTGCTGATAAGCGGCCACAGCGGCCTCCTGACGAGAAATGGCTTCACGAAGCTTCTCACGCTGCACCAGAGTGGTGGCCACCTCAGCCATGGCGTTCAGCACAGTCTGCTCATATTCAGCCTTGGCAGCAAGGAATGACTCGCGGCGAGCATTCTCCGTGGCACTGAGGCGACCGGCCTGGAAGAGCGGGCCTGTAAGATTGGCACCGATACCCCAGCCGTGGCTGCGGCCGAAGACGGAATGACGCAAATCAGAGGAGGCATAACCGGCGGCACCGGTAAGGCTGATGGTGGGGAAGTAGCTGGCGATTGCCACGCCGATATCAGCATTCGCAGCGCGCATGGCCTGCTCCTTGGCGCGGATATCCGGGCGGCGGGAAAGAACATCAGCCGGGATGCCGGGAGCCACACGGGAGGCATTCATATAGGACTGCAGAGAGCCACTGCGGGCAATACGGCCGGGCATGCGACCGGCAAGCACGGAGAGGGAGTTCTCCAGCGCTGCAATCTGCATTTCCAACGCAGGAGCCTCAGCCTGAGCAGAGGCGAGAGCGGCCTGAGCACTGGCCACCTGCAGGCGGTCTACCACACCTTCCTGCAGCTGGTCGTTGAAGAGCTTCAGCGTATCACTGTAGGACTCCACGCTATTACGGGTAATGCGCAGCTGCTCATCCAGCATAAGAAGCTGGAGATAGCCTGTGGCCACCTGGCGCATCAGGGAAATGCGGAGGTTGTTAAGCTGCTCTTGGGCTTCCTGAGCGGAGGCCTCAGCGCCTTCCACCTCACGGCGAGTCTTACCCCAAATATCAATCTCCCAGCTGGCGCTCAGCGCTGCAGAGCCGGGGTTCGTGGTAACGCTGCCGGTATTCGTGATGTTGGCACCGCCGGCAGAGTTCATACCCTTGGAGGTAGAAGCACTGTACCCAAACCAAGGGAAGATGGGCGCACGAGCTACGGTGACATACTGGCGAGCAACTTCCACATTATGCTGAAGGGAAACGAGATCACGGTTATTATTAAAAACATCCGTCAGCAGAGCCTGAAGGTTATGGTCTTTCATGACAGCCTGCCAAGGCAGGTCCGCCATATTACCATCACCTACACCGGCTCCGCGGAATACGGCAGGTACTTCCATCTGCGGTTTTTCCCAGCTCGGGCCGAGTGTACAGGCCGTAGTGAGCACCACAGCACCGGCAAGGGTCATTAATGCGCTTTTTCTCATATTTTATTATGGGGGATTAAGAGTTAAGAAAAGAAGATTTACGGGGATTAGATTTCATCATGTTCATGCTCCACGAGGTAACGGCGAGCGCCTTCCTCATCCGGATCCTCTGCAAGAGTCTTCTTCTTGAAGGTAATGCGGAAGAGGCGCATGATGAAGACATAAGAACAGGGAATGAGGAACACACCCACAAGAGTGGCCACCGTCATACCAGTCCCCACCACCGCGCCGATGGCGTTTCGGGCCAAGGCACCGGAACCACTGGAGAGCAGGAGCGGCACACAGCCCAGAATGAAGGCAAAGGAAGTCATGATAATGGGACGCAGGCGCAGGCGTGCAGCCGTGAGCGTGGACTCCATCAGGCTCTTGCCACGCTCCATTTCAAGATTAGCAAACTCCACGATAAGAATGGCATTCTTAGCGGCAAGCCCCACCAGCATGATGAGGCCCACCTGAGCATACAGCGTAAGGTCAAGCTCCCAGACATAGAGGCCCATGTAGGCACCAAGCACGGCGATGGGCACCGTCATGAACACAGAGATGGGCAGCGTCCACTTCTCATACAGAGCCACGAGAATGAGGAAGGCGAAGAAGCCGGACATGAGGAAAATAGTGCCGAGGCCGGTACTGTTACGCACCTTGTTTTCCTGGAAGGACATATCCTGATAGTCCATGCCCACCTTGGTCTTATCCATCGTTTCCTCGAAAACTTCCTCCATGGCAACCATGAGCTGCTGGGTGGACACACCCGGTCGAGGCATGACATTGAGCTTAGCCGCGTTATAACCGTTGTGGTGCATCACGAACTCAGTATCAGCGATTTCTGAGATACTTACGATAGCATCCAGCGGTACTCTCTCACCGCGATTGTTAATCACGAAGAAGCCCTTCATCTGGTCCAGACTTACGCGGTCCTCACCACGAGCCTGCATAAACACCTGCCATTGCTGGCCGAAGGCATTGAAGAAGTTCACGAATGATGAACCATAGTAAGAGGCCAGCACGCCATAAGCATCACTAATGTTCACGCCAAACTTCTGACACTTAGCGCGGTCCAGCGAGATGTGGCGCTGGGGCACATCCGCCATCATCATATGGCGGCACATGGCCACCTCGCTTCGGGCTGAGGCTGCCTGATTAAACTTCTGCACCTGCTGATACAGGAACTCCACGCCCTGGCCTTCCAAGTCCGTCAGCACCATGGTAACACCATTTGCCGTACCTACGCCGGGAATAGCCGGGGGAATGAGCACCATGCTGATGCCATCAAGACCGGCCTGAGCACAGCGGGCACTGAGGCGCTTCTGTACATCCTCAGCGCTTTCTTCACGCTCGCTCCAATCCTTCAGCTGCACGAAGGCGATGGCAGCACCGGGGGTCTGCACCATGTTCAGGATGTTGATACCCACCACGGAGGTGAGGTTCTGAATTGCAGGGTCAGGATTATCAGCCGGGCCGCCAAGGGCATCCTCAAAGCGCTGGGCCTGCACCATGGCACGCTGCAGGGATGTCTCAGGCTTCATGACAAGTGCAGCCAGCAGGAAGCCCTGATCTTCATCGGGAAGGAAGGCGCCGGGCACTTTATCACTCACAGGCTTAATAGCCGCCCAGAAGAGCAGCAGCAAAGGCATGGAGATGATAAGCTTGCGAGCCAGACCACCGCAGATGCGGGTGTAAACACTGGCCGTGCTATCATAGCACTTGTTGAACAAGCGGAAGAACGGCTTGGCTATCCCATGATTGAGCTTAAACACAATGCGGCGCAGCACATTCTTGGGCATTGTATTATTCTCCTCCTTGCTCTTGAGCATAAGTGCGCAGAGTGCGGGAGAAAGAGTAAGAGCATTGAATGCTGAGATGAGCATCGATATAGCAATGGTGATGGCAAACTGCTTAAAGAGCGTACCGGTGATACCTTCCAGCATCAGCGAGGGAAGGAACACGGCAGCCAGCACCAGAGCAATGGCGATTACAGGGCCGCTCACTTCCTGCATGGCAGCAAAGGAGGCCATGCGGGGATTCAGCCCCTTCTCAATGTGGTGCTGCACAGCTTCCACCACCACGATGGCATCATCCACCACCAGACCGATAGCGAGCACCATGCCCAGCAGGGAGATAGTGTTCAGCGTGAAGCCCAGCAAGGGGAACACACAGAAGGTGGAAATAAGAGACACCGGCACGGCAATGAGCGGAATGGCCGTAGCGCGCCAGCTCTGCAGGAAAAGGAACACCACCAGAGCCACCAGCACGATAGCCTCAATGAAGGTCTGCTTAATCTCCTCAATGGAGTAACGCACAGAGGTAGTCGTATCAAGCGATACGTTGCCCTCGATGCCCGGAGGAAGGGCCTTACTCGCCAATAGGGCACTCACGCGGTCCACCGTCTCAATAGCATTCGAGCCGGGGGACTGGAAAATCACCACACTGGCAGACGGGCGACGATTCAAACGGCCGGTGACGGAATAGTCCGCCGAGCCGAGCTCAATGGTGGCGATATCCTTCAGGTACACCACTTCATCACCGCGCTGACGCACAATAATCTGCTCAAATTGCTCGGGGGTGGAGAGGCGGCCCTCCGTGCGGATAGTGATGGTGCATTCCTGACCATCGGGCACGGGGTCTGCGCCCACCTTACCGCCGGGGTTCGTAACGTTCTGCTGGCGGATAGCGCCCTGCACTTCGTTAACAGAAATACCGAAGTGAGACATCTTCACCGTGTTCAGCCAGATACGGATAGCATAGCGACCGGCACCATACACCGTCACCTCACCCACGCCGGGTACGCGCTTAATCTCATCCAAAAGCTTAACCTGAGCGTAGTTAGCGAGGTCCACGGAATCATAGGAGCCATCCGGGGAGGTAAGTGAATAGAGCATCAACGGCAGACCGGGCTGCTGGCGAATAGTGATGCCTGAGTTCAGCACTTCCGTGGGCACCTGAGACTGAGCCTGACCATAGCGCATGTTGGTAAGCACCTGGTCCAAGTCCGTATCAGAGCCGGGTTCAAACACAATCTGGAGGTTATAGACACCGTTGTTCGAAGAAACGGATGTCATGTAATCCATGTGATTCACACCGTTCATCTGGCGCTCAATGGGTGTACCAACGGAATCAGCCACGGCCTGAGCATCAGCGCCCGGATACACCGCGGTGAGATTAATGGTGCGAGGGGTAATCTCCGGGTACTGCTCGATGGGAAGATTCATCATGCAGACCACACCCAGCATGGTAGTCAGCACTGCGATAACAGTAGCTATAACCGGGTGTTTAATGAAGTAGGCACTCATATATAAACCTTACAGTTTTTCAGACAAAAAAGGTGATGAATTACTCAGACTTAGCGGTGACGGAGGGGGTCGTCGTGCGGGGTTCCGTGTAGCTATACGTGGCGGGATTCGGTGCAATCTGTGCGAATCCGGCAGTGACGCCGGCGCGCTTCATACCGATGTTGGCATTCGCATAAATCTGGGCCATCTGCCCACCCTCTACGATAACGGGTGCATCTAGCGGGTTATCATAGCCGATATTCTTCAGAATGGCGGCCATATCCAGCGTCTCGCCGGCCTCATTCGTTATCGGGCGGGCAGTCACCACAACCATGGGCATCATACCTGTGCCACCATCAGCCGTGGGAACCTCCACATCAATTTCCTGACCGACGATAACATCAATACCATAAGGCTGATTATCAGTTCCCACCACATAAATGAAGCGGTGATTCATGGAAGAAAGCAGTGAAGCACGGGGCACCAGCAGAGCATTCTCAATCTCAGCTACCTTAGCACGAATCTGCACAGAAGCACCGGAGCGCAGGCGCAGCTCATCGTTCGGAATGGAGCCTATAAAGTTCACAGTACCGGTGGAGGTGTTCACCTGACTATCCATGGTACGCACGACACCCCTGTGCGGATACAGAGTGCCATCCTCCAGAATGACGTCAAACTCCGTGAAGGGAGAGTCCATATTCTCCCCGGCGCGGAAGCCGGTCTGGGTCACAATATCCAGCACATTCTTGCCGGTCACCACAAAGTCCACACGGATGGGAGTAATGGCGCTCATGTGAGTCAGCACCACAGCACCGGGGCTCACGTGGTCACCCACACTCACAGCAGCAGCGGAGGCGTAACCGGAGAAAGGAGCTCGAATAGTACAACGATCCAGGTTAATGCGGGCATTATCCAGCGCGGCCTCAGCCTGGCGCACCTGTGCATTAGCAGCTGCCAGAGCAGCCCCCGTGCGGCGCTTAGCCAGCTCGGCGTCCTGGAAAACTTTTTCAGATACGGAGCCGTTACGAACGAGCGCAGCATTACGATCCAAATCCTGCTGGGCCTGAGCATCAGCGGCCTCAGCCTGCAGCACCGTGGCGCGAGCAGCCTCAAGGTTAGCAAGAGCCATATTCACCGCGGCCTGATATGTCACATCATCTATACGGAAAAGCACGTCGTCCTTCTCGCAAGGGGAACCGTCTATATACACCTGCTCCACGATACGACCACTCACTTCAGGACGAATATCCGCCTGCTCCGTACCGCGCAGCTGGCCAAACCATGTAGCATACACAGGCACGTTCTGGCGGCGCATCTTCATCACCGTCACCTGCAGGGGCGGCATAGGCTGGCGAGCCTCTTCCTGCTCACCTCCAATAAAATCATTATAAACACGTGTCAGAAAGCCGGGCTTACCATCCTCACTCTCTCCACAACCGGTCAGACCGATTACTACCGCCGTACTCAGCGCCATTGTAACTATATGTTTTGCTTTCATTGCTAACCTAATCTAAAAATTACTTGATATTCCTGAACACTCGCCTCAGCAGCTCGAAAAGCTGCTCTTCTTCTTCGGGGGCTAACCCTGCCATCATTCGCTCGGTCAGGGCATTAATGAGACTGGAGAGCTCTTCACGGCACTGGCTAGCCTTATCCGTGAGGTAGGCATTCTTCACTCGCCCATCCTTGCTATCAAACGCAGTACGCACATACCCCTTCTCTTCCAACCGCTGCAGTAGGCCTTTCGCTGTGGTATGCGATACGTTAAGATACTCCTCCAGTTCACGCTGAGACATAGGGCCGCCGCCCTTCACCTCCAAGTACATCAACACGCGGCTTTGTGCTGCAGTCACCGGCATGTCGGCGTGCAGAGAAAACAGCGTGGATACCCGATCCGCTATCAGCTTCATCAGGAATGATATAGCCTGTCTTCTTTGCATCGTTTCCATAACTTAACTCAATATGAAGCAAGCTTCATATTACAGCGACAAGTATAGCCTTCCTGGCCGAAAAGTCAAGAAAAATTGTCAAACTTTTTAAAGCATTTTCTGCCATTTCAACACTCATTCCCCATGCGGCGATAGCGGTTGAAAATCTCCTTCCAGTCGGCATTCTCGACTGCCAGCTCACGCAGGATGGCATCACGCATTTCCAGAGCCTGCGCTAACCCTTTTTCCGAGCCGCCACTCTTCAAATCAGAAAAATAACGCACGAAACGATTACCTCCTCTCGTGATACACAAGCGCCACCCCTTAAAGGTGTAGCCTTGTCCTTTCTCCTGCCCGTAGCGGGTAATATGTTTCTCTTTGGTCATAACGTATAGCCCTATTTTATGAAGCATGCTTCATTTGTCAAGTCTTTTTCGCCCCATGAAAATGTTATAAAAATGTTAATCGTATAACATTTTGACATTTGGAAAACAAAGAGTTATAAACACATCATGAAAAATACCCCTCACTCACCCATGGCTAGGCAACTACAGCAGGCACAGGCTGAAAGCAGCCCCTTAACCATAAGCGAACAACAGCTCCTAAAGCAATTATCAGCAGCTGAGGGACACTGCTCCCTGCGCCAACTGAGCACAGGATTACAACAGAATTTCAGCCGAACCCGCCATCTTCTGGCTCAACTTGAACAAAAAGGGCTGGTGCAAGTCCACACGAGTGAACCAGACGACTCCACCCTGGTATACAATCTCACTGCAGCCGGCACGCGCTCTGCTGCACAGTTGTAAGCAGCCCTCAGCTAAGCACACGCGAGTACCCACTTCACAAAACAAAGAAAAAAAACCAAGCCTGCTGTACCCGTAAGTACAGCAGACTCAATTAGAAACAACCAAGAAAATCTTTGGTCAGTGGTGGGCTCAGGCCTTAGCAGCGCGAGCCTTCTTGATCATGGAAGCCACAGTCTCGCTGGGCTGGGCGCCGTTGGAAATCCACTTTTCAACCTTCTCCATATCAAGGGTGTAGTTCTCACCCTCGGCCATGGGGTTGTAGGTACCCACCTGTTCAATGAAGTCGCCATCACGGCGAGCGCGGCTGTCAACGACAACGATTTTGTAGTAAGGACGGTCCTTGGACCCCTGACGGTTGAGACGGATT
>JAZOMC010000015.1:0-45180 GCA_045653545.1 Akkermansia sp.
ATGAGCGATGCGTATTCTTGCTCAATCAGGTATATAGATATCATAATCTGCTCACTAATTTTTTCATAGCTAGCACAAGGTTAGTAGCTAAGCAACGCAATCCGGTTACCGGCAAAACGAAAAAGAAATACGACAAAGCCAGAACTCCATACGAAAGAGTCCTGGAACAAATGAAAGACGGGGTAAGCAAAAGCAACCTGATAACCCTGAAAGAATCACTCGATCCCATCGAATTGCAGGAAAATATCCAAAAATCACTAAAAAGGCTATTCAATCACATGAAACCCGAGAGTATTTTATGTGTCTATCCCCCCCCTTCCGGCGTATTTTCAGCTCCAAAATGCAGACTCGCTACGTTCGCTGTCATTTTGGGGCTGAAAAATGGTAGATTTGCCTTGTTTTTGAGTCAATTATTCGCTAAAGTTTCGGTGACCGTATTTTTGAGGCAACACGTCCCCCCAAGCGTTGCGAGATGCCTAAAAGCATCCGGGTAGAGAAGTTGCCTTCTCTACCCGGAATATGAGAATCTATATAGTCCACATTAATACCCATCGGGTACAAAGTGAGCATCGGAGCCGTGGTGGTAGTTACCGTGCATGCCAGCGGAAACGGGACCAAACTCCTTATATACGGGCTGTACGAAGGAATAGGTAGCGCCGTTACGGCCGTCCACCTTCACGGTAACACGCTGGCAACGGGTATTACCCATGGCGTCGGTCAGGTAACGACCAGCAAGAGCACCGGCTACACCGAAACCGGCAGCTGATACAATACGACCAGTACCGCCGCCAAGCATCTGGCCAAGGCCAGCGCCCAGAACAGCACCCACGCCGGTGCCAACAGCCTTAGCGGAGGAGGAGGTCTCACCCGTCACCTCATAAGCGGAAACGACAGTAGCAGGCAGCACCTGCTGAGTCACGCCTATTTTGTTTGAAGAAACAGAACCGTAGCTGGAATCCCAGGCACAGGAAGAAAGACCAAGTGCAGCTGCCACAAGAAGAATGGTTGTCTTGTACATAAAATTCTAATAGATTGGTTGTATGATATATATTTGTGGCCGTTAGCAGACGCCGACTGCGCCTCCTCGTCACAATCGTTATGCTACCCTTTTTTATATCATCCGTCAAGCAAAAAAGAGCTATAAATAAAAATAATTAAAAAACGATATATAAACTCCATTCTAACGCAAATAAATAGCGGGGCGCCTGTATAACCAGCCCCCCCGAGAAATGAAAACGGTGTACTTTCTATCAGGCGTTCTGCTCAGCTTCAGCAGCTGCTTCTCTGGCAGTTTGACCTGAATGTGAATATCGAGCAGCTGGTTAGGAGTCTCCGGAACGGGAGATTCGCTCATGAGGTCGGCTCCACGGTTGTTCTTCGGGAAAGCAATCACCTCACGAATGGACTCGCACTGCCCGATAAGCATCACAACGCGGTCGAGACCGAGTGAGAGCCACCATGGGGCGGGGCGCGAAGTAGAATGCAGCCAACAGGTGACGGAACTGCTCCTCGATGGTTGCATCGGCAAGTCCGAGGACACGGAAGGTAGCATCTTGGAGTTACTTCTTGTAAATACGGATGGAACCGCCTCCCAACTCGTTGCCGTTGAAGATAACGTCGTAGGCTTGGCGCAAATATCGGTGGAGATTTCACCCTTAAGCACCTTGTCCACATCCTCGGGAACGGGGCGTGTGTAGGTGAGGAGAATAGCCCAGTAACGCTGCACCTCGGCATCCCAACCAAAGAACGCGAAATGCTTGACCCAGAAAAGGTCTATATCGGTATTGCCCTTGTGCAATTCCATATAGTCAGAGCAAGCGAGTCGCACGCGTCCAAGGATGGTGCAGCTCTGCCCCCATTGGACGGAAGCGAAAAAGATGCAGTCACCGCTCTCAATATTCAGATGCTCATTGAGAGGAGCTCGCTCCTGCTCGGAGAGACTCATAGCGAAGGGACTCTTCCATTCCTTCACATCGTTGACGTCGCACTCCTTATGTAGGCCAAGCCCTTACCTCCGGCCTCAATAGCAGTCTGCGTGAGAGACTCAATCGGACCGACGGAGGGATTGAGGCCCCTAGCGTTGATAGCCTTCACAACGCTGCCATTGGCAATTGAACCAGAAAATACGCAGAACGCGCAGTTGTCCAAGAAGTCCGTACAATCGGTAATCTTCATTTCAAAACGGCGCTCGGGCTTGTCGGAGCCATACTGGTTCACGGCGTCTTTCCAAGTCATACAGGGGAAAGGAGTAACGATATCGCGACCAACAGACGCCTTCCACACGCGCGTGAGCATATCCTCAATACAGGCGTAAATATCATCGGGCGTGATGAAAGAAGCCTCGATATCAATTTGCGTGAACTCGGGCTGACGGTCAGCGCGCAGACCTTCGTCGAGGAAACAGCGGGCCATCAGGAAGTACTTCTCCATGCCAGCATCCCCGAGCGGCTGCTTATAGTACTGGGGAGCCTGGGCAGAGTCTCCGTTTCCTCCACATATTTCATTCATCACCTTAACGACTTTGCGGGTAGAAACACCTTGAAGATACATCTCAGCAATGGCGAGGTTGAGCGCCCTGTCAATTCGTGAGCCCCTTTCAAATCTCTGGATGATGTGGAGAGTCTGTGCATTCCTTACCTGCGAGACATCCAAAATAATTTGCCCGATGGAGGTACGAATAGTTCGAGGATTGAAGCCATTACGCTGACCATTCCACGTCGGCCTACAATCGTAACGTTCACGGCCTAAGTGTTCATCTCGTTGAGCAAGCAGCAAAGAATTAAGGAGCAGGCGTATCGCAATCGCAAACAAACAATGCAGCAATTGACCGAACACTTCAAGTTTTCATCCTGACATGGTGATGTATGACCATCATTCAGCCAGCGTCCCATCTTGCGCAGGATGGGACGCTGGCTGCAGATGAAAACATAGTGCTCATTTGATTTTACAGAAACAAGTTTACACTAGCCTTTGAGCAGAATGTGCTGTTTGTTGATAAAGATGAAAAAGCGCCCCTTCTGCATATTCTGATTCAACTGGTCAGCAATGACGCCTTGTAGACGAAACATTTCCAGACGCATGTCGATGGCTTCTTTATAGTGATAGGCAATGGTATTGTGGGTAATGCGAACATAGATTCACATTATCTCACGTCCGTATACAAGGTCGCCGGTTGAATGCTTTCTGTTCCCTAATCCCTATATACAGCAGTAACGGCCATCACTAACTAGTTTTTTTAGGAAATAGCATACGAATGCAGTTTCTTAATCCTATAATTATTAGGCGACTAAAGGGATTTATACAATAAAAAAGCAATGATGCATACACCCCAAGTTTTATATTACTGTACTTCTTTATCTTTAACAAATAGGAATGAGCCTCTATAGCCGTAGAGGATAGTTTTATATATTTACAAGTTGCTCCCATCCATTTATATATAAGATCATCCGCTAATCCCCTTGGCAAATATAATTTTAGTGTTTCTGGTGGAATTGAAGCTAACCGATATTTCTGAAAAATAGATGCTGCTTCTGGTGTAATTTGCGCTTGCATTACACTATCTGGATTTATGCGATAGTAATATATAACTGTATCAGTATTATATACATTTCGAGTAACTTTATATGATATCCTTATGTTCATTATAGCATCCTCTCCATAATAAACTGCTCGTGGGATATCAAAAACGTCCTCAGTAAGTAGACTTCTTCTATACAAAAGACAGGTGACTCCTCCAAATTTACCCTTAATTGTAGCGCACAGCTCCCTATAATCATCAACACATATATAGCCAGCCTCAATAGATGGAGTCCTTTGATGCTTTCCAATTACAATATCAACTTCCGAAGACATAGACTTTATCAATACGTCCAATGCCTCAGGAAGCAATCTATCATCACTATCAACAAAGGTTACAAATTCCCCCACTGACGCAGCAACTCCATTAGCGCGTGCGCGTGTTACCCCTTGGTTGCTCTGATGTATCACTCGTATGCGAGAATCAGCTGCCGCATTGCGGTCACAGATTTCTCCACATGAGTCAGGACTACCATCATCAACCAAAATCAATTCAAAACAAGGATATGTCTGAACTAGAATACTATCAATACACTCCTGCAAGAATTTTTCACTTTTATAGACGGGAATAATAACGGATATCAAACCTGCTTTCATATCGCAATTGATATTTTACGAATAATATTTCAAATTGAGAAAAATATATAAAACTTCGAAATTAGCGTTTAATCTTATATATTTTTTCCCATAAACGTCGCGGCAGATTGAGTAGTAGAGCGACAAAACAAAGAACCTTATATTCCCAAGTTCTACTCCATGTATAACGTATTAAGCGCCTTTCTCTAGATGAAATTTTTCCGTGCATATAGTAAATATTATCATATATACGCGGAGGCAAGCATTCCTTAAATCCCCTATCTCGCTCTATAATACCGAGCGCGGCATTCTCATGGTTTGAAGATATTCCATACGCTTCAAAAATGGAAACAAAAAAGTCCAAAGGCGCATAACTCGCATTATTCACGATAATGTCCCTAAAGCAATGTACTGTATCTGCTGAAATTTTCATACTTTCATCATACAAGCTCTCGCTAAATCTCGAGCGTTTGATAAACGTACTTGCATGTGGCATAGCCCAACGATAGAAAGCCTCCACTGTCAAATCCGGGGAGGGATAAAAGTCATACTCAATCCGCTTACCTGAAACAACACGAGTAATACCAGAACAGTAATCATAATGCCCATAAGTCGGATGATTTATAAACTTTTCGATTACCCTTTCGTCAAACATCAAATCACCGGAATTACGAAAAATCACGTATTCGCCATGCGCCGCACGAACGCCCTTATTCATCGCAGAGTATATTCCAGTATCTTTCTCACTTACCCAGTAATCTATGTAGGACTCATATTCGCGAATAACTTGCACGCTATCGTCAGATGAACATCCATCTATCACAATCCACTCAATATCAGAAAAACATGACTGAGAAACGACACTCTGTGCAGTAGCCCTCAACCCAGCACCATTATCTTTATTAACAGTTATAATAGAAATTTTTTTCATACTCTGAACATTCGTTTAATTCCAGCAAAGTTGTTTACAGCCCCCTCCAGATACGTTAATCTGCCTAATTTAGATATTTTTTGCACAACGAATGCAATATATATTACATTCTCATTATAGTCGTTTCCTATAGACCCTCATCTTAAAATACTCAGTCCAATATATCCATTTGAGACGCCAGAGATAATGGCGCGCTATGGTATTAGGATACATGATTGTTTTTGAAAAAAGGGGCTGCACCACATCATCAATGGCTGATACGATTTCCTCTCGGTTCCACCTGTTATCATATTGGCGGTCCATGATAGCAAAAACAGTTTGCTCTGCAAAGTTCCCACAATGTTCAGCCTGATAGCGAATGCATTCGATTGCTTTATCATTGAGCATTTTCAAGCCCCCATGAATAAAAACGACGCCACAATTTATCGGATCCTGAGTATCATATAAGTACTCTGAACCCGAGGCTTTAATAAAATGAGGGTCATAGCTATGACAACAATCAATAGAAATCTTGAAATTTACGGTTCCCCATTCTTCCTTACTCAGGGGGGAACCGTACCACAAAACGTCTGGATCCGAGAAAAGCACCTTATCAGTCTCTGAAAGATAAAGGATAGCAGCCATCTTTTTTCCCCATATATGCTTTTCTGCCCAAGTTGTAAGTTCAGGTAAACGCTCGCAGTAAAAATCAGCGCAGTGCTTCCAAGTCAGACATTCCACTTGGAGTCCCCGCTTCCGGAAATACTGCTTGCCATACTCAGGCTCCCAGGAACCGTCAGAGACAATCACCACACGCTCTGGAATCAATTCAGAATTTTGATACAAACTGAAAAGAGAGGCTTCGACCATATCCAAACCCGCCTTCTTACTAATTGTCAGATAGGTATACTCCCCTGTCATCTTGCCATCTGACAGAATACGAGAAGGAAAAATTCTGGAGAGAACCCTGCACGCATGAACATAGCGCCGCTGCAGCCACTCACGTTTTCCCGACACAGCCCGAATAAAATCAGAGTTATCTATCACGGTTTTGATTATATACAGAAATCAGAAGAAAGCAAGGCATTTCCAATGCATTTTATCGGGTTGGTAGTTGTTTCAGATCTGCTGATATCAATTTCAAGTTTAAAGCAATTTATGGGATTTAAGCAGTCTACAAATACTTAGTGTCATAAAAAAAGCATTTTTCTAAATTTACAAACCTTCTAAAATAACTTTTAGAAGGTTTGTTCTGAAGTAAACGTAAGCGCTCGACTATACATTTATTCTCCTCGAATTATAGCAAAACGCTAAAACAGGCTGTACGAAGGAGTAGGTGAGCCCGTTCTTACTCTCAACCTTCACGGTGACACGCTATCAGCGGGTGTTGTCCAGGAGGTCCGTCAGCTAGCGACCTGCACAAGCACCGGCAGCACCGAAACCAACGGCGGAAATAACCCGGCCGAAGCTGCCGCCCTGCTACTGACCGGAACTCAGACCAATGGTAGCGCCGATACCGGTGCCAAGGTTCTTGCCAGTAGAGGAGATCTCACTCTTCACCTAATAGCCGAGATGACAGAAGCATGCTGCAAGGATAGCCCCAGCGCGACAGCGACAAGAAGGATTGTTGATTTGTACATGGTGGTCTTAAAATTTTGATTGCGATATGATGCGGGTCCGACTGCGGAGCCCCCTGCGCCCCTCGTCACACCTATATCCTAGCCTTTTTTTGCAAGGGGACGTCAAGCAAAAAAGAGTTATAAATAAAAAATAATTAAAAAATGATATATAATTTTCTCTCTAATACAAATAAAAAGCGGGGTGTCTGTATAACCAGACACCCCGCGAAATGAAAATGGTATATTTTCTATCAGGCGTTCTGCTCAGCTTCAGCAGCTGCAGCCTTCTCAGCCTCAAGCTTCAGGCGCAGCTTCTCAGGCAGCTTGACCTGAATGTGAATATCACGCAGCTGATTGGGCTCAGCGGGTGCGGGAGACTCACTCATAAGGTCAGCACCACGGTTATTCTTCGGGAAAGCAATCACCTCACGAATGGATTCACACTGCCCGATAAGCATCACAACGCGGTCCAGACCAAGAGCAAGACCACCATGGGGAGGAGCACCGAAGGAGAATGCAGCCAGCAGGTGACCGAACTGCTCCTCAATGGTGGCATCATCCAGACCAAGGGCGCGGAACGTAGCGTCCTGCAGGTCCTTCTCGTGAATTCGGATAGAACCGCCACCCAGCTCATTACCGTTGAAGATAACGTCATAAGCCTCAGCGCACAGGTCTGTAGAAATCTCGCCCTTGAGCACCTTCTCCACGTCCTCGGGAACGGGGCGGGTGAAGGGGTGGTGAACGGCGCAGAAGCGCTGTTCCTCTGCGTCCCAGCCGAAGAGGGGGAAGCGGTTCACCCAGAAGAGGTCAATGTCAGTATTGCCCTTGAGGAGCTCCATGAACTCGCCGCAGGCCAGACGCACGCGGCCGAGGATAGTGCAGCTCTGCTCCCACTCGCCGGCGGCGAAGAAGATGCAGTCACCGCTCTCAATGTTCAGACGCTCGATGAGGGCGTCAATCTCAGCCTGAGAAAGGCGCTTGGTGATGGGGCTCTTCCACTCCTTGGTGTTGGCAACGTCACGCACCTTGATGTAAGCAAGGCCCTTAGCACCGGCCTCAATGGCGGTCTGGGTAAGAGAATCCACCTGACCGACGGAGGGGTTGAAGCCCTTGGCGTTAATGGCCTTCACCACGCCACCATCAGCGATAGCACCGGAGAACACGCGGAACTCACTGTTAGCGAAGATATCAGAGCAATCCGTAATCTTCATTTCGAAGCGGCGTTCGGGCTTATCAGAACCGTACTGGTTCATGGCGTCCTTCCAAGTCATGCGGGGGAAGGGAGTGACGATATCGCGCCCCACGGACTCCTTGAACACGCGCTTAAGCATATTCTCAATCCATGCGTACACATCCTCAGGGGTAATGAAGGAAGCCTCGATATCAATCTGAGTGAACTCGGGCTGGCGGTCAGCGCGGAGGTCTTCATCACGGAAGCAGCGGGCCACCTGGAAGTACTTCTCCATACCGGCCACCATAAGCAGCTGCTTGTACTGCTGGGGAGCCTGGGGAAGAGCGTAGAAAGTGCCGGGATTCAGGCGGCTGGGCACAAGGAAGTCGCGAGCGCCTTCGGGCGTACTCTTGGAGAGGATGGGGGTCTCAATCTCAAGGAAGCCCTGCTCATCCAAATAGTCACGCATGGTTTTGGTGATGCGGTGGCGCAGGATCATGTTGCGCTGCATGGCAGAACGGCGCAAATCCAAGAAGCGGTACTTGAGGCGGATATCCTCATTAGCAATGTTGCGGTCCAGCTGGAAGGGGAGCACAGCAGCGCGGTTCAGCACAGTCATAGAGGAGGCGTCCACTTCAATCTCACCTGTAGCCAAATCAGGGTTTGTGGCGTCCACCTCATCCGTCTTCAAGCGGGCCACAACTTTGCCACTCACCTGAATAACGGATTCCACACGAAGATTTTCAGCATCATTAGCGAGCTGAGCATTATTCTCAGGGTGGAAAACCACCTGAGTTTTGCCAGCGCGGTCACGGAGGTCGATGAAAATCACACCACCGTGGTCGCGAACGGTATCCACCCAGCCCACAAGCGTCACCTGCTTGTCGACATCAGAAAGGCGGAGCTCATCGCACGAATGTGTACGGTAACTGTTCATAATATGATGCTTGATAGAGATTACGGCCGGCCAAACGAACACGTAGGCCGAAGCGGCCAAGATTCTACTCTCTGCAGGTTTATTGTCAAGACAAATTTGGGTATTTGGAAAGAGCTGCCACAAAAAAGCAGACGCGGCGAAGTCTTATACAGACTCCGCCGCAAAAATCACATTCCGCAGTTACCTGACCGGAAAGGGAAAGTATTAGCCCCTGCCCTCCAGTTTAGCGCGGATAAGTTCCGCACATTCTGTGTGCCTATAACGTTCAGCCACGCGGAGGGGAGTACTGCCGTACCCATTGGGTTTATCAGGCTGAATGGACGGAGCCGCAAGAAGCGCTCTCACGCATTCGGCATACCCCTTGTATGCAGCGTACCAGAGGGGAGGCCATCCATTATCGTTCGGCATGTTCACATCCGCTCCGGCAGCAATAAGAAGCTTCAGGCAAGGCACCATGGATTCACGCAGGGCAGCCTGCAGAGGACTGCGCCCCGTGCCATCAGGCCTGTGCACATCAGCACCGGCATCTATTAAAACCTTCAGGGTGGAGGCATCATTTTCATTAAGCGCATGCCAGAGAGGAGTCTGCCCGTTCGCATCGGTGCAATTCGGAGAAACACCGCTGCTGAGTATATCACTCACGCGCTGAGCATCATTCCGCGCAATCGCAGCAAAAAGCTCAGCGGGAGTTGCCTCTGCACCCTCAGGCTTGGTAGTCTCATTACCCACATAAACGGTTGATACTATCGTATTACCAATATCCGTAGTGTCTCCATACTCATTTCCGTCCGCGGGTGATGACAGCCACTTGCGATACGGCACCAGCATAAGAGCGCCCTCTGCCGCGGCCTCCGGGAAGGACGCCCAAGTACGCGTCTTTAATCCGGTACCTCCAGCTAACAGGGAGGAAATGTATGACAACACAGGCGTTGAACCAATGAGCAGCACCATTTCTGGTTTTTCTTCAGCAGATGCTTGGTTCTCCATCTCCCGTATGACTGAAGTCATGTTGTCTACATCTCCCTTCAACATCGTCTCAAAATCAGAGCGATTGACCTCCGTGGCAGTCAGCACTCCATCTTTAACAACACGGAAGACACAGGAGTCAGCAGCTGAAAGCCTGCGCTTCATTTCACGTATACCGGCAAGAACAGCTGTGGCGGAAGACAAATTATCCCCTGCCCCCTGATTTTTAAGAAGCTTGCTCACGTTAGCGGCCAAACGGGCATCAATCGCTTCACCACCCTCTGCATTCTTAAAATTAACACTGCGTGTCGAGTAATCCTCAGCCGAACTGCGCACCACATGGGCAATCTCAGGCACACCGCCGCCCCAGTTCACAACCAGAGCACTTGTGTTAAACGCCTTTGCACCGCTATAGCAGCAATACGCAGCCCCCGCGGCCTCCACCTCCGGTACAATCATTACCCGGGGAAATCCGGCGCTTAATGCAGCAGCGCACATCTCAGCTCTCTGAGCAGCTCCAAATCTAGAAGGACAGGTCAGCACAGCGCCCGTAATTTCTAAAGCGCCCTGATTTTCATCCTCCTTTACTCTGGCTAGAATCTTTTTCAAGAACTCACGCAGCAAATCACTAGCCTTGTATTTGCCCAGTAGGCACTTATCACTGCCCAAATGCAGTTTAAACGCACGGCAATAAGAGTCGGGCTTTTCCAAACCCATCTCATCAGCATCCTCACCAAACACCAGCTGCCCATCCTCACAGATGAAGGCTGTAGAAGGAATCGAGGACTCATATCGGCCAAGACGGAAGAAATACGGGCGACCGGTGTTCACATCAGCCGCCGCAAGTGTTTTTGAGGTGCCGAAATCTATAGCAAGTGTTACTTCTTTTTTTGTCATTGCAGGAAAAATAAAAATATTTTCAGTTCATATATCAATACGCGGAAGCGGCTGATGCAGTTTTCAGCAGGGCCTCACATTCCGCATGCCCATACCTTCTGGCCAAGCTCAGTGCGGCATCACCATCCGGAGTCTGTTTGTGGATATCAAGCGTATCAGAGGACAGCAACAGGCGTAGTACAGAGACGGCACCGGTACTGGCGGCATGGTGCAGCAGGCTCCAGCCATGCTCGTCCACTCGGTTAACATCCGCCCCGGCATGCAGAAGCAGCCTCAGGCAATCCAACTTTTCAGCAAAGGCCGCGGACCACAGAGGCGTCCAGTTCAGCTCATTTGCAGCATCAAGGCTTGCGCCGGAATACAAAAGCTTGCGGAGAACCTTAGCATGCCCGGCATAAGCAGCCTCATGCATGGGAGTATTTCCGCCATATCCGGCCTTCCCCGGTTCAATTCCGGGAGATAGCAGCAGCAACCCCACAACAGCCTCCTGACCGCAGGCCGCAGCTCGGCATAAAGGAAGCTCGCCACGAGCATTCGGCTGGTTCACATCCACTTTCCCAGCACTCAAAAGCGCACGGACAGACTCCGGCTTATCAGCAAATGTAGCAGCCCAGAGGGGAGTCCAGCCCATAGAATCAGCCTTGTTCACATCCCCTCCGTCAGCTATAAGCTTACGCAGCTGCTGAACATCCCCCTCCGCCGCAGCAGATACCACGTCTTCCGGAGTGGATGGAAGCGTCTTCACAGGAGGTGGCGGAGTAACAGGGCCCGGGGGAACTGGCGGTAATACTGGGCCCGGAGGAACTGGCGGGAGTACCGCCTCTTGTGGCTTCGGTTCATCCGGAACCTCTATTTCCTCCACATCAGCCTCTGGAAGCGCAGTAAACAGCTCCTTCTGCAGAATCTGAATACAAGCACCCTTTACCGAGGCACCAACAGAGCGGTACAAATGCACCTTAGACTTGGGAAGCTCAGCAGCAATCATTCGCCCGGCAGCGGGAATATCTGCCCCCGGCCCACTCAGGAGAATCTGCCCGGGAGGAGAACTCGGAAAATTCGCCCTTACAAAGCGGCGCAAGGCTGCCCCCGCCTGCTTCATATAGGCAGAGAGGATTTCTTGATACTCTTCAGAAGTTCCGGGCACCGTAAGCTTCTTACCGCGCAAGCTCAGGCGAATTTCAGCTTTCCCCTCAGCGAGAAGCTGTTTCCTGAAATCACGCACAAGATTCATGAAACGCGGCCAGGACAAGCCTGACACTTTAGCCTGAGCCGCCATTTTAGCGAGTAGATGCAGAGCCAAGGCATCATCCAACTCTTCACAACCTACAGAACATACATTAAAGCGCCGGCCGGACTTACAAGAGGGAAAATCAGGAGCCACCTTCACCTTCACACCTTCCAAGGAACCATCCCCCCAGAACACCATCACGACATCCTGAGCGGTAAATACCTTGCGCCCGCCATACATACAAACTGTCACCAGCGCTTCAGACTGAGATGCGAGCTCCACAGCTGGGAAACCGGCAGCCAACGCGGCCTCCTTCAAGAGCTGGCGCTGAGTGGCACTGAACGCGTCAGGATACGTAAGCATCACACCGGAAACCTTTCGACCCTCAGCCAGAGATGAGCCGTTAACCGTACGGAGAATCCAGGCGAGATGCTCTCGCACCAAATCAGCCGCGGTATACTCACCAAGAAGAGGAACCGGGCTGCCCAGCTTCATCTTGTATGCTCGGCAATAACCAGCCGGCTCAGAAAGCCCCATTTTCTCAGCCTCATCACCAAAGCACAAACGCCCGCTCTTCATCAGATAAACAGAAGAGGAAGCACATGCGCCACTACTGCTCAGGCGAAAAAAACGTGGTTTTCCCCCCGGCACGACCTCAGCTACAATAGATGAGGTAGTACCGAAATCCACGGCCAGCCTGATATATTCAGCAGACATATTGTCTATTTGATTATTAGAGAGGAAATCCGTTTGTTATCAGCCGCTTTCCCGCAGCCACACCGGATAAAACTTATCGGTTCACCTTATACCATACGCATTATCGCGTTGTCAATCATATTCTCAATCCATTCCCTCTGCAGAATTGGAGAGACCTCATACCCCACCAAGAAACACGACCTAGTAAATACCGCGCAGCATAAGTACGGCCAAGATGGTTATTACGAAAAAGCACAGAAGCCATGATTGCTATAGCAAAAATAATTATAAATAGAACGACTTTCACCTCTTCTTTCTCTTTTACGTTTTTCCGGAGAGAGCCATATGGGCTATCATATATTCTCCTATCTGCTTTAACAGACACCCTCCCCCCGTTCTTCGTTCAGCTTTTTTTCATTCTTCAGTAAAAAAACTGACACCGCCTCTCCTACCATAAGGAGAAGCGGTGCAGCAAATACAGATTGAAGCGGCAGAATATTACTCAGTCACGCGAAGAGCAGCAGCCTGTTCTTCCGTGAGCTCGATGCACTGCCAGGGCAGCCCGTACTGATTCAGGGCCTCCATGAAGGGATCGGGGTCATTCTGCTCCATATTGAACACACCCTCACCGCTCCAAGTACCGGTCATAATCATGCGGCCACCGATGGCGGCGGGCACGCCGGTCGTGTAAGAGATGGCCTGAGAGCCCACCTCGCGGAAGCACTCTTCGTGGTCACAGATGTTGTAGATGTATACAGCCTTGTACTTGCCATCCTTCTTACCCTGAATCACGCAGCCGATGCAGGTGCGACCGTGAGTGGTCTTACCAAGGTCACCGGGGTTCGGGAGCACCGCCTTGAGGAACTGCAGCGGTACGATTTCCACGCCATTGTACACCACGGGGTCAATGCGGGTCATACCCACATTCTTCAGCACGGTAAGGTGGTTGATGTAGTTCGGGGAGAAACTCATCCAGAACTGTGCACGCTTAATGGTGGGAATGTGCTTCACAAGGGATTCCATCTCCTCGTGGTACATGCGGTAAATCTCGTAAGTACCCACGCCATCCGGGCAGGTGAACGGCTGATGCATGCTCATGGCACCGGTCTCACGGAAGTCACCATCCTCCCAGTGACGGCAGGGGGCGGACACCTCACGGATGTTGATTTCCGGGTTGAAGTTCGTAGCGAAGGCCTGGCCATGGTCACCGCCATTCACATCAATGATATCAAGGTACTCAATCTCATCAAAGTGGTGCTTAAGAGCCCAAGCTGTGTACACATTGGTCACACCGGGGTCAAAGCCGGAGCCAAGAAGGGCGTAGAGGCCGGCCTGACGGAAGCGATCCTGATAGGCCCACTGCCAGCTGTACTCGAATTTAGCCACATCACGGGGCTCATAGTTGGCGGTATCCAGATAGTTCACACCGGCCTCCAGGCAAGCATCCATGAGAGGAAGATCCTGATAAGGCAGAGCTACATTCAGCACGAGGTCGGGCTGCACTTCCTTGATGAGAGCCACCGTGGCGGCCACGTCATCAGCATCCACCGCGTGGGTGGTAATCTGCACGCCGCTGCGCGCCAGCACATCAGCCGCAATCGCATCGCACTTGCTCTTGGTACGCGAAGCCAGATGGATGTTCTTGTAGACATCTGCCATCTGGGCACACTTGTGAGCCACCACATGGCCCACACCACCAGCTCCGATAATGAGTACAGTGTTGTTCATTGCGCCGCAAGAGTGCACTATATCGGGCAGGAAGTCAATGCGAAAATACTTGCACAAATAAATAAGTCGGTCATACCATACGCAGCAGGGCGGCCCAACCGGACCGCCCTGCCCTATAAGCTTGCTGTTATATTAGCGCAAGAAGATGCGCAAAAGCTTCTCTGCAAAGGAAGTATAGGGATGGTATCGCATGGGTAAATCCAGCCAATTTGCCTTCGTCAGCACTGACTTATAGTGCGTGAAGGTATCAAAGCCGGCCTTACCATGGTAGGAGCCCATTCCGCTATCACCCACGCCGCCGAACGGCAAGCCATGCACAGCGAGGTGAATAATAGTATCATTCACACAGCCACCACCAAAGGAAAGGTGGTTCACGAAGCGCTTTTCGTTCTTGGAGCTGGTGGTGAAAAGATAGGAAGCCAGCGGGCGCGGGCGGCTGAGCACGAAGCTTTCAACCTCCTCCCACTTATCCCACGTGAGCATCGGCAGAATCGGCCCGAAGATTTCCTCCTGCATGCAGGGAGACTCCGGCGTCACATCATCCAGCAGCGTGGGCTCAATCCGGAGAGTAGAGGCATCCCCCTTACCACCGATAATGGCAGTAGCCCCCTGCATGAGAGACATCAGGCGGTTAAAGTGCTTCTCGTTGATGATGTGGGTGAACGTCTCATCCTGAAGCGGATTCTCACCGTGCATGCGCTTCACTTCCTCACGGTAGGCAGTAATGAACTCCTGCTTGCGGCTACTGTGAATGAAGAGATAATCCGGAGCCACACAGGTCTGGCCTGCATTCAGAATCTTACCGAAGGCGATACGGCGGGCAGCCACGCGGATATTTGCTGTTTCATCCACGATGCAGGGGCTCTTGCCACCCAGCTCCAGAGTAACAGGAGTAAGGTGGCGGGAGGCAGCCTCCATCACCACATGACCCACCACGGGACTGCCGGTGAAGAAGATGTAATCAAACTTCTCCTTCAGCAAGGCACCAATTTCGTTTCGCCCGCCCAGCACCGTAGTCACATACTCCGGGGAGAAAATACTGCCCAGCATCTCAGCAATCACGGCAGAAGTCGCGGGAGACATGGAAGAGGGCTTCACCACAGCACAGTTACCTGCAGCCAGGGCAGCAGCCAGCGGGTCCAGACAGAGCAGAATGGGGTAATTCCACGGGCTCATGATGAGCGTCACGCCATAGGGCTCCGGCTGCACACGGCAAGTGGAGGGAAACTGAGCCAGCGGTGCCATCACCTTCTTGGGGCGGCTCCATTTGCGCAGGTGGCTGATATTTTCACTCAAGCCGGCCAGCACCATACCGATTTCGGTCATGTAGGTCTCCGTGCCGCACTTACCGAGGTCCGCCATCAGCGCCTCTGCGATTCGGGGCTCCCACTCCTGAATAGCTTTCTTCAGCTTCTTCAGAGCGGCAAGACGAAACTTAACATCACGCGTGGCGTGCGTGAGGAAAAAACTGCGTTGTTTTTCAACAATATCGTGCATATCAGTAAGCGGCTTTAAGGATTTCAATGACCTGATTTTCATCAGCCGTACGCGGGTTCACAATAAGGGCGCCGTCATTAATCGCCACCTGTGCCACCTGAGCGAAAGAATCCGGGCTCACGCCGGCATCCTTCAGAGTCAGCGGAATGCCACAGATGGCCGCCAGATTACGGCAGAGTTTTTCCAACGCCTCAATGGCAGCTTCAGCGCGCTCTGAAGCAGGCACATTCAGCGCCCCCTCCATCCCCACCAAATAGGGCAAGAGCTCAGCATAGCCCGCGCGGCAGTGGCTGAGATTGTAACGCATCACATGCGGCAGCAGAATCGTCATTGCAACTGCATGGGGCACATGGCACACACCACCCAGCGCATGGCCGATAGCATGCACGGCACCTACCATAGAGTTTGAGAACGCTATACCAGCCATGGTGGAAGCAAGTGCCATGGAGTAGCGAGCCTGCTTATCCTTACCGTTGCGAGTGGCGGTTTCCACATTTTCTGCCAAAAGGCGGATAGCCGCCGTAGCATACGCGGAACTGAGGGGATTCGCCTGCTGGCAGGTATAAGCCTCGATTGCATGCACCATGGCATCCATACCGGTAGTCGCAGTAGCCTTCGGGGGAAGGCCGATAGTCATACGAGGGTCAATTACCGCGATATCCGGTTCCACATAAGGAGAAAGGAACTCCATTTTCACGCCGTTATCGTCATTACGGATAACAGCCACGCCTGTGCACTCTGAGCCGGTACCGGCCGTAGTGGGCACCACGATGAACGGCACGTGGCGACCACGTACCAGATTATTGAGCCCACTGAGCGAAAGGATATCCTGCTTATTCTGAGAGAGCACAAGGCGTACACCCTTAGCAGTATCAATCACTGAACCACCGCCCACAGCCACGATGGAATCACAGCCCTGCTCGCGGTAGAAAGAGGCAATCTGATTCACTACGGCTAAGGAAGAATCCACCGGGATATCGGAAAACACAGCGGCGGGGCTCACGCCTTCGGATTCCATCGCGCAGATGACTGTAGAGAGCGTGCCTATTTTTGTCAGCACAGCATCAGAGAGCATCAGGGGCTTCTCTGCGCCCATGAGCTCAAGCTCAATAGCGATGCGCTCTAAGGACAATTCACCGCAAAGCAGCTTCACGGCATTCTGAAATTCAAAATATGGTACCATAATCAACGGGAAAGTTTATATTTACATGTCAGGAAGCCCAGCGCAATGCGGGCATAGGCACGCAGGAAGCACACCTCAGTCTCCGGCACATCCGTCATGATGCGCCGCGTGATTACCTTCGGGAACAAGTAGGACTCCACCAGATTTACCAGACGCGCCAAGCGCATCACGTCCGCCACTTCACCACCCATGGTGAATGCCTGACGAGCATAGGCCTGAGAAAGCCCCATCTGTCCAGTGAAAAGCCGGAAAGAAAGCGGCATACTCTTAATGCGCAGGGCGCAGGAAGGGAGCGGCAAATCCGCAAGGCGGTGCAGCTTTCCATCCTTCCACTGCACATGCAGCACAGGGCCACCGTGACCGGTGCGGATGCTATAGCTGAGCCCTTCCGGCATGCGGGCGAACTCCTGAGCCACCCGACTATCCAGCGCCATGAGCTCCACCAAAGCGGCGTGCACCACACGCAGCACAATAGCGACGACAAGGGATTGAATGGTTCTCATGCGCGTTTACGACTCTTCGCGTTTGGCTGCAGCACGGCGCAGGCGGTCCATCATGGCGCAGCCAAGGCCCGTCTCCGGCAGCTCTTCCGCCACGATAACCTGCACATTCTCATTCTCATCCATGGCGCGCATCACAGCAAACAAGCGCACAGCGGCCTCAGCCAATCTACCGCTACCGGGAGAAAGGGGCATTACCTCTGCCCAGCAATCCTGCTGTGCCAAATCGGATTCACCCTCATAGCTAATAAGGCCATAGCTCACGCCCTCCTCCGGCACGAATTCCTCGCGGGGATTGCAAAGGATAAGAGGCTTACCGGGAGCATAATGGCTCTTAAGCTGCCCGGGAGCATTCAGCAGAAGCTCCTCGGCGTCCTTCCCCTTGCCGGGCTTAATCACGCGGCAGATACCACGAAGTTTCTCACGGGTGATGGGGCCCTCACGCAGCAAGCGCACCGCGGGCTTTCCCTTCTCATCCACACAGGGCATGAGGATGGTACTCTCCAAGCCCTCGGAACAAGCACCGGAATCCAACACCAAAGGAATGGAACCGCCCAGCTCCTTCTGCACGGCCTGAGCACTCGTGGGAGAAATGTGGCCAAAACGGTTAGCACTCGGCGCCGCAATGGGGTGGCCAAGAGCCCGCGCCACACCGCGCATCACCTCATGCGAGGGCACGCGACAAGCCACTGTGGGCAAGCCACTCGTCACAATATCAGGAATAATCGGCTTGCGCGGCAGAACCAGCGTCAGCGGGCCCGGCCAGAACTCCTTTGCCAGCGTATCCACAAGCGGCTGAAGCTCTGCAGGCACATCAGTATACTCTGCAATGTCCTTCGCGCGGGAGAAATGGCAAATGAGCGGGTCAAAACTCGGGCGTCCCTTCACCGCAAAGACATTCGCCACAGCCTCAGTATTCAGCGCATCCGCGCCTAGGCCGTACACCGTCTCAGTGGGCAGAGCCACCAGGCCACCTTCTCCAAGCACAGTGGCGGCCTCTTTATACACACTCCGGCAGTCCTCCAACGGATCTACCTCGATTACTCGTGTTTCCATGCGCCCATCATACTCCCGAACATCACATTTGTCAACGACAAACGCGCAGCCCACACTACACTACCCCCTTGAAAGTGCTACAATTGGCGCAAAATCAGCACTCAACGAGCAGCAAATTCTTGAGCTAACTCTATATATCCTCGAGCATGGAGGTAATTCTGCTCCTCTATTTCCGGGGAAAGTTGCTTCACAACCTTAGCGGGTGAGCCCAGCACAAGACTATGGGGAGGGATGATGGTATTCTTCGTCACGAGAGCATGAGCACCAACGATGGAGCCATGGCCCACCACAGCGCCATCCAGCACGATAGCGCCCATACCAATCAGGCATTTATCCTCCACCGTGCAAGCATGCAGAGTAACGCTGTGTCCCACGGTTACATACTCACCCACATGGCAGCCCAGCTCATAATCCACATGCAAGCAGCAGTTATCCTGCACATTACTTCCGCGGCCGATACTGATGGGAGCCACATCCCCGCGCACCGTGGCATTATACCACACGGAAGCCTCCGGCCCCACCTTCACATCACCGATGATATCTGCACTACCAGCGATGAAAGCAGGTGCCTCCATCTGCGGATTCTTCCCTCTGAACTGCTCAATTGCCATACCAAGACTCTACCACACCGAAACCGGAATGACAAGCAAATCCGCTTCCTGCAGCCGGCATATCTTACATCAGCGAGAGCGGACATACCAAACTCTATCGTTTACAGTTTGTAAAAGCAAATAACTAATCAATTTACTCTTGCAATTAATGATTAAGTATGATAGCATGCGCCCCGTTCATGATTACTGACTCTCAGGCGCTGTTTGAATGGAAGGTTCGCGCGATGGCGCAGCCGAAGGGCCGCACCGTGCTGGATTTGGAAGCAGACAGCATGCACCGCCACCACGAAAAACTCTGTCTCATCCAGTATGCCGATGAGCAGGGAGTGGCTATCATTGATCCGCTCACCATTGAGGACCTCCGCGCCTTTGCCGTCTGGATGGAAGAAGCTGATGTTTGGATGCACGGAGCAGACTACGACATGAACCTCCTACAAACCGCCTTCGGAACCCTTCCCCACCTTATTCTAGATACCCAGATTGCAGCCCGCCTGCTCGGATTCCGCCAGTTTGGGCTGGCTGCCTTAGTGGAACACTTTTTCAATGTAACCCTCAGCAAGAAAAATCAGAAGGCTGACTGGGGACTGCGCCCCATGAGCGAGAGCATGAAGGAATACGCTCAGGGAGACGTGAAGTACATGCTCAGCATGGCGGACATTCTCGTAGAGCGCCTGAAGAATGCCGGGCGTTATGACTGGTTCATCGAAAGCTGCGAACTACAGATGCAGAAAGGGCGCGAGCGACATCTCGCTGCGGATTCCGAACCATGGCGAATCAAGGGCAGCGGCAATCTCGAAGCGCGCGGCCTCGCAGCACTCCGCGAGCTCTGGAACTGGCGTAATGATGAAGCCTCCATGTGGGACCGCCCTGCTTTCATGGTGTGCTCCAATGATGACCTCATCCGCTGGAGCTACTCCCTGCAGGAATTCCGCAGCGTGCACACCCCGCACTACTTCCACTCCCACCGTGCCTCACGCTTCCGCCGCGCGATTGACCGCTTCCAGCTACTGGACGAGAGCGAGTACCCCCAGCCGCCCAAGCGCACCCGCCACGAGACAGACCCCGAATTTGATGAGCGACTGGAGCGCTGGCAGAAGCGCCGCAATGCCTTGGCCGAGACTCTCAATCTGGAGCCCTGCATCATTGCCACCCGCAGCCAGCTGGAATCCATCGCCAATGACTACGAGCGCGGCATGAGTAAGCTCATGAACTGGCAGCGGCAGCTGCTGGAGCACTAATTCCCCCTCCAAGAGCGTAAAAAATTAGCCTGTGACCCGATTTTATCTTGAAAGCTGAAGGCTGAAAGGGTAGAATACAGGCAGGAAACAGGAGGCGCACTGACGCGCCCCCTCACGTAACGCACACCATGAAAACGCTCATCACTAATGCACGTATCATCTCCCCCGGCGTAGACATCGCGGGCGGGTCCGTACTTATTGACGGCAAGAAGATTGCCGCTGTTCTCATGCCCGGTGAGACCGCCGAGGCCGACAAGACCATCGATGCCGGCGGCGCCATGCTCATGCCCGGCTTTATCGACATCCACTCCCACGGTGCCGGCGGCTGTGATACCTGCGACTGCAAGGTAGAGAGCATCCGCACCATCGCTGACTGCAAGATGAAGGAAGGTGTGACCACTTGGCTGCCCACCACCCTGACACTCGGCACCAACACGCTGGCCGATGTATGCCGCGTGGTGAAGGAATACGCCGAGAGCCCGAATGGCTCCAAGACCCCCGGCGTACACCTGGAAGGGCCTTACATCAACCCCAAGCAGTGCGGCGCTCAGAACCCCGCCTTCGTACGCCCCGCAGACTTCGAGGAAGTCAGCATGCTTAATGATATCTACCCCGTGCTCTACATCTCCATGGCTCCCGAGACGCCCGGTGCTGTAGACTTCATTGCCAAGGCAAGCGCCATCGGCATCACCTGCTCTGCCGGCCACTCCGCCGCCAGCTACGCAGACTTCAAGAAGGCCAAGACCGCCGGCCTGAAGCACCTCACCCACTTCTGCAACCAGATGAGCCCCCAGCACCACCGCGAAATCGGCCTCGTAGGCTCCGGCATGCTGGATAAGGACATCAAGATTGAAATCATCTGCGACAAGATTCACCTGTGTGAGGACATGCTGAACCTCACCTTCACCAACAAGGACATCTCCCAGATGATTATGATTACGGACTCCTTGGCTTGCTCTTGGATGCCCGATGGCCCCGGCCAGCTGGGCGGTCTGCCCATCATCGTGAAGGGCGGCGTAGCTCGTCTGGAGAGCGGCAACCTGGCCGGCTCCACCCTGCGCTTCGCCAAGGGCCTGAAGAATGTACAGGAGATTACAGGCAAGCCCCTCAGCGAGCTTGTAAAGGCCACCTCTTGGAACGCTGCTCAGTCCTTGGGCCTGTACGATCTGGGCAAGGTAGCCCCCGGCTACACCGCCGACCTCGTGCTGCTGGACGCCGAGTACGACACCGTGATGACCATCATTGACGGCGAAGTACGCTACACGGCATAAGCCCATTGCACCAGTATTTCCGGCCCCCGGTAGCAACAAACACCTGTTACCGGGGGCCACCCACAAAACACCACCACTCTACTCCAGCGACTGCCGCCATGCTCATCTCACCCCTTGCAGCGAAATTATGTGCCGCCCGCGGCATCAACCCTGCCACCCTCAGCGGTTCCGGCCCCCGTGGCAGAATCATGGCGGCTGATGTACTGACTGCCGGCAGCGCCCCACAAAAGCGCGGCGGCACCATTTTGGCAGACCCCGCCTCCCAGCCCACCCGCGAGGCCAAGGACGGCTATTATATCTATGATGACGAGGTGGATATGAGCGCCCTCGTCGCCATCAGCATGCCCATCGCCGTGCAGTGTGAGAAACTGCTGGAGAATCGCTATTCTCTTTTTGATTACATTATCAGGGCCGCGGTAAAAGCCTGCTCCACCTGCCCCTCATGGCTGGATCCCTCCGGTAAAATTGACGTTATGCTTTTCGAGCACAAAGGCAACACAGTCACGGCCATCGAAAATGCCCAGAACAAGAGCATTTACCGCATAGCTAAGGAAACAGCCTCACCTCAACCGGTCCCCGAAAACTTTGCGCCTCATATCATCGTATGTGACGCCCACACTTCACGAGACCAAGTGGCAGCCGGCCTCCAGTCCGGCAATCGCCCCGGCTTTGCCATGCTCGCGCGCGGCAGCCGTGAGAAAGACGCCATCCGAGCCGGCGCCGATGAGAAGTACAAAAACACCCTCTCATACACCTTTTACGCAGCCTCCACTCTGCCGGAACAGGAAGCAAACCGCATCGCCGCAGCGCTGCGAGCCCTGCTGTATAACCCGGTCAGACTGCTGCTACTCTCCTGATATTGACCATCTCTGACCTGTTTTTCAAGGAAAGAAAGAAGAAAATACAGGAATCTCATTGACTTCACGCCGGACTTACGGCATAATATACGCATCATTAAACACACTTTTACTCATGTCCTTCCTCATTCAGAACGTAGAAATCGGCGGCAAGGCTCCCTTCTATCTGCTCGGGCCCTGCTCTCTTGAGAACGAAGAATTCGCTTGGCAGATGGCTCGCAGCATTAAGGAAATCTGCACCCGCATGGGCGTTCCCTTCATCTTTAAGGCCTCCTATGACAAGGCCAATCGTACCAACGTGAAGAGCTTCCGTGGCCTCGGCATCGCTGAAGGCTGCCGCATTCTTTCCGAGATCGGCAAGGAACTGCAGATTCCCGTAGTAACGGACGTGCATACCGAAGAGCAGGCAGAATACGCCGCCCAGTATGTGGACCTGCTGCAGATTCCTGCTTTCCTGTGCCGCCAGAGCGACCTGCTGGAAGCCTGCGCTAAGACCGGCCGCCCCGTAAACATCAAGAAAGGCCAGTTCCTTGCTCCCTGGGATTGCAAGAACATCTGCGAAAAGATGCACGCCTTCGGTTGTGATAAGTTCATGCTCTGCGAGCGCGGCACCACCTTCGGTTATAACAACCTCGTGGTAGATATGCGCGGCTTGTACTGGATGCGCCAGTTTGGCTGCCCCGTAGTATTTGACGCCACCCACTCCGTACAGCGCCCCGGCGGCCTTGGCGGCGCCACTGGTGGTGACCGTGAGCTGGCTCCCGTGCTGGCTAATGCAGCCATGGCTGCTGGTATCGATGGCGTCTTCATGGAAGTTCACAGTGACCCTGACAACGCCATGTCCGATGGCCCGAACCAGGTACGCCTGGATGATCTGGAGCGCGTGCTGACCAATATGCAGCTCGTGCGCAAGGCATACGACCAGATGTCCTAATGAAGCACAGCCTTATCACCCTCTGCGCCCTTACGGCACTTGCCTCCACAGCTGTGGGAAAAGTGCCGGAGGATGATTTGGTAGGTAACGAGTTCCCTGGCCTGCAGCTACTGCCTCCCGGCAGTAAGGTCAGGGGCATTTCCCTGCCACGTTATGAAAATCACCGCGTATCAGCCCTGCTGATGTCGGAGCTGCTGGAAATCCTCACTCGCTCTGAAATCAGATTCACCGGCATCCGCGCTAAGCTCTATGCAGAAAACGGCGAAATCACCACCGTATTATGCCCCCGAGCAGATTATGATTTCAGTAAATCAGCCGTAACAACGGCTGACAGCGCAGAGGTGGACAGCACCCGATTCACAGCTAGCGGTGCAGGCGTCATTTTCAGCACAAAGACAAATATGGGCATTCTGCGCGGGCCGGTTCGCACCACCGTGAATAGCTCAGCATTCAACCGAAAAACCGGGGAAAGATGAAACCTTTGCGCGCCGTCTTATGCCTACTGGCCGCCGTGTCAGCCTCTGCAGCTACGCCTCCAGAGCTGCAGCAAGCCATGGAGGAACGCATGCAGACTCTGAACGAGCTGCAGCTTAACAGACAAGCGGCTGATGAAGCTATCATCAGTCTCGTTGGCTCACTGCCGACACCAACAGAAACGCCGGATACCTCCATGCCGGAGCGTAATGGCACAGAGACTGTGGCCGTAGCAGATGGCGGCATGCTCTTTGACGCGAATAAGTCCCGCTTGGTGTACCTGAACAATGTTCGCGTGGCTGACTCCCGCTTGGAGTTGCGTTGCGAGGATAGACTCTACATCCAGTTTCCGCAGCGTTCGAAGAATGAGGCAGCGAGAGCGGCCCAGACTTCCTCATCCCGCCAGTCCGCCACCCAGCAACCGACGACACAGCCTGTACAGGAGGAAGAGCCAGAACATACCCTCATCCTGACGGAAGAACAGGGCAAACCGGCCAGCATCAGCGCCGGCACAGCCATAGTGGACGCCATTAAAAACCTGATATATCTGGAAGCTGCTAACGAAAGCGCTTCACGCCTCACTATCACCAACGAAGAGTCTCATCTTCTCCTCACCTCCGCACAGGACACACCGGCTGCCATCCTCGCTGATACGAATGGAGACATTCTTTTCCGCGCAGGCACCATTGACATGCAGTGGGTGGACAGCGAAGGCCGCACTAGCACACTGATTAACAAGAACGGCACGGCCTATTACCGGGCAGAGACTCACACACTTCACTTTACCGGCCCCACCAGCCTCAGCACTCCGGACGGCACCATTTCCGCCGAAGACAGCCTCGCACTGAAGCTCGTAGTGAAGCAGAGCGCAACAAGCTCGGACTTCATGCCGCAATTTACCGGCATGACGATTGAAGGGGTAGAATCCGGCACGGCTCGTGGAAAAGTTGTAATGACCCGCCCTGCGGTTGACGGCCGCCCTGCCTCAGAAGTTCACGGTGATGAGCTCGTATATGACGGCGCCACCGGTGAAGTCAACGTCAGCGGCGAAGAAACATCTCTCGTATACGGTGAGCAGAGACTCTGCACAAATGGCTTCCTGAAATTGGACGGCAATGGCGATATTACCCTACAAGGTGACGCCATCCACGGCGTATACGCTCGTCCCGGCGCGGAGGAAGATGCTGCAGCCCTTCCGGGCACATTCAGCACCTCCGGTCTCATCACATTCACAGCAGCCACGCATACCATCAGCCTGCCAAACGGCCTTACGGCAGAGGATGCCCTCAGCAAAGTCAACGCTCGCGGGCGAGTGGATATCCTGCTCCAGCCGGATGAAGAAGCATCCACCCCGCAACAGGAGAAGACCGGTATGCTGAATCTGGCCATTGCGGGATACAAAGATATCGCCGGCATACGCGCTACAGGCGGGCTCAGTATTCTGCACAGCAACAGCGAGCAGGAGGAAGGACTTTACATTACTGCGGATGAGGCGGACATCAATCTCCTGACAGCGGAAGCCGTTCTTACAGCCACCGCGGGTAATACTGCAGAACTCCGTTACAACGGCCACAAACTCGCTGCCACATCAGAGAACGGAACGGCCACCCTTAATCTCGCCACTAATGGTGATTTAACCATGCTGGGTGAGCAGCTCACCGTAGAACTCCCGGGCAAACAGACGCCCACCATTGCCACTTGTACGGAAACGCTTACCCTGAACCGCGATGCAGGCAAAATACACCTCGGCCCGCGCGCCCGGATGAGTGCCGATAGCGGCAGACTTTCCGCAAATGGTGAACTGGAGCTCTCGCTCTATCCCGGCCCGGAGGAGAAGAACCGCCCCGCCATGGCGCGTTATCCTCACCTCGTGTTCAATTATGCAGGCCTGAGAATGGCCGATACCCTGAGGGGTGGTACTGTTCAGACACCGCAAGGTTCCATGCAGTGTACAGGCCCCATTCATGTGGAATTACTCCCGCCTGACGCCCATCAGAATAATGAGATGGCAGGAGTACGTATTGCCACGGCTGAAGGTAATGTCGCCATCGCAGGTAAAGATAGCTCCGGCCGCATGCTGAGAGCCACCGGTGACAGGCTCAACATTGACGGCGCCACCGGCACCAAAATTCTCAGCGGAAACCGCGTCACCCTGCAAGATGCTCGCAACACTCACATCGCCTCTGGTGGTGGTGCTCGCGTAGTAGTGGATCGTAACAATAATGTGCGTATCAGCGGCGCACGGCAAAGCACCTCAGCCACACGCGTCCGTGACCAGATTGATAACTAAAACGACTGATAACTTTTTTCTATGGACAGAGAGATTTTATTGAAAGCCGAGGGGCTGTGCAAATCCTACAACGAGCGCAAAGTCGCAGATAATGTGAGTCTGGAGGTACACGCCGGTGAAATCGTAGGCCTTCTGGGGCCTAACGGTGCCGGTAAGACCACATCCTTCTACATGGTGGCCGGCTTGGTGCGCCCTGACGCCGGCAGCGTGATGTTCGCCGGACGGGACGTTTCCGGCCTGCCCATGCACCTGCGCGCCCGCCTCGGCATGGGCTACCTGCCGCAGGAAGAATCCATTTTCCGCAAGCTTTCCGTCATCGAGAACCTGATGGCCATTCTGGAGACCCGCAAGGACCTCACCTCCAAGCAGAAAAAGGCAAAGGCTGATGAGCTTCTGGAGCGCTTCAACATCACCAAACTGCGTAACAGCCAGGCCATTCAGCTCTCCGGTGGTGAGAAACGCCGTCTGACTATCGCTCGCGCTCTGGCCAGTAACCCAACCCTGCTCATGCTTGACGAGCCTTTCGCCGGTGTGGACCCCATCGCCGTGCAGGATATTCAGCACATCGTTGCCTCCCTGCGTGAGACGGATGGACTCTCCATCCTTATCACGGACCACAACGTGCGCGAAACCCTCGGCATTGTGGACCGCGCCTACATCCTCTTCGAAGGCAAGGTCATCAAGCAAGGCAGCTCTGAAGAGATTGCGAATGACCCCAAGACCCGCAAAATCTATCTGGGCGAACACTTCAAGATGTAATCGGGCATACTGCCATCCTTTCACTATCAGCACACAGCCAACACTGTGTGCTGATTTTTTTTGCCACCATCTTAACCGAACGCACCGCTGATAGTGCCCCATCACCTACCCGAAACAGCGCCCGTAACAAATTTTAGAATTATTTTAATCTTGCCTTTTTAAAATTTCCATGCTATATTACGCACAGCCGCTGAAGTAGCGGAGAAATTCATACACCACAATACAGCATTATGAAAGACCTTAAAGGCACCAAGACTGAGGCAAATCTGGCCGCCGCTTTTGCCGGTGAATCCCAGGCACACACGAAGTACCTTTACTACGCATCCCGCGCAAAGAAGGACGGCTACGTACAGATTGCCAAGCTCTTCGAAGAGACAGCCCACAATGAGAAGGAGCACGCCAAGCTGTGGTTCAAGTATCTGCATGGCGGCAGCGTGCCTAACACCATGACCAATCTGGCAGATGCCGCTGCCGGCGAAAACTACGAGTGGACGGACATGTACAAAACATTCGCCGAGGAAGCTCGCGCCGAAGGTTTTGACGAAATCGCTGAGAAGATGGAGGGTGTAGCCGCCATTGAAAAGGAGCACGAAGAGCGCTATCGCAAGCTGCTCAGCAACATCGAAGAAGGCATCGTCTTCTCCCGCGAGGGTGACACCATCTGGCAGTGCGCCAACTGCGGCCACATCTGCATCGGCAAGAAGGCTCCCGAGGTATGCCCCGTGTGTGACCACCCGCAGGCTCACTTCGCCATTCTGGCCCAGAATTACTAATCAGCCTAACCAACTTAACTCAGCGCGCAGGTGTATGCCTGCGCGCTTTTCCCATACACCGCAAACATGTTCTGGAGAGCAAACAAGACTGCAGCCATCGTACTGCTGCTTGGACTGGCAGCCGCCTTTGCCGCCTATTTCATCATTGGCAGTGGCCCCGAGGGCGATATTGAAAAAGCCAAACAGGTACTGGCTACCACCGTGTGTGCTGCGCTTTTTGCAGCGGCTGCGCTCTCCTATCTCCTGGCCAAAAAAGCCCCATCGCTCTACATTGTAGACGAGCTGACGGAACAGCACTTCGAGCAAATGGCGGCGCTCGAGGCACAATACTACGGCGAGGACAACATCACCCCGCCGGCAGAAGCCTACCGCTGGTATAAGCGCTACCCCGCCACCACCATCGCCGCTGCCATGGGGGAGCAGATAGTGGCTTTTGTCAACCTTTTCCCGGTCAAAGCAGAGATATACGACGCCCTGCGCGCCGGTCAGTTCAACGACCACACTCTCACCCTGGAGGGGCTGGTCGACCCACAAACGGAGAGCGATGAACCGCTGCACATGTTCCTGTGCTGCGTGCTCACCGAACCCTCCTACCGGGGGCTGGGGCTCACCCGACACCTGCTCAGCCTCGCCGTGGAACAATACGAACCGGTACAGCAGCGCTGCCGCCGTATCATTACCGACAATGTTACCCCCGAGGGTGCAGCCTTCTCGCGCCACTATGGCTTTGAACAAGTGCAGACCAGTGACCACAATTCCCTGATTTTCGAGCAGGACTACGCCGATTTTGTGGCTCACGTCACCGGCTCTCAACCGACTGCAGATTCAGCCGACTAAAACGACCGAACAAAACTTTACCCCCTATGAAGAAAGAAGAGCTCCTGACGTTTTCAACACTCATCCTGCTGGCAATGGTGCTGCTCGGGCCGGTTTGCGTACAATGGCTCGTCGGCACCCTATCCGGTATATATTGGGGCGACTACCGTCTGCTCGGCTATTTTCTCAAGTTCTTCATAATATGCGGCGCCGGCATAGGCGGCATCTTCTTCATGCTGAGCAACAATAAGGATGCGCGTATCATGCGAATATTCGGCTGGGGGGTTCTGCAACTCTTCGGCTCATGGTTTGCGGCACTCGGCGCTGCGACCATGACCCACATGAATGACGGCGAAGGGATGGCCTTTGTTCTGTTTGCCCCGCTGTGCACCCTGCCCTCTTACCTGATTGCGCTCGTCATATCACTGTGCAATCGCGATTTAAGCGACGCTGCGCTGCATAAGTGCCACCGAATGGCGTTCGGCCTCATGCTGGCAGCCGCCATCATCGTCTTCTCCCTGTACACCGCCAAGCAAGCCTCAGCCCAGTGGATACAATAGCTGTAATCCGGATGATGAAGGAAGGAAAAAAATAGCTCTGCCCCTTCTCGTCGGAGTAATTTTTCTATCACTTTATTCATCTGCAAGTTTCACAGCCGTACCGTACGCGCATACTTCAGCCACGCCCGTCCCGATATCGGAAGTCGTCAAGCGCAAGCCCACCACGGCATTAGCCCTAAGCGCAGCAGCCTGCTGCATCAGCCTGCTCAGTGCCGTCTGACGCGCAGTCTGCAGCAGTGCATTATAGTCCGGCACATCACCGCCACCCAGTATCTGCCCCAGCCCGGCTGTCAGCCCTTTGGAAATCCCCAGCACCTGAGCACTACTGCCCATTACGAGGCCTATTGTCTTGGTAATCTCACGCCCGGGGACGGAATCCGTCGTTACCATAAGCATGCCACCGATGCCGGTGGGCATGACTACTTTATTCACTTTACGGGGCGTTGGTATTTTTTTCTCTTGCATGGTAGTTCTAAAGTTAACGGAACTCATTATACAGAAACGCCTCATACTTGGCAAGAAGAATCCCTCACGCTGGCTCATTTACGCGCAACAAAACATTGACACCACACGCCTTATCTGCTAGGCTTCTATGCATGAACACACTCACTGCCGATGAACAGGCCCGTGTACATGCCATCCTGCGCCCGCAGGAGGAACTACTGTGGGTCGGCAAGCCCCTGTCCACAGCCCCGACAATAGCGGCCGTGCAACCGGAAGGCTTTATGGCTAAGCTGAAGGGACTTTTCGGAGGCCGTCCTCACCCTGCCCCAGCCGCAGCAGCGGCCCCTCTTTACCTGCTCACAGCTAAACGTGCCGTGGTACTCCTCACCACCGGAGAGCTGCAGGAATGGCCCCTGATGCTCGGCATGATTCAGAAGGTAAATGAAGAGCCCAATGGCAGCGGAGATGTCATCTTCGATCACGACTATGATGAGCGTACTGAAACCCGCACACCGCGCGGCTTCCTTCGCGTGGCAGACGTAGACCGCGTACGCATGCTCGTCAGCTCTGCGGCAGACGCCGCTTACAACGCCTCTCCCTGGTCCGTATGAGGACCTAATTCCCTGCTCAGCCCATGGCAATACGACACCTGCTCCTTCTGCCTCTTCTATTCATAGGCATGAGCCCGGCTCAGCCGGTCGCTCAGCCGATGGCAGAGCTGCAGGCTCACCCATTTTTCCGCACGGAGCAGTACCCGCGCTGGTCACAGATGACACCGCAGCGAGCGCTGCGTGATGTACACTCTGCGCTGGAAGAAGCGGCACGCAAGCAAGCAGCCATCGCTGAGCTGCAGCCGCATGAAATGACTTTTGAAAACACATTTCTGGCCTGCTATGAATCTGATGAGAACTTGCGCCAAGTACAGAGCTTTCTCTATCATATCTCAAATGTAGCCAGCCATCCCACATGGCAACGAGTCATGAACGCCATGGGGAATGCCATAGTGGAACATGAAAAAAGCCGCCCGAGTCCTGCGCGAATATGGTCCGTATTACAACAAGCTGCTGCAGCCCCCTTCATGCAGGAGCTAAGCCCCGCAAAACAACGTTTTGCCCGGCGTATTCTGGATGACATGCAGTTCTCCGGGGTAACACTCGCCCCGGAGCTGAGAGCAAGGCTGGTTGAAATCGAGCAGGAACTCAAACAGCTCGGCTACATCTTTAATTCCTACGCCGCCCAAGGAACCTCACGCTGGCAGCTGCTCATCACAAACCAGAGCGAACTGCACGGCATGCCAGCCCAATGGATGCAACAGGCCTCCGCAGCAGCGATTGCACAGGGCAGCGCTTCAGCGGAAAATCCGGCCTGGCTGGTGACAGCTCACAGCGCTCAACAAGTGCTGAGCCTCTGCACAGTGGAAGAAACACGCCGCAAGTGCTGGATAGGCGTTCACTCCGCCGGCACCATGCATGCCATGGCGGACAATGAGCCCATCATCTCGCGCATCATGGAACTGCGGCAGGAAAAAGCACAGCTGCTCGGCTTCAAGAACTATGCGGACCTGCAGACCCGAACCCGAATGATGGGAAATGCGGAAGCCGCGCTGGCCTTTGTGAATGATATGCTGGCACGCAGCAAACCCGCATGGGACGCCTATGTGGCAGAAAAACTCGCCCGCCACTCCCGGCTGTACGGCAGGCCGCTGCAGCAGATTAATCCTTGGGATGAAGCATATTATGATGACATGCTGCCGGGGCGCGCACCAGCATTCAATGCCACTGTCCTCACCCCCTATCTGCAGGCAGATAGGGTACTGGACGGCCTAATGAAGCTCTGGGCCGGCATGCTCGGCATACGCTTTGAGGAGCTGCCCACAGCCTGCGTGGCCAGAGGCGCGGCTTACCCGGAGAATCATGTGGAAGTATGGCATCCGCAGGTGCGCGTGTTTGCGGCATATGATACTGAGAGCGGGGCCCACTTAGGCAGCTTCTATCTGGATTTATACCCGCGCCGGAATAAGCGGAGCCAAGCTTGGTGCATGCCCCTACGCTTCGGGAATCCGTCTCCTGCCGGGGGCGTGGGCACCCCGCACCTTGCATGCCTGTGCGCCAATCTCACACCTCCGCCAAGGCAAGAGGGGCATCCGCACTTATTCACGCATCATGATTTATACACACTATTCCACGAGTTTGGGCATCTGATGCACATCATGCTGGCTCATGGCGAACTCCGCGCGCATAATGCCATGAGCGTGGAGCGCGATTTCGTGGAATTTCCAAGCCATCTGATGGAAACATGGATTTGGAGCCCGGAAGTTCTCAGCACCTTTGCCAGCCACTTTGAAACCGGAGAGCCCATCCCCGGCCACCTCGCAGACATGCTGGCGGCCAGCCTGAACCATCTTCCCATCCAGCAGCACATCTACATGCTTTGCTCCGCCAAGCTGGATTTGGAGATGAACATGTACTACGATGAAAAGTTCAAAGGGCGCCCGCTGGATGCAGCCTCCGCCGAGATTCTCGCTCCTTGGAGCATGCCCTACAGTCAGCAGCCGCCTAGCGTCATGCGCACCCTGACTCATTGTGTATCCGATGGTTACGCAGCCAACTTGTACACCTATAAGTGGTGCGAAGTCATGGCGGCGGATGCCTTTGAGCGCTTCCGCAGAGAAGGCTTGCTAAACCCCGCCATCGGCGCAGAGTATCGCAGCACCATCCTGAACCGGGGCGGTAGCGTCCCCGCAGCCGAACTCATTCGTGATTTTCTGGGCCGCGAGCCCACCCCCGAGGCGCTCATGCGCCGTTACCAACCACAATCCTCCCCCACGCCATGAAGACCTCAGCTCTTATCCTCATCAGTACCCTGCTCGGGTTATCCCCTCTTCTTCCTGCTGAGCAGCCCGCACCTCAGCCAATAGCCGCTGCGGAGGCCCAGCAAACGCCCTTCTTCCGCACGGCTCTATACCCTGCATGGTCACGCATGACGCCACAGCAGGCGCTGCATGATGTCCGAATCGCCATCGCGGAGGCTCGTGAGCGTTACGCCGCCATCGCAGCCGTCACCCCGGAAACCGCTACTTTCCAGAATACCTTCCTCGCTTTGTATGAGGCGGATGAAAACCTCAAGCAAGCCATGAACTACGTCTACCACCTGCACCTCACCCTGGGGGACAGAGAGATGCAGCACATGATGGAGACTTTGATGCAGGAAACCACCGCCTTCCGCGCGGATGGCACGTATACGGCACGTATCGCAGAAGTGCTCAGGAATGCAGCTTCCGCGCCCTGGGTGCAGGAACTAAGCCCGGCTAAACAGCGCTTCGTGCAGCAGACCATGGCTCAGCTCACCGAAAGCGGTATCTTCCTCAGCCCGGAGCAGCAGGCCAGAAAAGCACAGATTGAGCTGGAGCTAACCAAGCTCGGCTTCCGCTTCAGCCAGTACGCCAAAGTGTCCCCTCAGGTATGGGAACTCGTTATCACTGACCCCGAGGAACTTAAAGGCATGCCTCAGGGCTGGATGAACCGCGCCGCCCAAGAGGCTCAACAGAGAGGCCTCGCCACTCCTGAGGAACCGGCATGGCTCATCAACCTGTACACCGCACCTGCCAATGCTGTGCTGCAATACTGTGAAGTACCGGAAACCCGCCGCCGCTGCTGGCTGGGCGTCACCTCAGCAGGCACATCCCGCACGCTAGATACGGAGCCGATTATCGCACGCATACTCGAGCTGCGCCACGAGCTGGCCAACCTGCGAGGGTACAAAAACTTCGCGGATATGGAAGCAGCCCACCGCATGATGGGCAGCGGAGAAGCCGCACTCGCTTTCATTAATGACCTGCTGGAGCGCAGCAAACCCGCGTGGGATGCCTATGTGGCCTCCGAAATGCAACGCTATTCCCAAGCCTGCGGGCAGGAGCTCACCACCGTGAACCCATGGGATACGGCCTATCTGAACCGCCACTTCCCCCCTCAGCGCAACCAGTTCGACGTCAGAGCCATCACCCCCTATCTGCAAGAAAGCAAAGTCCTTGATGGCCTACTAAACATCTGGAGCAACCTGCTTGGCCTCAAGTTTGAAGAGCTACCCTGTGTCTGCATCAAGCCGGGGGAAACCTGCCCGGAAGGCTGCGTGGAAGTCTGGCACCCGAGTGTACGCTGCTTCACGGCAAAAGATGCTGAAACCGGCACACACTTGGGCAGCTTCTATCTGGACCTCTACAAACGCCAAGGCAAGCGCTCCATGGCTTGGTGCATACCGCTGAGGGACGGAACCCCCGCCGCTGACGGCAGCGTAGGTGAGCCGCACTTGGCTGCACTCGTGGCAAACTTTGCGCCGCCCACTCCCGGCCGCCAGCAACTGCTGCACCACGGCGACCTTTACATGCTCTTCCATGAGTTCGGACATCTGATGCATATGATGCTCGGACACGGAGAAATCAGGCCTCACTGCACCGCTGAAGTGGAGCGAGACTTCGTGGAAATGCCCAGCCACCTGCAGGAAAACTGGATTTGGGAGCCGGAAGCTCTCGCCACCTTTGCCTTCCACCACGCAACCGGCGAGCCCCTCCCCGCTGAACTGGCCCAACAACTGGCAGCCTCACGAGGGAGCAACCCCATCGAATCTCACATGCGCATGCTACTGGCGGCCAAGCTGGATTTAGAGCTCCACATGCACTATATGGAGCGTTACCGCGGCCGCCCCTTGGATGAGGTAACAAACGAAATCGTAGGGCCCTGGCTGTTCCCGTACACGGTACAGCCCCCGAGTGAGCTCCGCACGCTTACCCACGTCTTTTCGGAGGGATACGCAGCCTGCCTGTACACCTACAAATGGTGCGAAGTGCTGGCGGCGGACGCTTTCAGCCGCTTCCGTCAGGAAGGCATACTGAATCCGGCCACCGGCGCAGCGTATCGCCGGGCCATTCTGAACCGCGGCAGCAGCATCCCCGCAGCGGAGCAAATCCGTGAATTCCTTGGAAGAGCCCCCTCCCCCGAGGCCCTCATCCGCCAGTATACACAGCCCTAATTCCTGCCGCGTGAAGACCATTCTGCGATATAGTCTCCTTGTGCCACTCATATTCTACCTGTGCGCCAGCAGCGGCATCCGCCTGCTGGAGCATCTGGCGGCCGAACAGGCATGGGCTTCCGCAGCAGCACCTTGGCTGGGGGATTCCCCGGAGCGCCTGATATTCCACCCGAATGGCTATGATCACGAGCTCCAAGAATGGCGCCCGGTGTACTTCTCCTTCCCCGCTTCGGATGAATGGATACAAACTGCACTGAGCAATCTCCGGCTCACGCCAGCCGAACTCCCCCACAAACACTACGCGGAGATTAACAGAGCAATCTCCCGCGAAGGTGGAACCGCCGCCGTCAGCTGCGTTTACAAGCGCAGCGAAAAGCTCATCGTCCAGAGTGATTTGCCGGAATATACTCTGGATTGCACACCATGGCTCATTCAGCTCCGGGATGGCCGCTGCCTGTACATGACCGAATCCGGGACCCTAGAGCCAGGCCGCAGCCCTAGCCCTGCCACATACCCGGATAAGATGTACCACGGCGCCAACGAATGGCAAAGATATGCCGAAACAGCCTTGCTGCATGTGCTGCTAGTCATGCCGGCCCTCCTGTGCGGAGTACCGTATTTGCTGAGCCTTCGCAAGAGAAAAAGAATCAGCAAACTGAGCTCAACGTATATCTGCCTACTACTGCCCCTGCTCACGTGCCTACTCTGGTATATCATATGCCCCTCACCGAATGAAGATGGCATGTATCTAACCTTTCCGGCGCTGATTTTAAACGTCCCTATAGCCTTAACTTGCTCCATTTTGGGCATAACTCCCAAAAAAACACGACTACCGCTGAACAAAACGGATAGTTTTTGAGTCACTCTTGTCAGAGAACACTTTCTGACGCAATCAGTTTTCAGCTCTGCGCTCACAAAAATCCCTTGACATATCAGGGGTTGGAAGGTATTATCACGAATGATATCATCCCAGAAGTTATCCTCTTCAAGCCTCATCATTTATAGCAGATGGCACAGCTCGCCTCAAACCTGATACAAGACACTTTCGGTGAAGTTAATGCATGGAAAATGCAGGACGGAACCGTAAGAGTGAAGGCGTATGTACTGATGCGGCCTATTCTGGAGCATGCTCAAACCGGCATAGCGATTAATGGCTCAAGCTCCATGGCTGATATATATGGAGGGCCGCGCACAGTGAGTGATTTATTCGGGGGCATTAATTCTCCGAACTGCGTAGAGCCGGTTGCCAGAAAAATGGCATCATTTCTTGCCGGTTTTGACAGGGAAGGAAAAACTTCTGCTATCTATTTCGGGCTAGGCAAAAAGGACGCCCCCCGTTGCGGCTGCGAGGGCGCAGAAGTTCAGGAAATCGGAGAGCTTGACCGCCGCGCTGCTGAAACGTATTCTTTCACCCTTCCGGCGAATGCTGGTCAGAGCGCATGCCTCGCACCGGCCATTCGCTATTTCCTGAATCACTTCAATCCCCACGGCTGGCTTATCTGCATCTTCCTGACTAATGGCAAAATCGATGATTTAGAGGAAGTTAAAGCACTCAGCAAAAACATCTGCCGGGAAATGAGCGAAGGCAAACGCGGATATACCAAGTTCGTTCTTCTGGGCCTAGGCCGAGAACTGAGCCTCCCGGGCAGCCCTGCCGCCCTCGCCTTCAGTGAGCTCGATGATCTGAATTCAAGCTCCGGTCCTGACATCCCGAGCCAGGACCTCTGGGACCTCAAACTCGCGGCTGACATGCGGAAGGAAGAGGAAATATTTGCGGAAGCAGCATCGGAACGAATCATTCTCTGCAAAGGCGCAGAGATTATTGACAGTAACGGCATCCCTGTTAAACCTGTCAGTGGTGTCCCCTTCCATGAAGCGCTTCCGGCCATAATGGACTTCACCATGTCACCCGGCGCAACAGCTTTCACCCTTCGCCTGCCAAATGGTCGGCAGGTTACCCAGAATATTTCTTCTGCCCTCTGACACTTCACCTTTCATCACCTTTAATTAACTTCTGGATAATCATGGATTTCGATATCGACGCAGCAAAAAGTCAATATAGCGAGCTGGATGTATACGAGCTGCAGGATATAATTATCATGCGCGGTGAAGAGCTTGACAACCTCAGAGCCAAGAACAAGCTTGCGGATATGGCATATGCCTTCGCGGACTATTCAGAAATGATTAAGTCCAAAATTATCAACAAGTTGATTGAATTCGAGTGCGAAATCAGTAAGCTTAAAGCGGCCGAGCCCGCAGGCCCCACGAAGGAAGAACGCCTTGCCGCCATGGAGGCGGAAAAAGCCGCAGCAAATGAGCGAGTCTCCGCCATGGAAGCGGAAAAGAGCGCGGCGAATGAACGTATCGCCGCCATAGAGGCTGAAAAGGCCGCGGTGAATGAACGCCTCGCAGCCATGGAAGCGGAAAAGGCTGCTGCGGATGAACAAATCGCCGCGATGGAGGCTGAAAAGGCTGCCGCGGATGAACGCCTCGCCGCGATGGAGGCTGAAAAAGCTGCTGCGGATGCACGTATCGCTGCCATGGAGGCCGAACAAGCCGCAGCGGATGAACAAATCGCCGCGATGGAGGCTGAAAAAGCTGCGACGGATGAACAAATCGCAGCCATGGAGGAAGCAAAAGCCGCGGCGGATGAACGCATACTACAGCTGGAGCAGCAGCTGGAAGAGGCTACCGCAAAATTAAATAGCCAGCCTCCGGTTCAAAGCATTGCGGTCATTGAAAATGATTTAAAAAGAAAGCTTACAGCAGAAACAAACAAATGTAATCAGCTCCATAACGAACTGGAGATGCTTCAGCGCGAACTTATGCGCCTGAAAGGCACTTCCTCTCCGGCCATTGCCCCGGAAAGCAAAGAACAACAGTTCGCTCCGGTTCAGTACCAACCCATCGGCGGAATTTTTCAATAATAAACAACTCACTATAAATACATATGATTCTCGACAAGAACATCAAAAATACCTTAATTGACTGGTATTGGAATCACGGGATAAAGCGTAAGGGTGCTTATGCTCTTTCCCGCGGTGGATGGCTGGATCGCATCCTGCGCATAGCCTCCGAGATGCAGTCCGTGGAGACCGCTCGCACCACATACAGCAAGCCCACCATTGCACTCTGGGGCCCATCCCAGAGTGGTAAGTCTACCCTGCTGGCTCAGTTCATTGACGCCGGCGCCTCCGAGGATGGACAAGGAAGCGCCCTGAGCTGGGATAACACACCTGCCCGCTTCAGCGGTGACAATAAGGGGGGCACCGTGGCCGTGCTGAATCCGTACTCACATGGTGCTGACGCCTCCGGCTGCGTGACGCGTTTCCATCTAACCGATACGGTGAAGTACAAGGAGTATCCTGTTGAGATTCAGTTTGCGGATGACCGCGAAGTTCTGCTTTCCCTTGCCGTGGGTTACCTGAGCGAGACCATCGCTAAGGTGGATGACAAGGAGGTGCACCTTCGCCCGGATGACCTGCCCGCCATCGTGCAGAAGCTTGTCAAGGATTACGTAGGCGGCAAGCCGGACAAGGATGCCTTCCGCCTGCTCTCGGAAGTGCTGGATGTGGTGGACGTTCTCATCGACATGGACCTGCCGCGCTACGTCAACCTGCGCAGTGAGTGGCAGGACCGCCGCAGCAACCTGCTGAATCACGATGTTCTCTGCTCCAGCGTGGAATGCGTGATGAAATTTGCGGCCGAGTTGCTTTGGGATAACTGGAGTAACATGACAGACCTCTACAAGCGCCTGCGTGAAACCCGCGCTCGCCTCAGCAGCAAGAAAATCTACTGCGGTATAGAAATCGGCGCCCTCATGCTCAACATCGCCTCCGCGGTGTACTACAATGAGTCCGAATACGTGCGTTCCCTTGTGAATGCATGCAACCTCAAGGACTTGGGCAATGGTGACGTCGCCATTGTGAAGGGCGGCAATGCCCCCCTCTTCACCAGCGATGTGGACTTCGCGCTCGGTCAGGGCCTCGTCTCCCTCATCATGGTACCGCTGCGCAGCGATATCATGGCAAAATCCCACCCTGCCGTTTACGAACTGCTCCAGAAGGCAGATTTGGTGGACTTCCCCGGTGTGGCCAATGAGCACAAGAACGCCGAGCGCCTCACGAATGATAAGCTCTCCTTCAGCTATGTAAATGAGAATGGTGTGCGCCCCATGCTTTCTCTCACTCAGGTTATGAAGCGCGGTAAAACGGCCTCCATCGTGGTGAGCAGCGCCCGCAACCTGAACATTGACGCCTTCTCTCTGCTGGTACGCATGCCCGCTGGCCCGCTTTACCCAGCCAACCCCGTACAGCTGATGAATGGTATTCGCCAGTGGTTCAAGTCCATGGGTAAGGCCCACTCCCCTCTCAGCCGCGACCGCGAGATGCAGATTAACCTCATTCTCACATTCTCCGCCTCTCTGCTGAACGTTGTGAAGGCCAGCGGCACCGGCATCAGTGGTCTCAGCGGCGTGTTCGGCAAGCTTAAGAGCATGGGTGACCTAGCTGACCCTGCTGTGGTGAATACCTTCAGCGTGAATTATCCCATGTTCCCCGATGGTAAGATTCAGATGGAAACCAAGGAGGAGAAGGCGGATGTCATCCGGCAGATTCTTGCGGACCCCCACTTCAGCCGCCAGTTCAAGGGCGCAGAAGAGAGCCTCTCCCACATGGCAGACATGGAGGAAGGACAGTTCGGCGGCCGTGTATACCTCTTCCGCAGCCTACTTGCACAGGTGGGCAAGTCCCGCCGTAACCAGCTACTGGATTCCAAGATGACCAGACTCACGGGTGAGTGGCATGCCTGCATGGCTGAAGCCCTGCCCGGCGAGAAAGCAGACTCACACGATGAAGATTTGGAGGCTATCATCCAAGCCATCGCTAATAATCCCGACGGCCTGAAGGACGTAGACATCGCCAAACAGATTCTGGACTTCCAGGATATCTCACCGGAGGTACTGGAAATCATACCACCTTCACAGTCTGAGCTCAGAGATTATCTGGATACTCAGCTTGCTGCTTGGCAGGAATCCTCCCGCCGCAAGCCCCTGCAGACCGCCCTCGGCTTCACGGATGCTGAGCACCGCTCACGCGTCATCGCTTATCTCGTGGAGCGTCTGGATCCCTCCCCCTGCCTCAAGTGGCTCAGAAACCTCGTGGCGCTCAATGATGTGGAGCGCAGTGAAATCCGCCGTCTGGTTGCCACCTACTTCTCCAAGCTCATGTTCCCCAGCAACAAGGCTCACAAGGCCGAGGCTGAATGCATCAGCATGCTGGAGAAAATCAGCCAGAATAACATACTCTCCAGAGAGGAAGTCAAGCGAGAGGATGACATCTACTACATGAGCGTCACCCTTCCTTTCCTCTGCACCCTCGAACGCATTAAGGCTGAGGGTAAGGCTGGACAGCGCGGAGAGCAGCCCGGTGACAAAGAACTGACGGAAATCTACAACAAGTAACTCTTACTCCTTTTTCATATGCCTCACGAACTTTACGTAATGCCCAATACCGGGCACCATTACTTCTTCATCGCTTTCCCCAGAGAGTTTCTGGCTCAGCATGGTGGGCAAAGCGGCAAACTGGCCAGAATGTGCAGAAGCAACAACTGCGCATGGGAAGCCGTACCCAAGAATGCCGTGGTAAACAAGAACCGCCCCCGCCCTGCAAGTTCTCCGGCCGTTAGCAATGGTAATGTTCCCCTGACCCCGGAACAGGAAGCCACCCAGCCCAAGGAAGAGGTTCACAGCTGGCTGCGCTACCGCTTCGGTTCCAAAGGCGGCGCTAATAACCTCGGCGTCTGGATTGCCGTGGAAACCAACATCGGCACCGTGGAACGCGGCACCCTTTATGAGGAGCGTGAAATCGCCAAGGAGGAGATGCCTGAAGACCGTACAGCCTATAATCTCAGCCCGTACGCCTACTCCCGCCCGGAAGCCATCGGCCGCACCCCGGCCGGCAGTGCCAAGGATGCTCTCTCCATCATGCTTTCCGTGAAACTGGATGACAAAACCATCCCGCTGGAACCGGTGGACATCATTTGGCAGGTGGCACGCACAGCCCCACGTGACGTAGATTTAATCGTGGACTTCGGTAACACCCGTACGGTGGTACTGGCTCTGGAAGATAACCCTGAGATGGCCACGGACGGCTCATTGGCCGCCGTTTGTAAGAACGTTCTCTTCCTCCCCCGCGGACAGGAATATCCCAATCTGGACGAAGAAAAGCAGAAGTTTGAAAGCCACGGTGAAAAGATTGCGGACTCTTGGTTCCTCATTCAGCAGCCGATGTTTGCGGAGTGGGATTACCCCTCCGTAGACGGTGAGCCCACGCCCTTCAAGACAAGTAAGCAGTACCGCATAGAGCCCATCGTTCAGGAAAAGAAGGATGAGGGGCTTCTGGCCATGGCCAAGAGCCTGATTAATGATACTCCGCCGATGACGGAGCAGTACATCTGCACCGAACGTGTACCGCAGATGTTCGTGGAAATATCCCCTGCTCTGATGGGCCGCGAAGCCAAGAAGCTCATGCACAACATTGACATGGGACGCGGTCTGCGCATCTCCATGAGCTCCCCCAAGCGTTACCTCTGGGATCGCGAGCAGTATGGCTTAACTCACGGCGAAAAGCCCTGGAACCTGAACTTTAATCCTTGGTCCATCAAGAAGGACCGCTCCTCACTGCCGCCCATGCAGGGGCAAATCTGCCGCTACATGTACATGGACGGCCGAAACTGGGACATTGAGAATCCGCCGTTCGAGAATCCGGACATCGCCCAGCGCCCCTCCGCTGTACCCACCATGCCGACCTACCCCCGCTCCTGCGCGATGGTATGGTCTGCCCTCTCCATTATTGAATCCGCCTACCGCCAGATTACCTCTGTGGAGTGGCGCCGCAAGGATGATATGTACACGGCTCGCCGCCTTCGCAGCGTGAACGTGACATTCCCCTCCGGCTGGATTGCCAAGGAGCGCGAATACTACCGCCAGGCATGGCAGCAGGCTGTGAACATCTTCACGCTTGCTCACATGGAATCCCGCCAGACCATCGAATCCTCGGCCCCCTGCACAGGTGACCAGGTTATCGCTGCTCAGGGCCGCCCCGAACTCAGCATGGAACTGGATGAAGCCGTGGCCTCTCAGCTGCCCTTCATTTACACGGAAATCCGCCGTCTCCAGCCCAACCAGTGGATTTCTCTCTACGGCAGAAATGAAAGCGAGGATGGCAACAGCCGCTCCGCTCGTGTGCGAGTCATGACAGTGGACATCGGCGGCGGCACGCTGGATACCACCATCATTCAGTACCGTAACAACGCCATCGGTGAGCAGGTAGCACTCCGCTACAAAGTGCTCTTCCGTGACAGCAGCACCTTCGCCGGCGACAGCGTCACTCAGTCCATCATTGAGCGTGTGCTTCTTCCCGCTTTCTTGGACGCCCGCGGTCTGGATGCAAAGTCTGATGACAAGCTCGTGCGTATCTTCCGTGATGTTCACGCCGGCGCCAAGAAGTCCCAGACGGATAAGGCCAAGTGGCAGCGCATTGTCACGCTTCTCTTCCTGCCCATCGTACGCCAGTGGCTTACGGATGTAGCCACCTGCCCCGGCGGTGTGTACGTGAGCGATGAGGGCGAGCAGTTCCGCAGCGTCGAAGAATGCGGTTGTGATGAATGCGCCATCAATGAGCTTAACGAATACCTCAGCAGAAAGGGTATCGGCACGGATGATTTCATCAGCTCCACGGACAGACTGCGCTATCAGCCGGAAGATATCAACAAGTGCATCGAGGATGTGCTTCGCCCCGGCATCGAGCCGCTCGGCAAGTTCACCGCTGCCTATGATGTGGACGTGGTCACCCTCAGCGGTAAGATTTCCGAAATGCCGCGAGTTGTGGAACTTCTGCGCCGCTTCCTGCCCATTCGTCCCCAGCGCATTGTGCGCATGAAGGATTATCTGGCAGGTTCCTGGTATCCCATGACGGAGAACCAGCGAATCGACGACGCCAAGACGGTAACTGCCGTGGGTGCTGCGCTGTACACAGCCGGTAAGCACCACCTGCTCGGTGCCGGCTGGAACATCCGTGAGGACAAGCGGGAAGCTCACACCACCTGCAAGAACTACTGGGGCCTCATGAGACCGAACGCCAGAATCGCCGGCTTCGCGGATGAAGGTATCTTCCTTGAACCCAACGGTCCCCACCAGGAAACCAACGAAGGCCGCTCCTTTGAAGTGGACGGAAACGTCTTCAGAGGTAACGGCATCATGATTGGCTCCTACATCGGCCGCCAGAAGTACATGGCTGACGACACCATGCCGGAGCGCCTCTACAAGCTGCGCTGGACCGGTCCTGCCAACGACAGGCCCCTGTCTCAGCTCGCCATCGTCATTCGCCGTAAGGAGCAGTACTATGACGAAAACAGCTCTGATTCGTACGCCATTGATGAGGATGACATCGAACTCGTATCCGTGGAATCCACTGATCCGGAGGAGACATTCGACCCCAGTTTCGTGGAGCTTCAGCTCAGAACTCTTTCTGAAGCCGGCTTCTGGATGGAAGAGTGCTGCTTCAACATGAGCAGCCACTAAAACAGTCACCCCTAACGCCTCCGGAACCATGGGCTTATTCGGAAAATCAGATACGGATGAAGAGCGCGACCGGCTCCTTCGGGAACTGGAGCTGCTGCTGGATTCCAAAACTCAGCGTCTCACCTTCATCGAGGAGAGTCTGGCAGGCATCACAGAACTTCTGCAGAAGGAAGGCGGCCCCGGCCGCCCTTCCATGCTGCTGCAGCAGGAATGTGAGGCTGCGAAAGATGAAGTTCTGAGGCTCTCAGAAAAAAACACGGAACTGCTCAGAAAACTGAGGGTTTACGAGAAAGCCGGTGATACGGCCATGTCTGAAGCCGCTACCGGCATCCCGGCCGGGCAGGATGAGCTCATCAGCACCCTCAGAAGCAGGATTGCCGTACTGGAGCAGGAATTGGCCAATGCCTCCACTGCTCCGGCACCGGTAGCCCAGGAGCAGGTTGATACGGCCCCTCTGCTGGAACTTTTACTCCCCTCCTGCCTCAGCATTGAGCCGCTGGCTCCCTTCGTGGAAAGCTGGAAGTGCAAGCTTACTTCTGCCACACCTGATTTCAGACTCCTCTCCATGCTGTCCAACCTCCTCACCTGGACCTGCGCGGTGGAGACAGCTCGCGAGACGCCGGAAAACTTTACGACTGCTCTCGAGAAAGAATCCATGAATGCCCTGTTCCTCTTCGGTCGCTACTTCTTTGAGCATATGTATCAGTGCGGTAAAGATGCAGAGGAGGCAGAAAACATCGGCAGACTTCTCCTTGAAAACCTGAACAAAGCCCTCAAGAAGATTTCCGCGGGATACGAGCTCTTCATGCCCTACCTGAGCGAACCTTATGAGGCTAAATACATGCTTCTGGATGCAAGAGGCGCTCAAACCGGTGAAATAGAACTCCTCCGCTCCTGGGGAATCAAGAACTCTGAAAACGGCATGACGTATAACAAATGCCATGTGCAATTGTGCTGATTTTTTGAACAACTCGTGTCTATCTGGCCTCTAATTAACAGATATCGCCATGAACATCACTCCTATCGTCAACAAGGGTCTTAGTTTTGACCTCAATCATTATTGTGAACTGAAAACTGAGCGTAACGGCCCTAACTTCTGGTTCATTGAGCACAGCAACCTGCTGCGTGATAAGCTTGCGCCCTTTCTGCCTCGCATGGACTTTGACAGTCAATCCCAAACTGTCACCGCCTCTATTGTAGAAAATGGCAGAGAACTCCTCAGCACCAGTGAGGCTGCCACTCCTTCTCTCAACAATGTCCCGGCCGAAGAACTCGTGAAACTTCGTGCCAAAATTAAGGCTCTACTCGCCGAGACACAGCTTCCGGATGAAGCTCGCCGTGTTGTGGAAGCCTTCACCCTTCCCAGACCCGGTAAAATGTCCGAATGTTACCGCATATATGGTAGCGGAAACAACAAACGGCTCGCCATCGTATGGGGCCTGGGCCTCAAGGATGCCACAGGTAAAGAAGATTTGGAATCCATCCTCTCCCTCCGCCACTTCCTCGGTTACATGGAAGACAGCGGCGTTGTCCCCACCTCCCTCGGATGGAAGTGGATTCTGCTTGGCCTTGCTGCTGCCGGCGTTGCCTTGTATGCCCTGAACTCCGAAAATACGGATTCTCCCGTGACAAACGAAACCCAGACTATCGACGTCAGCGGCAATACCCAGAGCGGGGATACGGTTACTACCGAGGATACCAACCAGACTATCGACGTCAGCGGTAATACTCAGAGCGGGGATACGGTTACTACCGAGGATACCAACCAGACTATCGACGTCAGCGGTAATACTCAGAGCGGGGATACGGTTACCACCGAGGATACCAACCAGACTATCAACGTCAGCGGCAATACCCAGAGCGGAGATACGGTTACTACCGAGGATACCAACCAGACTATCGACGTCAGCGGTAATACTCAGAGCGGGGATACGGTTACTACCGAGGATACCACCCAGACTATCGACGTCAGCGGTAATACTCAGAACGAGGACACGACTACTGAGG
>JAZOMC010000016.1:0-78754 GCA_045653545.1 Akkermansia sp.
GTTTCTTTCGCATAGGTTCGAATATAGAACAGGGTTACGGCAAAAATTCCCGTAAGAATAGCGTAACACACATTGCGCTTCAGACCAATCTGCCGCAACACCAGGTATATGCAGATAAGAACAAAACCTCCGATGGGAACATGAGCGGTGATAACGGGAGTTCCCCAATCTGCAATATCATATGCCACATAGGCAGCACAGAATAGCAGTAGAATCAGCAGCGCAATCAGGCTTTTCTTGTTACGCGTCTTATTTTTCATATAGTTATCTCCTTACACCTATGTTAACACATCTCGCTGGCGAATCCGCAAGATTTTTTCAAAAAATTGCATTTAATTATCGGCAGCCATACTGAGAAGAGCCCGAACATGCGCCGGTAGAGAATCGCCTTGCTTCATGATATGGTATGTTTCCGTAGATTCGGTCAGGTACAAGGCCACGGTTATTTTATCCGGGTAAGCAGTGATAGAGAATTGCCCGCCCGGCACTCTATAATACAAGCGCAGGCTACCGGTTCTTTGCGCTGAGGGGAGAATGCTGTGGATTTCACGCACCACAGAGCGAATGTCCGCAAGACTCGGCACATTGGCACTCAGCAAAACCGCCAGTTCTTTCTGCTTCTGCTGCAACTCATCGCCACGGCGTAATTCACCTTGTTTAAATGTGATATAGCCCAGAACTCTGGGCTGTGGCAACGCCCCGACAAGCACGGGTAGCGGCATTCTGGCACCCGCTCGCCAGATATCGAAGTGACCATATTCCCCCGGCTTTGTGTTTCTCATAGCCAGCAGTAGATCCGCAGGGCATTTAATGGACGCGCCGTTATACTTGAGGATGTAATCACCCACTTGCATTCCCGCGCGCTCTGCAGGGCTTCCCGGGGCAATGCCCACCACTTTCAAGCCTTGTCGTTTCGGAACTCCGTAGCGTACCAAGTCTTGCCGCTCCTCCGGGCTAAGCTCGAGGGACTGCACACCGAGATAGATTTCCGACACAATCTCCCAGCGGCAGGGTTCAGGCTCCGCTGCGGCCAAGGAGGTGGAGCATCCCCCGCACAGCAAGACGAATAATAAGCAGACGATGGAAAATAATTGATTCATTGTAAAAATCTCATAACGTATCCACACACACAGTAATCCGGAATTGCCCGGAGGAAATTGAAGCCCTCTCATCCTCAGATTGAGGCAAATCGGTAGCCGGCTGCATGCCGTTTTTTAAGGCGTCCAGCTCGTTCAATGCAATCTGGCAAGGCAAAGGCTGCTCTACAATTTTCTGCTCAGGGGCTTTAGTTAATGATGCTTCCGGTGTATTCTCAGGCGAGCGCATCAGAACCACGCCAACCACAGCTAATAGGGCAACGCTTGCTGCTACTTGGGCCATACGCTTATAGAGCTTGCGGTTCAGGCCACGCTCCACCTCGTAATCTATCAGCCGCAGCATTTTTGCCGTGAACTCATCACTCATATGAGTTCTTTTATCCTGCGCGGCAAGTTCCTGCAAGATGTTTTCAACGTCTTCTGTGCTATATGAGGGCTTGTTCATGCTAAGTCTTCGGAGATATGTTTTCTGAGTTGGAGCAATGCTGATTGGTAACGAGCTCTCACGGTGGATTCCGGCATATTGAGCTGTCTGCCGATTTCGGCAAAACTAAGCTCTTCCCATATCCTCATACGGACAATGCGCGAGGTTAATTGAGGCAAGCACGAGAGCTGATGCCGCAGGTGTTCGTAAATATCGCTATCCGGGAGTTCAACGGCACTGGGCTCATCAGTCCCGTATTTCAGCTCCGCTTCAAAGCGACGGGCATTTTTCTTTTTCTGACTAATAGCAGCATTTCGGATAGCCGTGTAAGTATAGGGCAGCCATTCTTCCTGAGGAAGATTCCGGCGGACTATAGCAGCTACCACTTTCCCCATGACAGAGGACAACAAGTGCTCGGCATCAGTCATGCTATCAATCTGGTGCTCGGTAAAAGCTATCAGGCGATGACGACACGCCAGAAACCACTCCGCGCATTGCTGGTGGAGCTCCCGGCTGTGTCTAGTAAAGAAAAAACGCATCCGATTAAATAAGCTATCTTCATTATATATAACTGCACCGAAGAGGTCAATCCGCCACTTTTTTGCTAAAAAATTGTTTTTTTCTTAAAAACTTGCCATTTACCCTAGGATAATACATTTGATAGAAAGCAAAGATAAGCGTCGTAGTAGAAACTTGGGTATAATTTTTATCCCTTAATGTTAAAACAGCCATTAAACTATTCTTTTGTATTGCACCGGGGGAATGCCATCTGTATAATCAACAGCGCAAAGAGTTTCCCTGAGTTCCATGAGTACGCGTGCTATTACCTTAATGCTGATGCTGGCTGCCCTTCTTGGGCTGATGGTGTGGTCCTTTATTAACCCGCATGATATGCAGGTATGGTGGACAGAGATGGCGATGGTATTTGTACTGCTGGCTGTTTTCGGCGGGTTGTACAGGAAGCTGAAGCTGAGCTTAGTCTCCTATTTTTTCATTTTCCTCTGGTGCTACATGCAGGTGATAGGCGCTCACTATACCTTTGAACTTGTGCCATTTGACGGGGTATGCAGCTTCTTGGGGTTCGAGCGCAATCACTATGACCGCGTGGCGCATTTTGTCGTGGGCCTGAATGCTGTGGGTGTGGCAGAATTGCTGTGGCGATACAAGCAAGCAAACGGGCTGCGCTCCGCGGCAGTTTACAGCATCGTCATCATCATGGCGGTGGCAAATTTCTGGGAGTTGGTGGAGTGGCTGTATGCCGAGATAGATGGCGGCAGCGCCGGGCTGGCTTTCCTCGGCTCACAGGGTGATGTGTGGGACGCGCAGAAAGATATGCTCATGGACACGCTGGGCGCTATACTCGGTGCCGGTATTTTCCTGCTGGCCATGCGAGGGGCATCACATCAATCAAAAGAACTGAAGAATGATGACTAAATATGGCATCAGGAAAGCTTTACTCGGACTCCTCGTCCTGAGCGCGCCCCTGCTCTCCAGCAGCTGTACCCGAGTCTCCTCATATCTGGCTGACATGGGTAATAGGTTTGACCGCATCACTGTAGATACCCCTACGGTTTACCGCTCAGGTGGCAAAATGTATGTGATAGGACGCCGCGAACAATGCCGCGAACTGAGTTACCTCACGTGGTCACCCAAAGGACCAAACACCAGAATAGTCAAAATTGACGATACTGAGGGCGAAATCGTTTATCACGAAATCAATAAGGTGCGCGGGAACTCGGGCGTTTCCTACGAACTCACACGTAACAGCAGCTGGAGCACCACTCCGCCGGCCACCCCTCTCATCAGCACAAGCGCCCGGCACGACTTACACCTCTCATACAAGCAAGAAAACGAGCGCACAGACCTAAACGCCCTGTGGGCCTACCCCGCGGCGACCCTCGCCTTTCTTGCCATTGATATCCCCTGCAATGTCGGCATGGGGTGCTTTATGGTCGGCTCGCTGCCGGTACTATTCGTGCAAGATTTGATAAAGGGGAGATAAGATAATATCGTGTTATCATGATGTTCAGAACAACCTTGAAAAAGCTATGAACAATTTTACCTTGTCCATCCTGCTGAGCGCAATCATGTTATGCTCATGTTCCCCTTCGGAAAAAACATACACGTACGCAGAAGCCGTTGCGCTTGTTAATTTTCCTCGATCCATGTATCGCGGAACGGCTTATCTGGGAAGCGATGAGGAGTACCACTATTTTGAGTACAGGATGGAGCTGGGGGACAATACCCGTTTTCGTATTCCGGTCTCAGCGCTGGAAATCAGTGAAACCTTTCCCTATTCAGCATGGCGTCCACAGCGAAGAGACGCCCACGAACTCTTTTGCGCTCATTCTCAGGAATAAACGCGACAACGGCTAAAAGCTTATCAAAGCTTTAGAGTCATGCCTGTTCCCACAAGCGCTTGGAAAGAGCATCCTGCGCGGAGGAAACCTGAGCGCGGTGTTTGCTGCTCCCCTCAGCCTCACCAATGACGCGGCCATGCCACATGGCGCGGGCAAAGAAAGGCCCGGCAGGCTTATTTTCATCCACGGGAACCACCACATACTCAGGGCCGGTACCATCCACAGCCTGAAGCTCCTCCAGCAGCTTGCCCTTGTAGTTCACCTCCATGTAATTATGGGCGTTCTTCAGGCTCTTATCCATGAGGCGCAGAGCCACCTTTCGGGCTGCGTTATAGTTGGAATCAGCCATGACAGCGCCGATGACGCTCTCAAAAGTATTCGCCATTACAGAGAAAGCATAGCGCCCGCCGTTCTTTTCCAGCTGAGGACTCATGACGAGATGGTCACACCAGCCCAGCTCACGGCAAAGGTCAGAAAGATGCTGGCGGCTCACAATACCGGAGCGCAGCTTGGTAAGCGTGCCTTCATCAGCCTTGGGATAAAGCGAGAACAGTTCGCGGCTAACCACCAGCTCCAGCACTGCATCACCCAAGTACTCCAGACGCTCATAGGCCAAGTTCGTGCTGCGCTTCTGGTCAGCACTGGGATGAGTGAGCGCCTGCTTCAGCCAGGTCACATCCGTAAACTTGTAATCCAGCGATTCTTCTATTACCTCCGTCTGCATGCGCTCTACAGTAGCATAAAAAAAGATATTTGGCTAGTCACGCTGCCGTAATCCGTGTATTCATGACAATCTTTTAGGCTTTATGTCTCGAAATGGCGTTTAACTCCCCGGCATTATAGGATAAAATACGGAAAATCACTATCGAAGCCCATGGCAGACCAGAACCAGAACAAAAACGGACTTCCTCCCACACCGGGCAGCGCCCCGAACTGGGGACTGTGGATTCTCATGGCCGTCATCGCTGGCATCCTCATGCTGGCATTCTCATCAGATGGCGGCATGGGACGCACGGCACGCAGTCTCACCCTAGACGAGTTCAAGAAGGAGTACCGAAACGGCAGAATCATTCTGACGAACCGCGAGCAGTACCCCATTGAAGTCACCAGTGATGACGGCTCCAGCAATAGTGTGCTGACAGCCTATGCCTACAGACAAATCCCTGCCCCGACATATGCTCCGTTCTACATGCCCTTCACTGAGAGTGAAGAGCTCAAGACACTTTTTAACCGCTACGGCATCACGGAAACACGTCAGGAGGCCCCGTCTGAAGAAGCCATAAAGGAGGCTGACAAGGTTATCTCCACGGATTACTTCCGAGTACTCGGTGAAGAAGGCCGAATTCTGGACACCGTAGAGCAGCACCCCGTCATCTACTTCACTAACGCTGAGCGCACTCAGGGCATCGTGGTAGGTCAGTACCGCAGAAATCCCGAAGGCGTCATTGAGCGCGCCAATGTGGAGCCCGTAAGCGTTACCTTCAGCCGCACCTTCCAAGGCGACCAGGTGAAAGAGATGCTGGGCAGCCACGCCGTATACAAGGTGGAAAGCAACACTTGGGAGATGATTCTCATCAACTGCCTACCGGTGGTGCTCATCTTCATCATCCTCATCTTCCTGTTCCGCGCTCAGGGGGGTGGCCCCAGCGGTGCCATGAAATTTGCCCGCAGCCGTGCCCGCCTGCTGGACCCCAGCCAGAACCAGATTACCTTCAAGGACGTAGCCGGCATCTCCGAAGCCAAGGAAGAGGTGTGGGAAATCGTGGAATTCCTGCGTAACCCCGGTAAGTTCCGTAATCTCGGCGGCACCATTCCCAAGGGCGTGCTCATGGTAGGCCCTCCCGGCACGGGTAAGACCCTGCTGGCCAAGGCTATTGCCGGCGAAGCTGACGTACCCTTCTACACCATTTCCGGTTCCGACTTCGTGGAAATGTTCGTGGGTGTGGGTGCCAGCCGTGTGCGCGACATGTTCGCAGAAGCCAAGAAGCATTCTCCCTGCCTCATCTTCATCGATGAAATTGACGCCGTAGGCCGCCACCGTGGCCATGGCGTGGGCGGTGGTCATGACGAGCGCGAGCAGACGCTGAACGCCCTCCTCGTGGAAATGGACGGCTTCACCGCGAATGAGAACGTCATCGTCATTGCTGCTACGAACCGAGTGGACGTGCTGGATCCCGCCCTGCTTCGCCCCGGTCGCTTTGACCGTCAGGTGGTGGTTAACCTTCCGGATGCCGCAGGCCGTGAGCAGATTCTTCGAGTGCATGCCCGCAAGGTCAAGCTGGATCCGAATGTGGACTTGAACCCGATTGCCCGTGCTACAACAGGCTTCTCCGGTGCTGAGCTTGCTAACCTCGTGAACGAAGCCGCCCTTGTGGCGGCCCGCAAGAACAAGCCCGCCATCACGCAGAGTGATTTGGAGGAAGCCCGTGAAAAAGTACGCTGGGGTCGTGAACGCCGCTCTCTTGAAATCACGGATAAGGAAAAGTACAACACAGCCGTGCATGAGGCTGGTCACGCCATCTGTCTGCTGAAGACGGAGCTGAAAAAGAGCCTTCCCCTGCACAAGGTAACCATCATTCCCCGTGGCCCGGCACTCGGCGTCACTATGATGCTGCCGGATGAAGACAAGCACAGCGAGTACAAGAGCGAGCTGCTGGACTACATCGTCATGGCTATGGGTGGCCGCTGCGCTGAGCAGGTGGTGTTCGGAGATATCTCCGGTGGTGCCCGCGGTGACATTCAGTCCGCCACAGCTATCGCCCGCAAGATGGTATGCGTGTACGGCATGAGTGAAAAGCTCGGCCCCATCGAGTACGGCACAAACCACAACGAAGTCTTCTTGGCTCGTGATATCTCCCAGACCACGCGCAACTTCTCTGAGCGCACGGCCCAGATGATTGATGAGGAAATCCAGCGCATCGTGACGGAAAACTATAACCGCGCCATCGCTATTCTCACCGAAAACAAGGAGCGCCTTCTGCTGGTGGCTGATAAGCTCATCGAGTACGAAACCCTGAACGGCGAGCAGATTGAAGAGCTACTGGAGACCGGCACCATGGCTAACCCGCCTGTACGCGAGTTGCCCCCGCCCGTATCCGAAGCGCTTGACGCTCCCACCGACCTGCAGACTCCTGATGACCAGCCCCCGGCTCCGGCTCAGGACAGCGAAAACACTCAGAATACTTCACTTTAACCCCTTTTTCATATATTACCATGAACAGCAAAGAACTGGCACTCGCCTGCGCAGCCGCTGCCGATGAGGCTAAGGCCTCCAACATCGCCATCTACGACCTGCGTGGCACCTCCTCCATTACAGACTTCGCCATCGTCTGTACCGCCACCTCCACCCCCCACCTTCGCGCCGTTCTCGGCGGTATCGACAAGGAAGTGGGTGAGAAGTACAACATCGAGCCCGTATACGCCGAGCGCACTCCGAATGCCCTCTGGTCCGTGCTGGATTACATCGACGTGATGGTTCACATCATGGCTGATGAAGTCCGCGAGTTCTACGGACTGGAGAAGTTCTGGAAGGAAGAGAACCGCATCGAGTGGGCTCCCTCCGCCGAGTAACTCCGGCTTACAAGCAGCATTTTCCAAGCCGACGCGCCCCGCGCGTCGGCTTTTTTCGTTTAAGTCCCGCCATTTGTGCATTGGTGAGCAGAAGCTTATTTTTGCTATTGACATAAGCTAAAGTCGTCTCTATAATGCGCGCCGCATGGGCGGCATGATTGAACAGAAGAAACGCATTGAGTCCCTGTACGTACTGAAGGCTATATGCTCCATACTGGTAGTGATAGTGCATGCAGAGCTCTGTGGCAAAGCTGCACTTCTCCCGCTGCTGGGCATAGCCACGCCCTGCTTCTTAGCCATTACCGGTTTTCTGCTGTACTCAGCTGATAAGGAAAGAGAGCTCGGCAAAGCCACGAAATGGGCAAAAAAATCTCTGGGGCTGAGTCTTGTATGCAATGCGATGTATCTGACGCTCTACCTGCTGAATGGTGCCCCTCTCAGCCGTTACAGCGTGGGAGATTATCTGATGATACTCCTTACCGGGCATGTTATCAGCACACACCTGTGGTATCTTACCGCCATGTGGCAAGGGCTGCTCATCATGTGGCTGCTGCGTCGCTTTGTTCCCCGTGCTATCTACTTCGTACCCCTGCTCTACATTTTTGCCTATATACTCCGGGCCTACGGCAAGCTGCTGTTCCCGGAGCTAAGCAGTGATACGCTCTTCCTCATGCGGGCCAATGCCATTGTGACAGCACTGCCCTTTTTGGCAACCGGTTATCTCGTGAACAAACACCACGCACAGATACTCAGCCGCGTAAACATCCTTGCCTGCCTCGGCGGCACACTGTTGCTTATTTACGCTGAATATGCCCTGAGGCTCTATATTAACACCGGCGGCAGTATCTTCTTCCTGTGCACATGGCCGCTTGTCGTATGCCTCATGCTGGCCTGCTGCAACTACAAGGACTTTACCTTGCCTGTGCTGGGGCGCATTGGCCGGCTACACTCAGCTAACATATATTACTTCCACGTTATCCTGCTTATCTACTTCAACAGATTCTGGCCGGAAGAAACCACATGGCAAGCGCTGCTGATATACGCGGCTACACTCCCCGTTTCCCTCCTTTTCAATATGGCCCACTCAGGCTGGCAAAAGCTTAAGGTCAAACTTAAGGCTTGCCAAAGGGATGCGGCAGGAGTATAATCCGCGCCCGTTATGAAACAGTACGCTCAGCAGCTTCTGCGTTACCCCGTGATGGGGATTTCTCTTGACTTTTCCAAACTGCCGCTCACTCCCGAGTTCTTGGCAGAAATGAACCCGCTCATCGAGCGAGCATACGCTGATATCGCGGCGCTCGAGGCCGGCACCATCGCTAACCCCGATGAAAACCGCATGGTGGGTCACTACTGGCTGCGCAACAGCGCCATTGCTCCCACGGCTGAGCTGAAGGCCAAGATTGACGAGCCTCTCGCTGACCTCAAGGCTTTCGCTGCTGACGTGCTCAGTGGCAAGATTCTCGCCCCCAACGGCAAGAAGTACAGCACCTGCCTTGTTATCGGCATCGGCGGTTCCGCCCTCGGCCCCGAGCTTGTGGCTGACGCCCTGCCCGCTGACGGCCTGAACATGGCTTTCCTTGATAACACGGACCCTGACGGCATGTACAAGGTGCTGGACACCCTGCCGCTCACGGAGACTCTCGCTGTGGTTATCTCCAAGTCCGGCGGTACTCCTGAAACGCGTAACGGCATGGTCTGCGCTCAGGCCTACTTCACCAGCAAGGGCCTGAACTTCGCCGCTCAGGCTGTGGCCGTGACCGGCGTGGGTTCTACCCTCGACAAGGTGGCCGTGGCTGAAGGTTGGGTGAAGCGTTTCCCGATGGAAGACTGGGTAGGCGGCCGCACCTGTGAAACCTCCGTTGTGGGTCTGGTACCTGCCGCTCTTCAGGGCGTGGATGTGGATGCCCTGCTGAAGGGTGCTGCTGATATGGATGCCCACACTCGTGTGGCTGATACTGCCACTAATGCTTCCATGAAGCTGGCTCTGGCTTGGTATGCAGCCGGTGAGGGCAAGGGCAAGAAGGACATGGTGGTACTTCCTTACAAGGACAGCCTCGTGCTCTTCTCCAAGTACCTCCAGCAGCTCATCATGGAGTCTCTCGGCAAAGAGCTTGACCTGGACGGCAACACCGTGAACCAGGGTATCTCCGTGTACGGCAACAAGGGCTCCACGGACCAGCACGCCTATGTGCAGCAGCTCCGCGACGGCCTCAACAACTTCTTCGTCACCTTCATTGAGGTGCGTCAGGCTCCCACGGATACCGTAAAGGTGGAGGACGCTTTCACCGCCGGCGACTACCTGCAGGGCTTCCTTCGCGGTACCCGCAAGGCCCTCAGCGAGAGCGGCCGCCAGAGCATCACCATCTCCATCCCCACGGTGAATGCTTACACACTGGGTATGCTTATCGCCCTCTTCGAGCGTGCCGTAAGCTTCTACGCCAGCCTCATTCACATCAACGCTTATCACCAGCCCGGCGTGCAGGCCGGCAAGCTTGCCGCTAACGTGTTCCTGAAGCTTCTTGCCAGCGCTGAGGCTGCTCTGAGCACCACTCCCGCCACGGCTGAGGAGATTGCTGCCAAGGTGAATGCCGACGTGGAGGACACCTACCACGCTCTCGTTCACATCGCAGAGAGTGGCAAGGCCAGCTGGACTCTGGGTGAGTGCCCCTGCTGTGACACTTTCGCAGCCAAGGCCTAATCATACTTGATAAAGCTCATAAAGAACCGCAGCCCTCATTCAGGGCTGCGGTTTTTACTTGCAAAAATTGCGAAGGAATCAGGCCTGAACGGCCTCAATGGCCGCGAGCACATCATCCGGCAGAGCTTCCTGACCGGAAGCGGAGGCGCACTGCTCCAGCTGCTCCACAGTGCGGGCACCGATAAGCACGGAAGTAATCTCATCACGGCGCAAAAGCCAGCGAAGCGCCAGCTGAGTGAGTGACATCCCGGCTTCCGTGGCGATTTTCTGATACTCGGCCACGCGTACGGCATCTGCCTCCACCTTGGTGGCATCCAAAAACACGGAACTTTCATCCGCTGCGCGGCTCACAGTCGGCATTCCATTCAGATACTTACCGGTAAGCATGCCCTGTGCGAGCGGGGAGAATACGATGGAACCGGTCTGCTGCTCTTCCACATCAGGCAGCTGAGCCTTTTCACAGGCGCGATCCAACAGATTATAACGGAACTGGTGCAGCAGGCAGGGTACTTTTTCCTCACGCAGCATCTCGCAGGCGCGGTTGAACAGCGCAGGCGGATACTTGGACAGGCCGACATACAGTGCCTTACCACTACGCACGGCATGCACCAGCGCGCCTATGGTCTCCTCAAGCGGAGTATTCGGATCCGGGCGGTGCGAGTAAAACACGTCCACATAATCCAACTGCAAGCGGCGCAAGGATTGGTCAAGCCCGGCCAGCAGGTGCTTGCGGGAGCCCCAGTCACCATACGGGCCCGGCCACATGAGATGCCCGGCCTTTGTGGAGATAAACATCTCATCACGCCGTGCGGCAAAATCATTCTTCAGCAAGCGGCCAAAGCATTCCTCGGCGCTGCCGGGAGGCGGCCCGTAATTATCAGCCAAGTCAAAGTGGCAGATTCCGAGCTCCATAGCCTTAGCTATCATGGCGCGGCAAGTCTCGGTATCTGCCCCACCTCCGAAATTATGCCACAACCCAAGAGAAATCTCAGGAAGAAGCACACCACTCTTTCCACATCTGCGATATTGCATGTCAGCCATAAATACGCTGGCATTATAGCAGCAGCCTCGCAAAAGACCAGCCTATTCTGCGTGCACCTTAAAAAAACGCCCGCTGTATAACAGATAATGACAACGGTCCCGAACTCATGACGAACTGTGCACGCAATTAGAATTTGACAGGCTGCCCCCATTTGGTAAAATGCATCACATGCTTCTGGCTCTCATAGCAGGTTATCTCGTATCCGTATTATTTGCATTCTGTGGTGTTGTGAACACAGCATGTGTGCTCATAAGTGCAGAAAAAGGCATGGGGTCGCGTGGCTTTTTCAATGAGCTGGCTCTCGCAGCTTGGCCTCTGGCTGTCGGCACCGTAGTTTATCTACTCACTCGTATTCTGTACACCCTCAGACAGCAGCAGATTGTTCAGCAGGATGTAAAGCCCGCAGCATCCACCCCGTCCCCTGTTAAGAAGCCGGCGCCCCTGCCTCAAGGCGCTTACTTTAAGGCTCCCACACCGCCGCCCCCTCCCCCGCCTCCTTCCATTCAGGAGGCCAAAGCATTTGTCCTCACCGCTGCAAATGAAGAAGATGATGAAGACGAGGACGAGATTAAGGTATCCATCCCTAATTCTCCCGCTCGACATAATCCTCAGCAACAGCGCCCCGAAAACGGGCTGAACTTCTTCCGAGTAGAATAATGCCCGCTCCCGCTCAGGCTATCGCATCACTCATGCAGGACCTTCTCCACCTTCCGGTCGGAGCAGATTCCATGCAACTTATTGCCGCGGGAGCCTCCGGACGCAGCATCATGCGCTCCACCCAGCCGGAAACGCAAGGAATTCTCGGCATTTACTGGACAGCGGATAGGGCAGACAACGCGTCCTTTGTACCTGCAGCACAAGGGCTTGCTGCAGCAGGGCTGAATGTACCGGCCATACTGGCCACAGCGGATTACGGCGAAGGACGCGGAGCATGCTTGGTGCAAGATTTGGGAGGCTCTGATCTCCTCAGTCTTAAGGATGCCCCTTGGCCCATCCGCAAGGCCGCGTACGCCAAAGCCTTCCGTGCCCTTATCCCGCTGCACAGCCTGCAGCCCACATGGGAACTCCAGCCCGCTTTCGATGCTGCCATGTACCGCTGGGAACAAGAGTACTTTGCGGAGCACTTGGTGGGCAGGCATCTGGGCAAGGATGCCGCTGCCTTTGCGGCGCACCCTGCGCTACACCGCATGGCGGAAGAACTGGCGGCACTGCCGCGCGTACCGGTTCACCGTGACTGCCAGAGCCAGAACATCATGCTCAGCGCCGGCAAGGCTTGGCTCATTGATTTTCAGGGCATGCGCTACGGCAGAGCGGAGTATGATATCGCTTCCCTTGTGTTTGACCCGTACATGAATTTTTCCGAGCAGGAATGCGAAGAACTGCTCTCGCTGTATGCAGAGATGAATGGGGCCGCGCTACACGAAGACATCTTCTTAGCCTGTGCCATGCAGCGCATCATGCAGGCCCTCGGCGCCTTTGCCAACATCGGCTACAATCAACATAAGGAATGGTACCTCAGCCTCATCCCCATAGGGCTGAGAAGGTTGCGTCAAGTGACCAACCGCGTACAACTCAATTCACCCCTCAGAGAAGTCGCCCAATGGCTGCAAGACGTTATCTGAGCAAATGGAACAGCTTTTTCTGGCTGGTCATCATCGTGGCGGTAACCATGAGCATTGGCAACCGCTTGGAGTGGCTTGACAACCGCCTGTACCTGCATGCGGCCCACTTCCTCGGCTCAGTTCCGGCAGACCGCTCCCTCCACCTACTCCACGAAGGCCAGACAGCCCCGCCTGAACCGGATGTCATCACTGAAACTCGCCATATGGACTGCCCGGCAGTCGGTGTGATGGAGCTGAATGCGGAGGCCGCCCGCAGCTGCTTTGCGGCTCTGCCACTGGGCGCTCAGGATACAGCCGTACTCCTGAACAAACTTTCCGGAAGAGGCGTACGACATCTTGCCTACAGTGCTCCCTTTATCTGGGAGGGAGAAGATTCATCCATCGCCCGACAGATGGTATGCATGCGCTTGGAAACCTTTGAGAACGCTGCTCTCGGCCTGCGTGGCAGAACCGCAGCAGAGGCAGATTTCACGCCCACGGTGCTTCGCCGTTTCACGATACCCTCAGACTGTGTGGAAGGCGACACTACCGGGCTTCCTTCAGCCAACAAGGCCGTAGAAAACCACCTCATGCAGGCTCAGGAATCGCTGAAATTAGCATGGGCACCGGACTGGCTGGATGACGAAAGGCTCACCCAGAGGGGCTCGACTGCCGGAACTCGCTCCTACCCCCTTCTGGTACGCTGGAACGGCGAAATCATTCCCACGCTCCCCCTGCGCATGGCGCTCATGATTAAAGGCTACACCGCGGCAGACATTCACATCCGCATCGGCCGTGATATCAAACTGGGCAATATCACCCTGCCGCTGGACGAGCATGGACGCACCCGACTGAACCAAGTCAATACCACCACGCTGAAGGTCAGCGATGTCATTGATGGCAAGCCCACCGCGGAAGGAGACCAAGCCCCGCAGATTCTCATGCTGACTCAGCCCACAGAATCACAGCAGGCTGAAGGACGCAGCGAACTAATGGCCGCCACCATTTCTCAGCTTTGCGCGGAGGAGCGCATCACGAAACACACGGAACCCGGTGCCCCGGGACTCAGTCTCATGTACCGCAATCCCGCAGAAGGGCCCATCAGCCTGGGCGTTCTGGCACTTGCGGCCCTTTTCACCGTGCGCCTTCTGCCTTTCCTATACTCACCACTCCGCAAGCTCATCATGCTTGCTGCCTTTGCTGCCATCATCTGGTGGGCGTATAAAATGATGCTCATCGGCGAGTGGTTCCATGTAAGTGCGGCACTGGCAACATGGCTCACCGCGGCTATAGCTCTCAGCTTCCTGCGGCCGGGTAGCACACGCAGCGTCCGCAAGCGTTAAGAAGAGCATTCCTCAACGTCCTGAGGGAAAAACACGCTCAGCTTTTATCCCCGTTCTTGCGGGGAGCTGCTTTTTTACGAGAGGTGCTAGCAGGTTTCTTTTTGCGCCTCGGGCGGCTCGGCTTAACCGGCTCATACTTATTCAGGTGCACCTGCACCAGCATCAGCGCAAACATGGAGGCTGCACTCACCTCCACAGCAGCACTTGCCGCCACCGTCTCCGCCAGCGCCACCATCTTCTGAACGATGGAGGTATATTCATCTGCATCCAAATCCGGAAGTGCGTCTTCCAAATACCCATGCATCTGCACGAGCTTGCGATAAAGCTGCAGCCAGTTATCCTCAGGCCCGGCAGGAAGCGTTTCCAAAATGCTTTCAGGCAGAGAATCAAGTATGCGCTCAGCCTTGTGAAGCAGCTTCTGCTGCTCCTTAGAGAGGGTGCGATTATTACGCGCAGCATCCAGCATGAAACGCACATGCGCGGCCAGCTCACCATGAGCCTCAAGCACGGCCACCGGCACATGCTGTACTGCGGCCCACTCTCCGCCACGGCTGGCCGCTGCACCGAAAAGGCGCATCAGCACTTCCTTTCGCCCCTGAGGAGTCAGTGGTTGTCTCTCGAATAGCATCGCGCGCATATCCTACCAACATAGCCCCCCCTTTTCAAGCCTAAATCATGCCTTTGCCGCAAGAAAACACGCCCAATTATAACATCAGGCATGGCAGGCCGCATTTTTGCTGCATTTTCTTCTTGGCTTAATGCTGAAATACTGATAAGATACGGTTATGGTAAGGATACTCGCAGCTACTGATTTTTCGGAAGAAGGCCGCCCTGTTCTCGATTTCACGGCGGATATGGTGAAGAAGTGCGGAGGAAAGATGTACCTGCTGCATGCAGTGGAACCATGCATGATGGATGCCGCTGGCTGCATGGCTGCTGAGGACATGCTGGGAGGCTTTACAGCTATTTCCCCCATGGAATGTGCTGACAAGACTACCACAGTTCTCGCGATGGCTGACAAGCGAGCGCATCTGTTGGCAGAGCAGATCAGCAGGGACTGGGACATTCCCATCTATGGCAAAGCTGAAGAGGCAGACGATATCGTGGAGAGCGTGCATAACTTCTGTGCTCGCCACAAGATTGACATTCTGGTTATCGGCAATCGCCATCACTCCCTCCTCTCCTCCATCCTGTTGGGTAACACGGCAGAAAAACTGGTACGGGCAGCCAAGATTCCCGTAACAGTTGTTCCCTGTGGACCTAAAGTGAACGTATGAGGCTGATTTTTCTCGGAGATGTTGTAGGGGAGCCCGGGAGGCTTGCCCTTTACAGAGCTGTACACGAATTGAGAGCAGAGTTTACCCCTGCTCTCATCGTGGTGAACGGCGAAAACGCTGCGGCAGGAAGAGGCATCACACCACGTCTCTGCGAAGAGTTCTTTACCAATGGTGTGGATGTCATCACACTCGGTGACCATGCATGGGACCAGCAAGACCTCGTGAACTGGATAGACAACGAGCCGCGCGTTCTGCGCCCTCACAATCTCCAGCTCGGCACTCCCGGTAAAGGCAGTATCCTGGTGGATACGCCGGAAGGGAAAGTGGGTGTCCTTTGCCTCCGGGGGAGAACGTTCATGTCCCCCGGCCCGGAAAATCCATTCACGACAGGCATGGACGAGGCCCAACGTCTCCGCGCTGAAGGAGCCTGTGCCATTTTAGTGGACATGCACGCTGAAACCACGAGCGAGAAAATCGCCATGGCCCATAGGCTGGACGGCGTGGCAAGCGCTGTACTGGGCACACATACACATGTACAGACGGCTGACGCTCGCATTCTGCCGGGAGGAACGGCCGCGATGACGGATGTGGGCATGTGCGGCTCACGGGATGGCATCATTGGGCGAGATACGGAAGCTGTACTCTCAGCCTGCATTAACTGCATGCCTTGCAAGCTTCCCGTGGGAGGCTGGCCTGCAGTTGTCAGCGGCGCCATGGTGGAAATTGATTCTACTACAGGAAAAGCTATTTGCATACAAGCGATTAACAGAGTTTATGATAGATGAAGAACGCTTCGGCGGCATTGCCCGCCTGTACGGACTGAAAGGAGCTGAGCGTCTGGCTGCCGCCAGAGTAGCAGTGGTGGGCATCGGTGGAGTGGGTTCCTGGGCCGCAGAGGCGCTCGCACGCAGCGGAGTGGGCACCATCATCCTGCAGGATATGGATGACCTCTGCATCACGAACACGAACCGCCAGATTCACGCTCTGCAAGGCACATACGGCCAGATGAAAGTGGAAGTCATGGCTGAGCGACTCCGCCTCATTAATCCTGCGGTACAAGTGGAGCAGCTCATCTCGTTCTACACCGTTTCAGCACCGGAAAGACTTTTTGACACTCAGCCGGATGTCGTTATTGATGCCATTGATTCCATGCGCCCCAAAACACACCTTATCGCGGAGTGCCACAGGCGGAACGTGCCTATCGTCACCTGTGGCGGAGCCGGTGGACGCACGGATGCCTCACTCATCACCATGGCGGATTTGGCCCGCACCCATGGCGACAACATGCTCTCACAGTTGCGGAAAAATCTCAGGAAAGACCACAACTTCCCGCTCTACGACCGCTGCCCGGAGGTGGGCATTCCCTGCGTTTACTCTCCGGAAAAGCCCAAGTTCCCCAAGTGTGACGGCAGTGTCAGCACGGAGCGGGATGCGGGGCAGAAAGGCGGCATCAGCTGTGCCTCCGGATTTGGCTCTGCCACCCATGTAACCGGCACATTCGGCTTCATGATGGCAGGCAAAGCGCTGGAAATGATATGCGCGGCTGATACAGTCCGGCCTTGACAAAACATCCCTCCAAGACTAGAATATCACGCGGTTACATATGAAAATCAGGGCGCTAATATCGGTTATTCTGCTGGCGCTTCCTCTGCCCGGAATGGCGGAGGCCGCAGATACCGTGCAAGCCGGCGCTACGGCCAGCCCTATGGATGACATATGTAAACAACTGATAGAGACTACGGAAGGCATTGAAACGCTTCTCAAACGTATCACGGACAGAGAAACGGCGGATGCCGCGGCGCCTCAGGTACTAGCCCTGCAAACTCAGGTGCGCCAGCTGCTCATCCGCTTGGAAGATGCCCCCACGGATGCTGCTACAAACCGCCGCATTATGCAGGCAATGATGACGATAACCCACATTGCCCAGCGTTATCTTCCCACCGTTACCCGGCTGACCACAGAACGGGCCTATGGTTCCGAAGCACTCCTATCCGCTCTTGCGACACTGAACTCAGATGCCCCCTATAGTGAACCGCCCGCGCCAGTACCCGTCCCGGCACAAGAGCACACCCGCCTCATCAGCAGCATGTGCAGCACCTTGGGTGATGTTCTGTATGAGCTCAGAAAAACGACGGATTCAGCTACCGCCCGAGCCGCAACCACCATTCTGAGGCGAGCCATTGCCACGCAGAAACAACTTTCCGCCAGCCTTGGAGCCCTCCCGGCTGAACCGCCTTCCGGCGAAGAGCAGCAATTTCGCACGGCAAATGAGCGCCTCGCCGTCCTCCGCAAAGAGCTATCCGAAGAGACCGCTCGTTTGTTACATATCAACTGCTACGATGATCCTGACCTGCCCACGCTGCTGGATCAATACATCCTCCTGCTGAATAGATGACAGCCATGCAACGCACGGATTATCACACCCACACACCTCTCTGCCACCACGCAGGAGGGACTCCCCAAGCCTTTGTAAAACAAGCCCTCGCGCTCGGGCTCACCACCTACGGCATCGCAGACCATGCCCCCATGTCCCCGGAGCAGGAGCCATATGATGACTGGCGCATGCTCTACGCCGAGCTCCCGGAATACCTCAGCTGGATTCAACAAGCCCAGACTGAGGCTCATGGCACCACCCTCAGCATCCTCTCCGGCTTGGAATGCGACTGGCTCCCCGGCATCGAGCCATGGATTCGTGAGCTGCGCAGAATCCACAAATGGGATTACCTTATCGGCTCCATCCATTATCTGCCCGGCAACGGCTCCGTGGATGATGCGCTGTATGCGAACAAATGCCTCACCGGCAGTGTGGAGGAGGATTGGCGCCTGTACTGGGAATCCATGACCGGCCTCATCCGCAGCGGTCTTTTCGATATCGTAGGCCACATGGACCTCGTGAAAATCTGGGGCCGAGTGCCGCAGGGCGACTTGCAGGCATATTACACCCCGGCTTTGGATGCGCTGCAGGAAAGCCGCATGGCTGTGGAAATCAACACCGCCGGCTGGCACAAACACTGCGCTGAGCAGTACCCCTCCATACCCCTGCTCCGGCAGCTGCTGGAGCGCCGCATACCCATCGTCATCAACTCTGATGCTCACTACCCCGAGCATCTTTCCCGCGGGTGGGAACAAGGTATAGCACTGCTGCAGGAGCTCACAGGCAATCGCTTGCAGCAATTTGACCTTCCCGCCGCCAATAATCCCGATACCATACTCAAGGCTTATGGACTCAGCTGAAACGCGCTATAACGAGCTCTGCTCCATCATTAATCACAATAACGAGCTCTACTACGCTCAGGCCACCCCAGAGATTACAGATGCCCAGTATGATGCGCTGTACCGCGAGCTAGAAGCGCTGGAGGCCGCTCACCCTGAGTTCATTACTCCCGCATCCCCCACCCAGCGCGTGGGCAACGACCTGACGGAAGGTTTCCGCAAGGTGACTCACCCGCGCCCCATGCAGAGTATTGATGATATCTTCGAGCACAAACCCGACCAAGGAGATACGGATGCCGAGCTCATTGATTTCTACAACCGCCTCAGCCGTAGCTTGGGGCAAGAGGCACCCCATGTCGTCATTGAGCCGAAAATTGACGGCTGCGCCGTCACCCTCATGTACCGCAACGGGCGCTTGGCCTACGCCGCTACGCGAGGAGATGGCACAACGGGAGACGACATTACGGCTAACATTCTCACCATCAAGAGCATTCCTCGCCAGCTTCCGGAAGGCGCCCCCAGCGTTCTGGAGGTGCGCGGTGAGGTCTACATGCCCTTTGCGGACTTCAACCGCCTGAACGAGCAGCGAGATGCCGAGGGCCTGCCCGCCTTGGCCAACCCGCGTAATGCCACCGCCGGCACTATCAAGCTGCTGGATGTGGAGGAGGTTGCCGCCCGCCCGCTGGCCTTCCTTGCTCACGGCATAGGTGAATACGAGGGCGAGCCCATGCACTCCGCGGATGATTTTGAAGCCCTGCTCCAGCGCATGGGAATCCCCTGCAATACCCCCATCATTCGCGCAGAAGGCCTTGGCGCCGTACGACAAGCCGTGCAGGACATCAACACCCTGCGCCACAACCTCGGGTACGGTACTGATGGCGCCGTCATCAAGCTCTCGGACTTCGCCCTGCGAGAATCCCTCGGCTCCACCGCCCGCGCCCCCCGCTGGGCAGCCGCGTTCAAATACCTTCCGGAACAAAAGGAAACCATCCTGCGTGCCATCACCATTCAAGTGGGCCGCACCGGCGTGCTCACCCCCGTGGCTGAGCTGGAGCCCGTCCCCCTCTCCGGCACCACTGTATCACGCGCCACCCTGCACAATCAGGACGAAATCGCCCGCAAGGACATCCGCATTGGGGATACGGTGTTCGTGGAAAAATCCGGCGAAATCATACCCGCCGTCGTTCAGGTGAACAAATCCAAGCGTCCCGCAGATTCCCAGCCCTACAGCCTTTACGATGCCGTGGGGGGCGTCTGCCCCTGCTGCGGTGAACCCATCTCGCAGGAAGAAGGACAAGTAGCTTGGCGCTGCACGAACTTCACCTGCACCGCACAAGCTGCCATGCGCACCACTTACTTCTGCAAGCGTGAAGCACTGGACGTGGAAAGCCTCGGCGGCACCGTAGCGGAGGCCCTCGTGCGCAACGGCTACATCTCCACCCCGCTGGATCTCTTCTCTCTCTCGGTAGAAAAGCTCGGCGCCCTCAACCTCGGCACCGATGACGAGCCCCGCCGCTTCGGCGAGAAAAACGCAGCCAAAGCCCTCGAAGCCCTCAACCGCGCCCGCACTCTCCCCCTCGACCGCTGGCTCACAGCCTTCGGAATTCCCGGTATTGGAAAAACTATTAGTAGGGAGATAACGCGCAAGCTCAAAACGATGGAGGAAATTGTGAACTCCGAGTTCTTGTCAACTCTAAAACAACTGGCGCAAGAACTCAAGCTATATGCCTATCTGAGTCCTAAATCCACCAGACCGGTTCCCTGCACGCCAATTGAGGCTCATTTGACAGCACAACAAAAACAAGCGGTTGACCTCAAATGGCAATGGCGCAATAACGTGATGGAGTTCTACAGTGAAAATCATCCGAAAGAAGCACAGCAATGCCGTCTGTTATCGCAACGCCTCGACCGGAATGCTGAAAATTTCTTAGATGAGCAATTAGACCAAATTCGCCGCTATTTCACACCAGCTGCAAAGTTGTCCCGTACAAATGAAAATCTGTTGGCTTTAGAACAGGAATATAAGCAACTCCTGACTAAAGAGCAAGAAGAAATTGGACGCAAACTTATCTCATTGGCCTGTCAACAAGGAATCCCTCTTGTCCTGACTTTCGACCACCGCTACAAGCGAAAGAACGATGCGAGCGAAGACTCTTCCATATCATACGAAACATACGTCAGTGAGTTCATGAACAAGCGCTCCTCAAGCGTGAACAAACCGGACTATTGCCTGAAGATGGAATTGTGGCGCGACATATGCGTAATTGGTGCCCCTGCAGATGAATTAAGCCGCAATAAGAAATTTCTGACGAATCATTCGGAAGAAGTCGTAGTTACAAGTATTGAAGAAGCCGATGCAACTAAAGAACGTGCAGGGTTCAGTCATATCTCCTACATCAATGCCAAGCCTGAACTTCTTTCACCTCTTGGACCGGTAGCCATTGATAGTCTCCACACGTACTTCCACTCTCCGGCCGGACAACATGTAATTCAAACTCTCCAAGAACTGAGAATAGCTCCGCAGAGTGATTTCGTCCAGAACGACAATGAAAGTAAAGGAGGCATTGCAAACCTCACATTCGTACTCACCGGCTCTCTGAGCGCTCCACGCCCCAACATCGCAAAAGAAATTGAGGCCGCTGGTGGCAAAATAGCAAGTAGCGTCACCAAAAACACCAATTTCTTGGTGGCCGGCGAAGGCGGTGGTAAAAAGCGCAAGGACGCGGAAAAACTTGGTATTCCCATCATCAATGAGGAGCAGCTGCGTGCGATGATGCAAGCCTCGTCTGACAGCGAAAAAGACCATTCACAATCTCCGTCTTCTGCCCCAAATGAGCAAGAGGACAAAGACTCAGCTTCAACGAATCAGATTGAAGAGAACGCTGAATCTTTACCTGTAGCAGAAATTCAGGAGAATAAGAGCGTACAAGAAGATTCCACATCGCAGACAGAGATAGATACGGCCATAGCCGAAGAAGAGCCGGTATCAAAGAAAGGCATGCTGCGTCCCGCATGCAAGAACTGTGGTTTTGCATACGAAATATCTCGCGACACCTATAACTTGGCCCGCATGACTTGCACGAGCTGCGGCAGCCGAATTTATGCTCGCACAGGCACAGTAGTAAAGAACATAGCAGAGTTCCACGCCCCCTTCTCTACTAGCCAGTCTCCAAAAGATTGGAAGTTAGGAGACTTTGCGCAGGTGCTTTTGGCCTCCGGCCGCGGATATACTTTTGACTTGGAAGAGTTCATGGACGCTCTTACTCAATTGCCGGAATGGCCGGATGTTGTCTTTGCTGACAGTAAGCACCCGCGTAAGAATCCCGAACCTATTGAAAGTTATCTACATCCGGAGGATAAGGCCAACCGAATCTACATGCTAGGGCGCCTCTTCAACCGACTGACAGGTACCTTTAAGCGTATCGATAACTTTGGCGCTGGTCACTGGCAAACGTACATTGATATCATCAGCGGCAAAAAGAAAGAAAATGCTGAGAAACGCACGCCCAAAAAGAAGGCCTCTGATGATGATTTTATTTACGAAGGCATGCTGAATGAAAATGGCGAAGCCGTAGGACTGGATATCCCCATGAGCATCCCCGGCAAGCGAATCATCATCACCGGCAAGCTGGATAAAAAACGCAGTGATTACGAAAAAGATATCATTGCAGCCGGAGGCATCAACGTCAGCACAGTCAGTCAGGCTGACTATCTGGTCATTGGCGAAAATCACAAGCAGAAAATCAGTAGAAAAGCGAAAGAGGCCCAGATTTATGATGTACCAGCAGTCACTCTGGAGTCACTCAAAAAAGCATTGGTCACAGCGATAGAATTACCTATTTTCTCATGAGCGACAAAGCATTAATATACGGCACCATCGCCATTGATACCCTGATAACTCCGGCCGGGCGCGCGAATTCGGTGCTGGGCGGCAGTGGCATCTATGCAGCGTTGGCTGCGAGGTTGGTAACGACTGACATGGCGCTCGTGGGCGTGGTGGGAACGGATTTTGATGAAAAGTACCGCCTTGCCATGGAGGCGCGTGGTGTCAGCATGGAGCACGTGGCCCAGGAAGAGGGAGAAACCTTTGCCTGGACCGGCCAATATGAGGACGACATGAACAACCGCACCACCGTGAGCACCACGGAGGGCGTGCAGGAGCACTGGCGCATGGAGCTTAGCCCCGAGCTGCAGCAGTGCACACTGGCCGTAGCGACCAATGTAACGCCACCACTTCAATACCGCATGCTGGAACAGTGCCCGAATGCCACATTCCGCATGGCTGATTTCATGAAGAGCTGGATTATCCGGGAAAGGGAGTATACGCACAAGCTGCTCAGCAAGGTAGATTTAGCGCTGATGAATGATGAGGAAGCCCGAGAATATGCTGGCACGAATGATAGCTTGGAGGCGGGCTACAAACTACTGGAAGCAGGGCCGCGTTATGTGATAGTCAAACATGGCAGCGCCGGCTCCACACTATTCCACCGCACAGAATCCGGCGAGATACAGCTTTTCCGCTGCCCGGCTTGGCCGCTAGTGAACGCGACGGACCCGACCGGGGCCGGAGATTCATTCATGGGAGCGCTGGCCGGATATCTGACACATTGCCTGAACGGTGGGCAACCCGCATGGGAGGACATGAAGCGCGGTGTGGCCATGGCCACGGTGGTGGCGGCAGCGGTGTGCGAGAAGTTCGGTACGGTATCACTCTTCTCCCTAACCCGCTCCGAGCTGGCCTCGCGAATGGAGAGGTTCAGGGAAATGACCTCGTGGAATTAAAACAAACGGCGCACTGATGTGCGCCGTTCGAGTTTTAACCTATTGCTTGGGAAAGCGGAGCATCAGCTCCACTCATCAGTGGCCCACTCATCTTCAGAGAACATCTCATCAGCGGCCTCTTCATCCAAGTCATCAATCTCATCAGGGGTAGACGGATCATCATCTTCTACCTCACCGGAAGAGTCTTGTGCCGGAGTATCATCAGAGGAATCGCCAGTGTCTTCCGCCGGTGTATCGGCAGAGGAATCACTACTGTCTTCAGACTGAGTAAATGAGGGGATTGAAATCGGCTCTCCGGAAGCGGGCCTCATAACGAGATGGAAATCACGCACGCCCGCACGGATGGTATCAGTGGCTTCAATATCACCAATAGCCCCAGCAAATGCAGCGGCTAGGCCTACCGCCATCCCGGCGGATGGATCAGCAGACGCGGCCAGAGAGCCGGCAAGCGGAACAAGTGCCTGCGGGCGAATGGTATACACAGCACCGGCAAAACGAGAGGTTCCGGTAGCAGTTCTCAGCGCCAGATTGTTGAGATTAGGAATCGTACCAATGGCAATACGATTCTGCGTCAACAAGATATTCGGTTTAATCTGGTTCATGCCCTCAGGAGAAGTGATGGTGACACTAGTCGCCCTGCTGCCACGGCTGACTCTGTAACGACCTCTCATGTAGTTTCGCCCCTTACCAAGGAGCGGCCCGATGGTTGCAGCAAAGTTCTCACCGGCTGTGCTCAATGCATTCCTGTCAGAGAAGGTGTTCACATACGAGAAGTGGGGGAATCCCGACACATTATAAATAACGAAGGCGGAGCTGTTACTCATGGTAGCAGCGACGCGTTTAAGGGCATTCATGGTCAGGCGGAAGCGCGCAGACAAATTAGCACTGGAGCTTTCTTCTTCCGTGGTAGCTTCCATACCGCAATACGCAGCCATGCAATGAGCCAGAATATCCGGCCAAGTGACAGAGTGAGGCGCGGTATACGGCGTGGTCTCGGTATAGAAAAGCGTATTCTTTCCTCGTCCCATCGCAGCTAAAGAAAGGGTTCCTTCCGCATACGAAGCACCGCAAGCATCCACATTCAGACGAATATGTGTGGCACCACTCAGTGTCCCCCATGCACACACCGTTAATGGCTTATCAGTTTTCTCCGGGAAATATGAGCAAATATTACGCGTAAGAATCTGAACGCCGCGAACAGCTGAACTGTAGAATGAAGATTGTTCAGTATTTGTAGCAGCCAACTTGCGGAAAACGGTGGCTACATAAGATGATACCAGATTTGTGTTTCGTTTGCAGTATGCGGCAAGTGTTCCGGTCATCTCCGGAGTAGCGTAGGCGATGCTAAGAGGAGACTGGCGCAGAGTGTAATCAGCGAATGACAGCTTGTTACCGCCAAGAACGGAAGCGGGGGTAGCAGACGGCAGCTTGATAGACTCAGGCTTCTCGCAAACGACCATCACCAGTGAAGTACCTACTACCTTGTATAATTGATAGATGTATCTATTCGTCAGCGAGTTTTTGATAATCTTGCCCAGGGTATCCCTAGCTTCCGGAGTGGGAAACAGAGAGGCCATGCTGTACTTCCAGCCACGAAAACCATTAATAGTAACAGCCTCAGCGGATGAATGAGATGAAGCCTCTACGCAGGAATTCATAATCCCGGGTAATTTGCGGCTGCTGGAGGGCTTCACCGTAACTATTGCATAAATCGGGGGCAAAGCTGTGCTTCTGAATGCAGACAACGCGTTATTAGCATCCGACTGATATGCAACGAATCGGAAGCTCCTGATAACATCGGCCACATCAGCAGTAGCACTCTCAGCCCAGCGCTCCGCCATTGAGGCGCCTTCACGCCGAGAGCTTACATATGAATAAATCGGCAGGTAGGCAGTATATGCTCGCGCACTCCCTTTTCCCAAGCCAATCGCAAAACTCTCCACAATACCGGCTACATCCGGCGCATCAAACGGCCCGGCGGAGTCAGCAGCGGCATCTTCCGTAGAGGTTAAAGAGATGAGAGTGCGCCCCAAAAGAGGAGCCAGCTTTTCAGCAGAACTATTAGTAGAGGCAACCGCTTCCACATCTGCCGGCATACGCACTAGAGCCGGAAAGGCATCAGCTCTGGCAGGAACACTCGCTGTAACAGGAGGTGGAGGTGAAGCAAGGCTTCTGTACGAGGCACCAGTCTGCCGAGCCTCTGCAGACAACAGGCTCAACATACTTACGCAAACTAACGATAGAGCAGTCTTAATGTTCATCCTTGTTTTATTCTAACTGACAAAAAATGATTTGTAAAGATAATAGTGCGTTCACCCGGAGGGGGAAATGAAGCAGTTAAACTTCCAAACGATGAAAAGCTATGATTAAAATTCGAGGTCAATATCAATACCAAAGGCAGAGCTGAGAGATGCAGCATCAAATTGAGCTTCTGAAACAGCTGGAGCACTCAGAGAGTAAAGACAATCCGGAGAAAGTGAACGAAGGGTAAACAAAAGCATCGGGTCAGAATCTATGAGAATGCCGGCGGCATACACTGCGGCAGCAGCGTGAGCGCAGGGCTCAGCCCAGTCCGGGCAGCTGCAAGACATGTGCCAATCCGAGGGTTCGGGCAACAGCCCCTCTTCCGGGGCACAAAGCAAATCAAGCACCGCGGCATCTACTTTACCCTCCAGCAGCGAGACGAGGGAGTCAATTTTTCCACTGCAGGCCTCACGCAAAGCTTCCAGCTTCTCATCCTCGAGCGGGCGGATACGAAGTGAAACCTCATATAATTCCTCAGCACTGACCTTAGCAGTTATCAGCCCCGGAGCAATGCGTAAATCAAGCACGCAACCATGGCGCAGCAACGAGCGCCCGGGAGCGAGGCAAAGTCCGCCCGCCTCACAGCGAGCGAGGTGGCGCATCCAAGCGCTTCCCCAAAAGTTCGTGGCGAGCTTACGAGTGGTATTCACGACAGGGTGGAGCACCTCACCTTCGGCTTGCAAGGCTTTCAGGCGCTCGGATGCAATTCTCCCTAGCTCTTTGACACTCAGTCGCGGAGTAAAATCATCACACATAGCAGGCCATCAAAAAGCACCGCAGAGCAGCCCTAAGCATGCTCTGCGGTGCCGAAAAAATGCGATTACTTAGTTACGCTCTTAAAGTACTCGAGAGTGGTCTTCAGACCTTCCTCAAGAGTGAACTTGGGCTCCCAACCGGCATTGCGCAGCTTGTCAGCGCAGGAACGGCTGTGCTTCACATCACCGGGACGCTCGGGAAGGTGCACCACCTTGGAGGAGGAGCCAGCGGCCTTAATGATAATCTCAGCAAGGTCATTAATGGTAATCTGACCACCGTAACCCACGTTATTCACGCCGGTCACCTCAGGATGCTCGGCCACATAGGCCAGAGCGCCCACGATATCCTTCACATAGATGAAGTCACGGGTCTGCTCACCATCACCGTACACGGTGATATCCTCGCCCTTGATGGCCTTCTCCATGAAAATCGGCACGGCAGCGGCATATGCGCCCTTAGGATCCTGGCGGGGACCGAACACATTGAAGAATCGGCAGCAGCCGGTGTTAATCTGGCCGGTCGTGCGGAACATGTCCATGTAGTACTCGCCGTCAAGCTTGGTGATACCATAGGGGCTCTTGGGCTCGGGATACATCGTCTCCACCTTGGGCACGATGGGATTGTCACCGTAGATAGCAGCGGAAGAAGCAAGAACAACCTTCTTGCAACCGGCCTTGCTAGCCTCTTCGAGAACAACAAGCAGACCATTTACGTTCAGGTCAATGCACTCACGAATCTTGCTCATGGATTCCGGCACGGACACCAGAGCAGCCATGTGGAAAATGTAATCCACGCCTTCCACAGCCTTTGCCACGAGCTCACGATCTGTGATGGAACCCTCGATGAAAGTAACATTCAGGCCATCCAGATTCTTCTTGTAGCCGGTACGCAGATTGTCCAGCACGCGAATTTCTTCAGCCACACCCTGATAGTGCTCAGCAATGTGGGAACCGATGAAGCCGGCACCGCCGGTAATAAGGATTTTCATGGTTAGAAAATAGTTTGTTAACGTCACTATGTTACCCCATCCTGCCAGAGATTGCAAGCAAAGAATACATTTAGGGCAAAAAAGAGGCAGCACGGAGCTGCAAAACAAGCATATCACGCAAATTCAATAATCCTGCACAGGAGAACCGGGGGCGGCTCCGGAAAGAGCGGGCACTTGCTCATTAAAAGAGCGGAGGTCAGCCAAATACTCGCGCCACTGAATGAATGGCATAGGAGGCCGTGTATGAAGCCCCATACGGAAGCGTTCGATGCGTTTCTCCGCAGCCTGCAGAATACTCTGAGGCAAGCTGGAAATCATCTCAGCGGCAGCCTCCAAATGCTCACAGACATCATGGCAGATAAGGGGCAAGTCACAGCCGGCTTTCAGCGCAAGAGCTGCTGATTCCGCAGGGCTGTAACGCTTGGCAATGGCACCCATGCACAGGTCATCCGTAAACACCACGCCCTCATAACCAAGCTGGTCACGCAGAAAGCCCTGTACCAAGGCAGGAGAAAGGGATGTAGGCAGTTCAGCATCAATTTCCGGAATGAGCAAATGAGCTATCATCATGGATGGCAACTCCGGCATCAACGCATTGAACGGTATGGCAGCATCCTGCAAGAATGAATCTCGCGTGCCATGCAGTACCGGCAGGTCGTAATGTGGGTCACACTCAGCTGCCCCCATGCCGGGAAAATGCTTACCGCAGGTAGCAATACCTGCGCGCACATGTGCGCGGTTCCACACTCCTGCGTGAGTGGTGACAGACTGCGAATCATACCCCCAGCAGCGGCTCGGGAGCGCATTCGCTCGCGCTGAACCAATATCCAGCACCGGAGCAAAGTTCGTATTCACCCCCAGCGTATAAAGGCACTGGGCATTGTACCATGCCGCCTGAGTAATGAGGTGGCTGCTTCCCGTAGCGGCGAGCTCAGCGGCGGAGGGATGCTTTACAAAAATATCAGCCGTGCGCACCACGCGCCCACCCTCTTGGTCAATAGCAATGACGGGCACATCCGGCCCGACCGTGAGCGCCCGCAGCTCATCCGTAAGCTCGCGGGTCAGCTCGTGGTCTATGATATTGCGGGTAAAAAGGATATAACCGGCCGGCTGAAGGCGCGAAAAGAGTTCTCGCTCGCGCGCCGTCAGCACGGCACCCTCAATACCTGCAATAATCGGCAACATCTAGCTTTTTACTTATCGCCGAAGATGCTGGAACGCGTAAACATGGGGAACACGGGAATGCCGCGACCCTCGATTGCCTCACGGCCACCCTCCTCACGGTCCACAAGCACCAGAGCAGCTACTACCTTACCGCCCTCGGCCTCAATAGCGTCAATAGCCTTCAGCGTGGAGCCGCCGGTGGTAATCACATCATCCACCACGATAACCTGCTGCCCGGCAGCGAAGTTACCCTCAATACGCTTACCACGGCCATGATCCTTAGCTTCCTTGCGCACAGTGAACACGCAAAGGGGCTTCTCAGCAGAAGCAGAGTACATGCCGATAGCCAGAGAAATGGGGTCAGCACCCATGGTCATACCACCGATGGAGCAGGCCTCAGGGAACTTCGGAAGAATCTCTTCCTGCACCATCTGCCAGCCCACCTCACCAATGAGATTTGCACCGCGGGCATCCAGAGCGGTAATGCGGCAGTCGCAGTAAAGATCACTTTCCTTACCGGAAGCGAGAATGAAATGACCGGTCTTGATGGACTTAGCCAGCAAGATTTGCAGAAGTTCGGATTTGGCGTTACTCATGACGCCGGTATTCTAGCGCAAACATGTAGATAAATCAAGCCAGAAGAGAGGCCAAATCTGCAGGAAGTGGTGATTTCACCTCAATTTCCTGCCCAGCAAACTGAAAACGCAGCGAGCAGGCATGGAGCGCATGGCGGCGAATGTGCAGCCTCTCCGCCAGTTCAGGAGTCCAACCTTGGGCGATGAAATCTAGGTAATTCTGCTCATTGCCACCATAAATCTTATCACCCAGCAAAGGGAAGCCCAGATAAGCAGCATGCACACGAATCTGATGCAGCCTCCCGGTATGGGGAATGCAGCGCAACAGGGTCAGCGCAGGAAGACCACGGCGGGCAGGCACTCGCTGTAACACCTCAAACTCTGTACAGCAGGGTTTCCCCTGCGGGTGGCAACACTGGCGCACGTGAATGCGCGTGAGCTGTACATCCTCCATGCGGAGAATGGGTTCATCACAGCAGGCGCTTTCCCAGAGTGGGATACCCTGCACCACAGCAAAATACTCCTTCTGAAACAGGCGCTGCTGCATGGCTTTCCCCAGCTCACGCGCTGCAGCTGAAGTTTTTGCCACGAGTGTGATACCGCTCGTCTCACGATCCAAGCGATTAATGAATGACACCTGTCCACCGCACGCCAGCTCAAAAGCAAGCAGTTCTTTCACACCATGCCAGAGCGTGGGTTCATTCTTATCACCCGTTGGGTGCATGAGGAGAGGCGCAGCTTTGTCTACAGCCAGCACATCATCATCCTCATACAGCACACGAAAATCCGCATGCACCTCGATGGGCATGTCAAAACTCATGAGAAAAAAGTCGGGTCTATAGCGCACCATTCACCGGGTGCCAGATTAAGGTCCGCAAGGCGGAGCGGACCTATGGCCACGCGAGTGAGAACCAGCACAGGGGCCCCTACTGCAGCCATCATACGGCGCACCTGATGATAGCGCCCCTCATGCAAAGTGAGCCGCCCGGTTTTCTCCCCTGTTATCTGCAGCTCCGCCGGCAGACAAGGAGTTGTTTCTCCATGGAGCATCAACTCGCCGGAAGCAACGATTTTCACAGCCTCCTCAGGTATAGGAGCAGAGCACTCAAACTCATACACCTTGGGCACATGCCTCTTCGGGCTGGTGAGGGCATGCAGAAAAGCGCCATCATCCGTCAGCAGCAGCAGGCCGGACGTCTCCTTATCCAGCCGCCCCACCGTGCTCACACCATCACCGCGGTTCATCCACTGCTCGGGAAGAAAATCATACACCAAGGTCCCTTCCTCACGGTGGCTACAAGTGCAGCCAAGCGGCTTATTCATCGCCACATATAGGCCATCAGGAAAAGGTATCGGCTTGCCATCCACCAGCACATCAGCAGGCTCAGCTTTTGCAGAAGGAGATTTCGCAGCAGCCCCCTTCACTGTCACTCGTCCACGCTTCACCCACTGCGCGGCTTCACGCCGTGAACAGTACCCGTAGCGGCTCAGTATGGCATCTAATCTCATGTCTGCGTCATTTTGCCATATTTTTTTCAAAAAACAAGAAAAACAAGGTTGAAATCGCGTGTATTTTATGGTAGTCTACTCAAAACAGCATGTGCACGGCTGCTTTTACGTTTGTCGTGCCCTGAACACTTCTTACACACGCATATGATTACCATTATCACTGACCGACAGTTACCGCAGGCTGAAGCAGGGCTCTGGCTCAAGGCCCAGCAGGCCGTAGCTGCTAAGAATTACAAGTATGCCGTCAGCATTCTCAAGACTCTCATTAAGCGCCAGCCCGGTTTCCTGGAAGGCCGCAAAATGCTGCGCGCCTGTGAGGTGAAGTCCACGCCGGATGCCGGGCGTCGTTCCTCTCTCTTCGGCGGCATGCGCATGACCAGCTCCCGCAAGGATCCCGCCGCCACCATCGTATCCGTGGAAGATGATTTGGAGAAAGATCCCTACTCCGTCACCGCGAATGAAGCCCTCTTCGCAGCTGCAAATGAGCTAAACCTGCCTGAGCTGGCAGCCTTCGCTCTGGAAACCATCTGCCAAGGCCAGCCGAATGCTAAGAAGCACATGCACATGCTGGCCAACCACTACATCAAGCACGAGAACTTTGCCGAGGCCGCTGAGACGTACCGCCGAATCCTCAACATCGACCGCACAGATGCCATCGCTCAGCGCGGTGAGAAGGACTGCGCCGCCCGTGCTACCATGAAGCAGGGTAACTGGGAAGGCAAGGGCGACTTCCGTACCAAGATGAAGAACAAGAGCGCTACCACTGATTTGGAAAGCGCCGATAAGATGGGCCTCACCCGCGCAGAAATGGAGCAGCGCCTTGCTCAGCTTTCCGAGCAGTATGCCGCTGATAACACCAATCTGCAGATTGTGCGAGACATAGCCTCCATCTACGAACAGATGGAAGACTACGCCAACTCCTACTCCTTCTATGCCTATGCTTACGAGCTTAGCGGCGGCGCTGACCTGTCCATCAACGACAAGGCCATGGAGATGCGCGAGAAGGCTATGAAGGCTGAAATCGAGTACTACGAGCAGGTGCTGGCCGCTGACCCCGAGAACGAAGAGGCAAAAGCCACACTCGCCGCCCGTAAGAAAGAAATCGCCGAGAGTGCCGTGGCTGACGCCGCCGCTCGCGTGGAAGCCAACCCGACAGACGCCCAGCTTCAGTACAAGTACGGTCAGGCTCTCTTTGATGCTGAGATGTACACCGAGGCTATTCCCCCGCTCCAGCGTGCCCGCACGAACCCGAACCTGCGCATTAAGGCCATGCTTATGCTCGGCAAGTGCTACGCCTCCAAGAACATGACGGATATGGCTATCCGCCAGCTTGAAGATGCTGACAAGGAGATTCTCACCATGGACGACACCAAGAAGGAGATTCTCTACATGATTGGCTGCCTGTACGAGAAGAGCGGCAACATGCCCAAGGCTCTCGAGAGCTTCAAGGTCATTTACGAAGTGGACTACGGTTACCGCGACGTGGCCCAGAAGGTGGAATCCGCCTATTCGTAAAGCCCCTGCTCTTACCGCATATTTTCAGACACCCCGCAGCGCAAGCTCGCGGGGTGTTTTTCATTCCTCACGCGTAAGAGAGGTGGAACCATCAGAGTTCAAAGAGAGCACGTGGTGAGCCGAACCTTCTCCGGAATGGCGCTTCTCATAGCACTCAGCAGGATTTCCCAGAGCATCCCAGAAGTACTCACGCTGCAACGAACCATCCGCAGCATATTCACACACACGCTCCGCATAACCACAGGCCGGATTATCACAGGGGAGACCATCCGCGGCGTTGAAACACTCCCACTCTACCTGCCCATGAGGCGTGGAGCGCACCAAGTGCTCAGCCCATACACGCACATCCTCACGCATCACTCCATTTTCACAACAATACCGCGTGCGCATCAATTTCTCATCAGGTCTGCTCTCCTTCAGCACGGATGTAGCGCCATGGCCTGAGTGCTGAACAGACTCACCGGCAGCATTTTTCCATGATGTATGAGTAGTCAGGCCATTACGAGTGTAGCAGACTCGCTCCTGAGCCACACCATCAGCATTATCCGCAATCATCCCATTCACAGTATTTGTGCGGAGCATCTCTTGTCGCGAATCATCATAAGTGAAGGTGATGCAGCTTTCACCCCTGGCATTCACCATCTCTTTCCCTTCGCCATCAAGGTATTGTATCATCACAGGCCGTCCCTCTTCATCATATGTTATACGCTCTTCTGCAAAACCGGGCATCCGGGGAACAATTTTGCGCCCGACAGCATCTCGGAAAGCCCGCCCGGTAAGCAGCCCCTTCTCGTTGTAAGAAAACTCACGCACTGCCACTCCAGCCGCATCCGGCGCCAGCTTCCCATCCGCAACATAATTAGGGCGGGAAACTAATCGCCCGGCGGCATCATACTCCATGCGCTGCTCTGCGACTTTGCTGCCGGACATGCGAGAAACATCTCCACGATTATCAACGTGAAAAAAGCGCTTCAGACGGCCACCCCGTTCATATTCAAACACAAGACAGGCCCCGTTTTCTCCACCTGATACAATCTCTCCCAGTCCGCGCGGCAGCTGAGCCTCAGCTGGATTGAACACTCCATTAAAGTATTTATACGTTAATGCACTCTCTACCGGAGTAAGAACATGATAGATTCCCATTCCTAGAACACCCAGAAATAGTCCCATGGCAGAAATCGTACCCATGTACTGCCACGTATATGATAAAATGCTCCGGAACCAATCTGCAATTCTGCGCCTTAAACCGCCCATGCAGAAAGAGACCCTACCAGCTCACATCATGTGCAATAATGGTTAGATGACTCTGCGTCCGTATATGTCATAACCGTTTCTCTAAGAAAAATTTCAAACTTCTCCACATCCGCAGAGTTCATCTCACACGGCCAGCTCATCAAGTCAAGAGGAACAGAATGAGTGTCCGCATGAAATGCCGCCTGCACATGAGGATAAGGAAGCCGGATAAAGCCACAGCTTTCATAGAATTTCAAGCGTCCGCCTGTTCGCTCATCTACTGGAGGCTCAATCTCCAGCACAATGGGAAGTCCCTTCCCTTGGAGCCACTTCAGCGCCATGCGCCCTCCACCCTGCCTCCGATATTCCGGGGCTATGGCCAGATGTTCCAGAAAAACGCAACGCTCCATCTTCCAGAAAAAAAGCAATCCAACCACGCCCCCATGCGCACATATTTTCACACAGAAAAACGATGGCTGCTCCAGCATGGCACGAACATGCTGTGCCATGCTACGCCTCTCACAGCGAGGAAATGAGTTTTCGTATAGAGACCAGAGTTCAGGCTCCGTTTCCACCTCTGTCATCCTAACGAACTGCCACATGCCTGCATGTTACCTTCCATATGCCGGTAAGACAAGATTTTTTCACGTATTTAAGACTGATTTTTCATTATTTAGTGGACGTCAGGCGCGGACTGCGCTAATATAGAGAACGTGAGCACGAAATGGAATGTCGTCGAGTTAAAGGAATGCGAGTCTACTTTTAATGAGGCCCGTAAGGAGAAGCCGTGGACAGTCGTGAGCGCAGAACGCCAGCTCAAGGGCCGTGGGCGCTTTAACCGCACTTGGTTCGGAGAACCTGGCGGACTCTGGGCTACATACAACCTTCCCCTAGATCCCCGAGTAAACCGCCACTGGGGCCTGCTACCGCTGGTGGCCGGCGTGGCCATCATTAAGGCTCTGAACGCATATAACATTAAAGGTCTCCGCCTGCGCTGGCCGAATGACGTATTAGTTGGCCGTGATAAGCTGGCCGGCATCCTTGTGGAGCGTCCCTCCTCCACGATGGCATCTATTGGCATAGGCCTCAACATTTCCAACGATATCGAAAGCATCGTACGCACCACCACGGACCGCCCCACGCGCCTTCAAGATTTGCTCTACGCCTGCCCCAAGCCCGCCAAACTGCGCACTCTTATCGGCGAAGCACTCGAAGCCACATTCAACCGCTTTGTTGAACACGGTCTGGAAGCGCTTCGTGATGATTTGGATAACGCATGGGCCGGTTCCCGCCCTGTGGTAGCAATTACGGACACAGAGCGTGTGCGTGGCCACTTCATCGGCGTGGAACATGATGGTTCCCCCATCCTGCGTACCGCTGACGGCACCACCATCACCGTACCCGGTATTACCGTCAATCGCCTGAAGGAACTCATCTGATGCCAGCTGCTGCTATGTCTGTCCCGCAAAATACGATTGCGCTCATTTTCGACTTTGATCATACGCTCAGTCCACACAACATGCAGGAAGACACCATCTTCCCTGAGTTCGGCATTAACGCTGAACTCTTCTGGAAGAGGTGTAACGAGCGTAGCCGCGAAGAAGGCTGGGACGGCGAGCTGAGCTACCTCAAAGAACTGCTGGATACTCTCAGCATTGATGGCGTCAGCAATGAAATGCTCAAACAGCTCGGCCAAAAGCTTACCTTCTTCCGCGGCATACCGGAATGCTTCGAGACGTTTGAGGAAAGAGCGGTCACCGCGGAACACCGCTTCTCCGGGATCCATGTGGAGTTTTACATCATTTCCAGCGGCATCAAATCCATCATTGATGGCTCTGTTATCCGCCCGTACCTGAAAGAGGTTTTCGCCTGCGAGTTCAGCGAGAGCAATGGCTGCATCAGCTTCCCCAAACGCGTCATCTCTCATACAACCAAGACGCAGTACCTTTTCCGTATCAACAAAGGTCTCATCAAATACACGGAGGATGTGAATGATCACATGGACAGCGCCCTGCGCCCCGTGCCATTCAAACACATGATTTATCTGGGGGATGGCCCCACGGATGTCCCCTGCTTCACAGTCATGCGCCAACAGGGTGGATTAAGTGTCGCAGTGTATAACCCGGATGACACCACGCGCTCCAGCTTCCGCAAGTGCTATAATCTGAAAACAGACCAGCACCGTGTGGACTTCTTCGCTCCGGCAGACTTCCGTCCCGGAAGCCACCTGAGCAACATTCTTGAGGAAACTGTTCGCAATATGGCTGACAACATCATGCATGGCATGCGCTCCAGCGCACGCTAAAAAAACACTTTTACTAAACGACAAACGGCAGAAACCTATTAGGGCTTCTGCCGTTTACTATTTCTAGCATATCGTACAAATGATTACTCTATCGTCCAAGCAATCGTGCGCTGATATGTCTGGCCCGGACGCAGTTCGATAGTGGGGAAGTGTGGCTGATGAGGAGAGTCCGGATAATTCTGAGCCTCCAGAGCCACACCACCGCGCTTCAGCGGCAGATAATCACCGGTATACACCTGAAGCCCCGGAGCATTCGTAGCGAGGCGCAGCGTATACTTACCGTTAGTCAGCACAGCAGCCTCCTTTACACCGGGAGTTGTGGACAGCACATAATTGTCATCATACCCGCCCGCAATAGCAGTAGGAGCATTCCGCTCACCCAGCACAGCGGGAGACGTCAGGTCATACAGGGTACCACTCACCGGCAGAATAGCTCCAGTCGGTATATTTGCCACCATGGGAGTGTACGCAGAAGCATGCACCTGCAAGAGGTGATTATCCATTGTACCGGAACCATCAAGATTCCAGTATGCGTGATTAGTAAGATTCAAGAGAGTCGGGGCATCAGTCGTAGCCGTCATCTCCAGAGTGAGTGTCTGCCCCTCCAGAGTATACGTAGCCTGCACCATCACGCTGCCGGGATACCCCTCATCACCGTCAGGGGATACAAGGGAGAGCGCAATGCGAGAGGAAGACACCTCATCCACCTTCCAAGCAAGGTCAGAAAATCCAACAAGCCCACCATGAAGGTGATTCGGCCCGTTATTCACGGCCAGCGTGTAACCTCGGCCATCAAGTTCAAACTGCCCACCAGCAATGCGGTTTGCCACTCGGCCGCAGATTGCACCGCAATAACAGGTATCTTCACGCAGCTGCTGGGCGTTTTTCGGCCCATACAGCATATCCACTCCATCATATACAAAACTAAGCAAACGTGCACCTATATTAGAGATACACACGCTGAGTTTACCGGAATTCAGAGTATAAAACTCCTCATTTCTGCTATTATCACTTTCAGTCATTGACATAAAATCATTCAGTAAGAGCTCCGTTCGGAGAGTCACTCAGGCGGGACCACGCAGTCACCTTCCCATTCACAAACTCTACCCATGCGACATTACGCGGCACGTAAGCTGTGCTGATAGAGGGGTAAGCACAAGGATACCACCCATGCGGGCCACAGTAAGGATAAACGCCTGCATTCATAACTGTAACAGGCTCATAGCCATTATATACCCAGCGTGTGACATTTCGGCCATTCCGCTGTGACTCCACCACAGGGGCATTCGGCTTTCCCCACGCTAAAAAAACAGCGTCCGGCTTCATCCCTTCACACAAGCGCCCCTGACGCACAAGAGCCTGCTGCTCAGCTGGCAGATGGTTAAACATAGCCGGATGTTCCTCAATACGGCTGGCAGGTGTAGGAGTTTGGCACGAAACCAACAGCATGGCCAGCATCACGCCGACAATAAGCAACGACTGCATTCTTTTTAGCTCAGCCTTCATACGTTCATGACAGTATCACGAAATTTCATGCTTGCCAAGTAAAAAAAACAGTGATAGATTACAAGGCGTAAGTATGAAAGCTATTTTCCCCATTCTCGCACTTCTGGCAGCACCTGTGGTAATGACCCAGACCTGTTTTGCCGGAAACATCGGGGCCATGCAGGGCTATCTTCCCACAGATGGCACCATGACGGCCGGTTATGCTGTTACTCCTGAGTTCACACAGGAATTTGCTCAAATGCAGCGAGCTCTTGTAACCCGCCTTCAGTCTCTTCCCGCTGACAAACAGAAGGCATTCATGGAGAGCTATGACCCGATGATTCTCATTCCCTATTCTGAGGATTTGTGGCCGGCACGAGCTGATTACGAGGCTTACAAAGCAGAATGGAAGAAAGTCCGCATCAAGGCTCTGCGTGAGGTAGGCGTGGGCCTCCGCCCCGGCACTAATGACGCTTGGACGGTTCTTTCCGTGACCACAGACCCGCAGTCCGGCCGCTCTGCCCCTCTCACCATTAGCGCCCTCCGTTATGATGGCGGCCGCAATGTATGGACTTCCAACAACGGTGAGCTGACAGCAAAGGATTTCCAGACCACTGAAGATCACGTATACGGTGCTCAGGTTGGCACTGAGTGGTCTCTGACTAAATCGGATAGCCTTTCCCAAATGACGGAAACTATTCGCTTCACACGTGGTACGGACGGCAAGGCCGTATACCTCTATTACGCATTCTCCGAGCGCTCCACTATTTCTAATTCTGTGATTGCGCAGGGTGGATACGTTCTCATGTTCCCGGTAAGAGCAGCCGCAGTTAATGCCGGCACCCCCGGCAGCAGATAACTCCCGGAATACAGTTTATTCAAAGTAAAAGCCGTAGCATTTCGCTGCGGCTTTTGCCTATCTTTTCAGAGAAGCATTCATTTTTCCTGCTTGTCAAAGTCAAGGCAGCATGATAGAATAGGAGCAGTAGCTCATGAAATCCCTTTTCCTTACTCTCACCGCCATTTCTCTCCCTGCGCTCATCAGCACGGCAGTTTGTGCTGATGTGCCCGCCGTTCTCATGGATTTCCCCGGTAATGGCATGCGCCTCACAGGTGAAACTGTTTCCCCCGCACCGGCTCCGGAGTTCATTCAGATGCAGCAAGCTCTCCTTGCACGCCTGCAAACACTCCCGCCACAGAAGCAGCAGGAGTTCTTTACTGCGTATGATAACACTCAGCTTATCCCTTACTCAGAAGAGCTCTGGCCGGACCGCGCCACATACGAGGCCTACCGCAACGAATGGAAAAAAATTGAAATCAAAGCCCAGCAGGTCGTACAACTCGGTGCTTTTGATAAGGGAAATAATCAGTGGGCTCTTCACGGCGTAAGCGTTAACACCTTCACGAGACGAACCACACCGCTCGCAATCGGCGGGCTCGTGTACCACGTTGATAGAAATGTGTGGAGCTCTAACAATGGCGAGCTGACGGCAAAACCCTTCTCCTGTAATTCTGACAACGTCTACGGAGCAAGAACCGGCACGACGTGGTCCCTCACTAAGTCCGACGCCATGTCCAGAATTACGGAATCCCTCACCATCAGCCGCCGCACGAATGGCGAGTACCTCTACCTCGCATACCATTTTACCGAACGCGCTCAGGGCAGCGGCAATATGCTGGCACAGGGTAACTACACCATGCGTTTCAGAGTAGGCCCCCCTGCACCGGATCCTGAAGAGGCCAAGCCTGCAGCACCGGAGGCGGAACAGCCTCAGGCCCGCCCCTCCCAGCCTACTGCACGCCCAAACAGATCCTCCAGACAAAATCAGCGCCGGAACAATCGCCGCAGACGCAGAAGATAACCCCTTCTAATATGAGAATCATTGCAGGAAAAGCAAAGGGATACAATATCCGCGTGCCTCAGGGAGAGGTACGCCCCACACAGGACAGAGTGCGAGAAGCCCTCTTTAACATCATCGGCCCCATTATTGACGGTGCACGCGTGCTGGATTTGTACTGTGGTTCCGGTTCAGTAGGGCTTGAAGCTTTGAGCCGTGGAGCAGCCTCTGCGCGCATGGTAGATGCCGCGAGGCAGTCATGCGCCATGGCTCGCACTAACATGGAGAACAGCCGCCTGCCCGGAGGAAGTGTGGTACAGAGCGATTGCCTCCAGTTCGTTAAGCGTGATATGGGGCGTTACGATATCATCTTTGCAGATCCGCCTTATGCCAAAGCAATTGGCGACCGAGATATGATAGCCGAGCTCATGACGGACCGCCTGCACGAACTGCTGGAAGACGATGGATACTTCATTGCAGAAGCGCAGTTGGGCTATGGCGTGGGTGATATCCACACGCGTGAGTTCCCCGGCTGGAAGCTCATTGATGAACGCACCTACGGTAAAAACACCATTCTCTTCTACAGAAAAGACATATGAAACGCTTTATTTTTCTGCTGATATACAATCTTTTTCTGCCGGTATTCCTCATTCTCTCCATACCGGGCTACCTGATAAAGATGAAAAAGCGCGGCGGCTTCGGCACGGGCCTCCGGGAGCGCTTTGGCCTGTATAAAGTGAAAAGCGAGGAAGAGCCTAAGGGCGGTCTGTATGTACATGCAGTGAGCGTGGGTGAAGTATTCATCGCCCTGAAGTTCATTCGCGAGTGGATTAAAACACATCATGAGCCCGTTGTATTAGCAACCAGCACAGCCACCGGTCATCAGGTAGTGCGTGATGCCGCCCTGCCCGGAGTTCGTGCTCTGTACTCCCCGTTGGATGTACCCGGCCTCTCCGGCCGATGCCTGAAGCGCTTTCAGCCGAAAGCCGTAGTGCTCATTGAGGCTGAACTTTGGCCGAACTTTGCAGAGGCCTGCCACAGCCGACGCATTCCGATGCTGATGCTGAATGCCCGACTTTCCCCGCGTAGCGAGGGCCGTTATCGCAAAGTACGAGGCATCACCTCCCTCCTGTTCTCCCGCCTTACTGCCCTCGGCGCCCAGAATGAGCGAGATAAAGGCAGATTCGGTGGCATTGGCGTACGGGAGAAAATCATCACGGTCACCGGCAGCATAAAGTTTGACGTGATGGGAGACACTCCCACAGAGCCCCGTGCAGAGTTCCGTGACCTGCTGAGCACTATCAGCGGAGGAAAACCTGTAGTACTGGCAGCCAGCACGCATGCCGGTGAAGAAGCTCTTATCGCTACCGCGGTGCGAGAGGCCGGCGCCTTCCCCCTCATCGTACCGCGCCATGCGGAACGTAGAGCAGATGTGGTGAAAGATTTGACTGCAGCTGGCTTCAGCCCCGTACTGCGTACTGCCGGCACCCTGCCCAGTCCCCTCCCGGAAAATCTCTGCTATGTGGCTGATACAACGGGTGAGCTGAGAGACTGGACAGCTCTGGCAGACGTGGCTATCATCGGCAAGAGTTTCCTTGCCCGTGGCGGACAGAACCCTGTGGAGGCCATTGCTGCCAAGGTACCCGTCGTCTTCGGCCCGGATATGACCAACTTCGCAGACCTAGTTTCTCTCCTGAACGCGGAAAAAGGCGTCTGGCAGTGTGAAAAGGAAGCGCTGAAAGACACGCTCGTTCAGGTACTCTCTGACAAGGAGGAGACCGCAGCCCGCTGTGAGCGCGCCTATAACGCCTTGCATGTGCACTCCGGCGCAACCCGCCGTAGTGTGGAACTGGTAGAGACTCTCTATTAAATGCGTTTACGAGCTTGACTATATACCATCATTGGTGATATAGTCACGCCCGGCGCAGCCATATACTCTCCCATTTTACTGAATCATGACCGCGATTTTCGTATTCTGCCTTCTTTCCGTGTTACTGGTAATCGGAAAGATTCTCCGTACGCTCATCCCTTTGCTTCAGCGCTGTTACCTTCCTAGTTCCGTTATCGGCGGCTTCGTAGGCTTGGTACTATTCCAGTGCTTTCCGCAGATTCTTCCGGAGGATGTCATTAAGACAGTGGGACAGCTTCCCGGCTTCATGATTAATGTGGTGTTTGCTACACTCTTTTTGGGCGTAGTGACACCGCCGCTAAAGAAAGTGGTGCAAGTGGCATTCCCGCAGTTGTGTTTCGGGCAGATTCTGGCCTGGGGGCAGTATGTTATCGGCTTTGCTGTAGTAGGCTTCCTGCTGATGCCGTTTTTTGGAACGAACGAGGGCTTTGGCAATCTCCTCGAGATTGGTTTCCAAGGCGGCCATGGCACAGTAAGCGGCATGGCGGAGAGTTTTGAATCCTTCGGATGGGAAGACGGTGTGGCACTCGGTTACACCATGGCCACGGCCGGCATGCTGCTGGCCGTCATCATCGGCATTATCCTCGTGAATTGGGCCGCGCGCAAAGGCTACATCCAGAACGTGCGCCACTTTCATGAGCAGGATAATCTTCAGAAGAAGGGCATTTACAGCAAGGATGACCAGCCCGCCGCCGGCGTGCAGACCGTATACTGTGATTCCATTGATTCCCTCGCTTGGCACATCTCGCTGGTAGGCCTCGCCATACTCATCGGCTTCGGCATGCGTTTCGGTCTGCAAGAGCTGGAGGGAGCTTGCAGCTCTGATGGCACAATCACCCTGCTCAAAGGCTTCCCGCTTTTCCCCTTCTGCATGATCGGCGGTCTGCTCATGCAGAAGATGGCCCAAAAGGTACGCGTGCACAGCCTCATTGACCACGGGCAGATGCAGCGCATCTCCGGTGCAGCTCTGGATTTCCTCGTTGTATCTGCTATGGCCACCATCAAACTACAGGTCGTGCTGGATAACTGGGTGGGTCTTCTGGTGCTCATCGTGCTGGGCACCCTGCTCTCTCTCTTCATGGTGGTGGTGGTAGCCCGCCGCCTCTTCCGCGAGTCCTGGTTCGAATGCGCGATTGCTGAGTTCGGCCAGTCCTTGGGCGTCACTGCCACCGGCTTGCTGCTGCTGCGCGCCGCGGACCCTGAAAGCAAGACCTGTGCCACCCAGGCATTCGGTTACAAGCAGCTGCTCCACGAGCCCATCATGGGAGGCGGCCTCTGGACAGCCCTTGCGCTTACCCTCCTTTACAAGCTGGGCTGGGCCATCATGCTGGGCATCTCCGCTACAGCCCTACTCATCTGGATAGCCGCCGCCATTCTCTTCATGCGCAAGCGTAATTCTTAACGATTGCCACTAGCAGAGGCTCTAGAAACAACGAAATGATTTTCATCTAAACTACATGCCCCCGAGAGTCATTCTTCGTTTGCTGTTTGCAGCTGTAGCCCTGATAGGTATCAGTTTCTTTTCCTTTGACGATGAGGAGCAAGATATTGAAACAATCTGCAAGCTTTTTAATGTACGGCAAGAGAATATCTCGGCCCCATCAGTAAGAATTATCAACAAACTTACCGGTAATGAGCCGAGTAACTGGGAACTCCCCTATCAAGATGCGGACTACCGCATCGAAGGGTGTTTTCGCCTGCCCGTTCAGGCTCTCTCGCAGGTAAAGGGTGCGCCCCTAGCCCCGGCTGACGACTATCACCAATATACCGGTGAAACGATTAGTGACTGGCTCAGGGACGATGCCTTTAAAACAAGCCTACTGAAAAGGCAAGTTGACGGAGATGTATTATTCTCCCCCCGAACTGGTTGGGTATACTTCAACTTAGATTAGATATTTATATACCCCGCTTGCACTGATTGAAATATTAATACCTGCCCCCCTAGTTATGCGCTCAAATCATCATTCCTCTCTCTATATAATTCTCTTCGCCCTGTACGCACTGGCAGTTCCCGCATGCCAGCAAATGGAAGACGGCGTCTATCATGAATCCGGAGCAATAATTCCGAATGACTGGGTGCTTACTGCCCCCATAAAGGAGAACGAGTTCACACAAGCGAATGGCACACAATACCGTACCTTCGTTTATAACCTGTCGTATGCAGCTCCTTTTGCTGCATATTGTGGGCAGGAAGTTCACTTTTCACCTGCATGTGCCATTAAGCGCTCGGACTATGCAGGAGGCACCGCATACGATTTAGTGGATTACAGTCCGCTGCCCGGCGGAGTAATTGATGCCTACTCAGTGCCTGTGCATAAGGGAAAGCTACTGGCCGTGCGCGGTCGAATAACAGAGCAAGCCCCTGAAGGGAGCGATACCTTCACCAGAACCCGTTGCATGATAGAAGCTCTGATTGAAGTACAGCACCCGGACACCTCGGTTAATCAGGGCAAGCCCCTCTATCTGGTCTACAATCTCGGCCATGAAGGCTCAAAAGAAGCCGCGGCATCTAATGTATACACAGATATCAAACGAGCTCCATGGGAACCCGCGAGCACACCGCTGACGCGCAGTATCAGCTCGCTTTTGGAACAAGTGGTCCCCCCATTCCCTAGCGAGGCCGAACAGGAATAAAGCAACAGCGACTACCGCCTAACGCTCACCAATAGTGTTTTCTCCGTTCTTTATATGCACCGTACCGTGCATATTGCGGTACTCTCGCGGGCTCATGCTACTATCATCCAACCAAAGACCACGGCGAGCCTCTCGGGCTTCTCGCTCCGCAGCAACCAAATCAGCATTACTGAGAGCGTCCGCGTGGTGGCTATAAAACCACGCAAGGCCGGCTCTCAGCATCTCCTCATTCACATACGTACCCCCTACATACACCTTTGCCACGTAGCGCCCGTAGCGGTCCACATCCTGCACCTCCACGCGTATACGCTTTCGGCGAGTAAGCTTTACCAGCAGCTGGCGCGACTGCCCCGCAAAGTCCTGCCCTTTCTCCGGTGCGTCTATACCATAAAGACGCATGCGCACGCTTTCAGCGGCCCCATCAGGAAGGAAACGCAGGGAATCACCATCCTGCACATACTCACACTTTCCCCACAACGTACGCGGATACATACGGGGAGAATCTGAGGCAGATGGAGGACGCGAAAAGCCCAGCAGCCTGAGAAAAAAGGCAATAAGAGATTTCATAACGGTAGCTAATTGTTATAACGCACACCAGCATAACAAACTACAACTATTTTGCAAGTCTTTTTTGCTTGCCCGGAAGAGAACTTCATGCTAATCTTCATGAAACAAGTCTCCATCATCATGAAAGCTCTCCTTATTAATGGCAGTCCGAACGCCGCAGGCAACACCTTCCATGCCCTCTCCATGGTAGCGGAAGGTCTACGCGCCGGCGGTGCAGAAGCAGAAATCGTCCAACTGGGCACCAAGCCCGTACAAGGCTGCATCGGCTGCCGCCGCTGCCTGAAAACCGGCCGCTGTGGCATGACGGATGAGCTGTACAATTCCATCTATGAAAAGCTGGATGAGATAGACGCCATCGTCATCGGAAGCCCCACCTACTTTGCCGGCCCGAATGGCTCCCTCTGCGCCCTACTGGACCGCCTGTACTACTCCGCCGGCTCCAAGCTCGCTTACAAGCCCGGTGCCACTATCGCCGTCGCTCGCCGTGGAGGCGCCTCCACCACCCTTGACAGACTGAACAAATACATCACCTATAACAACCAACCCCTCGTCAGCTCCTTCTACTGGAACATGATTTACGGCATGCGTCCCGGAGAAGTTCAGATGGACCCCGAGGGCTGCCAAACCATGCGCAATCTCGGCAGAAACCTTGCATGGATAATGCAGTGCATCGCTCAGGGCCCTGCACACCCCACCCTTGATGAGCCGCGCGCCTGGACTCACTTTGTGCGCTGATTATCGCGCATTTACTCTTCCAACTCAGCTGCGCTCTTTGCCCCCAGGGAGCGCAGCAGTTGTTTTAACTCGTTGAGCTCTTTCCATTCATTCGGGTGAACGGATTGAGCCGTCTGCAGCCTGCGCTCAATATCAAGCACATAGTCCATCAGGGTCATACCATAGGAGTCGCGGTGATTGATGTTCAACCCGGCCCGCACCAACACCCGTACCAGCTCCTGCGCCGCATGGGGGCACTGGTAGCGGAAACGTAGCATGAGCGCATTGCGCCCGTCAGCATTGGTAACATTCGGGTCAGCCCCGTGTTCCAGCAACAGAGTAAGAAGTTCGGGCGTGCAGCGATAATTCAGCAGCGGCACCAGCGCATCTTTCGAATTAATTCGGTTCGGGTCAGCGCCGGCAGCCAGTAGCAGGCGGGCGCATGCCACACCGTCACCATCGTAGTGACACTCGAAACCATCTATAGCTGTGTACAACAGGCTCTCACCGCAGGCAAAAGAATAGCGAGCTATCACTATACCATCCGCCGGAGCACCACAGGCCAACGCCCGCTCCACAAACTCAGGGTAACCATAAACCGCGCCGAACTCCAGCATCTGCCGGGCTTGCTCGGCACTCACCTCAGCACCAGCCAGGCTCAGTTCATAGCGCACGAACGCCTGCTGCATATCCCAGGATATATCATCCGCCAACTGCATGAGCGACTTGCCCTCATACACGGCATTAGGGTCTGCGCCACGCTTCAGCAGCTCGCGGATGTCAGCGGCATGGGTTCGCAGGTTATCCATGCCGAACACGACCTGTTTTACCAGCTGCACCAGTTGAGCATCGGCGGAGTTAACATCAGCAGGTGCGGCTGACAGCCCCCCGCAAACAGCCATACAGATAGCGGTGAAGATATGTTTCATATATATGAATACGTAATCGATGGCGACACTCTTTCAAAGAAAATTACTTAGCCCCCCTAGCCTTCACCTGTTTGAGCAGCTCGTCCGCATGAGCGGGAGCATGCGAGCGGAGCATCGTCAGGCGCTGAACCAGCCCCGTACAGGGGGACAGGTTCTGACTGATGGCGATAATGCGCTTAGTTAACTTGTAGTAAACCTCACTCTTCACTATAGTCGCCGCCTTGGGCGAGCCGGCACCATTTCCCGCGCGGAACCAATTTTCAAGACAATAGGGATGAATGGCCGAGAGAGAGGAAATCAACGCTTCGGCCAGTTCCGGCTTGTTCTGACGGCGGGCGGAAAGAATCCCGAGCACAAGCATAGCCTCCGGCTGTTGCGGGTTCACGCCTCGCAATTCTTCAGCTATGGTATTCGCAGCCCCCTGTCGAACCCGGCCGCCCACCTTGGGGTTGAACTGATGGGCGAGGTGTGCGAATTCCTCCATTGACAGAGTTGCTTTTCGCGGCTCCGGCTGTTGCTCTGCGAACGGACTTTTGTCCACGGGTTCAGCCTGCATCGGTTCCGCGAGTTGAAGTTCAGCGCTTCCGCGTTCTGCTTCACGCAGCAAACGCCAATCCTTCCACAAAGGCATAGTGCTGCCCCATGGGGTCAACAGACAATAACTCAGCACATCAGCCCGCTGCTCATGACCTCGGCTCCTGGCCTCCATACTATCCGCGAGTTCCCAATCCGCCACCAGCATGCACACATCTCTACCCAGACAACGCGCACCGTACACGGCATCCAGCATAGCGAATTCCGTCCGATACACCGTTTCAACACCTTCCCGGCGCACAACACGGCGGTCATCGAGCAGCTCCATCACCTCGCGGGAAACATGCCCACGCGACAGCACGGAATCAATGGAAATTTTATGCACTATCGGCAATAACGCCCCTCCCGGGTTCACAGCCTGAACATTCAGCAGAAAACGGTGCAGATACGGCGAGCGAAGGGCCGAAGATGTCAGCACCACATCCGTACAACTTAACCACTCAAGCATAGATTGCTGCACCTCTTTCGCCAGTTTCTCACGCATCACGCGCCAATCACCCAGCTCCCCACTCTGGCGCAGCAAACAAGTGATATGGCTCGTTGGGTATACGGAAAGAGTTTCGGCCAACGCCGTGTCAGCCGTCAGAAAACGTACATTTGTTTCAGAGTCGAGGCCGCGTATGGCAATACGCCTGAACACACTGTCGGCGGAGATGTACATACCCTCCGGCATGCCTTTACGCGCATCCCGTTCTTCCGACAACTCCGCGGAGAGAAGATCGAAGAACTGAGGTTGTTCCTCCAGCAATCTCCGAGCCTGTACCGCCCCCGGATTTGAGGACTGGCGCTGCAGCTCATCCATGATAGTGCGGATAACTTTGACTCTCCTCCCGCCCGCCTGCAGGTATTTTCTCCCCTGCTCATTCATCAGGAAAGAAGTATCCACATAGGTATCAACAAGTTCATCTGCACTCATTACGCAGTCGTTATATCACATTCATAACCGAATGGCAAGTAATAGATTCCGGATAGCAAGATTGTGAATTGCAAGATTAAATGCGACACAGTAGAATAAAAATGGCAGTTAAACGGAGATTCTGTTAAAATGGTAAGAATAAACCTTAGAAAGTTGCCATGCAGAGCTGCCATCATGCAACTTTCTGGGGTATTTATTCATCCACATAGCAAGGTAATCTAAATCTTTTTGAGACAGAGAGGTGAAGTCAGTACCTTTGGGGAGGAAACGTCTGATGAGTCTGTTAGCGTTTTCATTACTACCGCGCTCAGAGGCACAATAAGGATGGGCATAGAAAAGTTGCGTTCTAGCAAAATCTTTTCGTCTGCACGATTTGATAATGCCGTTTGCATTGAGGAACTCGGCACCATTATCACAGGTAATGGATTTGAATAGCTCGTAAAATCTGGCACCATAAAAGCGTTCTAACGTATTGAGAGCCTTGCATACGCTTTCCTGGGTTTTGTCCTTCATGAGCAGAATATGCTCAATTCTGGTTTTTCTTTCCGTAAGAACCAGTAACACATGAGAAGAGCCAGGAGGCCCCACAACCGTATCCATTTCATGATGACCGAGTTCCGAGCGGTCATTGATGTAGCCCGGTCGTTGTTCTATGCTTTGAGCCAGGACATTATTATGAGCAAGCCGTTTTCGCACAGGCTTTTTAGAGTGTTTTCTAGGTCTGTGGATAAGGTCTTGAGGAATGATAGGAAAGCCAAAGCGATGAACGTAGTTGTAGAGAGTTCGCAGGGAAACACGTACATCCATGCCACTTTGCAGGATGACTTGTCTGGCAGCATAGAGGGAAAACTTGTGACGCCGGATTAAGCGATTAAACTCATTGACCAGAGCAAAATCATTACCGATTTTAAGGGATTGACCATGAGAAGAAGCGCGTAGGTGAGCTTCTTCGCTGGCCCTGTAAGCAGAGTAAGTAACATATTCTTCAAGCTGGGAATTGAGATGAATCACCTTGCCACGTTGAAGCTCCCGATAAATAGTTGAGCGATGAAAGCCGAGTAAATCCGCGACTTGAGCAACTGATTGCCCTTTGCGGTAAAGTTTTTCGATAATCTGGCGCTCAGAATCATCAATATGGTTGCATTTTTTGCGGGAATCGCTAGTCTTGTCTTTGGTGTTTTTCATGTGGAGAGTGTATTTTTGATTTTGGCGAATTAATTATACCATCTCTTCTTCTGGAGAGCACCTTATTTGTGCTCTCATCGTGTCGCATTTAATTTTGCCATTCTCACAAATCTGAAACAGACAAAAAAAATCTCGACATCATGCAATTCTCTTGCTATATTCCACGAATGAATACAAATCTAGGTATAGAAGCAAGGATAGATAATCAAATGCCTTTTATTCTATTTGTTGTTATATCTTTTGTTTTTTTTGTTTTTAGTGTATGGTATTTTTACTTGGGGTTGTGCGGACATCCTTCCGGCTTATTCGCATTTTCCGTCGCCTTTTTTATTTTTGCTGTTACATTCTCGTTGAGTATCGCATCTAGGAAATCCATCTGTATTATCATGGTTGTCGATTCTAATATAATCGTTTATCGTCATTTGCTATGGAAAATATATATCAGATTTAGTTATGATTTAAAAAACAGACCTCTAGTGTTTTTTAGTCGACCAAGCGTAGAAGTCCACGCAGGTGATTATCTGAAAAATAATGGAGGTCATATATGCATCAAAAACAATAATAACGCCCCATCAAAAATATACACAAATCTAAGAAGTTACGATGAATGTCAAAGAGTTCTTTCGTACATACAAAAAGCATGTAGTATAAAATGAGCCCAAGACTTGTATATTACCCACAACCTGCTATAAATTCATATTACATTAATTATGATTACATTAAACTAGTTTCAACAACTTGCAATAAGTCAAAAACAAAAGACACAGTATGTGTATATTCAACACTTAATATGCTACCAGTCGAAATAATTTAGCTTCGATTTTATCATCGATTATTTTATTAGTCGTCACGTTTCATCAAGCATTACTCTCTTGTTATAGCGTTTATTGAAGAATATATATATTGTGCGGATTATCTGTTAGTATCATATATTTTAATTAGCGTAATACTTACTATCCAGACCTATTTCTTTGCGGTGCAAGCATTTCAACATGATGATAGCATGGTAGAGCTCCAAAGGTTAAAGGATGGGGCATATCATGATGATATGTATTACACTCCCAAATAATAAAAGCCTTTCAAATCTAATGGCTGTCAAGATGAACCATTACTAATGGCAAATTTTCACTAATCTTTATAATTCAGAATATTACAAAATGAACTATAAGTTCCGGGAGTTCAGGAATCGAGTAGCCGGGCTTTCGCTCCCCCTCTTCTCTCACCATCGTACATGCGAATTACCGCATACGGCGGTTTCTCGGCGTGTGATTAGTCCCGGAAGCAAAGTTCCAGCCCGCAACTCTTTATCTCTCCTCTCCGGATACCCTGTCAACACCTCCGCATTGTTACGTGGATTCGGACTTGCACCGCTTTCCATCCCTCGGTCGAGGCTTCGTACAGTCGGGATTTCCCCTCGAACTTCCTCTCCCTCGATTCGTTACGTCCCCGCAGTTGTTCTTCATGTCTGGGATTCCGCATTATCGCGGCTCCGCGCGGACTTTCACCGCAGTACGCATATCGCGTCGGTCGTACATAGAAGTAAGTCGCGTAATTTTCGCGCAGAAAGTCGCGCAGTTTTCGCGCGATGAACTAGCACTATTAACGATAATAAGCCCCGCAAAATCAAGCAAAATAAACAATTAGCGTTATTAGCGGAGATTAAACAAATAGTCCCGGCGGGAATCGAACCCACATCTGCTCTTTAGGAGAGGGCCGTTCTCTCCATTGAACTACGGGACCGTGTGCCAGATATTACACACTATGGAAAAAGTTTTGGCAAGCCGGAAGTGTGACTTCAGGCCTCAAAAACGTTACGCAGACGCAGAATCTGCGTATCGGAAAGATGCTTAGAAAGCTCGGGGAGCATGCGGGGGAAGTATTCCGCGCGAGTCCAGCCATGAAGGGGCTGAGGAGCCGGCTTAGCATAGGCCCAAGTGGGGATAGGCATCACGAGGTCAATGACCACAGAGGTGGCAGTTCCCATTCGGGCAAGCAAGTCCGTAATCTCTTCCGCAAGCGCGGGCTGTGCAGCGAGAGCCTTCAGCACCCATGAGTAACTAAGGTGATTCGGGGCCGGATTGATCGCGGTAATGAGAGAGCAGAGACGCTCGGGAGACTGCTCACTGAGGGGCTCCAAGAAAGGAAGAACGCGCAAATCACTCAGGGCAAGAAGAGCTTCCAGAACAGTGGCGGGCGTGTTCTCGCGCTTCACCAGAAGGCGGGCGAGTTCAGCCACACCGGTGAGCTTATCATTCTCAGAAAGACCGGGCTGAGCAAGCGTGGCCAGCTGCATGGCTGCAGTACGGCTCAGCGTGGAATCCGGCTCAGAAAGGGTATACGGCAGCAGAGCACGCCAGCCATCACCTTTACGAGAGGTAATGAAACGCACTAACTGGGCCAGACTCCCCTTGCGCCCGGCAACATCTACCTTTGCAGAGAAAATCTCGTAAGCTGCAAGATTCTCAGGGAGGCGATCCGGGTCATTACTGGTGACGAGCCCGCTGGCAATCATGGCGAGGGGCCACTCATCCGCGCCGATTTCCTGCACGCGAGCCGGATCCTGCACCATGGCGGCGAGGCGTTCCAGCTCGGAGAGCATGGAGAAATTATCCTGAAAAAGTCCCATTACCGTGATGCGTTTTGATTAAGCCTCAGCGGGAGTCTCCTCTACTGCGGGAGCGGGAGCCTCAGCAGGTGCGGGAGTTTCCTCTACGGCGGGAGCGGGAGCCTGAGCAGGTGCGGGAGTTTCCTCTACTGCGGGGGCAGGAGTCTCGGCAGGAGCGGGAGTTTCCTCTACTGCGGGGGCAGAAGTCTCTGCAGGTGCGGGGGTCTCTGCAGGTGCGGGGGTCTCCTCTACGGCGGGAGCGGGAGTCTCAGCAGGTGCGGGAGTCTCCTCTACGGCGGGAGCGGGAGTCTCAGCAGGTGCGGGAGTTTCCTCTACGGCGGGAGCAGGAGTCTCAGCAGGTGCGGGAGTCTCCTCTACTGCGGGAGCAGGAGTCTCAGCAGGTGCGGGAGTCTCCTCTACGGCGGGAGCGGGAGTCTCAGCAGATGCGGGTGTCTCCTCTACTGCGGAAGCGGGAGCCTCAGCGGGAGCGGGAGCCTCAGCGGGTGCGGGAGCCTCAGCGGGTGCGGGAGCGGGCTCTTCGATATCCCAAGGAAGCGGCTCATCGGAGACAGCCGGAGCGGCAGGAGCTGCGGGAGTCTCAGCTACATCCCAAGGAGCGGACTCAGTAGCGGGAGCGGCAGGAATAGTGGAAGGAGCTGCAGGAATGGTAGAAGGAGTAGCAGGCACCGTGCTTCCTGCAGGAGCTGAGGGCATGGTACCAAAGGGATTATTGGTATCAATACCAAAGAGCGTGGAACCAGCGCCAGGAGTCTGAATGGCAGGAGCAGAGGGAGTAGCAGGAGCGGGGGTCTCAGCGGGAGCGGGGGTCTCCACAGGCTTGGGTGCATCAACATCCAGCAGAGAAAGACGAATACCAGCCACCTGCTCTCTCACGATAGAGCTGTACGGACAAACAGCTGCCACCTGGTTGTAGTAATTTCTTGCAGCTTCAATATCACCACTTTCTTTGGCAATATCACCGAGAGAAATGTAAGCAATGGCGGTGTAGGGATTTACAGGAAGAGAGGTTATCTGCTGCCAGAAGCCGGAGGCTTTCTCGTTCTGCCCTTCGGACATGTAGTAGGCAGCGAGAGCAGAAAGAGCGCGAGCACGTACAAGCTCGTTCTGAGTCTGGGCAGCGATACCTTCAAGCTGAGCAGCACCGGTCTCGGCCTTAGCACTGTCACTCATGAGAGAGAGAGCCTCCATGAGCATGGCGGTCTCAGCAGAGGGAGTATCAGGATATTCGGCAGAGATGCGGGAAAGTGCAGCAGCATCATAAGCAGAGGGCTCAACGGCACCGGAGGGGGTAGCAGTCTTCATGGCATCCACCACGAGAGCGGCAGCCTGCTGATTCATCTCACTCTTATAAGAGTAATAGCCGATACCAGCGCTGGCAGCCACCATGAAAGCGATACCGCCGATGATGAGTTTCTTATAATGCTTATTGAGGAAGATTTCATGCTTAGCCGGCCCGAGTTCAATCTCGCCGATAGCTTTGATTTCCGCAGGGGAGAGCGGCATTTCTTCCGGATTCGTGGTAATGGTGCTTTTCTTTTCCATGGTTCAGGATTTGTAAATGTTGCTGAGCATGTGGATACGATCCACATCAAAATAGTTGTTAATACCGAGATTCTTGTAAATTTCGAGCGTAGCCTTGGAGCGGTTCAGCGTGTAGAAGTGAATACCATCCACATCCGCATCCAGAAGCTCAGAGCACTGGTTGCTGGCGTAATTGATACCAATACGCTCAATACTCGCCTTATCACCGCCGGCACGTAGCATGGCCTTCAGCAAACGAGCCGGGAAATTCGTGCCAGCAGAAAGTTCAGCCATGCGGTTCATGCTGGAAATGGAGGTAACGGGCATAATACCAGCAATGATGGGCACATCTATCCCCAGCAAACGGCAGCGGTCACGGTAATCAAAGAAGGCGTGATTATCAAAGAAGAGCTGCGTGCAGATGTAATCCGCGCCTTCATCCAGCTTTGCCTTAAGATAATCCATTTCACGGATACGATTGCGGGTATCCGGGTGACCTTCGCAGAAGCCGGCCACACCGATGGTAAGGCGCTTGGTAAGGCGATTCCTATCCTCCCACTCGCGGATGAAACGCACCAGCTCGGAAGCATGGCGGAAAGCATCCTTGGAGGGGTCATATTCCATATTGCGCGGAGGATCACCTCGCAGCGCAAGAATGGCGCTGGCTCCTGCATGAGCGTAACCCTCAAGAATTTTCTCAATTTCCTCCGCGGTGTGGCCCACACATGTGAGGTGCGGCACTGTGGGAATCCCACGCTGCTGAATATCATGCACCACGGAGCGAGTCAGCTCACGAGAACTACCACCGGCGCCGTAGGTGACACTCACAAAACTCGGCCGAAACTCCTGAAGTCTCACCACAGTTTCCAGCAAAGAACGAGCACCCTCCTCCGTTTTAGGGGGGAAGAACTCGAATGAAAACGTGGGCGTGTTATCAAACAGCGCGGACTTGGAGCGTGAAGGCATGGCTATCAGTCAAAAAAAGGTCAGGGCTGAGGAACAGCAGCTTCATCCGCCACCTGCTCGGGCTGAGGAGCCGCGCCATCAGTGGCAGGAGTGGTGGTGGGCTGAGGATTCAGGAAGGTATTATCGCGGCGCAGGTCACGAGAGGAAGCATACGGAGAATAAATCACCTCATCACCGGGGATGGGAAGAATGGCATCTTCATTCACGTCCACTTGCGTGCTGCCGAACTCCTGAGGCTTAAGAGTGGCACCAATCTCACCGGATTCTTCATCCTTCCAGTCCACAACGGCCTCACAGAGCACGACACCTTCACGGCGTACAGCAACAATAAGCCCCTCATTAAGAGGAGACTCCACTGCCGGCTTAAAACGAATAGAAACCCACTCGCGGTTAAAGTTCGTCACGAGGCCAATGGCACCATCCGTCTGGGAACCGGTCTGGGCAGCTGCCTGAGCAGCAGCTTCCGCCTCAGCACGGCGACGAGCCTCAGCGAGAACGGCCTGCTCCTCAGCATCAGATACATTGCGTACAGCTTCTCGATCAGCAGCTTCCGCCTCAGCATAGGCAGAAGAAAGCTCGCTATTCTCAGCGGCTTCGCCAAACTCACTAACACGCTCGCGATGCGAGGCAGCCTCACGCTCATTCTGAGCGACCTGCTGAGAAATCTGATAGATGTTGTAATCTGCCTGCTGACCGGGCAGTGTTACAAAAACAACGTAAAACATAAGCCCAACCACGAGAACAAGCAAGGCCAGGATGGTAATACGAAAACCGTTCATGGCGCAAAGTATAGCATATCCGCCCCCTCTTGCAAGCTCATAATATGTCAGAAATGCTACGCAACAATGCTTTTTTACCCCAGCTCATGTCATACACAAGCATCAGCACAGCGAAAAAAACACATTCTCCGGCGCGTAGACACGCTTTTGGCTTGCAAGAAGCTCCTCGCGGGCGTATAAGAGGGGCGTACCATGTTAAACATCCCGAACACCATTACGCTGGTCCGTATCATTCTTGTCATCGTATTCGCCATTGCTCTGGCAATAGATGGCGTAGCTCCTTTCGTCGACGGAGTCAGCCCGATGGAAACCATGGACAATAAGGGATGGTTCGTACCGGTTACCATCGGAAACTGCATTGCCCTGTGGGCTTTCGTGGCTGGCGCCATCAGCGATTTTCTTGATGGGTACTTGGCCCGTAAATATAATCTGGTTACCAACTTCGGGAAGCTGATTGATCCTCTGGCTGACAAAATTCTGGTCAGTGCAGCATTCATTTATCTGACGTATGTGGGTATGTGCCCGTTCTGGGTCACCATTCTCATCATCTTCCGTGAGTTCCTTGTTACCGGCCTCCGCCAGCTTGCCGTGGAAAAGGGTGTAGTAATGGCCGCAGATAAAAGCGGCAAATGGAAGACGGGCATCCAACTTGCCTACTGCATCGCATGCTTGGTTCACCTCAGCTATGCCGCCAGCCTGCCTGAGCCCCTGCACAGCCTCTCCGTGGGCCCCATCGCAGAGTGGATGCGCGCCATTTTCCTGTGGGCGAGTGTCATACTTACCCTCTGGAGTGGGCTGCACTACTGCATCTCCGGCCGTAGTTTTCTGCGTGGCTGATTTTTGGCTGGATATGCGCAGAAAAATATGCTAGAGTGTCGGAAGTATCACCGCCATTCGCATATATGAAGTTCTTCCTTTCCGCCTTAACCGCGATTGCCGCGGCCGCGCTCTGCAGTTGCCAGTCTCAAAAAGCCTATCCCGTATTTTTCCTCGTACAGGATTCCAATACAGTGACAAGTGCAGCAGAAAGCACCAGCTCACGCATGATTGTTAACTTTAATGGTGTAACATACACCCGCATGCCTATCATGTCACTGGATCATTTCGAGCGCTTCCGTTCCCACTTGAACCCTGATGGCTCATACGGCGTAACGCTCTATGCCAAAAAAGAATGGCGCAATCGTTTGTACTACAACACAGTAGAAAAGAGCGGCATGCTCATGCTCCCTGTTGTGAATGGCCTGGCTATGGAACCCATGCGCATCACACCTGTGAATGATGGCGTGCTCGTCATCTGGAACGGCCTGAATGGGTACGACCTCAAGATGATTGCCAACAGCGTGGAACCCATTGACCCCGAACTGGAAGAGGCCCGATTCAAGGATGATAATCCCCGCCCGCTCCCGCAGAAGCCTCAGGGTGTGCAAAACCAGACACGCGACTTCACGGGCCGCACCGTAGGCGAGATTTTCAATTAACATATGAGAGCACGCGCCCTGCTCCAGCTGCTGCTTTTTCTCGTGCTGCCATGCCTCTGTGTGGCAGCTGAGGATATAGTTTTCCACTTACCCACGGATAACCGTACCCTGTACACCACAGGCGGTGATGCCTACTTCATGTATGTAGACCGTACATTCGAGGGCGAAACCACTCGCCCGTGGCAAGGCGGAACGTGGGGCATGGTGCGTAATCCCTTCCGTGATGGGAATCAGGCGCTGAGATTCAGCCGCATGCATGAGGGGATAGATGTAAAGCCCCTGCGAAGAGATGAAAATGACGAGCCGCTGGACGCGGTACGTCCTGTGGCACCCGGCATAGTGGCATATGTCAATACAGACCCCCGGAAAAGTAATTACGGGCGTTACATCGTCATAGCCCATAACATCAAAGAGGGCACCATTTACAGCTTATACGCCCACCTAGCCTCTATCAGCTGCGAGCAGGGTCAACGCGTCAGCCCACGAAATGAGATAGGCATACTGGGATACAGCGGAGTGGGACTAAACAAACGCCGTGCTCACCTTCATCTGGAAATCTGCCTGATGATAAACTCATCCTACGATCTCATCGTTCCCCCGCCCACAAATGAACACGGGCTTTTCAATGGCCTGAATCTTATCGGCATGAACGCGGCAGATGTGCTTCTTGCCTGCAAGAATGGGCGGCCCTTCTCCCTTTCTCGCTATTTCGCTCAGCTTAAAGAGCATTACAGAGTGCGTGTGCCACGCATCGGCACCATGGATTTGCTGCGCCGCCATCCCTTCCTGTACAAAGGTCGCTGGGGCCAGACACCGCCTTCACTTGAAATTGCCTTTACACAAGAGGGTATCCCCATTGCTATATACCCTTCCCAGCAAACAGTAAGCACTCCCGCTATCGTAAGTTGCCGCCCCATGCCTACCCTGCAACAAAACTGCACGGTAAACCGGGTAAAAGGTAACAGCCGCACTGCTGAACTCACTTCATCAGGCATGCGCTACGTAAACCAATTCCTGTGGACGCAAGGCATTTACCCGCCTCCGGCACAGACAGAAACTGAAGCCAGACAATGAAAACGCCCCACATTCTCACCGCCCTGCTGTACATGGGGCTCCTCCTTCCGGCTAAGGCAGACGTGGCCCAAGCCGAACGCCTCCTCAGAGAAGGAAAGCCCGCGGAAGCGCTTTCAGCGCTGGAACTCACACCTCATTCCCCGGCTGTACTGTACTGGAAAGGGCGCGCGCTCGTCAGCCTGAATCGCCCCTTCCAAGCGGTTAATCATTTCAGAGAAATCCCGGCGGAAAGCAGTTTCTACCCCTATGCGGCCAAAGCCATCATGTACTGTGCATGGCAAAGCGCACATCTGGACTTTGTAGAATATGTCGCGCCTCTGACAGCAAGCCCGAACCAAGAAATAGCCACGCTGGCTCAGGCAGCACTTGCCGAGCACCAGTTACGCTACACGTCTGATGGTGACGCCTCCACGATGGATCCTCTGCGCGAGCTGGCCAAAACCCAGACCGAGCTGCAGCCCATGGTGGCCCTGCTGAACATTGAAGAATTACGCAGAAAGCGCCAGTTTGACCAAGCCCTGAATGCCTGTAGGGCCATGGAAGCAAACAACAGCATCCCCCTCATCATCAAGCAACGCGTTCGTCTGGCAATTGCAGAGCTCTATTACGATAAAGCAGCTGCGGAACCGCGGCAAACAGAACAGGACGATGACCTGAGCGAAAATAATGAAGGCAAAGGCGAAGAAACCTTACTCCAATTCATCTCCGCTAATCCGGACTCCGTTCTTCTCGAGGAAGCGTTCCGCCGCCTCGAAACGCACAATGCATTCAATACAAGCGAATATGCAAAGCGTCGTCTCCAAGAGTGGGCACGTGAGTTAAGCAATCCGCACAGAGCTGCGCTTGCACTCGCTGTACAGCAGCGCCTCCAGTTCTCCGGCCCGGAATATAGTTCAAATGATGCCACAATAGCTAATACCGCAGCCACCCAATTGCCTAACGAGCCCCTCTCGCAGCACATATTGGGAGAACAAGTACGTTATCTGGTGGAAAGAGGCAGGATTTCAGAAGCGGCGCTTTATCAGAAAATGATGCAGCCGGATGATACGAATCCGCGGTACCTCTTCTACAAAGCATGCTGCATGCCCGGCAATGAGCGAGCAACGGCCGAGCTGTTTTTGCAGTGTGCAGAAATCGCCTCCTACGATTTGCAGACGGCAGCCATCTGTAACGCGATGTATTGTGCCGTACTCAGCGGCAGTCAGGATATCATTGATACACTGCTGTCTAAAGAAGCGCTTCCCCAGCTGACCAGACGCAGCTTGCTGCTGATGCATGCCGGCCTCATTCTTCACACCAATCCGGCGGAAGCGGAGGCTGAATTGCACTCAGCCTCCCTGCTTTCCCCCACAGAGGCAGAGCTCGTAGAAATCACGCTCCAACGTGCTGAGATTGAGCTTCTTTCCAATCCGGAAGGTGCGATGAACCTACTCGCAGAATGCGGTCCGAATCAGCACAAGGACTGGACAGATGAACAGATTCTTCGCTTCTATTCTCTGCAACTTCAGGCAATCGAAAAACTGAATACTGCGGGGGGCGAATACCGGGATCCCATTGCCCTGTTACAGGAAGCGCTGGCCAACACCCGTAGGACGGAGGTAAGAACAGTTCTCACGGTGAACCTCGCCCACCGGCTCTCGCTTGCAAAGCGTCATGAAGAGGCTCTGGATTTGCTACTCCAGCTGGCAGAAAACACGAGCAATAAAGAAACCAGAGCACGAGCTTACCTGCTGGCGGCCAGACAGGCGGAACAACTTAAATCCATCGAACAGCTGACACTCGCCGTCGAGCTTTTTGCCGCAGCAGCAGAGCATAACACCCGCTACAGAAATCACGCGCTCATGCTCCAAGCACGAATACTCGCGTGGATTAACCGAGGGGCAGAAGCACGCAGAATACTCAGCGACCTCCTCCGCAGAAATGACCTGTCCCCTTCAGAACAAGCTCTGGCCCTGAGTATTCAGGCCCACGAACAAACGCTCAGAGGTACACCGGAAGGCCTTAGTGAAGCACTTCTGACAAACAACCGCATCTTTGAAATACAGAATCTATCCCCGGCATGGATAACTCGCTCCCGAATTCAGCGAGCATCCCTTCTTGCGCGTAATGGCATGACGGAAGAGGCTATCGCGCAGTACATGCAGCTCATAGAAAGTGTCTCAGCTGCAGCTGACACCGAAATGGCTGAGGAAAAATGGTTTGTACTGTATTTCGCCGGAGCGGGAGTGGTATCTCAATATCTTTCGCAAAACAAGCATGCTGAGGCCGCCGCCATGGCGGATATGATAGCAGCTTGGCCTCAGAAACCGGATTCTCACCGCCCCATCATTGGCCCCGGCCACAGAGCTCAGCAGTTTGCGGACTGGGCGGACAATATCCGCAAGTACAATTTCCAATCCCGCGCGCACCTACCGGAAAACTGAAGTCCTACATCAGCGAAGGTCACACCAGATAGCTCGGTGGTCACTCGCCTTGGCGGCGCTGTCAATATCCACAATTCCGCATTCGCTACGGCGTCCACGGCGGCGCCTCATAGCAGCGTTCACATACATCTGGTCAAACGCATAATAGGTTTGACCAGCCTCGTAATAGTGAGTCCAGCTATGGCCGCGAGAATCTTCCGGCTTAAGCCTAGTAAGGGCGGAGGCCTCACTAATCCCAGTCTTTATCACCGCAAGAGAGGAGTCAGAAGGTCCGTCATTCCAGTCCCCGAAAACAAGTAAGGGGATAGACGGATTACGCCGCATAAGCCCGTGCAGATAAAACGCAAGAGTACGAGACTCCTCAATACGCAAATGTTCAGCCGCGCGGGCATCATTCGCCATGCGTGATTTGAAGTGCACACCTACTAAGCGAAACTGGCGACCGTCATCAAGCTCTACCGTTACATCCAACACACCGCGAAGCATCAGCCGGCGCTGCCGCCCTCGCAAAGGCATATCAGCCACGGAATCATTCCTGACGATGGGATGCTGAGATAATATTCCCAGCGCACGGTCCTCCCCCTGACGTGTCAGCACATATGCATGGGAATACTCCAAGCCTCGAGCAGCAAGTCGTTCCCGTAAATCAGCCATAGCTCGCTCACCACCAATTTCAATGAGTCCCACTATCTCCGGTGAGGCTTCCGCTATGACATCAGCCACAGCATTACGGGCGGCCTCAGACTTGGGGCGAGAAACGTAACGAGATCGGCTCGTTTCTCCTGAGACAAAGTAGTTCTGAACATTATACATCAGAAAGCGAACCGGCTTACCGGCCGGCGGCAACTCCTGCTCCGCTGGAAGCTCCTCATCCGCCGCGACGAGAGCCTCCACAGGAGCACCGCTCTCCACCTGCAGGCTAAGCTCATTCGGCCTCAGCCATACCAGCGTGAGCGCAGAACAGGCAAGAACAAGAAGAATCAGCCACACATCCACCCGCACATTCAGCAGGCGAATACCACGGCGCCGTTCTTCGCGTGTTCTTATCATGAAAGCAGTTGGAAGCCAATCAGGAGAAGCTTATGCCTCATTTCTCCTCTCTGAGCCATTCAGCCACCTGAGGAGCCGCATAAGTAAGAATCATATCCGCACCAGCTCGGCGAATGGAGAGGAGAGCCTCCAGCATGCAGCTGCGCTCATCCAACCATCCGGAAGCAGCTGCAGCCTTCAGCATGAGATACTCACCGCTCACGTGATATGCAGCAATCGGCAGCTGAGTATGGCGGCGCAGTTCGCTAACAACGTCCAAATACAGCGTGGCCGGTTTCACCATGAGCATATCAGCACCTTCCGCTGCATCCAGCAGTGCCTCACGCACGGCTTCACGCACGTTTGCCGGATCCATCTGGTACGTCTTCTTATCGCCAAACTTGGGAGCACTGCCCAGTGCACCACGGAAAGGCCCGTAATAAGCGGATGCATATTTAGCCGTATAACTCAGCAAGGATACACCGGTGAAGCCCTCAGCATCCAGAGCAGAACGAAGAGCCGCGATACGCCCGTCCATCATATCACTGGGAGAAATGACATCTGCTCCGGCGCGAGCATGGCACAGGGCCTGACGGCATAATGCCTCCACCGTTTCATCATTCAGGATTTCATAACCACCGTCCTCATATTCTCTCACGATACCGTCCTGACCATAGGTATTGAAGGGGTCCAGCGCCACATCCGTCATGACCAGCATCTCGGGCACCTCAGCCTTAATAGCAGCGATGGCACGCGGCACCACACCTTGCGGATTCCACGCCTCTGTCCCTTGGGCATCTTTCTTATGCTCCGGCACCACGGCAAAAAGATCCACACAGGGAATGCCCAACTCATAAAGGCGGCGACACTCCGCGGCGATATCCGCCACACACCACCTCGTGCAACCGGGAAGGGATTCAATGGGGGTATTCTCCTCACCTTCCTGCACAAACATGGGGTAAATGAGATTAGCAGCGCTGAGTGTTGTTTCACGCATCAGGCCGCGCATGGCAGCAGACTTCCTATTCCGGCGGGGGCGTACAGGCAGATTCATCATGACGCCCACCAGCATACCACTATTCCGTCTCTTTGTAAAGCAGCATCATCACCGCACGCCGGAAGCAACGCGTTTAACCATGAACAATCACCACACTTGTCACACAGCCCTCACCAAGAACTGCATTCAACGAGCGGATAATACCGGCTTTCTGGCGTGTAAGCTCATACCGCACCGCAGGGTGCGAGGTTCGGATGCGAGCCTGCTTATTCGCAATGGAAAGAAGCTCAGCCTTTGTGGCAAGGAAAGGCCCCACTGCGCGCAGCCAGGCCTCCGCCAAAACTTCCGGGGCATGTTCAGCCACGGAGATATCCAACTTACTTATGAGTGAAGCCAGCACAGACTCCATGGTGCGGACATTAGCCGCCGGATTCAGCTGCGGACTGACACCGAAAAAATCAGACAGCGCCTGCCCTGACTCACGCTCGGAGCGACTCATGTTCCGCACGGGGCGAGTGGAGCCATCAGCAAACACTTCCTCATGATACAAGCCGGCCGACTCACGGCGCGGAAGAGGCGCCGGTGCTGGCACCGGCTCAATGGGAGCTGATTTCCGTTTTCTGCTGCGTGGGGCGGCCATATAAAAAACGCGGCCCGGGCGGTTATTACCGCCGGGGCCGATTGATTGGTTAAAATGAGAATATCGGGTAATCCCGGGGTGGGCTTTACTCGCCGTCGTCACCGATGGAATCGACGGGGCAGCCGTCCTTAGCCTCGGTGCAGAGCTCAATCTCCTCATCCGTCTCCGGCTGCTTGCAGACGTAGGACACGCCCTCATCTTCGTCAAGAGCGAAGAAATCACCGGCTACCTCACGGCAAAGCCCGCAGTCGATGCAGTTGCTGTCGACATAGAACTTACCGGGAACATTCTTTTCGTTTTTTTCGTCAATATCGGCCATAATGTGTAACGGGCTTAGTTGCCCACCCCTATTTTTACCATTTTTCTCAGGAATGCAATCTTTTTTTATTGCAACGAAGCACTTTTCAGTACAAAATGTGTGCATGCAAGAGGAAAATGAAAAAAAGAAACAGGGAATCCTGAAAAAAATCGGGTGGAAGAACCTCATCTTCCTGACTCTGTTTGGAGGAATGGTCATGGCGGTACTGGGTGTTGTGCTGTACAGCTACAAGAACATCCCAACCGCCCATTGGAGAACTAGCGGGCTGGAGTTTCCCGTCAAGCGAGTAGGAGTAGAGATTACCAATATTGACGCGCAGTGGAAGAACTCTGCCGGTAATTCAAGATTGGAACTGCGCACGTCCTACTACCCCACAGCCACCATTACAACCGGAGCGCTTTCCGGCAGCGGAGCCATCATGTTCAAGTTTTTGGATCATCGTAGATTACAGCAAGGCCCCATACTGGCAATTCGTTACAGAGACGGCCAACTCGTTAAGCAGGATGAAGTCAACGTAAAGGCTGAAGGTAATACGGCCACCGTTCTGTTGGAAGGCGGTTACAAAGAAAGCGCTGACTACCAACTGCACAGACTCAGGGAGGAAGAAGCCCTGTGGCGCCTGCAGATATGGGTGCGTCCTGATGGACAGGAGGCGTCACACTACATTGGCTACACCACATTCATCCCCACTGTAGAATGAGCAGAACGCGCCATATCCAATACAAGGAGACTCCGGAAGCTCAGCGTGAAAGCAAGTGGTGGCACTGGCTGCTTAGTCCTGCGGCCGGTGTTGTCATGGCGCTTTCCTTTGTGCCCTATGACTGCTCACAGCTAGTATGGATAGCACTGCTGCCGCTGCTGTATGTTCTGTGGTGCGGCCCGGCGAAGTGGTGGCGAGCGTTCCGCCTGGGCTGGCTGTACGGCATGGGCTATTACTGCATGAGCTTCTCATGGATACCGGAAGTGGGTTATACCTTTGGTATCCCCCTGCCCGTGTTTCTGGCTGTGGCGTTCATCCCGCTCATGGCGGTGTATTCCACCCTTATCGGTGCTTGGGCTGCTCTTGCTGCCACGCTGCTGCGCCCTGCTCTCACTCAGGGGCCGGTCACGGAAGAGATGACCGCTGATGAAAAAAAATCCACTTGGAGCAAATGGGCATGGATGGATATGGCCGCCACCCTGCGCTCTGCTGCCGGTTGTGCAGCACTGTGGGTCTGCATAGAATGGCTGAGGGCTCACGGCACGCTTGGCTTCAGCTGGAATAGCTTGGGTATGGCCCTCTACGACGGGCTGGCCTTCGCCCAGTGGGCGGAGTTTGTGGGCACAAGCGCGCTTTCTTTCCTGCCGGTGTTCACCTCTGTCATCATCTATTGCTCCGTACGCCGCTGCGTACACCACTTCAAAGGAGCTGGCAAGGCCGGCCGCCCGTGGGATTTTTACGGCACCGTCGTCATTCTTATCCTCCTCTTCGCCGGCGGTCTCACCCTGAGCAAACTTTATTCCCCGCTTCAGCTCATGAAGAAGGAGAGCACGCTGCAACTGCCGGTAATGGCAGTGCAGATTAACAAGGATCAGAGTGAACATATCGCGGAGATGAACGCCATAGACCGCATGTCAAACGGCATCTCCCAGTATGGTGTTTACCTGAGAGCCACGATGGCCGCCTTCAATGAGATTCAGCGTGACACCGTGCGCAAGGCCATGGAGAACCCGGAATTAGGTATCATACAGCAGCTGCCGCTGTGGGTAGTCTGGCCGGAAAGTGCCATGGGATGCCCCATCTGGAGAAATATCACCACCGGCTCGCTGGAAAGGGACGCTTACACAACTGATATCTTTATGGGTGAAGAAGGCCTGCCCATGGTGCGAAAACTCGTGCAGGAAATGGGTGGGCAGAGCTTCACGCTCTTCACCGGCGTGGATGAACAGCGCCTCATTACTGAAGATAATCACCTCATTCGCCGTGGCATGTATAACTCCATGGCCTGTATCACGGGAGATTTTGACAGCATCACCACCGTTTCCAAACAGCACCTCATGCCCTTCGGTGAGTATATTCCGCTGGCGGATTCCGTGGAATGGATTTCCAAATCCTACTCCGAAATTACTGGCACTCAGGTAGGTGACGGAATTCACCCCGGCACCGGGGACGAGCCCATTGAAGTGACTCTCCCGGGTACGGACGAAAAAATAGGAGTCATACCGGCCATTTGCTATGAAGACACGGTGGGCGATTTGCTGACCAAGTTTGTGCGCAAGGGGCCTCAGGTGATTGTGAACGTAAGCAATGATGCTTGGTTCCGGAACTCCGCATGCGGCGCTCAGCAGGCAAGAAACGCGGCCTTCCGCTGCATTGAGCTGCGCCGCTGCATGGTGCGTGCCGCTAACCGCGGCGTAACCTGCGCCATCGCACCGAACGGAGCTTTCATTGATGCGCTGCTGAAGGCAGATGGTACCCCCCACCTGCCCGGTTACAGTTACGCGGTGCTGCCGGTAGACCGCAATGCCGGCTTCACTCTGTACGCCATGCTGGGAGACTGGGCTGTAATTGCTTGCCTGCTGCTGGTGCTTCTGTGCTCAGCTCCCCCCATCATCAACCGCTACTTCGCAGGCAAGTAAAAACTAGACAACTCTAGTAGTAGGTCATTCCATATCACCGGAAACCTCACCAGAAGGAGGAGGTTTCCGGGATATGTTTCCAGCTGGTCGTATAGGCGGGGCTGACGTAGGAGCGGTTCCAGAGCGTGGCGTTCCCTTGGTTAGCGAAGTGAATATCGTGCCCGGCCTGCTGGAGCTTGTCCAACACGGCCATGAGCTTGCTGGGGGCTACATTCGGGTGTTCAAATGTGGGCTGAATGTGCTCGCATTTCTGAAGCTCGGTAAGTAACACGCCGACTTTCTTATATTCAAAGCCGGGGCGATACAGATTCTCCAGTAAGGCCGTAGCATAACGAGTAAAAATCCGGGTATCATCCGTAGGGAACGGCAGAGCCACACCCTGATTCGCCGCGTACAGATTCTCTGCGTCTCGGAATCGTGAGGTTCGCAGCACCACATACAGAGAAGAAGCCATCATCCCCTCCTCTCGCAGAATACGGGCGGCCTTTTCCACAAAACGACACAGTACCTCACGCAGGGAAGAAAACTCGGATACGCCTTCTTTCAACGAGCGAGATACCATCACCTGCTGTCTTTCCGGAGCAAGCTCCGCGTCCAAACAAGAAGTACCATTCAGCTCCAGAGCGAGGCGCTCGCCATGCACACCGAAATGCTTTCGCAGGTAATGCAGCCCACTTGCGGCCAGCCCGGCTGCCGTTCGAATACCTAACGCATGCATGCGCGGGGTCAGTCGGCGCCCTACCCCCCACACATCTCCCACCGGTGTATCCGCCAGCAGCGGGCGCCAGACATCCGGGGAGGTAAGAGCCAGCACGCCATCTAGCTCCGGGCGATGCTTGGCCGTTTCATTAGCCAGCTTGCACAGCGTACGAGTGGGTGCAATACCCACACTTACCGTCACGCCGGTTCCGCGGCGAATAGATGCCCGAAGCTCGCGGCAGAAGGTCACCCAATCACGCTCGTTGTCAACGTGAGCAAATGCTTCATCTATGCTGTACTGCTGCACGGAGGGCAAAGCCTCCTCCAGCATGCACATAATGCGGTCCGACAAATCCGCGTACAGCGGAAAGTTTGCCGAGCAGATAACAGCATTCGCCGCCTCCAAGCGCTCACGGCATTTGAAGAGAGGCTCTCCCATGGCAATACCCAGCGCCTTAGCCTCCGGGCTGCGGGAGATTACGCAGCCATCATTATTAGAAAGCACTACGAGCGGGCGCCGCCGCCAATCCGGGCGGAACACCTGCTCGCAGCTTGCAAAAAAGTTATTGCAATCAAAAAGGAGATACACAGCCTTTACAGACCAAGCTTGGCCATGAGGATTTCTGTGACCAGCTTGGGATTCGGCTTGGGATTACTGACCTTCATCACCTGGCCGGTAAGAGCATTAATAAGCTTGGTATCACCGCCTTTCACGCGCTCCACCATATCCGGGTCCGCAGCGATAACCTACTCCACCAGAGCCTCAAGCGCACCGCTATCAGCCTTCTTGTAGCCCAGACTTGCGGCGGCAGCAGCGGCCGTCTGCTCCGGGGAATTCCAGAGAACCTCCAGCACCTCACGGGCCTGGCTCACGGAGCAGATACCTTCCTCTACCACATCCACCAGCCCGGCAAGTGTAGCGGGAGCCACAGGGCAGTCTTCAATGACGCACTCCTTCTCAGCAAGAACGGAGGGGAAGATGTTGATAAGCCAGTTCGCCACCTTGCGCGGAGCCTTTGTAGCAGCTGCTGCAGCTTCAAAATAGGCGCAGAGCTGAGCATCAGCCACGAGAGTATTGGCATCCGCCACGGGCAGACTGTACTGGTTCATCAAGCGCTGCTGGCGGGCATCCGGAAGCTCTGGCATTTCCTGCTGCATCTTCTCCACGTACTCAGCGGTATGCACAGGAATCAAATCCGGGCAAGTGTGATAACGATAATCGTGAGCATTCTCCTTAGTACGCATCACGATACTTTCACCCAAATCATCATCCCAGCGGCGAGTGGACTGCACCTGGGCAATGCCACGGTCCAGCTCATCAGCCTGACGAGCTATTTCATAAATAAGAGCGCGGCGAGCGGCGGACATGGAGTTGATGTTCTTCATCTCAATCTTGGCGCCGAGCTCCTGCTGGCCCTTAGGACGCAGAGAAACGTTCACGTCACAGCGCATCTGACCCTTCTCCATATCGGCATCAGAAATGCCGCCGCAGATGAGAATCTGCTGCAAGCTCTTCAGGTATGCATATGTTTCTTCCGGGCTGGTAAGATCCGGAGCGGACACAATCTCCATGAGCGGAGTACCACCACGATTGTAATCCACCAGTGAATATGAGCCATAGTGCGTAAGCTTGGCGGCGTCCTCCTCCAAGTGGATGTGGTCAAGCTTCACGGTACGCACAACTGCGCCCTCAGCCTTCACCTTGGCATCAGCGGGGTATGCCCAGGAGTACAGCGGCACTTCACCCCCAATGCAGAGCGGCAAATCTAGCTGGCTGGTCTGATAATTCTTGGGCATGTCCGCGTAGAAGTAGTTCTTACGGTCCCACTTAGAAACGGGAGGCATGCTGCAGCCCAGCATCAAACCGGTGAGGACAGTACGCTCAATGGCAAACTTATTAAGCACAGGCAGTGCGCCGGGCATGCCAAGGCAAGTCGGGCACACGTTGGTATTCGGCTCATAACCGAAACCGGCCTTACAGGAGCAGAACATCTTAGTGGCGGTCTTAATCTGGCAATGAACTTCCAGACCAATTGTCACAAGGTAATCAGAAACAGGCATTGTGCTGAGGGGGTTATTGTCTATGATAATATTTAATTTGAAGTAGTAGCATTCTCACGAAGAGCCTCGTGCAAATCAGCCCGGAAACATTCATCGAACACGGAGCTGAACCATTGGCTGTGAGTGGCACCCAGACTTTCATACAGAAGGTCCAAGGCATCAGAAAACTTATCGTATGAGGTATCCTCATACCCGGGCAGAGAGGCAATACGCACAATCTCTGAGCGGATGCTCCAGAGGAGAGGCTCTATAGGAGCATAGGCATCCTGGGCTTTGCGCTCGGATGCGGGTGAAAATGAACGATTAACCAAGTCGTTATCAGGCCTAAGCTCATTCAGACGCTTCGACAAGGCCAATATGCGCTCCACAACTCTATTCGCCGAGCGGGAATCCTGCACGCACTGTAGCACTTCCACCACCTCGCGGTCAGGAGCCTCCAGATTTTTGAAACGAGCCAGCTCCAAACGGGCTTCTCTCTCCGTGAGAGGCGGGCCGGGGACAGACAGGCCTTCCACCACCTCAGCATCTATCAGGCCAGCTTCAACAGCACGCTGAAAACAAGCAATCATCTGCGCTGAGCCGTAACAACGAGCTCGGGCCAAACTCACAAATTCTGAATGCAACTCCTCCAAGGATTCCGCAATTCGGTAATGGAGCATATCAAGAGCCTCTAAATCCTGCCCAAGTCCATCAGCGGCGAAAAGGCTATTACTGATAATCTCAGACCTAGTAATAAGCTCGTCAAAGCGGGCTACAGCGGCATCTGCACTACTGCGGTCCGTGATAGCAGAGAGAAGGAACCACATTTCATTGGTTACCTGCAACAACTCATTACCTACACTGTCGGGCTGATTATCAGTCACACCCACGGTGTCCGCATTTACATCAGCATTCTCGGCAACTGCAGTGGGCACATTAAATCCCAGCAGAAGAGCAGAACTGGCGGTAAAGAGCGGATGCTTCATTGTCGCGAGTATTATACTCATCTCGTCAAATTTTTCAAGCAGCGAATGCGCAAACAAGTAAAAAACTTCAGTAATGAACTCATACCGACATGATTTTGACTTGTCATGACATGCCCCATGAGCTAGAATACCCGCGCTCTCATAATTTTTTAGTCTATGGATTTCAGAACATATCTCCGGCATCACCCGGACAAAAATGGTTTTTACGGACGCTTTGGCGGCGCCTATTTGCCGGCTGAGCTTGAGCCTGCCTTCAAGGAAATCACGGAAGCATACAACAGCATCTGCCACTCTGCTCAGTTCATCAATGAGCTGCGCCGCATCCGCAAACAATTCCAAGGCCGCCCCACTCCCGTATATCACTGTGAACGCCTTTCCCGCCTCAATGGTGGCGCCCAGATTTATCTGAAACGCGAAGACCTGAACCACACCGGTGCACACAAGCTGAACCACTGCATGGGTGAAGGCCTACTGGCCAAGTTCATGGGCAAGAAGAAGATTATTGCCGAAACCGGCGCCAGCCAGCACGGTGTAGGATTGGCCACGGCAGCCGCCTACTTCGGGCTGGAGTGTGAAATTCACATGGGTGAAGTTGATATCGCCAAGCAGGCCCCGAACGTCACCCGCATGAAGATGCTGGGCGCAAACGTGGTATGCGTAAAGCACGGCCTGCGTACTCTCAAGGAGGCTGTAGACTCCGCCTTTGAGGCCTACCAGCGTGATTACAAGACGGCTATCTACTGCATCGGCTCCGTACTCGGTCCGCACCCCTTCCCGATGATGGTGAGACACTTCCAGATGGTTGTAGGCGCCGAGGCCAGAGAACAGTTCATTGAAATGACCGGCATTCTTCCGGATGTGGTATGCGCCTGCGTAGGCGGTGGCTCTAACGCCATGGGTATGTTCCCCGCCTTCTTGGATGACCCGGTGGACATCTACGGCATCGAACCCATGGGCAAGAGCGAAAAGCTCGGTGACCATGCGGCCTCCATGAAGTATGGAGAGGAAGGCATCATGCACGGCTTCAACAGTATCATGCTCAAGGGTGAGGATAACGAGCCTGCACCGGTATACTCCATCGCCAGTGGTCTGGATTACCCCTCCGTGGGTCCGGAGCACGCATACCTGCGTGACATTGGTCGCGTGAAGTATGATGGTGTATCTGACGCAGAGGCCGTGGACGCCTTCTTCAAGCTGAGCCGTTATGAGGGTATCATCCCTGCTCTGGAAAGCTCCCACGCTGTGGCCTTTGCCATGCGCAAGGCCCGTGAGATGGGCACAGGCGCCATTCTGGCAAACTGCTCCGGCCGCGGTGACAAGGACGTGGATTACATCGCCGAGCACTACGGCTACGGCGAGCAGTACAAGTTCTGATAATCAGTAACTTTTTAATAAGAAGACCCCCTGCTGCGTAACTCGCAGCAGGGGGTCTTAGTATATCAAACTTACGCCAAATGGTGATTTACTCACCAAGCACGCTGGCCAGCATGGAAGCGACGCCCTGGAAAGCGGCGGAAACCATGCTCTGCCCCGGATCCTTCAGTGCCACAGGAGCCCCTTCATCACCGCAGGCGCGGGTCTCCATATCCAACGGAATGCGGCCAAGCAAAGGCACACCAAGCTTCTGAGCCTCACGCTCACCGCCACCTTCACCGAAGATGTTATAGATGAGACCGTCACTCGGGCACACGAAGTAACTCATATTCTCAATAATGCCGAGAATGGGAGTCTCCACACGCTGGAACAGGCCGACGGCCTTACGGGCATCAATGAGAGCCACCTCCTGCGGAGTTGTAACAACCACCACGCCGGAGAGATCCACCGTCTGCACGATGGTAAGCTGAATATCGCCCGTGCCGGGAGGCATATCAAGAATAAGGAAATCAAGGCCACCCCACTCCACATCACGCAGGAACTGCTGCACGTATCGTGTAGCCAGAGGGCCGCGAACAGCCACGGGAGAAGCCTCATCAATCATGAGACCCATGGACAGAATCTTCACGCCGTGAGCCTCCACAGGAAGGAACTGCTCCTTATCAGAGCAACCCGGGCGTTCTTTGGTGCCGAACATCAGCGCCATGGAGGGGCCATAAATATCCAAATCCAGAAGACCGGTCTTATAACCAAGGCGAGAAAGGGCCACTGCCAGATTAGCAGATACCGTGCTCTTACCCACACCACCCTTACCGGAGGAAACGGCAATCACATGCTTCACGCCGGGCACGCTGGACTTCCAGTCAGAGGGGTCATCATTGGAAGCCACCCTGTTATTCTTGGGAGCATGGTGCTCAATGTTAACATCCAGCTTCTTTACGCCGGGCAGCTCTTTAACTGTGGCCATCACATTCTCATAAATGAAGCGAGGCACATCAGCATTCTTACTCTCAATCAGCAGCTCAATAACCACAGCACCCTCCGGAGAAACGGTAATATCCTTCACCAGACCAAAGGACACAATGTCTCGGCTAAAGCCGGGATACTTCACTGTGGTGAGAGCAGCACGTACAAGTGCGGGAGATAATTCAGGTTGACTCATGTCAGTAATCTTATGCGTTTTTCTTAAAAAGCTTCCAAGGAGTAATAATGGCGTGTACCGTCACAGCAAAGGCCGTGCAAAGGGAGCGGAACACTACCACAGCCGGACGCAGCACGGCGTGTACAGCTCGATACTTTTCGTACACAATACTCAGGGCAACAATTGCCACGATAATGATAAACTTGGGACCCACGGACATATGCCAATGGATATCCCAGGCGCTCTCCAGAACCAGAGACACCGTCATCACGAAACCGACGAAGCCCACAAGCACGAAGGCGACATGGCCCAGCACAGGATGACGGGCGATGATGTCAATGCACCAGCCGGCCACGATTCGCAGCGCAGCAATACCGATGAACACGCCTAAGCAAACTACCCAAATGTGCAGCTCCTCCGGAATACCCTTAGAGCCGGCCACCACACCCACGGCAGCCACCACATTATCAAGAGAAAGAGAAAGGTCCATGAGCTCAATACTGCAGATTGTAGCAATAAAGCCCTTACCGGCAGTCTTGGCGGCAGCAGTTGCGGCATCCTCTACGTGGACAGCCTTCTTAAACTGCAAATGGTCACATGCAAGATATATCAAGTAAATGGCACCGAACCACTTCACCCACTCATTATGCATGAGCCAAGAAACGAGAGCAAGCGCGATACCACGGAACAGGTAGGCGCCAACCAATCCCCAACGCAACGCAGCTTTCTGCTGGTGCTTAGGAAGATGGGATGCCATAGCGGCAATACCGAGGGCATTATCAACGGAAAGGAGACCTTCAATAAGCACAAGGCTCACAATAACCATTCCGGCATCCATAAGGAACAAACTCCAGTTCTGAGATACCAGCTCAAACGCAGAACTTAAATCAGCAATAGGCATGCGCCGAGCCTACCACATCATCCCCACATTTGCAAGCCAAACATCTGACTTCTCTTCTCTTTTTACCTGAAAACATAACTAAAGCTTGCCTGCGGATTCCTTTTCTGCTAGGATGAGTCAAGCATGAAAAACATACTCGTCACAGGTGGTACCGGCTTTATCGGCGCGAACCTCTGCCATAGACTCATCAACGAAGGCCACCGCGTCATCTGCCTTGATAATAACTACACCGGTTCTATAAAGAACGTAGAAGATTTACTGCCGCACCCGAATTTCAGCTTTGTGGAGCATGATGTCATAGAGCCTTGGGACTGTGAAGAACCTCTGGATTACATCTACAATCTCGCATGCCCGGCCTCCCCTCCCTTCTATCAGGGAAACCGCTCTATCTTCACTACTAAGACCTGTGTACTTGGTGCTCTGAACATGCTTGAACTCGCCAAGCGGAAGGGAGCACGCATTCTGCAAAGCTCCACATCCGAGGTTTATGGTGACCCCATTGAACACCCGCAGCCGGAATCATACCGTGGCAATGTGAACCCCATCGGCATCCGTGCCTGCTACGATGAAGGTAAACGCTGCGCTGAAAGCCTTTTCTTTGATTATAACCGCCATGAGGGGGTGGACATCCGCGTTATCCGTATTTTCAACACCTACGGCCCCTACATGAACCCTGAAGACGGCCGCGTGGTCTCCAACTTCATCTGTCAGGCCCTGCGTGGTGAGGATATCACCATCTACGGTGAAGGCCAGCAGACACGCTCCTTCCAGTATATTGATGACCTCATCGAGGGTATGGTGCGTATGATGGAAAATGAGGTCGGCTTCATCGGTCCGGTGAACATCGGTAACCCCGGTGAGTTCACCATTCGCCAGCTGGCCGAAAAGGTGCTGGAAAAGATTCCCACGGAAAGCAAGCTCGTATTCCGTCCGCTGCCGTCGGATGATCCCACACAGCGCAAGCCGGATATCTCCGTTGCCAAGGAAAAACTCGGCTGGGCACCCACCATTGCGCTGAACGAAGGGCTGGATAAGACCATTGCCTACTTCCGTAAAGCCATTGGGAAATAATCCTGCAAGTTCATAAGTAAAAGGGCACCATCGGCTGATTTGCATTGACAAACGCGGCCGATGGTGCTAGTCTCTGCACATGTCAAACGTAGATTTGATTCAGCAGATTGAGCAGCTCAGAAAAGAGCGCAATGCCATCATCCTTGCCCACAGCTACCAGCGCCCCGAAATCCAAGATTTAGCCGACTTCGTGGGAGATTCCCTCGCTCTGGCACGCAAGGCACAAGAGACAGAATGTGATGTTATCGTGTTCTGCGGCGTTCATTTTATGGCAGAGACAGCCTGTATTCTGAATCCCTCCCGCAAGGTACTCCTGCCGGATATGGATGCGGCATGCTCACTGGAACAATCCTGTCCTGCTGAGGAACTTGCTGCGTATCTGGAGGCAAACAAAGAGAAGAATTACTACGTGGTGGCATATGTAAACTGCTCCATCGGAGTAAAAGCGCTGGCGGACGTCATCGTGACCAGCGGTAACTCTCAGCGCATTATTGAAACAGCCCCCGCAGACCGCCCCATCCTTTTCGTGCCGGACCAGAATCTCGGCGCATGGACAGCCCGCCGCGTGGGCCGCGAAATGACGCTGTGGAATGGCGCCTGCCATGTGCACCAGCGCTTCACTCGTGATCAGGTGCTCGCTATGAAGGAGCAATATCCGGATGCCGAAGTTGTATGCCACCCTGAATGCCAGGAAGTTATCCGCCTGCTTGCTGACCATATCTGCTCTACCGAGAAAATGATTCCCTACTGCAGCGAGAGCGCTGCGCAGCGTTTCATTATTGTGACGGAGAGCGGCATCCTGCACCGCCTGCGCAAACTCGTTCCCGGAAAAGAGTTCATCGGAGTTGCAGCGGACAAATGCTCCTGCGCAGAATGCGAGTACATGAAGCTGAACACTCTGGAAAAAATCCGCAATTGCCTGCGTGATATGAGCCCTGAGGTGCGCGTACCGGAAGAGCTGCGCCTGCGTGCTGAAAAACCGCTTCTGCGCATGCTGGAGCTTTCCAAATAAAGCCCCAAGTATGGACATTGCCCCTTACATCATTGCGCACGGGAACTGGATATCCATGGCAGAGTTCATGGAGCTGGCTCTTTATGACAGCAGCGGGGGCTATTACAGCAAGAACATCCATAATATAGGCTATCGTGGAGATTTCTCCACCTCAGCCACCATGTGTGACTTGCTTGCAAGGCGCATCGTACAGCAATGGCGAGAAAGCTGCAAAGCGCACAGTGTCCGCCTCCCTCTCATTGAGATAGGTGGCGGCAATGGTGATTTAGCCATGGCCATCTGCCGAAACATGACGCTGTGGGAGCGAATTGTTTCCCGCTATCTCATGGTTGACCGCTCACAGGCCCTGCGTAATCTACAAGGCATGGTGGGTGGTCACTCCGTCTCCGTAATGGATTCAGTGGAGAAAGCCCTGAAGAAAACGGATGGCAAGGCCTTCATTTTCAGCAATGAACTACCGGATGCCTTCCCTGCCCGCCAATTCGTATATCAAAATGGAGAATGGCTTGAGCTCGGACTCGCGGTAGAAAATAGCCGTGTGATTCGGCAAGCGGATAGGCGCCCACTGCCAGCCTCATCAGCCTTCAACACATGGGCCCAAGAAGGCCAGATTATTGAAGTGCATGAGAGTTACTTTGAATGGTACGCAAGCTGGCAAAAGCACTGGAAACTCGGCAGCATGCTGACAATTGACTACGGACAACTTAACGAAAAGTTATACTACCGCCGTCCTCAGGGAAGCCTGCGCGGCTATAAAGCCCATACCCTTCTGAGCGCGGATGAACTGCCAGCCCTCGCCGGGCACTGTGATATTACATGCGATGTAAACTTTACAGACCTGATTACCCTTGCTCAGGGCAGCAGGAATGACGTAGTGCAGTACATGAGCCAGCGGGAGTTCCTGTTACCGCTGGCGGATGTGAATGTACCGGAAGAGGCGCATCTCATCGCCGTTCCTGGTGCAGGCAACTACTTTAATGTTCTCCTCCAGCACCGCTTCGATGCTTGAGCAGCTGTACATTAACGGAGTGGTAATCAATGCCGATACTCTTTCATCCTGGAGAGTTGGCAAAACCGGCATCGCCGCAGAACTGGCAGATTTTCTGAACGAATGGTTCTCACCTGAAAGCACGGTGACTCTCCATACCAGCGGCTCTACCGGCAAGCCCAAGCTCATTCATGCTTCAAAAGAAGCCATGCGGGCCAGCGCAAAACGGAGCTGTGAAGTATTTGACCTTAAAAGTAACAGCAAGGCACTGCTTTGCCTCCCCCTGCGCTATATTGCCGGGAAAATGATGGTGGTGCGCGCTCTTGTAAGCGGTGCTGAACTCGTGTTACAGGAACCCTGCTCCACTCCCTTGGAAAAACTAAGCGAGCCGGTAGATTTTGCGCCGCTTGTCCCCATGCAGGCCGCGACAACTCTTCAACAGCAAAAGGGCAAGGAGCAGCTGGAGAGAGCCAGATGCATCCTGCTCGGAGGTGGCTTCATCAACGCTTCTCTGGAAGAAGAGCTACAACATGTAAACTCTTGCATATATGCCTCCTATGGCATGACTGAAACATTCTCCCATATTGCACTGCGCCACGTAAACGGCCCAGAGCGTTCAGAGTGGTATACTCCCCTGCGCGGAATACATGTCAGCCTCACGCCGGAAGGCACGCTCTCTTTATCCGCACCTCATCTCGGCATTTCTCAACTCAGTACTAATGATATTGCGGAGCCCAGCCCTGACGGACGGTTCCGCATCTGCGGCCGAAAGGATGCTGTCATCAACAGTGGTGGCATCAAAATTCAGGCCGAAGACGTGGAGCAGGCGCTTACCGCCGCCACCCATCTCACCCTAATGGCAGTTCCTGCGCCAGATGAGGTTCTGGGCCAATGCGTGGCGCTCCTCTGGGAGGGCCCCACTTCAGCAGAAGCTCATCTACTTGGGGCTATTTCCACACTTCCCGCTTATCACCGGCCTCGCATTATTCAGCATGTTAGCTCACTCCCACGAACTTCCACAGGCAAGCTGAGCAGGAGTGAGGCCGCAGCCCTCCTCTCTTAAAAAAAACGAGGCCCGAAGCTTATCAGCTTCGGGCCTCTGCATTAAAACTAAACTCAGGGCATGGGGAAGGACTTATTGAAAGCACTTACCTCTGCACGCAGAGCATCGTAAGCACCTTCAGTCTCATGCACCTTCTGACCGGCAAGAATGGCAAGGCAGCGGGCGATATACTCTGCCACCTGGCGAACATCCTCCTCCTTCATACCGCGGGTGGTAACAGCGGGAGTACCGATGCGGATACCGGAAGGCTTCGCTGTGGAGCCCTTGTCATAAGGAATAGCGTTCTTGTTCACAGTAATACCCACCTTATCAAGAGCAACCTGAGCTTCAGCGCCGTTCAGCCCCTTCACGCTGAGGTCCACAAGGAAGCAGTGATTGTCAGTGCCACCAGCCACGATACGGAAACCGCGCTTGGCAAGCTCAGCAGCCATAGCCTTGGAGTTCTTCACCACCTGAGCGGCATACTCCTTGAACTCGGGCTTAAGTGCTTCACCGAGGCAAGCGGCCTTAGCTGCAATAACGTGCATCAGCGGGCCACCCTGCAGGCCGGGGAATGTGGCGCTGTTCAGCTTCTTAGCCCACTTCTCCTTGCAGAGGACCATACCGCCACGCGGGCCACGGAGGCTCTTGTGAGTGGTGGTGGACACGAAGTCAGCATAAGGAACGGGGGACGGATGAGCACCACCGGCTACAAGACCGGCAATGTGGGCCATATCCACGAACATGATAGCGCCTACCTCATCACAGATTTCACGAATACGCTTGAAGTCGATCGTGCGGGAGTAAGCAGAAGCACCGGCAAGAATAAGAGCGGGCTTGCACTCACGAGCCTTGGCGGCCATATCATCGTAATCGATGCACTCAGTCTCGGGGTTCACACCGTAGTGAACGACGTTGTACTGCTTACCGGAGAAGTTAGCGAAGAAGCCGTGGGAAAGGTGGCCACCGCAAGCAAGGTCCATGGTAAGGATAGTATCACCGGGATTGATACAGGCATGATACACGCTCATATTAGCCTGAGAACCGGAGTGAGCCTGAACATTGGCGAAATCACAGCCGAAGAGCACGCAGGCACGATCAATTGCGAGCTGCTCAACCTTATCCACCACCTCACAGCCACCATACCAGCGCTTAGAGGGATAACCTTCAGCATACTTATTCGTCAGCACGGAACCCTGAGCCTCCATAACAGCCGGAGAAGCAAAGTTCTCAGAAGCAATGAGCTCAATGTTGTTGCGCTGGCGATCATGCTCCTCCTCAATGTAAGCAGCAAGTTCAGGGTCAGAAGAAGCCAGCGTGGAGCCGGAAGCTTTAGCCAGACGACGTATGTGACGACCACCTTCGAACTCAGCATCAAGCCAGGTGTGCAGAAGATCATCCAAATCATCAGGTGTGACGAAAGCGGATGCGATGCACATGACGTTGGAATCATTATGCTGGCGAGCCAGAGCAGCCACCTGCGGGGTGCGTGTCAGCGTAGCGCGGATACCCTGCCAGCGGTTGGCAGCAATGCTCATTCCAAGACCGGAGAAACAAATCAGAATACCACGATCGGCACGGCCATCCACCACGCGCTTACAGACAGCGTTGGCATAATCAGAATAATCGCAGGCTTCCTTGGTCTCAGGGCCTACGTCCTCTACAGTATAGCCCCAGTTCGTGAGGATTTCCACGGCGACTTCCTTCAGATCCACACCCTTGTGGTCTGAACCGATTGCGATGCGAAGGTTGGTGTTCATATGCTATTGAATACAACGCCTGTTGCGCGGGCATTCTACCACAGGCCTCTGATAATAGCAAGCGCAAAGTAAGGAAAAAGAACACCGCCGTCCCCCATAATAGAGGACGACGGTGAAATTTTCAATCGCAGCTTAAGCTGCTGACGCCTTAGTTGAACTTGGCGATGAGAGCCTGACGCTGAGCCTCGAGCTCGGCGGGAAGCTTGTCACCAACCATGTTGAACAGCTCGGTCTGAGACTCAAGCTCAGCCTTCCACTCGGACTCGGAAAGAGCCATGTTGGTGTTGAAGGCGGCTTCATCGTAGCCATCGAGACCCTCGGTGTCGAGCTCGGAGTAGGCGGGGGAGATACCCAGAGCGGTCTCCACACCGTCAACCTCACCGCGGCAGCGGCGAAGCACCCAGTCAAGAACGCGCATGTTGTCGCCGAAGCCGGGCCATACGAAGTTGCCCTCAGCATCCTTGCGGAACCAGTTCACGTTGAAGATCTTGGGAAGCTTGCAAGCGCAGGTCTTGGTGCCCATGTCGAGCCAGTGCTGCCAGTAGTCACCCACATTGTAACCAATGAAGGGCTTCATAGCCATCGGGTCGCGGCGAACCTGACCAATCTGGCCGAAAGCAGCGGCGGTCATCTCGGAGCCCATGGTAGCGCCCACGTATACGCCGTGGTTCCAATCCTTGGACTGGAATACGAGCGGCATGGTGGTAGCGCGGCGGCCACCGAAGAGGAATGCGCTGATGGA
>JAZOMC010000017.1:0-11745 GCA_045653545.1 Akkermansia sp.
GTCAGCGGTAATACTCAGAGCGGGGATACGGTTACTACTGAGAAGACCAACCAGACTATCGACGTCAGCGGTAATACTCAGAACGAGGATACGACTACTGAGAAGACCACCCAGACTATCGACGTCAGCGGTAATACTCAAAACGAGGATACGACTACTGAGAAGACCACCCAGACTATCGACGTCAGCGGTAATACTCAGAACGAGGACACGACTACTGAGGATACCACCCAGACTATCGACGTCAGCGGCAATACTCAGAACGAGGACACGACTACTGAGGATACCACCCAGACTATCGACGTCAGCGGCAATACTCAGAGCGGGGATACGGTTACTACCGAGGATACCATCCAGACTATCGACGTCAGCGGCAATACTCAGAGCGGGGACACGACTACTGAGGATACCACCCAGACTATCGACGTCAGCGGCAATACTCAGAGCGGGGATACCATCCAGACTATCGACGTCAGCGGTAATACTCAGAGCGGGGATACCGCCGTGACGGATAGCCAAAACGTCGGCACTTCCGAGACTAAGACGGGGAACGATACCTCTACCGGTAAGCATAACTCCACCACTTATCAGACGGAGACAGAGCGCTCCACTTCCTCCGAGACCGGTAACAATCCCCCAAGAGAGACAGTAAGCGCAGTCCCCCTTGTACCCCAGCAGCCTCTTATCACAGAAACAACTGTTGAGGTATGTCAGGCCGCAACCTTACGAGTGGAGCTGGTGGACAACATCACAGCAACGGATAATCCGGAGATGGCAATTGTCAGACTTCGCGTCACCTCCTCATCTCGAGATGTGAAGTTCGCGACCATCCGAGTTAACGGAGTACAGACTGACGCTGATGGATATGTACAGCTTACCCTTAAGAAGGGAACACACCGCCTTAACGTATATGCTGAAAGCGAAGATAATCTTCCGTACCAGTCACCTGTCACCATTACCGTAAAAGACAAAGATTAACCACCATATCCGAAACGAGCGGAGCTGAACGGCTCCGCCCGTTCGCGGCAATCAGCCCTCCATATTCAGAACATATATGAGCATTACTCCCGTTCCCAACAAGGGTCTTGTAGTGGACCTTGACGCCTTTGTACGTCTCAAAACTGATCGTAACGGTCCTGATTTCTGGTTTATTGAATACCAGCGCATCCTGCGTACAGAGTTGGCTCCTTTCCTCCCACGTATGGTGTATGATGCGGATACGAATAGTGTCACCGCGTCCATCGTAGAAAAAGGAAAAGAAAAACTTCAGGATAGCGTACCTGCCACAAAGAACTTCTCCAATGTTCCCCCCAATGAGCTCAGAAAGCTTCGCGAGGTACTCGGTGACTTCTTGCAGAAAATTTCAGAGCTCCCGCCCACATCTAACGTGCGCAGACTGGGTGAGGTGTTGACTCTTCCTGATCCCAACAAAGCACCGGAGCTTTACCGCCTCTCCGGCGTCGGAATGAACAAAAAACTTTCCATTCTCTGGGGTGTAGCACCCAAGGATGCATCGGGGCTGGATGACACGGCGGCCATGGTAAGCATTCGCGAGCTGCTGCACATGCTTCCGACTCCGAAAAAGTCTTTCTTCATTCCCACGAAATGGCTTCTTGCCGGGTTGGGTGCCATTGTTGCCGCCTTAGGAATTGGTTACTTCGTCTGCTGTGAGGGTGACACACCTCAGGCTCAACCGGATCTTCAGCCGGGTCTTCAGCCGGGGACTCAGCCGGGGACTCAGCCGGGAACTCAGCCGGGAACTCAGCCGGGAACTCAGCCAGGGACTCAGCCAGGGACTCAGCCGGGGACTCAGCCGGGGACTCAGCCGGGGACTCAGCCGGGAACTCAGCCGGGAACTCAGCCGGGAACTCAGCCGGGAACTCAGCCGGGAACTCAGCCGGGAACTCAGCCGGGAACTCAGCCGGAGCCTCAGCCGGGTCTTCAGCCGCAGCCTCAGCCCCCTGTGCAGCCGAAACTCGTTATTTCTGATAGTGGATGCCCCTGCCTCGTTACCATCTCCAAACAGGAATCAAGAGCTGATGGCACTCACAATATCACCCTTAACTTCCAGCCCCGCTCGGGAGTAACCATCAACAGCATTAAGCTGAATGGCACCACCGTCCGCGGTAGTGAGATTACACTTACAGGAGTAAGTTCCAAGACCCCTCCTCTTCGTTTGGACGTAAATTATGATAACAACAGGCCGTACACCACTACGTTCGAGCTGAAGTAACTCACCTTTCCCTTTTCACAGGCCGGAGACAACCTCCGGCCTGTTTTTTATATCCAAAATCCACGCAGAAACGTGGAAACACCTGAATTAGCTTGCGATTCACCCGGATGAGTGTATACTGGAACAAGAAAAAGTCTTCCACATGAAAACGCTCTCTATTCTTGCCCTTCTTACAGCGCCGCTGAGCTTGGCACAGCAGGCCGAACCTTCCACGCCTCCGGCACCGGCAGCTCAGCAGGCTACACCTGCTCTGAACAGCGTAAGCGACCCACAGCTCCGCCAGATGCTGTCTGAAGCAATCCGAGCCATGGCATCCGTAACTGAGCTGCTGGAAGGTGTGCAGGACCGCGCCACAGCTGATGCCGCAGCTGAGAAATTGAAGGTACGCATGGCACTCCTGAGCGAGCTGGGCTACGGCCTGCAGTATATCCCCTACCCCCTCGTGCTGCAAGCCATGAGTGAAGCCGGCATCACGCAGGAGCGCACGGAAAGCACTCAGAAGAGATTGGAAGAAAACCGCTACTACAGTTCCACTGCGCTGGCTGAAGCCATGGGAGAACCGGCATACAAAGCCATGGAGCTGATAGCCCCCACCCCGGAGCTTCTGGCCTCGCTGGAGCAGAGCTTACGCTCAGCTGCTGCTCAGGTACCGAATATCAGCGGCGGCCCCGGCTTCAGCAAAGATGGGGCATGGGTTCTCACGGCGGAACACAACTTTGCGGATATTTCCGTGCTTCTGGAAAATGCCATCTCCGGGGCAAATTCTCAGGGCGAAAAACAGAATGGGCAGATTATCCATGATGAACAGGGCCGCATCTTCGTGCGTTATGAATACGTGATTTCCAATGACGGCAAAGCGTCCGTGGTGGAACAGTGGTACATGGTTACGATGCCTGACAGCACGGAAGATGATGCCACCCCTGAAGAGTCTGAGGATGAATACGAGGAGGAATATACCGAGGCTGCTCAGGAAGTCGAGCCGCAGGAAGAAGAATACGATGAGGAGGAATATGACGACGAAGAGTTTGACCCCTCACAAATGGAAATCACAGTAGAGGGTGAGGGTGGTATCTATCAGGAACCCCAAGACCCTGAATACAGCCCGGAGCAGCAGGCTGAAGCACTGAGTATCTTCACCAAGGGCATGAGTGAGCTGGCTACAGTTCTCAACGGCGTGACGGATACCGCCACAGCTGATGCCGCAGCCCAGCAAGTACTCAGCATCCGCGAGCGCCTGCAAGGCATTTCGGATGTAATGGAAACCATACCGGGCATGGATATCATTGAAGCGCTGGAAGCCGAAAGCACGGCCTCCCCTGCCATGCTGAACGCCTTGGAAGAGCGCATGGAGAACGAAGCCTTCTACGGCTCAGAGGCTTTGCGCCGCGCCCTTACGCAATAACTCGGTAGCCGTTCCCGGCACGAGCTCCCAGCAAAGCTCATCAGTGCTGCCAGCCCATCATCAGGAAGGGCTGGCGGCTCACACAGCGAGGCTCACCGCCGGAGGCGGGAGTGAACCATATTTCCCACTCAGAGCCATAATACTCTCCCCAATTACCGCTACTCACCATGAGCGAGCCATCGCTGCTGATAACGCGGCACACGTCCCCGAGCTTCACCTCAGGCCGCCAGCGTTTACGGAAGAGAATAGGCTTACCTGTGGTGTACTCATGGGCTCTCAGCTCAAACGAGCCGGCCTCGTAATCAGCTGGTATGACAATCATCATATCATATATACCCGCACCATCCTCCCAAAGGCAGAGGAACGGATGTTCAGGCGTGGGCGGTAGCAGAGCATCCAATTGCTCGCGTGTGGGATTCTCCGCCAGCGGGGCCAACGCAGCATCCAGTCTCAGCAGCTGTGCACGCACCACAGGGAGCTCGACCGAATTATCATTACCAAACGGAAAGCCCACCCTGTGCGCCACATACCAGCCATTCTGCAAGGGGTACTTCCAGAGTGCCGTCGGATAGTCTGCGTATGTCCTCTCCCCCTCGGATGAATATATTTTGCACTCTGCAAGATATGCGCGCAGCACATGAGTCTGCGGATCATTCTCGTGAGCGGGGTAAATAAGCGAGTCCGCTGCTAATACCGGGGAATTGAAACGAAGATTTGAGGCCTCAGCATACAGCGCACGCAGCATGTATTCCTGCAGCAGCTCCGGCGCCTCAGCGGAGAGCTTCTGAAGATTCGGCGCCACCAATTCATGCCCCCCGGCCAAGGCCTCGGTCTGCCGAGCTCGCTGCATGTATTCATGCAACTGCTCCGGAGATGCACTGGCGAGCTCCTGCTCAGTCAGAGCCGCAAATTCCTGCGCCGTTGCAGCAGAAAGCTCATACACGCGGGGAATTTCCGGCAGTTCCGGCCTCAGCGAGCGGAGCGCTTCCACCCGAGGCGGAATATCCATATTACAGAAAAAGGTCATGTTTCGTGGCAGCACGAATTCCTTATCCTCCGACACTGTCAGTCCCGCGGCATAACAATCCGGTCCTCCACTTAACATATATAGAATCATACCATTAGCCACCCCAAATGCCACTACCGCGGCCAGCGCGCTAGAACCCCAGCAGAAGAGCACACGCTTCAGAAGATGCTGCTTCAGCAGCCACACCGTCATTATCAACAGCCACAGAGGCACGCACAGCCCGCTCAACACCCCAAGCAGAAATAAAAGGCCCCCCGTTATTGCAAAGCCCCACAGCCACCCCGGAGCCTCCCCCAAATAGTTGGCAAGCATAGAGGAGCCAACGTTCAATAGAAAGCCGAGAAGCAGCACAGCCGCCGCCCCCAAGGGCAGCATCCAGCTACTGTTAAGAAAAGCCTTAAGGGCGGATAAGCATCTCTTCCACATGGCTTCATTATAGTTCATTCGCGCCTCATACGCAAGGCCATAATGATACTGGCGCACGCGGCAAGCTAGGTTCCATTCATATTGGGGCGAAAAAGCCGAATTCCCTTGACAATGGCAAATTAGACCAGTAAACTCACTGTACAACGCTGGCACTCTAACGCCCTAAAGTACAGTTACGGCGAAGATTCTGCCAGAATCCCCCATCTCTAGCCATCATGAATAAGACCGAACACGAGAAAATAGACCTGATGGAGCCCACCGCGTGTTGGGTAAAGGTGCTGAACACCCTTCTCTCAGTCATGCTACTCGCATGGACGTTTATTTGTTTCCGGCTGAATGATGGAGAGCTTGCGGTTAAGCTGGTGGCTATTACCATTGCAACAGTGCCCACCATCGCATGCTGTGCTATGGCGCTGTATCTGTGGAAAGGCAAAAAATATCTGGTATTCCAAGGTCAAGCGCTGGTGATACATCGCGAGCTGCTGTGGTTCAAGCATACTCGCTGCGTGGTTCCGGGGCGTCATAGCCGGCTTATAATGCGCCGAACAATAATCACGAGTCCCGATGAGAATGGGGGCGGTAATGATAGACTAGAGCTCTACATTACAGACGCTAGAGGACACAAGCACCGCTTGCTTCAACATTCCCCCACTCAAAAGGAGAGAATCCTTGCCATTTGCAGCGAAATCTCCCGTCAATTTCCCGAGATAAAACTGATACAAGAATAGTTTAATGTAAGCAGCGCTTATTTTTCTGCGGATTCGCCGGCGGCATGAGTTAATATAAGAAAAGGAGAAAAAATATGTCGTTCATGAAGGGATGCTTAGCCTTGGGCGGAATCGGGCTGCTGTTGATTTCAGGGTGCCTCTGGCTACTGGCCTCATCAGGAGAGGTGGAGCACATAGCCACCGCGCCTGTTGAATATGCCGCTCTGAGCGAAGATACGCAGGAGATGCTTCCCCCTTTCGCAGAGAAAATCTATTCTGCCGTATATGCGGATTGGCAGATTGGCGAATGGTGCTACTGCTTTGAGATTCAGCCCGTCAACGAAGACGCCCTGAAAAACTGGTGTAAGGAAGTGTGCGCGGGGAGAGCCACCGTTCAGGCGAGTGGCCGCCCATATCATCTCACCACACCGAGCTGGTGGCAGATTCCCACAGGCGCTTCATTACTATGCGCTGTAGCCGGAGACCTGCAGCACCCCATGAGCTTTTCCGCTTGGTATGATGCCGCCCAAAATAAGGTTTGGTTGATGTACCATCGTTAATCCTCCCACACCATAATCAATACGTTATGACCACACGTTCATTGCTTAGATTTCTTACCACCGCTGCCCTCTGCCTTACGGCGCTGGGGCTAAGCTCCTGCGTTACCACAGTTCACCGCTATGTATGGAACCGCGCCAAAATAGTGGATGAAGCCTACTGGGTAGAAGATGAAGAAAACATAGAACTTTACCGAGTAGGCAATACGGTCTATGCCAAAGGCTTTATCGGGCCCGCTCGTGGTGGGCAGACACTTGATGATATACCTGCCAAACTTCCGGCACTGCGCGGCGGCGCCACGACTTGTTATAATCCCATCAGGGAGCAAAGCCGCCCCGTTTACATAAAAGTAACGGATACTTATACGGAATTGCGTCAGGGGTTACAAGAGGGCCATGCTGAGACGCGAATGAAGATGGAGAACGGACACAGGGAGCAGCCCTCGGGGGAAGTTTTCTTGGTATCCTGGTTTTCACCGGAATCTAATCCTAGCCTCACGCAGTTACCCGCCGGTGCCGTTCGCCTGACAGAGAGAGGCTGGGCGGCCCATAGTAACATAGGGCGGTGGAGCGCCAATACCGCTCATACCGATGCGCACAAATACTATGCTTATCCGCTGGGCGCGCTCATCGCCGTGGGGGTGGATGTACCGCTGTCGCTTGCCGGCAATGCCCTCCTACTGGGCGGAGCAGTGGGTGGGGCTGCAGTAGCGCTTCCATGCGCCGGTGTATACGCTATTTACGAATCCTGCACTCAGAAGGCCCCGGAGGCCGTGGTAAGACCGGCGGCCACCACAGCAAACCAAAACAACTAAGTACTGAAAATCAATATACTAACCGCAAAAAATCCTGTTTAGTTTAACATGTCAGGCACGAACCAAACTCCCGAAAAGCCTATCGAGGCAGGCCCGGCACAGCCCCATAACCGCCGAGCAGGACAGTTCAAAAAGATTTTGTGGATACTTGAGGTGGTACTACTGCTTGTATGGGGCGTGTTGATGGGCGCACATGCGTATTTTTTCAGCTGGAGGTATTTCTCTGCGCCTTCTTTCCACGAAAGCTGGAGCGAGCAGCAACGCGCTGATTTGCTGGCAATGGATGAAGAATTGCGCCACAATTCAAAGCTCGCAGCCGTGCCAGTATTTTACGAGGTGGAGAATATGGGGCATCCGCTGCTGCCTCTGTTGAATGATTGGCTGGGAGAGCGGAATGTAATATCAACAACACTAAACTACAGGGAGTTTGTCGCGCCGGCTCGGCAAGCTTTGCACGAGGCCATTCGCACGGGAAGAGGTGATATTTTTACCCGCAGGGGTGAACCACTGGCGGCTTGGGCGCTGAGGCTGCAAAAGCCGGAGCTATTCCTCGAGCTAGTGAAACGCGGTGCAGATGTAAACCGCGAGTATGAGACAATCATTCCCCTGGGAACATGCACCACCCGCACGCTGACTATCGACGCGCTCGCAGCCGAGTATATCACGGAGCGTACGCAAGAGGAACAGCGGCGCCTGCTCCATGACATGCAAGCCTACAAACCGGAGCTGGGGCAGCCGCACTTGGACGCGAGCGTATGCCAAGCCATCTGCCTAGCTGTGTTGGATGATTACCCTGAAGCCGCTCAGTGGGCCCTGCACCATGGTTACACACCTTCCCCGCAATCTCGGCATCAGATATGCTGCCTCCTTTGCTTGGAAAATGAACAGGAGACTCTCCGTGAACTGCTTAAGGAGCCTTCTATGCGGGAGGAAATCATCTATCAGGGGCAAGCTAATACCACCTTGCAGTTTCTGTTCATGGTGGAGAAAATCGCCATGCGTGATAAGCTGGAGCTGGCGCGCATTCTGCTGGAAGCCGGCACAAATCCCAATCTTCTACCGCCTCCGGGAGAGGACAGTTGTCAGCGCTCAGCGCTCGCCCTTGCTCTGAGACTGTATATGAATTGCCAGCAAACTGAGCAAGCAGAAGCCGGGGCCATCGTCCGCCTGTTACGCCAACACGAAGCGCATCTATTCCCCGGTGAAGAACTGTCAGAAAGCCTCACGGAGCAAGAGCGAGCAACGCTCATGGAGCTTTTATCTGCAACTGAACAAAACACACCATGAAGACTGCAACTAAAAGAATCATAAGCATTTACTTGTGGCTGCATCTGGTCCTGATGCTTGCAAAATCACTCTTCATCTGGCTTCCTGTTTTCTTCATTTTGTACGGAGGTATACAGGCAGTTGTGCTGCTCACCATGCTGAACAAGAAGCCGGGCGATGCCATGTCCGTTACCAGGCGGAAGGTAATCTATGTGCTGACCGCCATGGAAGTTGCGTATACCATAGAGCTGTTGGTTATGGGAGATTATCTTTTCCATGATGTGTTGGGGATAGGGGTACTGCCTTGGAATTGTTTGAAGGGGACGATTTTCACCAACCCCGAGTTCTTTCACGTCATGCCCGGCGTATCGCTGACTGTTCTTTATCTTGCGCTGGCGGCCATATGGTTTATTATTTACACCATCCGTAGATTAACAAGGAGTAAGTAAGAGATAACGCCACCGGCGGCACCCGCCCTTCCCCACAGCAAAAACGAGTTAACACAAACAGAAACGACTTCATATTACGATGGACAAGAAATCAAAAAACTCGGCTTTTTCCTTTTACATTCTCGTAATCTTAGGCCTGCTTAACCTTGCTTTGCTAGGCCTGTGGATATACTGCCTCGCTACACTGAAGGAGGATATTCAGCATAGCAACTCGCCTATGGTCGGAGGGGCTGCATTCCTGAATGTGGCTTTCATTTTTGTGGCGGCTTGGCTTAGTTATGCTTTTTTAGGCGCAGCTTTTGCAATCAAAAGTAAATCCGAGGGGCGCGCCCCCATTCGTTGGGGAGCACAGGCATTTTGGTTTGCGGTAATTATGAGTATCCTTTCCTCGCTATGCTACATACTGCAACCAGAACCGCAGCCGGAATACGTGGGCTACATAACAAAAATCATTAACAATTAATATATAAGATTTTGATTTTTTGGCTACACATTTACACTGAGATGTGTTAACCTACGAAAGGAGAAACGAAGATGTCACTAAAAGATAGATTTCTGGATTTGTCTGCCCATAACTGGCTCCATATCGCGGCGGCCGTGTGTATTGGCATACTACTGTATCAAAACCACCAGCAGAAATTGCTCATAGAACAACAGGCAGCAGACGGTAGAGAGCTCTCAGCTCGTGTCATAAGAGACACAGGAGCAGCTGTCGGCTTGTTCCTACATGAAACACTCCTTCATCCGTACCAGATTAAACAAGGTGAGTGTACATGCGGGTTTGGCTCCAAGAATGCCCCACGCCCCGGGTATCAGCAGTCCACGTTCATGAGGTATTCGTATGCTTTGCCGGAAGAAGTAGGGCATGAATTACTCAGCCGGGAAACGCAATTCCGTGACAAACTGGCGGAGGATTTGTTTCAGTTTCGAAGCGTTCAACCGGAATGGCACTTCAGCTTGCGCGAAGGTATACACCCGGAGTTCCGAGACACCCCACCCGGCATAAATTCCAGTGCGAATAATCCATTACCGCCCGGCTACAAATGGTATACGGCGGAAATTGAATTTTCATTTCCGGAGTTCCCCGTTACCGACTGATAGAAAGATAACTTTATGTCCCTGCCCCCCTTCCCCAGAATCCTTGCCACTATAGCCCTCTGCATTGCAGCGATGGGATTGAGCTCGTGTTCCTTTGTTTTGCAGACTCATCAGATGGCGCTCGATATGGCAAAGGAGTATGATGCCATTGTTGTTCTCCATGACGCCGTGTACCAAGCAGGAAATCGCTTTTATGTGCAAGGGGTGCAGACCAAAGTGCGCCGCAGTGGACGCTCTCCGATTCTGTCCACGTCAGTTTTTTCATCATTGGCGACGCACCCGGAGATTACTGGTGAATACACTATTCTGCCGGATGCTGAGCGCAAGATAGTGTATTACGAATTTCGTCTTGAATATGGTAAAAAACCATTTGATATAGCGCAGCCCCAGCCGATTGCAAGTCTAGACGTAGACGAGAATAATATGCCTAGGAATGCGGCTCCAACATGGATAGGAGGTGGTAATCCGAGAGCAAAAGGATGGTACCCCCTTCGGAACAACAACGGAGAAATTGTAGAGTGGTATGTTCCCGAGATTGATAGTTGGCACTCGCGAGACTACGAGGATCAGTGGCGGGAAACATTGCCTGCCGGAGCTCGACCGATTCGCCTGACAGCTGAAGAGATCGCTAATCACCCCGTGCTGAAAGGAGAATCCGGAGTTCCGCAGACTCTGCTCCGCGAGCGTGGTGAGGCGCGGGTGAATACCGGTCGCGCCTTGTTTGCCTATCCGCTGGCCGGAATATGCTGGGTGGTGCCGGATGCGCCTGTCACAGTGGCCTCTCACATTCTGGATTTACCCATATGGGTACTGGACTGGATTCTTTGAGTTAGCCGCCCCCTACCCCGCCACCCCGGAAGAAGAAGCAAGATAAATAATCTACACATCTGAAGCATTGAACGCGAACCCAAAACAACACAAGCAGGAACGCACCTGCCACCTGCACCAGGGATGCGGCTGCTCTCCCCGCGGCTGTGCTCTCACCCTGTTCTTTCTCTATCTCCTGCAATGTCTGGCAACCACCGCGGCGCTGTGGCATAAATACGACACCCGCACCATCGAAGGCGTGCGGCTTACCCTGTATTACCCCGCCCATGAGAGTGTGTGGATGTATCTACCAGGCATCGGGGCCTTACGGATGATGCTTCACTGGGCCTCATGGGGCAATGAGTATGAACTCGTAAAAGCGCTCGACATACAGCTTCCCGATGGTCGCCAATACACTCTGCACTGCGAAAATTACCAAGAGCTGGAGCAATTAGGAATCCGCCAAACACCAGAAGGCATCCAGCTGCTCGATGACCGTGGCAACAATTACGTTGACACGCCACTTATCCCCTACGCGGATTTTCTTCAGCGCTAAATAGCGAAGCGAAAAGCGCCATACCACTTTTCAATTGCTATCCATGCATTTACAGGACAGGCGACTAGTCTCGGCCTAACCCTTAGGGTGAAAACGGAAGGCGGCGAAATGTTGCCCCGAAAGGAAGAGAAAATTGAAGGTGTAGACATATCATTAAGCAACATATCAGGATTGTTCAGTACGGAGCACTTGAAAAGGAGTCTCCTAGCTGGTAGAACACCTTCGCTTTTCCGCCGACATGCCGCATGGCGGGTGTCTACATGCACCGTCAGCGGGAAGTAAGCCAGTCCTTACCGCTGATGGTAACGTAGCCGCAAGGATACGGAACAGCAGCTAACCATGGCTGGTGGAAAATGCAACTCATGAACTATCGAATCATGATAGAGCTGATAATGCTCATTT
>JAZOMC010000018.1:0-86203 GCA_045653545.1 Akkermansia sp.
GGAGCCTCGCCGTCCATACCTTCCCACCATACGTCACCGTCGTCGGTCAGACCCACGTTGGTGAAGATGATGTTCTCCTTGATGGTGTCCATGGCGATGGGGTTGGACTTGTAGGAAGTACCGGGAGCCACACCGAAGTAACCGTTCTCGGGGTTGATGGCGTGGAAGGTGCCGTCCTCGTGGGGCCAGATCCAGGCGATGTCGTCGCCGATGATGCTGGTCTTCCAGCCCTTGGCAGCCAGAGCGGGCGGGGGCACCACCATGGCCAGGTTGGTCTTACCGCAGGCGGAGGGGAATGCGCCGGTCACATAGGACTTACGGCCCTGGGGATCGGTGATGACAAGGATGAGCATGAGCTCAGCCATCCAGCCATTCTTCTTAGCGATGCCAGTAGCGATACGAAGAGCAAGGCACTTCTTACCGAGCAGAGCGTTACCACCGTAACCGGAACCGTAGGAGATAATCTCACCAGTCTCGGGGAAGTGGCAGATGTACTTCTCCTCGTTGTTGCAGGGCCAAGTTACGTCCTCCTGACCGGGCTCAAGGGGAGCACCTACAGTGTGAAGGCAGGGAACGAAGTGGCCGTAGCCGTCACGCTTGGGATTGCCACCACCGTTCACCTCGTCCTCCAGACGCTTAAGAACCTTCTCGCCCATGATGGTCATGATGCGCATGTTGGTCACAACGTAAGCGGAGTCGGTGATTTCGATACCGATCTTAGCAAGGGGAGAGTCAAGCGGGCCCATGCAGAAGGGGATAACGTACATGGTACGGCCCTTCATGGAACCATCGAGATAGGGGTTGAGGATGGCGCGCATCTCAGCCGGGGACTTCCAGTTGTTGGTGGGACCAGCGTCCTCCTGTTTCTCGGAGCAAATGAATGTGCGTTCCTCTACGCGAGCCACGTCAGAAGGAGTAGAACGAGCCAGGAAGCAGCCGGGGCGCTTCTCAGGATTCAGACGGATGTACGTGCCCTTCTCTACGAGCATGTCGCACAGCTTGGTGTTCTCTTCCTCGGAACCGTCGCACCAGTAGACGGAATCGGGTTTGCAGAGCTGGCGGATTTCCTCCACCCACTCGGCAGCCTTCTTGTGTGTAGGACCTGGAATCATGGTGCCCATAGAATAGCACACCGGAGGCGAACTTGCAACACGAAAAATAAAGATTTTTCGCCATAAGGGCATTTTTAGCGCTTCTTTCCGTTATTTTCACGCCGAACAGCCCGTCAAATTAGCACAAACAGCACAGAATATGGGTGACTAATTCGGAAAGATGCTTGACAAAGCTAAACAAATCGTGCACTATAATATCTGTAATGGGCAGCAGACTTACAAATTCCGGAATCAGGCGTGCCGCCACACTGGCCGCCGCCATAGCCTCGGGTACAGTGGGCAGCGCATCTGGGCAAGATGTAGTGCCTCTTCCATCTGAAGTATTTGGAGAACAGCCTCCGAGCAGCAACCCCATTATTGACGTGACGGACCGCATGACGGCGGTCACCCCACTTTCTCTCGACCCGGAAATACCTGACACCATTACGATCAACAATGAGGGTGGTGAGATTTTATACAACAGCGAAAATCGCACTCTCACTTATAAGGGAAGTGGTCGTCCTATCCACTTGGTAACAGATGAGGGGTTGGATGTAGCAGCCTCTGAGATTGTGATGGACCTCGAGCAACGAAATGTTCGCCTTCAGGGCCCGCTTACCATCTATCAGGGCGAAAGCCTTACGCTAGCAGAAAACGGTACGTACAACTGGAAAGAGCAGAGCCTTGATGCTCGCAATGTAAGATCTAAGGTGACCGGCATTCTCGTTCGAGGTTCTCGCATTGAGTACGCAAAAGACGCCGAGGGGCGAAACTTCATGCGCGTGCATGATGCCTTTGCCTCTACAGATGATGCCCAGACTCCTGACACTTGGATTGGCACGGGCGTGCTTACCATTTACCCCGGTGATTATGGCCACATCACCCGCCTCAGCGTATCCGCAGGAGACTATGATGTACCGATTCCTGTACTGGGCTGGTTCTCATTCTCTCACTCGCTCAACCCCAAGGAAGGTTATATGCCGAACATCGGCAGCAAATCCTCATGGGGCTCATACCTCCTTAACAGCTACGGCTTCCTGCTGGGTAACCGCAGAGTGGAAGGTAACATGCCGGTATCTGATTATGTGCTGACCCTGCACGCAGACGTCAGAACTCGCCGAGGCATGGCAGTTGGTTTCGACATTGAGGATGTGCTTATGCAGAAGCGAACCGCCACCAGCGGGCTTCAGGCATACTTCATACTGGACGACTCGCCCAACATCAACCCCACTAACACATACCGCCAGCCCACAGACCATGAGCGTTACCGAGTTGCGCTAAGCGGCATCTGGGATTTACCAGTAGAAGAACACAACCCCTCAACCTCTTGGTCTCTGGGCGCGAACCTGAACATTCTTAGTGACCGCTACGTTCTGAGAGATTTCTTTGAAGACCTCAGTAGAATCGATGACAAACCGGATAACACAGTACGCGTGGTAAGGAGAGACGCTCTGAGCCAAACCATGCTTATGACCCGCTTTGCTCCGAATGATTACTACCAGACAGACGAGCGTGCAGAGTTATCATACTACAGAGCTCGAACAGCTTTCCGCAATACAAACATTGCATACGAAACTCGTAACAGTTTTGGAGTGATGCGACAGGAATTATCCTCAGAGGAAAGAGCACAATACCTGTACCAGCTCAACAAACTGACAGATCCTACCGCCCGAGCATATTATCAGCGCATGCTGAACTCAGGCAGCTATCTTCGCGCCAACACTACGCATGAGTTCTCCACCAACTTTACAATCCTCCGCTTCCTGAATATCACCCCCAAAGCAGGTGTAGGCTATTCCGGCTATTACGGAGTGGACGGCGTAGGTGACGATCACCGTTTCCTTGGCTTTGCCGGCGTGGACGTTAACATTAAGTTCCACAGACATTACGAAAACTTCCGTATTGCCAGCTTGGGTATGCGAGGCCTCACACACGTGATTAAGCCCTACACCACGCTTTCTCACTGCAGCATCTCCTCCTCCAACCCGATGGTGCCCCAAGTGGATATGTGGGCAAGTAATTTCGGCACCACCACCAGTAATCCCATGGAACTGGATTTGATGGGCTTCACCGGAATTGACAGCTGGGGTACTTGGAGCATCTGGCGCATGGGCGTTAACAATACATTCACTACTACCGTAGATGGTGAACAGCGCACCTTGCTGAACTGGAATTGCTTCATTGACTACAACGAGGAAAACCCAAACTCCGCTAACCAGTTCTCAAACCTTCACTCACTGGTAGTATTCAGACCCTCATCACAGTTCTATGTAAGCGCTAACACGCTGACCCCCACTATCAAAAACGGTGACGGATACAGAGAATACCATGTTTCCGTGGGCTGGCAGCCGATGGCAGCACTTGAGACAAGCCTTGGCTACAGCGTGCTGAAAAACCACCCGATTCAGAGTGATGCAGAGCAGTTATCCATGCGAGCCAATCTCCGCATTAATGAGCGGTACTCAATCGCTTGCCGTTGGAACTGGGATATCGAAAGAGGCCGCATGATTAATCAGCAGTACTCACTTTTCCGCAAATCCGGCGCTTGGTACATGGGTGCCACCCTCTTCTTCAGAAACAATGGAGGTCGTAACGAAACCGGCTTTGGCCTTACCTTCACCTTGGGTGAAACCGGCACATCCCTTCCCGTCAGCATCTTGTGATGTAATGAAAACAACCTTATATAATCACCCCCGTCCGCTTCCAAAGGTCGGGGGTATTTTTCTCTCACTCTTTCAGTCATACAACAAAAATATAACGTAATACACATTTTATGCTTGCTATTTTCCCCGAAATAAGGCAGCATGAGCCCAGACGCTGACCATGAACACTAAAGCAAATCTTAAAATCGGCATCATTCAGAACACTCCGCTGACCGCGGATTTATCCAACAACCTGCGCCAGATTGTACAGGGATACCGCGAATGCCTGGACCACGGCGCCAGCCTCGTTGTCGCCTCTTCCTGCGCCCTCTGCGGAGCGAACCCCGGAGCACTCCTCCAGAGAAATTCCTTCATTCGTCAAATTCAGGCAGCCCTGAAAGCGCTTTCCATGGAGATAGGAGAAGTACCTCTGCTTCTTGCAGCGTATACACCCGGTTTCCAGAACGATGATGAGGATGAACCGGAAGGCCCGTATGTAGATGACGGCATCAGCGAGATTGGCCCGGAATACGGCCAGATTGAGCTGATTCCTCACCTTCTGGAGAAAGGACAAGTAACAGAACTTACGGACTGCGACCTCTTCGAGCTGAACGGAGTAAATATCTATACAGACGTACAGGACGCAGCAGCACTCCCGGTAGATTCGGAATTAGACCTCATCATCCACATGCCGACTCTCCCATGGCACGCAACCGGAGCACCGGAGGAAGAGGATCTTCGCCAGTGGGAAGCCCAGACAAACAACGTACCCGTTATCAGCGTGTACCCGGTCTGCACCGCTGATGGCACTATCTACGCCGGTGGCTCTGCCGCATATTCTGCGAATGGCACCACGCTGGCACGCCTTCCCTTCTTTGAAAGCGCCAACAAGGTTATCAACCTCTCAGGAAAAACACGCGCCAAGGCCCTGCCGGTGCCGAGTGAGCTCCTTTTCCTTGCGATTGAGCGCGGCATTCGAGATACAGTGAAGACAAATGGCTATAGCGGCGTTTGCCTGAACCTCGACCAGCCGAATGCTGACGTGCTGGCAGCCATCTGCACGGAAGCACTCGGACGTTCAAACGTGGTCGGCATTACCACTACCGGTCAGGACCACATAGCGACAGCTCTGAACATTACCTGCCATAAACCAAACACCTCAGCCCTGCTCACTGCCGCGGATGACATTCTCTGTGATGCAAACGCTGATGCCTTCAGAACACGCCTGATTAATACCCTGTGTTACAGCATTGCAGAAAATCATGGATTGATGTACCTCAGCTCGTTGAGCCGACGCGATTTCATGCTGGGAGACTTCACGCTGTACGGTGAATCATGCGGTCTGCTGGCGCCTCTCGGAAATCTTTATGAGATGGATTTGCACCTCCTGCGCAATTATCTCTCTGAAAGTTACACGAGCCTCTTCGGCCCCATTAAATCACCCGAAATCCCGGAGACGGACAGCATTATTCACGAGCTAGCGGATAGAAATATCGGCGCTTCTGACTTGCTCAATGAACATACAAGCCTGTTCCGTGAAAACGAAGTACGCATTATCCAGCGCAAGATTATTGCCTCAGCTCTGAAACGCACCCAAATGCCCATGGTGCTGCACGTAGACAGGCCTCAGGAGCGCGTAACTCCTCCGGTTTCACACAGATTAAATGACTAATTAGGGTCTAAACTAGCCGCTATCCCATGAAATGAACTCCAGCGCTGCTCACGATTGTGAGCAGCGCTGATATTTTATGCGAGTCAATTAATCAGCACACCTTTTTCTCCGCCGGAGAAGTCAGCACGAGGAACAGAAGAGACCAGCCGGAAAACACCATCTCAACCGCAATAGCCGTGCCAATCAGCCACAAGGATGACTCCGGCCAAGTCCAGACCACCAGTCCACCGAGTAAGCATGAAACACAAGCATTAAAAAAGCGCCAGACAACACCACTGCCTTTTCTTAACGAAAAAGCCACTATCAACCGCAATACACCACCAGCTAGCAAAGCAACGCCTATCGCCAGTGTAATAACCACCATGGATGCTACCGGCTGCAGTAGCAGCATGACGCCCAACACCAGAAACACCAAAGCTGACAAAGCACTCCAAAGGCGCTCACCGGCCCTAGTAAACACATGCAGCAGATGCATGAATCCCACTACAACGAACACGAATCCGGCTACCCACACTGCTGAGGTCCCCAGCAAATACGGAAAGCTCAGCATCGCAAAACCAACGATAAGCTCCAACACTGCCAGAAAAGCTACAAGCCATGGGCTCCCTATGTATTTTCCTATTTTATTATCATCAGACATAATTCAATGCTTTCCTATATCGTTCTTCCACCACATTCCAGTTAATGTGCTTCATGAAAGCACTCACATACCCCTTGCGATCACTGCCCCATGTCAAGTAGTAAGCATGTTCCCATACATCACATACCAGAAGTGGGCAGAATCCCGGCACGAGCACATCCTGGTGTCGGCAAATTCCCGTTACCATCAGGCGCCGGCTGAGAGAATCCACTCCCAGTACCCCCCATCCGCTCCCCTGCACTGCCGCCGTCACGCTTTCAAATATATTCCGAAAACCGGAAAAACTGCCGAACATAGTATTAATCGCAGCAGCGAGTTCACCATGAGGAGTTTCTCGCGCCTCCGAAGTCAGATTTTCCCAGTAAAGCGTATGCAGAATATGCCCACCCAAATTAAAAGCTAGGCTCTGGCTCACAGCAGGGGCCTGAGCTGTACTGATCACCCCGTCATTAATGAGTGTTAGAGAATCTAGTGCAGCATTTGCCCCTGCCACATAGGCAGCATGGTGCTTATCATGGTGCAGATACAGAGTCTCAGCGCTTATGAGCGGCTCCAGCGCAGACTCACTATAAGGCAGAGGCGGCAGGACATAACGCCCTTCAGCATACCCGCACAGAAAGTTCAAACTATCGTTCATACGAAGGATTTGACACCTTCGTGAGAATCCCTTTTCAATATATGGTGGAAAAAGGCTATCAAGGCCAGTCCACAGAAACCACGGTCACATTATCCGCACCGGGGTCTTTCAATGCCTGACAGGCCTGAACAATAGCGGCGGACAGCGGCATATCTTTCCCTGAAAGCAGCTGCTTAACCTCAGAAGAAAGCATCGGTTGCAGCAGAATATCATCCGCACCATCAGTCGCGAGAATAATTCGGTCCCCGGGTAACAAGGGCATAGGCGTGGCGGATATATCCACCAAAGCCGGTTTCAGCCCGGTCAGCGCAGAACGCAGAGAATGCCCGCCATGCATAGCCTCTTCATATGACAACGCGCCAGCTTTCACGTACTGCATGTACACCGGGCGCATGGAATGATCTTCATTCAAGCGGAGAAGTCGTTGTCTGCGCCAGATATGCAGCAGGGAATCCCCCACACTCACCCACCAGATTACACCGGAGCTGATATAAGCCGCCACTAACGTGGTACCACCATATGAAGAGGAACCATCAAATGCTGCTGCCACCGCAGCATTTGCAGCATCAAGAGCATGTTGCAGGCGCTGCGTTACGGGCATACTGGCAGTAGTCTGCGAAAAATCCAGCTCGAAAGCCTCTACCGCGGCTGCAGACGCAAGTTCACCATGCTGATGTCCTCCCATGCCATCACAAACCACCACAAGCACCCCCTCCGGATAAAACTTTACCCGGTGAGCGTCCTCTTGGCTATCACGCAAGCCAATCCAGTTTGCAACATTAACGTTCACGCAATCTCTTACCTATCATAAGATGCACACGCCATCAAGCATAAAGCACACGCCCCGGCGTTTATGACAGAATAGCCTCACTCATCCCGGCAAATAAATCACAAATAATCGTGACTGTTCCTGCTTCATTCTTGCCAAAGCCATTCTTATTATGCTATAATGTCCCCCAGAGAGTAACCATACAGACGATTTCCACTTTTATGGCACACGATACTGCTTTCCTCGGCGCCGGCACCGTACTTGGTCAATACTGGACCAAGAGGCGTTATTTTGATTACCTCATCAACAAAGAAAACTTCCAGCTTACCTTCGGGCGGAGTTTCCGCATGATGGTCTACTTGGATAATGCCGTAGCAAATGGTGCAGAAAACGTGAAGCAGAATATAGAAGCAGATACACGTGCCACTAATTATCTGCTCAACCATCTGGCAGATATAAAGCCGGAGTTCACCGTATTCGTTACCACATGCGATATGCTGGCAGAAAACGCGGATGAAAACACACCGACTCTCGAGCATAGCGATGATCCCTACGTGCAGAACCGTATCAACCTTTATCGCGAGCTGAACCGCCAATACGGCCGCGTGCTGAATGTACACCTGCCGGAAATTGCCTCCGTCACACACCGTGGATTCAGCTCCATCATTGATACCCTGCTGAACCCACCTGCCCAAGGCAAACTCCCCCTCGCACCGCTGGAAATGCACCAGCTGTACTTCTCCCAGCGTATTCTGGGTGACGTGGAGCGCTGCATTCCGCTGGGAATCCCCGCCATCATTCCCGCCATGCCGCCGCTCACTACCACTGAGATTACTGAAATCGTCGCACCGAATCTCGTGGACAGATTACCCGCCTTTGACCCTTCCCAGCCCATGGGCTCCCGCCGCAGCTCCATTCATTCCTTCCAGTGGCTGGATCCCAAGGATGGTTATCTCGTGACGAAAGAAGACCAGTTAGAGTTGCTTAAATTCTATTTTGGCTCAGATTTCTCATAGTCCCATCACGCTATAACCGACAATTTTCAGACGCGCAATAACAGCTTTCATGCTGATTGCGCGTCATTTTTTTACTCATCCATTATGAGAAAAAGCTTGACTGAAACGTCATCATCTGCTAATCTGCCGCGCGTTATGGCAAAAGTTCCCGTTATTCAGCTCCGCAAGGGTCACGCCGTGAATTACAACGGCGACATCTGTGTTGTGCGCGAAAGCCAGCTCAAGACCCCGCCCCGCATGGCCTCCTACGTGCAGATGACCATCCGCAGCATCGCCACCAAGAAGGACTACAACCTTCGCCTCACCTCCAACGACTTCCTCGAGGGCGTTATGCTCAGCCGTGAGGAAATGGAGTTCTCCTATGTGGACGGCATGGGCTACCACTTCCTGAACAACGAGACCTTCGAGGACGTTTGCGTATCCGAGGATATCGTTGAGCCCGTTAAGGACTACCTCATCGAGGGCGAGAACTACGTGCTTCTCTTCACTGACGAAATCGTATGCTCCATCGAGCTGCCCGCCGCTATCACCATGGAGGTGGCTGAGGCTCCCGAGGGCGTGAAGGGCAACTCCGCCAACAACGTTTACAAGAGCGCCACTATGACCACCGGTCTTGTTGTACAGGTTCCCCTGTTCATCTCCGCTGGCCAGCGCATCTCCGTGAAGACGGAAGACGGCTCCTACCTCGGCCGCGTTAACAACTAATTCCGCTTCCGAAAACTCCTTCTATACTGTCTCCCACGCCTGGCATCGCCGCGCGTGGGTGATTTTTTGTTGTCGCATTCTGACACATTGCGGCATTTTGCCGCAATACAACGTGCGACATTTTGCCCACGTGCGTCATTTTGCCGCACATGCATAAAAAAAAGAAAGAGCGACAAAACACCCTATACATTGATATTTCAATAGATTACACATTGTGACATACCGCCGGCAAAATTGGCACGCCATTTGCAACAGTAAGGGCAAGCAGAAGGCTCATCAGCTGAGCCCAAAACCAAAATCTTAAACAAACAACACACAAATAGAAAGACACAACACCATGAGTAAGATTCTCGGAATTGACCTCGGTACCACAAACTCCTGCATGGCTGTCATGGAAGGCGGTCAGGCAACAGTACTTGAAAACAGCGAGGGCGCCCGCACCACCCCCTCTATCGTAGCCTTTACCAAGAGCGGCGAGCGCATCGTTGGTCAGGCTGCCAAGCGTCAGGCTGTTACCAATCCCCGTAACACCATTTTCTCCGCCAAGCGTCTTATCGGCCGTAAATACGCTGAGCTGACTGCTGATGACAAGAAGGTCCCCTACACCATCGTGGAGGCGGCCACCGGCGACGCCCACATTCAGGTGGAAGTCGGCGGTGAGACCAAGGTGTACTCCCCTCAGGAAATCAGCGCCATGATTCTCAGCAAGCTGAAAGCTGATGCCGAAAGCAAGCTCGGCGAAACCATCACTGAGGCTGTAATCACCGTACCCGCCTACTTCAACGATGCTCAGCGTAACGCCACCAAGGCCGCCGGTGAAATCGCAGGCCTGAAGGTGCGCCGCATCATCAACGAGCCCACCGCCGCAGCTCTGGCCTATGGTCTGGATAAGGGCAGCAACGAGCAGATTGCCGTGTATGACCTCGGTGGTGGTACATTCGATATCTCCGTCCTGGAAATCGGTGACGGCGTGTTCGAAGTAAAGGCCTCTGACGGTGACACTCACTTGGGTGGTGATGACTGGGATAACGCCATCATCAACTGGATTCTCGCTGAGTTCAAAGCCGCTGAAGGCATGGACATCTCCCGCCAGACGGACGCTCTCCAGCGCATTAAGGAGGAAGCTGAGAAGGCTAAGATTGCTCTTTCTTCCACTCAGAGCTATGACATCTCCCTGCCCTTCATCACCATGGATGCTACCGGGCCCAAGCACATCATGCTGAACCTCACCCGCAGCAAGCTGGAGCAGCTCACAGAGAACCTTCTGGAGCGCACAGCTACTCCCGTGCGTAACTGCATCGCCGCTGCCGGCCTGAGCACCAGCGATATCAACGAGCTCGTGCTCGTGGGTGGTATGACCCGTATGCCCGCTGTGCAGGAAATGGCCAAGCGACTCGCCGGTAAGGAGCCCCACAAGGGTGTGAACCCGGATGAAGTGGTGGCCGTGGGTGCTGCCATTCAGGGCGGCGTACTTTCCGGCTCCGTGACGGACGTGCTCCTGCTGGACGTGACTCCCCTCACCCTTTCCATCGAAACCATGGGCAGCATCGCTACGCCGATGATTGACCGCAACACCACCATCCCCGTACGCAAGAGCCAGGTGTTCTCCACCGCTGCAGATAACCAGCCGGCCGTGGACATCCGCATCTGCCAGGGCGAGCGCAAGATGTTCAACGATAACAAGCTTCTGGGTAACTTCAAGCTTGACGGCATTAAACCCGCTCCCCGCGGCGTACCCCAGATTGAGGTGACCTTCGACATCGACGCCAACGGTATCCTCAAGGTAACCGCCAAGGATAAGGACACCGGCAAGGAGCAGAACATCTCCATCCAGGGGTCTTCCGGCCTCTCCAAGGAGGAAATCGAGCGCGCTAAGCGTGATGCCGAGATGCACGCTGAAGAGGACCGCAAGAAGGCAGAGGACATCGAGGCCATTAACAAGGCTGACTCCCTTGCCCACAGCGTCGAGCGCCAAATTAAGGAAATGGGCGAGCAGGTTCCTGCTGATGTAACCAAGCCCATTCAGGACAAAGTGGACGCCCTCAAGAAGGCCGCTGAAGCTAAGGATGTAGACAAGTGCAAGACCCTCACTCAGGAGCTTGAGACCATGCTTGCCAACCTCCAGCAGGCTGCACAGCAGGCAGCTGCAGCCCAGCAGGGCGGCTGCGGCGGCGCCGGTTGCAATGCCGGTCCCGAGCAGCAGAGCGGTCCCCGTAAGGCCAGCGGCAAGGTTGTAGACGCCGAAGTGGTAGACAACGACTAAATCTCCTACACCGGGCGAGAGGTGATACTTCAGCACGCTCTCGCCCGGTACCCATCCTCACTAGATTTTTAACCAGAATACACTATACCATCATGATTAAGCCCATCGGACAACGCGTACTCGTAGAGCGAGTGGAAGCAGAGAGCAAAACCGCAGGTGGTCTCTTCCTGCCTGACAGCGCCAAGGAGAAACCGCAGGAAGCCATTGTGCGTGCCCTCGGCACCGGCGGCCGTGACAAGGACGGCAAGGAAATCCCCTTCAATGTAGCCGTTAATGACAAGGTTCTCATCACCAAATACGGTGGCACGGAGGTAACCGTCAACGGCATTACCTACACCATCCTCAACGAGAGCGACATCCTCGCCATCATTGACTGATTAACACTTTAACTCAGAAACTTCTAAAACTATTTTAAATTATGGCAAAGCAACTTGCATTCGACGAAGCCGCCCGTCAGAGCCTTCTGGCCGGTGTAACAAAAATCGCCAAGGCTGTTAAGAGTACGCTCGGCCCGGCCGGCCGTAACGTGGTGATTGACAAGAAGTTCGGCTCACCGAACATCACCAAGGACGGCGTGACCGTCGCCAAGGAAATCGAGCTCGAGGACGCTTACGAGAACATGGGCGCCCAGCTTGTACGCGAGGTTTCCAGCAAGACCAACGACATCGCCGGCGACGGCACTACCACCGCCACCGTGCTGGCCGAGGCCATCTACCGCGAAGGTCTGCGCAACGTGACCGCCGGTGCGAACCCCATCTCCCTGCAGCGCGGTATCAACAAGGCCGCTGCCGCCATCGTTGCTGAGCTCAAGAACATCTCCAAGCCCGTTGACTCCGGTAAGGAAATCGCTCAGGTAGCTACCGTTTCCGCCAACTGGGATTCCGAAATCGGTGACATCATCGCTGAGGCTATGGACAAGGTGGGCAAGGACGGCACCATCACCGTGGAAGAGGCCAAGGGTATCGACACATCTCTGGACGTGGTGGAAGGTATGCAGTTCGACAAGGGCTACCTCTCCCCCTACTTCGTGACTAACGCTGACACGATGGAGGCCGTACTTGAGAGCCCCTACATCCTCATCTTCGAGAAGAAGATTTCCAACCTGAAGGACTTCCTTCCCGTGCTGGAGAAGGTTGCTAAGAGCGGTAAGCCCTTCCTCATCATTGCTGAGGACATCGAGGGTGAAGCTCTCGCTGCCCTCGTGGTGAACCGCCTCCGCGGCACCCTCAACGTGGCCGCAGTGAAGGCTCCCGGCTTCGGCGACCGCCGCAAGGCCATGCTCCAGGACATCGCCGTTCTCACCGGTGGCCAGTGCATCTCCGAGGATCTCGGTCTCAAGCTTGAGAATGTGGAGATTGACCAGCTCGGCATGGCCAAGCGTGTTGTCATCACCAAGGACACCACCGTTATCATTGAAGGCGCCGGCAACTCCGGTGACATCTCCGCTCGCGTATCCCAGATTCGCAAGCAGATTGAGGACACCACCTCCGATTACGACCGCGAGAAGCTTCAGGAGCGCCTCGCCAAGCTCGCCGGCGGTGTGGGCGTTATCAAGGTAGGCGCTGCCACCGAGACGGAAATGAAGGAGAAGAAGGACCGCGTGGACGACGCTCTTCACGCTACCCGCGCTGCTGTGGAGGAAGGTATCGTTCCCGGCGGTGGCGTGGCTCTCATCCGCGCTCAGAAGGCTGTCTGCAGCCTCGAGCTCAGCGGTGATGAGAAGACCGGTGCAGCCATCGTTTACCGTGCCGTTGAGGCACCCCTTCGCCAGCTCGTTGAGAATGCCGGCCGTGAGGCTGCCCTCATCGTTGAGAAGGTAAAGAGCTTGGAGTCTCCCACGATGGGTTACAACGTGGTGACCGATGCTTATGAGGACCTCCTCACCTCCGGTGTGGTGGATCCCACGAAGGTGACCCGCTCTGCTCTGCAGAACGCTGCTTCCATCGCTGGCCTCATGCTTACCACCGAGTGCCTTATCGCTGACCTGCCTGAGAAGAAGGGCTGCAGCTGCGGTTCCCACGGCGGTGCTGACGCCATGGGCGGCATGGGTGGCATGGGCGGCATGATGTAAGCCTCCATACCTCATTGAATTATCACCCGGGGCCGATACAGGCCCCGGGTATTTTTTTCTCAGCCTATCAGATGGAACAGCCACAGCAAACATTGACATAGCACTTGACACTACACGGGCAGAATGTCAGAATGAAGGCATGAAGAAACGGGAAGTAGGATTGATGATTCTGGCCGGATTTCTGCTGGCCTCATGCGGAACAACGGAAACGCCGGACGCCCTGAGCTATACCCCGCTGCAACGGGCTGCGCAGCAACAGGACGCGGCTGAAACAGCTCGTCTGATTGCAGCCGGAGCGGATGTGAACGCGGCATCTGACGCCCCGGAGTTTTCCCCCTTGTGCCTAGCCATTCTGAGTGGCAATGGTGAGATGGAAACGGTTCAGACGCTACTGCAAGCCGGAGCCCGCGTGACGGAAAATGAAGTTCGGCAGGCCGTGGATTCCTGTTATCCCCAATATGTGGAGGCCGTTCTGAACGCAGGCGGCCGCATTCCCCACCACAGCGAAGAATGGAAAGGGAGCATCTTTTCAGAGTTCGGCGGCTTAGGAAAACCGGATGAAAACGAGCGCGACAGCGTGGCATGCGCGCGTATCCTGATTGAGCGAGGGGCCAAGCTGAACGATGGGAGAGTAAGCCCCCTACACTATGCCGTCTCAGGAGATAAGCCGGAGCTTGCGCGCTATTACCTGAGCATGGGAATGAATGTAAATGCCGTAACGCCCAATGGTGATACGCCTCTTGCCTACAGCATCCGAAGCGCCACCATGGTAAAACTTCTGTTGGACGCGGGGGCAAATGTCAACGCTCAGAATAAAGACGGAAACACCGCCATCATGTATACGGATATTCCCCAGGAGGCTGCTGACGCCCTGCTGCAAGCGGGCCTGAACCCTAACTTGCGGAACAATAAGGGAGAAACAGCCCTCATGTATCACCTGAATAATCCGACCCCCACAGGTGGATTCTACGGTGATTCAACCGGAGCTATCACCGGCACTTGGAGCAGCAGCGCCCTTAATACAGAACTCATTCAGAGCCTCATACGTGCCGGAGCGGATGTGAACATGCCGGACAACTCCGGAACCACCCCGCTGCAGGCGGCTCAGGGGAATAATGAAGTATGCAGAATACTTCGCAGCGCAGGAGCGCAGAAGTAAGGCATTTCCGCAGGAATCCCCTTCGCGCTCAGTAAGAGCTTGACGCTACGTGAAAGATGTGAGAAAATACCCGCGCCATGAAAAAAGCCATCGTCAGAAAGGTAGATGAGATTTCCGTCTCCCATTTTTACGAAGCCTATCGCAGCACCTTGGAGCTGCAGCTTCTCAACAGCCCACTGGGCATGAGCCGGAAAATTCTGCAGCCCACGCTGAATCGTCCCGGTCTGGCATTGGCCGGTTTCTTCAGCTATTTCGCTCATGAGCGAATCCAGATTTTCGGTGCGGCTGAAATGTCATACCTGAGCACGACCCTCCAGGGCGAACAAAGAGCAGAACGCCTCAGCTGGCTAATGAAGGAAGATGTGCCCTGCCTCATCTTCTCCCGAGGTGTCGATGTACCGCCGGACGTGCTGAAGCATGCGGACGACTACTCCGTGTGTGTATTCCGCTCCACTCTGCCCACCATGAAGCTGGTGAATAAGACCACCATCATTCTGGAAAATGAGTTTGCGGAAAGTACGACCATGCATGGCTGCATGGTGGACGTGCGCGGTGTAGGCGTACTCATCACGGGTAAAAGCGGCATCGGCAAAAGTGAAATCTCACTTGGCCTCGTGGAGCGTGGTTCTTCCTTGGTGGCGGACGACATGGTGCGCATCCGTAACATCAGCGGTGAACTCGTTGCCACATCCCCCAAGCTCAGCAGCGGCTTTATCGAGATTCGCGGCATCGGCATCATCAATGTTACTAACCTTTTCGGTCTGAAAGCCTACCGCCGCCAAAAGGATATTAACCTCGTCATTAACCTCACAGATGGTGATATGACGGATATGGAAAGATTGGGGCTTACCCGCCAGACGGCAAATATCCTCGGCGTGGAAGTGGAGAGGCTGAACCTTCCCGTAGCCCCCGGGCGTGACATGACCCGTCTCGTAGAGGTGGCGGGTCTCGGCCAGTACCTGCGCGAAAGCGGGTATGATATGGCCGGAGAGTTTAACAAGCGCCTGCATAATGAAATCAAAATGCGTAACAACCTCCACATAACACCTGACAACATCTAACATGACAAGTTTAAAGGAAATTACTGACCTTCTGGATTCCACTCTGCGCATAGCCGAGGTGAAGGATGCATCCGTGGCGATGAACGGCCTTCAGGTGGAAAATAACGGCAGCGTAACCAAAGTGGCGCTGGCTGTGGATGGCTCACAGAAAACGATTGAAGACGCCATTGCTGCAGGGGCTGATTTGCTTGTGCTGCACCACGGGATATACTGGTGCGGCCTGCGCCCCATGACCGGGTGGTTCAAAAAGAAAATCACCACTTGCTTGGAACACAACTTGGCCATTTATGGTGCCCATCTGCCGCTGGACATGCACCCGGAGCTGGGCAATAATGCCTGTATTGCCAAAGCACTCGGCCTGACAGATTGCAGACCTGAGGTGGATTACCATGGTGTCCTTATCGGCCAAAGCGGTGAGTTCGCAGGCACCGTCGGTGAGCTGCAGGAGCGTTTTGCTGCCATTTGCGGCAGCCCTGTCACCGGCAGAGTGGAGGACAGTGAAGCCCCCGCCGGACGTATCGCCGTATGTTCCGGTGGCGCAGGTGATGTGATTTACCAGATGCACGCCAAAGGATACCGCACATATCTGACCGGTGAGGAAAACCACTGGGTCGTGAACGCCGCGGCGGACATGGGCATGAACATTCTCTTCGCCGGACACTACGCCACGGAAACGTTCGGCGTGAAGGCCCTTGGTGAACTACTGAAGGAGAAGTTCGGCCTTCCCACCGTCTTTATTGATAACCCCACCGGCATGTAAGTTCCGCATGCTTATCATCGCAGAAGATTCCATCGGAGCCCGTCTGGACCAATTTCTGGCAGCTCAGCTGCCGGAGCTCTCCCGTGCTCGCATTCAGGCCCTCATCAAGGCAGGAGAAGTCACAGTCAACGGCAAATCCACCAAGGCAAAAACCCCGGTGGAGCTTGGTATGCGCATCGAGGTGAACATTCCGGAACCTGAGCCAGCTGAGGCGCAACCGCAGGATATCCCTATATCTGTGCTGTATGAGGACAGCCACCTCATTGTCGTTGACAAGGAAAGCGGCATGGTAGTTCACCCCGCCGCGGGTAATCCGGACGGCACCCTCGTGAATGCCCTGCTCCACCACTGCGGAGATCTCTCCGGCATCGGCGGTGTGGAGCGCCCGGGAATTGTACACCGCTTGGATAAGGATACGAGTGGCTGCATCGTCGTGGCAAAGAACGATAACGCCCACCTCTCCCTCACCACTCAGTTTGCCGAGCGAGATACCTCGAAAATCTACCTTGCCGTCGTTCAGGGATGCCCGAAAGAGCCGGAAGGCACCGTCTTCACCAACATAGGCCGTCACCCTGTGAACCGTCTGAAAATGGCAGTGGTGAATCCCGGTTCAGGCAAGCCGGCCATCACCGATTACAAGGTACTGAAGCACGACGCGTCCACCAACTCAAGCTTAGTGATGTGCACTCTGCACACCGGCCGCACCCATCAGATACGTGTTCACATGCTCCACTTGGGCCACCCGCTCATAGGAGACCCCATCTACGCTCACCCGCAAAAGCAGAAAGCCCGTCCCGGCCGTCTCATGCTGCATGCTTGGAGGTTGGCATTCAATCACCCGGTAGGTGGACGCCGCATCGCGCTGCAGTCCCCTATCCCCCCGGAATACACACCTTGGCTTATCGATACGGATTTACCGGAGTGGGAGGAAAGCCCCCATCTGGTAAAATAACATAAGCCTTAACATCTCCATTTTTCCGGAAGCACGCTTAATTCTGAGCGTGCTTCTGCTTTTACAGTCTATCGATTAAAATCAGTAAAAGCTGAAATGCCGGGGGAGTTTCTAGAACGCACTTTGGGCTTGCGAACAGGCGTATTTACCGCTAAAATAAGCGCGTACAAATGGATTACGCACCGCTTATAGAAAAGCGCCGGGCCCGCCTGGCTGAGCTGGAAGAAGCCATCGCCGCACCGGATCTCTTCAATGACCGCTCCCGAGCAGAAGAAATCATGCGCGAGCACCGCCGCACCAAAGAACTCATGGACACATGGGAAGAACTCTGTATTGCCATCAAGAACAGAGAAGAAGCCAAGGAAATGGTAACCTCTGAGGATGCAGAGCTGGCAGAGATGGCGGCTATGGAGCTGGAAGAACTCACCCCTCGCATTACGGCACTGGAAGAAGCTGTACAGTACAGCCTCCTTCCTCGGGATGTGACGGAAGACCGTGACGCCATTGTGGAAATCCGCGCCGGTACCGGTGGAGATGAGGCAGCACTTTTCGCCGGTAACCTGCTGAACATGTATCAGCGCTACTCTGAAAGCCGCGGTTGGCGTATGGAAATTCTGGATGCCAGCCCGAACGATATCGGCGGCTTCAAGGAAGTCACCGCCCGTATCAGCGGTGAGGAAGTTTTCCGCTTCATGAAGTATGAAAGTGGCGTGCACCGCGTACAGCGTGTTCCTGCCACCGAAACGCAGGGAAGAATCCACACCTCCACCGCCACCGTGGCCGTACTTCCAGAGGCTGAAGAAGTAGACGTGGAAATCAGACCGGAAGACCTGCGCATCGAAACCTGCCGCGCCGGCGGCGCCGGTGGCCAGCACGTGAACCGTACGGAATCCGCTGTGCAGATTTTCCACTTGCCCACGGGCATCATGGTACGCTGTGAAGACGGCCGCTCCCAGCTCAAAAATAAGGAAACGGGCCTGCGCATTCTGCGTGCTCGCTTGTTCGAGCTAAAACAGAGAGAAGCCCAGCAGAGTTACTCCGCTCAACGCCGCGCACTCATCGGCTCCGGTGGACGAGAAGAGAAAATCCGCACATATAATTTCCCCCAGAATCGTTTCACCGATCACCGTATCAACTACACCTCCTACAATCTCGATATCGTCGTCACGAACGGAGAACTGAACGACATCATCTCCCACATGCAGCACGCCGAAATGCAGGAGCGCATGGAGGAACTTCAGTAACCCCCTTCTCCGGCCCATGAAAACCATACAGGACATTCTCACCAGCGGCACCGCATATCTGGAAGCACGTGGGGTGGACGCAGCTCGGCACTCCATGCAGAGCCTACTCGTACACGTTCTGGGTAAGAACAAAACCTGGCTTTACCTCCACTATGACGACCCGCTGACCGAGGAACAATTGGCCCCCTTGCGTGACCTTCTTCGCGAACGCGGAAAAGGAGTACCCCTGCAGCATTTGCTGGGAAGCACTGAGTTTTACCGCCGAGAGTTCCGCACGGACGCCCGCGCCCTCATCCCCCGCCCGGAAACGGAGGAACTTGTGGAGCAAGCGCTTAGCCTCACCCCCCGCAAGGAAGGCTTACGTGTACTGGATATGGGCTGTGGTTCCGGCATCATCGGTATTACCCTCGCGCTGGAGCTCGCTGCCATTCGCCCGGAAGTCGTCATGGCGGATATCTCGGAAGCTGCGCTTTCCCTCACACTGGAAAATGCCACAGCTCTGGGTGCTCGCATTAAGACATACCGCAGCGACCTCTTCTCTGCTTGGCAACCGGATGAAACAAACGCCGTTGTACCGCCCACCGGTTATGAACTGGTACTGGCCAATCTTCCCTATGTGCCGGATGGCGAGCAGGTTTCCACGGAAGTCTCCCATGACCCGGCCAGCGCCTTGTATGGCGGCCCGGACGGGCTGGATATCGTACGCCGCTTCCTCTCTGACGCGCTGCCCTATCTCGCGGAAGGCTGCCTCGTCATGCTTGAGGTAGGCCATGACCAAGGCGAACAGACCAGAAAAATCATGGAAGAACTGGGATATACAGAAACCCGAGTTCTCACCGACATGAGCGGAAAGGCGCGTTTCCCGATGGGTTACGCACCTTCAACTCCGGCAGAAACGGACGCACTCCTAAATCAAAATACAGACCATGAATGAGGAGTGGTACATATATCCGGCGGTGCGTAATCTGATTGGTAAGCTGGCGACTTCATGCCGGATACTAGCCATCATCTGTGCAGTAGCTGCGATTGCAGAAATCGTACTACTCATTGCCGGAGCTATCCCTCCGGCGCTTATCTGCGGCACAGCCTCCGAGATATTTTTCTTCCTGATGTATGTGGGCATAACCATTCTGCTGCGCTGGAGCCATTATGTACTGCTTGCCGGTCAGGGCATGTCTGTCACGCGCTTTTTCACGCTGGTGGGAGTCATCATGGGTGTCATCATGCTCGTGTGTGAGCTCTACACAGTTATCATGCATGAGCCTCTACTGATACGCCAGCATGAAGCACCGCTGCTCATCTGGATAATTCTTTTCAGTACAGTCACCATCAATTACAACAGAGCTGCAACGGCACCACACCGCTGGAGATTGCTTCCTATCGGCTTCTCTCTGGCTCTTCTTGCTGTACTCATCACTCCCGGTCCGGATTTATTGCTGTGGAATGCAGCAGCTAAAGTGTTGCTGGCAGTAACCGCCGCGCCTATGCTGCGAAAACTCTCAGCCATTGCGCCGCTGATTGTGTCCATGCCGGACAAAAACTGAGGCCGGAAATATGGGTTGCCCATAGGTAGGAACTGTGCTATAATGGCCCCGGATAAGCATGAACATCCCCCACGAAAGACAATACAGAGCGCTGGAGTTGCCTGAGATTATCTCCGGCCTGCTCGCGATGTTTGTTGTACTGTGGGAAGCATGTTTTACGGATTTAGCTACCCTCTCATTCGAGAAGAACACCTTTGAAGAGGGGCTTCACATTCTGCTGGCATCGGTGGTAGGCTGTAACACGCTCACCGTTATCATCCACTTCATCACCAAGCTGCTTCACAAAGAGGCGCCCGGCCGTTTTCTGTGGTGGCAACTTGTAACCGGCCTAGCTGCCTGCGGCATCTTTGCGGCAGGAATGGGAAAACAGCTGCCGGCCTACACATACATTATCAGCATCATCCTGAGTTTTATCATTGGCGTCTATTCCATCATCACTATTGTGGCGATTGCCAGAGCTAGGAAGAAGTCCGGTAAAGCACACACTCGCAGCCACTGGAGCCCTGCCGTTATCTTCTTCACATGGATGATAACCTTTGTGCTCCTAAGCACCATCCTGTTGCTCACCCCCGGAGCAACGCATAAGCCCATCACTTTCACGGAAGCCTTCTTCACCTGTTCATCAGCTATCTCCATCACCGGCCTTACCTGCGTGGACGTGGCCGGAACCTTCACCGCGCTCGGCAAAATAGTACTACTGATAGACATTCAGATAGGCGCCATGGGTGTGATGACTTTCTCCTACTTTGTACTGCTCATGGTGGGCAAGAAACTAGCCGTGCGTGACCGCGTAGCTATCTCCTCCCTTCTGGACCAGCAGGGTGTAAACATCATCCCTTCACTTATCAAGGCCGTTATCTTTGTGACCTTCGGGGTGGAAATCATCGGTGCGCTCCTACTTTATTTCCTCTGGAAAGGTGCTCCCGGCGTACCTCAGGACCACCTGTGGTTCCGCGCTCTTTTCCACGCGGTGTCCGCATTCTGTAATGCCGGCATCGCCCTCTTCCCGCAGAACATGGCAGAGGCCTGCGTGGCGCATGATAAAGCAGTTCAGGGTGTTATGATGCTACTCACACTGGCCGGCACATTGGGTTTCAGCGTCTATCTTGAGGTACTCACCCGCATGAAAAATAAGCTCACAGGCAAGCGGAATCCCGTTCGCTGGAGCACGCATTCATGGCTTGTGGTGAGAGTTACAATCATCGTCATGCTAGTCGGTACCGTTGGGCTGGCAATTCTGGGCGCGCTGGAACCATCCCAGCACCTCTCATCTGCGGACTATAACATATGGGAAAGCATCTGGAATACCATAGGCCGCTCAGCAGGCTTTACTATTACGGACATCAGCTCCTACGGGCAGGTATACCAGTTGTTCCTCTGTCTACTCATGTTTGTGGGCGGTAATCCGGCAGGAACGGGCGGCGGCGTATTCGCACCGGTTTTTGCCTTATGCGTGTTGGAGGTACTCAGAGTTCTGCGCGGACAGCAGGATTTGGAGCTTCATGGGCGACGCATCGCGCGCAACACCGTAGAACGCGCCATGGCCACCGTTGTTCTATCCACCTTCTGGATAGCAGCCAGTACCATGCTGCTCATCCTGCTGGAGCCCACACTGGCCCAATCCGCCAATGGCTTCATTAAAATCCTCTTCTTGGAAATCAGCGCCTATACCACCACAGGTTACTCCATCTGTAACCCCGGTGAACTGGGTGAGTTCTCCAAGCTCTTCATCTGTGCCAACATGCTCTTCGGTCGCGTAGGCATGTTCACTTTCATGCTCATCTTCATTAAACAGAAGGATCCCTCACCCCTGAGATATCCGGAAACCCGCCTCCCTCTCACCTGACACTTCCCCACGCATATGAAATTCGTTATCATTGGATTAGGTCAATTCGGCAAAGCTCTGGCACTCTATCTGAGTGACAGCGGTTACGAAGTCACCGTGCTTGACATGAAGGAAAGCGTGGTGGAAGAAATCAAGAACCACGTGGCGGATGCACACATCGGTGACGCCACGGACATGCGCGTTCTGCGCCGTATGGACCTTGTGGGTGAAGAAACATACGTCATCGTGGCGGTGGGTGAATGTTTCGAGCGAAACATTCTCATCACAGCCCAGCTTAAAGAGCTCGGCGTCAAACATTTGTACGCCCGCAGCGTGAACGAACTCCACGGCAAGGTGCTCAAGCTCATCGGCATCAGTGACCTCTTCCGCGTGGAAGATGTGGCAGCCAGACAGCTCGCTGACAGATTCATCAATGAAGGCCTCATGCGCCTGCGCCGCATTGATGCCACCCACTCGCTGGCGGACGTACGCCTTCCCGAAGAATGGATTGGCAAAACACTGCAGGAGGTTAACATGCGTAAGCAATACCGCATTAACCTTCTCACCGTTCGCCGTGGTAAACTCATAGAAACGAGTAATGATGACGTGCTGTCTCAGCCCGAGCAGCCCGTGATTGATACCCCAGAACCAGGCATGCAATTCCAGCAAGACGACGTGCTGGTTATATTCGGCAAGGATGATGACCTGACCGCCTTCGTGAAAAAGTTTGACCTCTAATTCAACCCATGAGCGCACGCGTAACACTTCCGGAACAGAAATATGCCGGTTACATCTTTGATTTAGATGGCACACTGGTGGATAGCATGGAAACCCATTACCGAGCATGGCGGCAAGCTCTTCAGGAAAACGGAGCCCCGCATGAGGTGTTCCTGTGGGATGAGTTTTTGGCACATGGAGGCATGGCCGCCCCGGATATCGTAGCAACACTGAACAGCCGCTACTCCCTCCACATGGAGCCGTACGCCGTCGCAGCCCGCAAGAGGGAGTGCTATGATAACATGCTGGAAACCGAACAGCTTCCCATCATCCCGGAGACAGTCGGCCTCGTGCGCGAACTGAATGCAGCCGGCATTCCCTATGCCATCGGCACCGGCAGCGTAATCAACGGCGCAAGAGCAACCCTCCGCTCTGCGGGTATAGAAGACCTCTTCCCCATCATTGTTACGCCTGATGACGTCCCTCCCGGCCGCGGTAAACCCGAGCCGGATATCTTCCTGCTGGCAGCAGAACGCATGGGCGTTCCCCCCACAGAATGTGTAGTTTTTGAGGATGCTGAGCCCGGCATTCAGGCTGCACTTGCCGCGGGTATGGGCTACGTACGCGTAGCTCAGTAAACCACTCCGTTCATGGGCTTACACGCCCAAACTCTCCACACCGGGAGCAGCTAGCGTCTCATTTTCGTCCTCTACACTCGTAGACTCGGCCTCCTCAGGCTCCGGCACTGTGCGCAGAGTCCGCTCCACGACGTCATTCACCCGTTTCGTCGGCACCACGGTACCACCGGTCACCGTGGGCTCCTGCCACAGGTACGACTGACGGGAATCCCTCAGCTCTCCGTCTACATACAAATCAATACGCCAGGAGAGCACATCTCCCATGCGCTTACGCACACTGCCATTGAAAACGAAGCGGTGTGTCTGCGCACCCTTGCTTGCGCGGGGGGCATCAAGTACATACTCACTGGAAAGAACAGTCGAACCGGTGCGGGCCTGAGTATAACGCATCACAAGGCGCACGGGCTTATCAGGCTCTGCATCATACCAACGCACGTAATAATAGTCTCCCACTCTTCCGGCTCGCTGAGAGCGAGTGCGAGCATCGTACATAAGGTACGTTGCATTGGAACGGAGAGGGCTTACTTCCCAGCTTGTACTAGGTAAGGCACTACTCTTCAGTGGTACATCAGCCACATTACTGATATATGATTTATCCGGTCCCTGACAGGATACCAAAGCAAGTGAGCCTATAGCAGCAAGTATGGATAACTGAAGCGTGCGCATATACGTTATTCAACTACATGTCTCGCGTTTTGTCAATTAAAAAAGTCCGTTGAGATGAATCTCAACGGACTTTCTTTAGAGGCGGGAGTGGGATTTGAACCCACGAATGTCGGTTTTGCAAACCGATGCCTTAGGCCACTTGGCTATCCCGCCTTTGCTTAAGTGCGGGGGAAGTTTACCAACTTTCCTCCCCTTAGTCAAGCACAAAATTAAATTTTTCTGTAATTTTGTTTATTTCGTGGGAAAACGGCTCATCTGGGCAACAACGGAACCACATAAGCGCTCCCCAGAGCAAGCCAGATAGGCAAGGTAATAAAGGAACAGATGGTGGTGGAAAGAAGAATCTGAGTACCGACCTCCGGCTTGCCACCGAAGCGCATACAAATAAGAACCGGAAACACAGCGCTAGGAATAGCACTTTGAATAACCATGATGCGCTTTACAAGCGGATCAACGGGCAACAGCCAAGCAACCAGCAGAATAAGAGCGGGAGTCACCATGAGGCGAGCAACAAGCCCCGACACAAGCAAACGCGGCTGCCATGTAAAATTGCGGGTGAGGTCATACATGGAGCAACCGAAAATAATCAGACAGATGGGAGTTGCCACAGCTCCGAGCAGCTCGGCTGTTTTCATCACCGGAGCCTGAGCCACATACACACCCAACCCACTCCAAGCCAGAAGCAAGGAGAAGCACACCGCTAGCAGCGGCCCGCGGAATAAAGTGGTAAGGCGCATATTCCCCACACCGCCACACATCAAAATCACGCCTATGCTCCACACGAAAATTTCGCACCCCATGTTATGAATGAAGAGCACGCCCATAGTGGGGTCCCCGGCATTACTGAACAACATGTGAACAATGGGAACCACAAAGAAAACGTAGTTCTGCACCCCGGCGGTGAGTGTGAACGTGCGCAAACCGGTACCGATACGCAGGCGAAGCACCTTGGCCACCAGCCAAGCCACCGTCACGCCGATAGCCATTTCCAGAAAGCCACAGGCTATGGCCTGCCCTGAAAACCCAAGCGTAGTGATGCGGGGGTCCGCCTCCGTCACCATGTACTTCATGATATTATAGAAAATGAGGCACGGGTACCCCACATCCATAGCCAAGCGGGTAATCACAGCATCATGCTGTGGTTCAATCACCTTTTTCCACCTGAGCCAGTAGCCGATGGCAAAAAAGACGAATACCGGAATCGTTGACAAAAATGAATTAAAAATGAGTTGCAACATGGCGCTGGGCATATACTACCATATTCTTCCCCATCAGGCAAGCCTTTCGGATATTACGAAAAAAAACGCGCCACCGAAGTGGCGCGTTTCTGAAATTAAATAATCCGGGAAACGGGAGATATTTACTCTGCGTCAGAACCAAGGACAGCCTTCAGGGCCTCGCTGCCGTAGAAGTCATTCTCCACGATGCGAGCGCTGGCAGCCTCCATGCGGGGACCAACGGCCATGATGACGGGGAAGAGCTTCTGGAGAAGCATCATCTGAGCCTCCTCGTCCAGAGTCTCACCCATAGCCTCAAGCTTGCCCTGAGTAGCCTCAAGATTTTCAGCAAGAGCAACGAGCTTAACGGCAGCGGCATCAGCAGAGGCTGTGTCCGTCACGCTCTCCAGAATGGACACGGAATCATTCATAGCCGTGACAATCTCGTTAACGAGGGCCTCAAGCTCAGCAGCAGAAGGAGCAGCGGCGGGAGCGGGTGCAGGAGCAGCTTCCTGAGCGGACAGAACGGGGCAGCAGAAAAGAGCTGCTGCAAGAATAGCGATTTTCTTCATAATCATGATTAGGGGTTAGTGTTTTCTCTCGGATGCAGGAAAGCACCAGAGTAACCTCTCCTTGTAAGGATTATCACATAATCCGCCTCATGTCAATCAGTAGAACACAGAAAACATCTAAAATGCCACAGAAGAAATCGAAAAGTGCTGTTTTGGCTTGCCATTCATGGTAAATCCGATATAATAGCGCGGGCGTGCCTACAGGAAGTTGCGCACGCGCCGCAGAACACAGAAACCAGAATCGACACATGATGACAAATCCCCGAGTCGCAATCGTTGGCGCTACCGGTGCGGTAGGCGTCGAGCTCCTTTCCTGCCTGGAGAGCCGCAATTTCCCCCTCGCCTCTCTTAAACTTCTGGCTTCCAAACGTTCTGCCGGTAAACAGGTAGCCTTCCGCGGCGAAATGCTTACGGTAGAAGAGCTCACGAAGGATTCCTTTGCTGATGTGGACCTGGCCCTTTTCGCTGCCGGTGGCGACATCTCCCGTGAGTACGCTCCCATCGCCGGTGCAGCCGGTTGCGTGGTGGTGGATAACTCCTCCGCCTTCCGTCAGGATGACGATGTACCGCTTGTAGTGCCTGAGATTAACCCGGAGGCCGCTTTCAATCACCCCCGCAACATCATTGCAAACCCGAACTGCACCACCATCATCACCCTGATGGCCCTCTTCCCGCTTCACCAGAAGTACGGCCTGAAGACCATCATCGCCAGCAGCTATCAGGCTGTGAGCGGCAGCGGCCAGCACGGCATCACCGAGCTGGAGAATCAGGTGCGTGCCATCTCCAACGGCCACCCCGTGGAAATCTCCACGTATCCCCGCCAGATTGCCTTCAATGTGCTGCCTCAGATTGACAAGTTCGCTGACAACGGCTACACCAAGGAAGAGCTTAAGATGCTCAACGAAGGCCGCAAGATTATGAGCCTTCCGGAGCTGAAGGTGACCTGCACCTGCGTTCGCGTGCCGGTATACCGCAGCCACTCCATTTCCTGCGTAGCTCAGTTCGAGCAGCCTGTGGACGTGGAGGGTGCCCGTGCCTGCTACGAGGGCAAGCCCGGTGTAGCTCTCATGGATGATCCTGCCTCTAACGTATGGCCCACTCCGCTGGATTCCACTAATGGTGACACCTGCTTCGTAGGCCGTATCCGCAAGGATATCGCCATTGATAACGCTCTGAACCTCTGGGTAGTGGGCGATCAGGTACGCAAGGGCGCAGCGCTGAACGCTGTACAGATTGCAGAACTGCTGGTGAACGGCAAGTAAGCCTCCGGTTATGGACATCAAGTCTCTCATTAAAAATGGCGTAGAGCTCACGGAGCAGCGCCTGAATGAGCTGCTGCCCGGCGAGGATGTATCCCCCACCACGCTGCACAAGGCCATGCGCTACAGCGTATTTGCCGGTGGCAAGCGCATACGCCCCCTGCTCTGCATAGAGGCCGCCAAGGCCGTATGCGGAGATGCGGAGCCGGCACTGAATGCCGCCTGTGCGCTGGAGGTGCTGCACACCTACACGCTCATTCATGATGACCTGCCCAGCATGGACAATGACGACCTGCGCCGCGGCCGCCCCACGAACCACAAGGTATTCGGTGAGGGTATCGCCATTTTGGCAGGTGATGCCCTGCTGACGGAGGCCTTTGCCATGCTGGCAAAAGTTCCCGCCAATGAGCGTTACAACGTGGGAGACTATGTAACAGAGCTCGCGTACCAGACCGGCAGCCTCACGCTCGTGGGTGGTCAGGTGCTGGACCTTGAGGGCGAAGGCCGTAAGCTTACCCTTGAGGAACTGCGCGCCATCCACAATGGTAAAACCCCCGCCGTCATCCCGGCAGCCGTGCGTCTGGGCGCCATGGCTGCAGCCGCCACTCCTGAGCAGCTGGAAGCTCTCACCACTTATGGCCGCTGCCTCGGTCTCGCCTTCCAGATTATCGATGATATTCTGGATGTCACCTCCACTCCGGAGGTGCTGGGCAAGAGCATCGGCAAGGATGCGAAAGTGGCCAAGGCTACCTATCCGGCAATGGTGGGCATGGAAGCCGCCCGTGCGGAAGCTCGCCAGCTGACGGAAGCCGGCCGCGCCGCGCTGGATGTATTCCCCGCCGAGCGCCGTGCCGCCCTTCTCGCTATCAGCGATTACCTGCTGAACCGCGATTATTAAATTCAGAATCCACCACCGCGATGGAAGGCAATATTCTTGAGGTCTCCAAGCTCTGCATGCACTTTCCTGTGAGGAATGGCTTGCTGGGCCGCAAAAAGAGTATCGTGAAAGCGGTGGATGACGTCTCTTTCTCCATAGCTCCCGGTGAGACCCTGGGACTGGTGGGAGAAAGCGGCTGCGGCAAGAGCACCATCGGCCGCTGTATCGTGAGGCTGCTGGAGCCTACCTCCGGTTGCATTCACCTCATGGGGCGTGATGTGACTCGCCGCTCCCAGTGGAGACTGGGAGCCATGCGCCGCAATGTGCAGATGGTTTTTCAGGATCCATCCGCCTCACTGGACCCTCGCATGACGGTGCGCCACATCCTCTCTGAGCCGCTGGACGTGCAGAAAACATGCACCCGCATATTCCGCAGAGAGCGTGTACGCACCCTGCTGGACCTCGTAGGCCTGCCCCAGACCGCCGCGGACAAGTTCCCGCACGAGTTCTCCGGCGGCCAAAAGCAGCGCATCGGCATCGCTCGCGCACTGGCCCAGAGCCCTAAGCTTCTTGTACTGGATGAACCGGTGAGTGCGCTGGATGTTTCCGTGCAGTCTCAGGTACTGAACCTCCTGTTGGACCTCCAAAGAGAGCTCGGACTTGCGTACCTTTTCATCTCTCATGATTTATCCGTGGTTCGGCACATGGCTGACCGCGTGGCGGTTATGTACTTGGGTAAAATCGTGGAAATGGCTGATAGTGACATCATCTATCACGACCCGCGCCACGCCTACACCCGCGCGCTCATCTCCGCCATCCCCATGCCGGACCCCACGCACATCAACCACTCCGCAGTACTGCCGGGTGATGTGCCTTCACCCATAGACCCGCCCCCCGGCAGCGCCTTCGGTCGCCGTATCAACCACCCTTATCTGGAAGCCACCTACGGCATGGACCTCACCCCGGTGGAAATTGAGCCCGGCCATTGGGTTGCGCCGGACCCCTGCGCCATCTCGCTGGGCGACCTTGCCAGACTGGGCATTGACATTTACCAATAAACTCCTATGTTCTGGCTGCGGCAGATATTCCGCGTACGAGAGCGCCTGCAGGTATCCCCCGAGCAAGAAACGGGCGAGATGAGCCTCATCGACCACTTGGAAGAACTGCGTGGTACCATCATCCGCATGGCACTCACTTTGCTGGTAGCTATGATGCTCTGCTTCAGTTTCTCCGGCAGCATGATGAATGTACTCCGCCACCCGGTGGACAGCGTATGGGCTCAGCATGAAAGCAGTCGCCTGCCTGATACAGTCTCAGTGGATGCCTGGATAAGTGCTAAAAGTCTGGCAGCCGTGCGCACGACTCTTCCGGAGGAGGCCCGCCGTCAGCTGGAATCCCGCTTTTCCCCGGCAGTACATGAGCTGGCGGACATCGTACCGCTGCTGCATGCCGCTTCCCTTCTGCCGGAAAACGAACGCCAAGCCTACCTCTGCGACACCACTACGGAGGGAGCGCAGCGAACCCTCGCACTGGCTCTGCAGGAAATGGGTGCCGAACTGAAAGAAGGGCGCGGACGTGAAGCTCTGAAACTCATGGGCGCTTTCCGCCCCGGCGAAGCCTTCATGCTCTCGCTACAGCTCTCCTTCTTCTGCGGGCTCATCATCTCCTTTCCTCTGCTGATGTACTTCCTGCTGCGCTTCATTGTGCCCGGGCTCCTAGAGCATGAGAAACGCCTGCTCTACAAAAGCGTAGCCTTCGGCTTCGGGCTCTTTCTGGGAGGATGCGCCTTTGCCTATTTCGCCGTGCTGCCAAGAGTACTGAGCTTCTTCTACACGTACTCACTGGACATGGGGATTGAGAATGATTGGCGTATCGGCTACTACCTCACCTTTGCCGCCAAGCTGGTGTTTGTATTCGGCGCGGTCTTTGAGCTACCGGTCATCATCATTCCGCTCATTAAGCTGGGTATTCTTAATTACGCGCGCATGCGCGTGACGCGAGGCTACGCGCTCATCGGTTGCTTTGGTGCGGCTCTTTTCCTTGCTCCGGCACCAGACCCTGCTACCATGTTCATCATGGCCCTGCCCATGTACGGGCTCTATGAGCTCTGTATTATCTTCGCATGGCTAGAGCAGCGCAAACAAAGAACTACACCACATGACTCACATGAATCCTGATTCCGCAGCCTGCATCCACGCGCGCCGTCGTTTCGTGCGTTGTGGCGTTGGCATCTGCGCCGGGCTTTACCTTATCGGGCAAGCAATCGGTTGGTACCGCTTGGGCTTGCCAAATGATGCACTCGCTATTCTCATCACAGCCGCAGAGGCACTCTTGTTTCTTCCGCTGCCTTTCATCATGCTCCTGCTCCCGGTGCGTAGCACTTGCGGCAGCATGATGCAGCTTATTGGCCTCATATTCCCGCTGTTAAATGCTGCGACCGCTTGCTTATTCTGCTGGGCCGACGCCGGAACTCTCGCATCGTTAACCTTTTTCTTAATCTGCTGTTGGGTGGCTATTCTAAGTGTAGTGACCTATTTTGCCCTGTTCCTGCTGGGGATTGGTATTCACCGCATCATTCGATACAACCATGAAACCTAAAAAACAGCAATCACAACCAGCTTCACCGCGCAAACTCCGTGTACCGGGCAAGTTAGTTATTTTGCCGCCACTGCCGGTGACAGCATCAGCGGAGCCGCCTCCACCACCGCCACCGTGTGTTAAACCGCGTCAGCGTTTCATAAAATGGTTTCTGGCAATCACAGGACTGATTACTCTGCTGGGAAACGTGATTTTTTATTATAGTTGTGAGGCCGCCGCACCCGAACCGGTGACGAATATCTTACTCTGGATTGCTGGGCTCTTCATGTGTCTCGGCACATTAGGCATGTTCGAGGCCCCCGTTTTTGCGCTATTGACCATACCGGCGCGCACGAGTCGCGGCAGCTTGTTCCAGCTCATCGGGCTGGCGCTTCCTCTCCTAGTAGCAGTCTTCGCCTTCCTGTGTTCGTTGGGGGACATTGACCCATCTACAGCATGGGGCTATGGCGCATTCATCGGCATGCTATGCGGAGGCGGAATACTCTACTTTTATCTACCGGGCTACCTGCTTCACTTAGGGATTACACTCATCAGCAAACACCGCAACCGTTCATGACGAGCATCCGCAAAATACTGATTTTCTGCGCTGTTGCCACCTTGGCAGCTCTTATAGCCTGTACCATACGGCATCCCGGTACATGGTTAGCGCTGCTGACATTTTACGGTCCGCCACTCATTCCGCCCTTTATCCTGCTTGCCTTCACCAAACAAAACCGATTGGCTACTAACATGCAAAAGGTGTTGCTCATTGCCCCCATCGGCATTGCACTGGGCTGCTGGCTAATGTTCCTTGCCCCCACCGGTAATCCGGATGGCGTGCTCATGGCAACCGCCCTCCTCACCGTACTCTGGGCCATAGTTACCACCCCCTTCTGCATCATTCCCCTCCTTTTCATAACACGCCCCACCCATTCCCACGATGAACAACCTCACCTTCCGTAAAGCCACTCCCTTTGACCTGCCCACCCTGCGCCACCTGTACAATGATGTGATAGATGGCATGGAGGGCGCGGCCTCCCACGCACAATGGCACCGCGGAGGTTACCCCACGGATGCCTTTCTGCAGTCCCGCGCAGCCATGGGCGAGCTGTGGGTGGCTGAGATGAATACAAAAATGGTGGCCGCTATGATTCTTAATGCCGAGTGCAATCCCGGCTATGCTCAGGCAGACTGGCAGGTGAAGTGTAAACCGCACGAAGTCATGGCTATTCACACACTGGGCGTGAGCCCTAGCGTTCAGGGGCAAGGCGTAGGCAAAGCCATGGTACAAAAAGCCATTGAAATTGCTCGCGAGAACGGCTGCAAAAGTATGCGCCTAGACGTCATTGATACCAACCCCGCCGCCTGTGACTTCTACGCCCGCCTCGGCTTCATCAGCCACGGCGTTTACGAGCTGGATTATCCCGGGGCCGTTTGTACCAACTTTACCCTCTGCGAGCTGCCGCTCGTATAAGGCAAGCCACATTATCTCTCATAAAAGCAAGCGCGCTGTCTCAGCTATGAACTGAGACAGCGCGTAAAAGTAAACTCACGCCGGATTTCCGGCATTCGTTCATCAGAAGTTGATGCCCACCTGAACACCGGCAGCGGAAGCGAAGTCCTTATCGCGATAGGCGGCGTCCATAATCATGTGGTAATAGATGGAGCTGTACATGTAATCATTAAGCTGCACACTGTACATGAGCTCCAGAATCTTCTCAAACTCGTTGACAAGCGGAGAGGAACCGGTATCTGCACCCTTGAACATACCGTAGCCAATGCCGAAGTAATCGTTCGGGCGAGAAGGACAAAGCTTAAGTGTGGCACCGGCAGAGAATTCAGCCGTGCAGCGCTGATAATCGCCAGAGGCCCAACCAGCGCGGGCGTACACCTTCGCGGCATCACACACCTGATATTCCACACTACCGAAGATACCTACGGCATTGCGGTCATGCAGAGCGCCATCCTTACCCAAGCCATCCTGACTGCAGAAGAAGGGGCTCACGCGCACGCGGCCTTTGCCATCACCGAAAATATGACCGTACTCACCCACCACGGCCCAGCCGTTAGCATGGTCCGGGTTGAAGGGATTCATACCCCAGCGAGTACCCATGCGGGTCACGGCCGCGGTAACCCAGTTACGGCTATCGAGCTCGTACTGCATGACCACCGCAAGATTGTTATAAGGCAGAGGCAGCACGCCGGAACTCTCAAAGTTATCATTCGTGAAACGTGCGTGACCCACGCGGTCAAAGTAGTTATTCAGCTTAATCATACCGGCGGCAATCATACCACGACGGCCGGCGAAGAAGTGCTTCACGGAAACTTCCAGCAGAGCGGCATCATGAGCGTCAAGCACGTCCGTATGCAGACCGGAGCACATTCCCATGGCATTCGCATAGAAAGTGGAGGGGTCGTCAGACTCGTTATTCAGGCCCCAGGAACCGGCAACATCGACTCGCAGCCATGTACCGCCGTTCACACTATCCTCAATAAGGCGCTGATTCAGAATCGCGTACAAAATGGCGATGTGCTCGTTCTCATTGTAGCCGTCCATGGCGTTATCCAGCGCCCAGTAGCCATACACCAAGTCCACATACCACTGTGTGCCATAGCGTTCATTTGCCACGCGCTTGTACTCAGGCGCATTTGCACCGGGAGTAAACATATTACCATTATACACAATGCTGCCGGGAGTGGCTACATCCTGAGTTCCTGCTGTTACAGGTGCAGCCAGAAGACCCAGTACTGATAAAAGAGAGAGGATTCGCTTTTTCATATTGCTCGTATCATTTCTACTACTAGCAGACTTCCTTTTTTCAGGATTTCTGCCGCTGAAGCGTATTCTACCATAACTGCTTTACTCTTACAAGAATAATTATTTTTCAAAAAAAGTCTTGACTTAACTCTAGCTTTTCGCTAATATCAGCCTTGAGCTAACTCTAACTTAGAGATAACAGCTCGAGAAACAACCAAACACTAACTCCAAGACACGACATGAAGAAGTTCCTCATGACAGCTATGGCAGTTGCCGTCTGCCTGATCAGTCAGGTAAGTGCCAATGTAATCGGCTACTGGACAACAATCGACGACGAAACGAACGAAGCTAAGAGCGTCGTGCAAATTTACGAGCACAACGGTGCTATTTACGGCCGTGTGGTAAAGCTGCTGCAGAATCCCAGTGCCCGTGCTGACATCCCCGGCAATCCTCCTGTTCTGAACATGGATATCATCTGGGGCCTTAAGAAGGATGACGACACCTATAGCGGGGGCCACGTGCTGGACCCGCAGAAGGGCCGTGTATACCGCTGCGAGATGTGGCGTGAGGGTAATACGCTGGTAATGCGTGGTAAGCTTGGCATTTTCTGGAGAGACCAGAGATGGCAGCTGAACACCAGCTACCGCCCGACAAGCACTGCGGCTCCCACGCCGAGAATTCCCAGGGTAGACTGAAGAATAATCCCTGATATAGTGAGAAAAGGCCGGCCTCGGAAGAGATCGCCTTTTTTATGGCTCAAAAGAGGCTTGAAAAACGGGGCAGAAGGTGTAGAATATGGGCATGAAGACCTGTTTGGGTAGTTTGTTACTGATACCCACACTGGCAGCGGTGGTGCTGACAGTGATATATCATGCGTCCGTAAATGGCGAGCTACGCTTTGAACAAAGAGACACCCACACAGAATACATCAACACCACACGCTCATACCGCCCCCCCATTCCGCAGCAGGGGCGCCCGCGCCCCGTTGTGACAGAGGCCCCTCTGCCCACTATGCAGGATGACGAAGCCGCAGAGGAGGTAGAACCATGAAAACCGAGAAACCGGTTATCGGCTATACCTTGGGCGACCAAGCAGGTATAGGCCCGGAAGTCATCCGCGCCGCGTTGCAACAAGTCTCCCCTCAGGCTGAGTACCGCCTGATAGGCAGAGAAGTTCCCTGTACTCCCGGCATGCCTACCGAGCGCACGGCACAGGCAGCGTTAGAACATTTAGAAATGGCGGCAGAAGCACTGCGCAGTGGTAAGATTGACGCCGTCGTCACCGCGCCCATCTGTAAAGAGGCTCTTCACCGCCTCGGTTTTGCCTATCCCGGCCAGACAGAATTCTTTGCAGACCGCTTAGGCGTGAAAGATTTTGCGATGTGCCTCACCGGGCGCCACCTCACGGTGGCACTCTGTACCACCCATGTGGCCATAGCAGACGTGCCGCGTTTGCTGCGTACGGAAGAAATCGTACGCGTAGGCAGTCTTCTGGCACGTTTCCTGATGCGCACCGGAAAGGCGCGTCCACGCATCGCCCTTGCCGGGTTGAACCCGCATAATGGAGAAAACGGAGCCTTCGGCCGGGAAGAGGAAACACTCATCACCCCTGCTCTGAATGCGCTGCGCCTCGCCATACCGGAAGCAGAGTTCCATGGCCCGTGCGTGCCGGACTGCGTATACCGGGATGCTGCACAAGGCATGTATGACGGCATCGTGGCACCCTACCATGACCAAGCGCTCATCCCGCTCAAGCTCATTGACTTTGATAACGCTGTGAATGCCACCATCGGCCTGCCCCGCCTGAGGGTCAGTCCTGATCACGGTACTGCATTCGGTATAGCCGGCAAAGGCATAGCCTCTGCGGCCAGCACATTGCGTGCGTTTGAGGTGGCACTCAGCAGTATTTACCGAGCGGATTAAATGCTCAGTTTGAGCCAATTCCTGTTTGACTCAAGCGGATATTTATGATAGACTGTATGAAATAACACGCAGATACCGCAGTGAGTACTTCCAAGCGAGAAAAGATTACCGACCTTACTAAGCTCATCAAGGGTGGAGACAAATTACCAAAGTGGCTCGTACTCTGGGCAGAGAAGCGCTTGGGACTGCATGCGCTGAATGTGGCACATGCGAAAATTGAAGATGATTGGGAGGCCGGATGTAAGGAAAACTTCTTTAAGCTCGCCTGCAAATACCTCAACCTGAATTATGACCTCACCGGGCTGGAAAACATCCCGAAGGAAGGCCCCTGCGTCATCGTTTGCAACCACCCCCACGGCATGTCCGACGGCCTGATGTTCGGTGATGTAGTCATGCGTGTGCGTGAAGATATCAGAATCGTCGTGAATGAGTTCCTGCAGTGCGTGCGCGGCATGGTACCATACGAGATTATGGTGGACGTGTACGGCGGAGAAGCCGCCAAGCGCGCGAACATGGCGGGCATGCGCGAGATTCTGCGCTGGCTGAAGGGTGGGCACTGCATTCTCGTGTTCCCCAGTGGTTCAGCCGCCACGTACTCACACCAGGACCGCCGCGTGATTGATGACCCTTGGCAGGCAAACATCTCCAGCCTCATCCGCAAGACCGGAGCCACGGTTGTCCCCATGCACATCTCCGGTCGCACCGGTATCTTCTTCCAGCTTATTTCCATTATCAATAAAGGCATACGCTCAAACTTTCTGGCTCGCGAAATTCTGCGAGATGGGCGTATGCGCCATACCATCAGGCTTGGGCGAGCCATATCTCCCGCCACCATTGCCATGACTCCGAATGACGACTCTCTCTCCGATTATCTCCGACTCAGCAGCATGCTGCAACGCTATCCGCGCAAGGCAGAACAAGCTGCTACAGCCCCCCGTGAAATGCAGGAAATCGAAAAAAGCGCTCCTGCAGAAACCCTTAAAGCAGAAATTGACGCTCTGCCGGCAGATTGCCTGTATGCGGAGACCTCCGGAGGCCTGAAAGTATATGCCGTGCAGGCTGAGCAGATTCCGCACATGATGCGCGAAATCGGCATTCAGCGCGAGCATACCTTCCGCGCTGTCGGCGAAGGCTCCGGCACCTCCTGCGATTTGGACGAGTTTGACAAGACGTACACCCACCTCATCATGTGGGACTCCAATACCAACCGCCTCGCCGGTGCCTACCGCATGGGCAGAACGGACAAAATACTGCAGACTCAGGGTATCAAGGGCGTCTATAATTCTCAATTTTTCCGCTTCGGTGATAAAATCCAATCCGTCATAGCTCACGGCTTGGAAATGGGCCGAGCGTTCATCTGTAAGGATTACCAACGCCACCCAGCCTCACTGGATACTCTGTGGATGGGAATCGGCCATTATCTGGCACGCCACAAAGAATATCGTTATCTGTACGGCACCGTCAGCATTTCCGGTGAATATCAGCCAGCCTCCCGTGCACTGATGCTTTCCTACCTGAAAGCCCACTGCATGAATACTGAGCTGACCGGTGATGTGCAAGCCTTGTACCCGCCCACCGGCACCGAGCTACTCAGTGAGGACGCCCGCCTTGTCCCCACCGCTCTTTCCGAACTGCGCTTGCTTTCAACAATGGTGGCAGATTTGGAAACGGACGGCAAGACCATACCTGTGCTGCTGCGCCAGTATCTGCGACTCGGTGGCAAGATGCTTTCCTTCGGTATCGACAATGATTTCGGCGGCACGCTGGATTGCCTCGTTCTGGTGGATATGAAAGAAAGCCCTCGCCGCATTCAGGATCGCTACTGCGGTAAGGACTATGTAGCCCCCGGAGCCGAGTAAACTCATTTTCTTCTCTCATACTCTTACCCGCCATGCCCTAATCGGCACGGCGGGCTTCTCTTTTACGCGCAGTTATCGCCCGGATAACCATAAAAAATGAGGTGAGACCAAAAGGCCCCACCTCGTATTGTTTTATGATGTTTAGAGCATTAGAACTGCCAGCCAAGGCCAGCGCTCACGCTGACACCAAACTGCTGGTCAGAGCGAGGACCGGCTTCCCAGTTGGGATTGGTCCACATGCCGCGCACGCCCACAGCGCCGGTGGCATAGACCTTAGATGAGATGTTATACTTAAGACCCACCTCAGCGGAGTAGGAGAGACCGATATCATCAGCATCCCACTTACCGGCAGCTTCCGGATAAATCTCACTGCCATAAGTGTAGCTCATCTCGGTACGGCCCCAGCCAAGATTAGCACCGGCATACCAAGAGAGCTTCTCAGTAATCGGAGCGGTGTAACGAACACCGGCAGTGATGGACCAATTGGTGATATCAAGCTTATCTACCTCAGTCTCGTTGGGACCATAGTCAGCGAAATAGCGACCGCTGCCCTGAGACCAGGAGAAGCGAAGAGTGGTGGCCCAATTGCTGTTCATGTTGTATACAGCAGTAACATCAACACCCCAGGAGTTGATGTTATGGAACAGGTCTTCGGCATCAGCCATAGCCCATGTGTGTACACCGGCTACCTCCAGAGCCCACTGACCGGAAACGGCAGGTGCTGCGGTGGGAGCCTCAATCAGAGTCATCGGTACGGGAGCCTCGCCGGCCATTACAGGGGCGGCAAGAATAAGTGCGAGAATGGTGGATTTTTTCATATTTCTGAACATTGGTTGGTTAGAACCAAATTCTTAATATCAAACTTTTCTTAATAATTCAAGTCAAAAGATTGAAAATACAGAAAATTAACGCACTTTTCTAGTCATTATCAAACGGAACAGACAAGAAAAGAAAACCCCGCCGACGAAAAATCGGCGGGGTTCAGAGGAAGCGGATGGGGTGAGATTCGAACTCACGGAAGGGATAAACCTTCGGCGGTTTTCAAGACCGCTGCATTAAACCACTCTGCCACCCATCCCTGATAATGGCACACAGAATGTGCGTGCCATTATGCTACCGCAGAGCTCCAGAGTACGCAAGTTTTTTTTGCCAACATGACACAAAACCGAGTTTTTCTTTATTTCAGCGGAAAATTGACACACACAGAGGGCTCTTGACAACAGGTGATTTTTGGCATATCATCGGTACGAGTTAACACCGAGCACTATTCATGCAGAAGCTTACCGAATCCATCAGCAAATATCTCCTCGCCGTCGTCTGCCCGCTAATCAAGTACCCGGAGCAGGCTCAGTTGCGCGTAGCCGCCAATGAGGAAGAAAAGCTGCTGAGATTCCGTTTGGTGCTGGAGCCCGGTGACATAGCCCGCATCATCGGGCGCAATGGCATGACGGCCTCCGCCATTCGCTCGCTGGCGAAGGCCGCCGGCGAGAAAGCGGGCGCAAAGGTTGTCGTGCATATACTCTCTTCTGAAGAACTGGATGAAGAGAGCTGATTCCCCCCCCCTGATACCCGATAGGCCATGCAGCAGGCCCTCTTTCAGGATGATAGCATGCGCCCGGCCGCCCGAGTTCTGGTGGACGGTATGAATGATATGGTGCTGGACTACGCCATACCGGAAAACATGCAGGGCGTAACGCGCGGCAGCCGCGTTGAAGTGCCGCTGCGCAGCCGTTCCACCACAGGTACGGTCATTAATCTGACTCAGCCAGATGCCGAATGGAGCCACCGCTTAAAACCGCTCACCCGCCTGATAGATGACACCCCGGCAGTGAGCCCAGCGTTAATGGACCTTGCAGAATGGGCAGCACGCTATTACGCTGTGCCCGTGGAGCAGATGATACGCTGCATCGTCCCCGAACCTGTGCGCCGCGAACGCCATGAGGAAAAAACAAGGAAAGTAGCGGTACTCCTTGAATGGCCGGATGACGACACCTTGAACAAAATCAACGCTAGGGCTCCACGTCAGGCCTCCATTCTGCGCTACCTGCATGATGGCGAGAGCAAGCGCGAGCCCGTGGCGGACCTCGGAGGCTCAGCCGCTCTAAACGCCTGCCGCGCACTGGAGAAAAAAGGATACATCCGCCTCGAGGAGGAAGCCGTGCACCGAGACCCGGCGGGCAATGAAGAGTTTGTCCAATCATCCCCGCTGAATCTGAATGAGGAACAAGAAGCAGCGCTTGCGGATATTATCTCAGCCTGTGACAGCGAGCACAGCAAGCCCCTCCTGCTCCAGGGAGTAACAGGTTCCGGTAAGACGGAGGTATACCTGCAGGCGGCAGCACATGTAATGAAAAGCGGCCGGGGCGTTCTAATCCTCGTGCCAGAAATCTCACTCACGCCTCAAACCATGGCACGCTTCAAGAGCCGTTTTGCGGACACACCGGGAGCCGTGGCCATTTTACACAGTGCCATGAGTGATGGGGAGCGCTTTGATGAATGGCACGCCATCCACCGGGGAAAAGCAAGAATAGCCATTGGCCCCCGCTCCGCCCTCTTTGCGCCCGTGCAGAATCTTGGCCTCATCATCGTGGATGAGGAGCATGATTCCTCATACAAACAGGAAAATGCTCCCCGCTACCACGGGCGAGACCTCGCCGTGCTGCGAGCTCACATGGAAGGAGCCGCCGTGGTGCTGGGTTCCGCCACCCCCTCCCTGGAAAGCCTGCACAATGTCAACTGCGGCAAATACAAAATGCTGCGCATGGACAAGCGTGCAGACGGCCAGCGCCTGCCTCTCACCCGCGTGCTGGACATGCGCACTGAGCCCAAGGACAAGCGTAATCTCGGCATACTCTCCGAGCGCCTGAGGATGGCCATCGAAGACCGCTTACACAAGGGAGAGCAGACCATACTTCTGCTGAACCGCCGCGGCTTTGCCCGCGCCCTGCAGTGCCCGGATTGCGGTCACGTGGTTACCTGTGAGCACTGCGCACTCCCCCTCACCTACCACGCTACTGAAAACCGCCTCATATGCCACCTCTGCGGCTTCCGTGCCGTGGTACCTCGCCGCTGCCCCGAATGCAGTGAGAACAACATTCTGCTGGAAGGCTATGGCACCCAAAAGGTGGAACGCGTGCTGCGCAATTGTTTTCCCAAGGCCCGGCTGCAACGAGTGGACGCTGATGTAGCAGCAAGAAAAAATGCCCTGCGTGATATTCTGGCAGATTTCCGCGCACACCGCATTGATATTCTCTTGGGCACACAAATGATTTCCAAGGGCTTGGATTTTCCCGGAGTCACCCTTGTGGGTGTGCTTAATGCGGACCTCGGCCTCTGCATACCTGATCCCCGAGCCGCTGAGCGAACCTTCCAGCTGCTCACACAGGTGGCGGGGCGAGCCGGGCGTGGCGATATCGACGGCGAGGTGATTATTCAGACCTTCACACCGCACGCCGCCGCCATCCAATATGCCCGCCGACATGATACGGACGGCTTCGCGGAAAACGAGCTAGGCCTGCGCCGGCAATTCAACTTTCCGCCCTTCCGGCACCTCGCGGTGCTCACAGTTCGCTCAGAGCATGAAGAACTGGCAGATTTTTCCCTGCGTACCCTGCACAAACGCCTGCTGGCTATACTGCCGCAAGGTGTGGAAATGACAGAACCAGCACCGGCACCCATCGCGAAAGCCCATGGTCAATTTCGCTACCAGTGCACTCTGAATGCGCTCAGTGCCCGCACCGTGGCGGATATCGTCTCCCGAGAAATTGCGGCATTGAATGCAGGAGAGGATATCACCATCACGCTGGATATTGATGCCTACAGCTTTATGTGAACCTGAAATATGCCACAAAAATAGGCTCGGACTGACACGCCAACTGCTTGCTATCAGCTCCGCTCAGGCATATTATATGCCCGACGCAAAACTTTATCAGTAAGCTAACAGCATGCCAACACTACGTCAGCTGGCCACCGAGGCCCTCAGTCACCTGCCCGAGCAAGGGCAGACCACCATCGCGGTGGATGAGAACGCCCGTGCCATCCTGCGCAGCTGGATGCAGGCCGCTCGCACAGGCTCACGCCCTCAGCCGGTGCAAGAGTCCCCGGAGTCTCCAGCAGCCGCCGCTACTGCACCTTCCTCATCTGCAGCACCCGCACTGCAAACGGTGGAGGAAAAATTAGCTTGGCTGAAGGAGAGAGCGCTCACTTGGCGCGCTGCACGCGCCCTCGGCAGCCTGCGGGACACTATGGTATTCGCCACCGGCTCCCCCCACGCCCGCCTTATGCTCGTGGGTGAGGCCCCCGGCTATGAAGAAGAGCTGCAACAGGAGCCCTTCGTGGGCCCCGCCGGCCAAAAACTCACCCAGATTCTCCGAGCGATGGGCCTCAGCCGCTCGGAGGTCTACATCTCCAACATCTGCAAGTTCCGCCCTTCCCTCGGCCCGCAGCAACACACAGCCAACCGAGCGCCGAGCGATGAAGAAATCGCCGCCTGTCTTCCTATCATCCAGGCTGAAATTCGCGCCATTCGTCCGGCTGTCATTCTGTGCCTAGGCGGAACGGCTGCGAGAGGACTGCTGGGAAATGCCTCCAGCGTAGCAAGCCAGCGTGGGCGCTGGTTTGACTGCCAAGGCATCCCCGCTCGCGTAACATACCACCCCAGCTATCTACTGCGGAATGACACCATTACAGCCAGGCGCTCCGTGTGGGAGGACATGCTCGCCATCATGGAAAAACTGGCCATGAATATCACAGAAAAACAGCGCCGCTACTTCACATGAACATCACGAAAAAACTTTTCCTGTCTGCCATAGTGGCCTGTGGTATTGCAGGGCTGTTCTGCAGCTGCAGCAGCCGCAAAAGTACGGAAGAACTAGCCACACAGGCCAACGCCGGGGATGCTAAGTCCTGCTATGAATACGGCGTGCGCCTCCTGCTTGGTAAAGACGCAGCAAGAAACCACCGTGAGGCATTTCGCTGGCTCCTTCTGGCAGCAGAAAAAGGAAATGTACGAGCCGCGGCAGCCGTCGGTGCTTGCTATGCAAATGGGCTCGGCACCCGCCCAGATTCACGAAACGCCCGAAAGTGGTACAGAAAAGCGGCGGAAGCCGGCCACATGCACGCCCAGCTTGAGCTCGGTGAGCATTATCTGAATAAATCCCCCCGGGACGCTCGCGAGGCCGTCACCTACATCCGCTATGCTGCCATGCAGGGCTCCGCTGAAGCAGCTTACCGCCTGTCCCGCTGCTTCGCAGAAGGCACCGGCGTGCCGACTCAGCCGGCACTGGCACGTGGTTGGCTTATCAACGCGGCAGAACTCGGGCATCCCCGGGCTCGTGCCATCCTCGGCATGCCCGCAATCACACATCATACTCCCGAAATCGAACTAATTTTATAAAAAAATCACATTTTTTCAAAAATTCGCTTGACATCCGCAGCAGAATACGCTAATATTGCGGCGCACCCTTACAGGGAAGCAAACGATAAGAAAATCGCGGGATGGAGCAGTCTGGTAGCTCGTCAGGCTCATAACCTGAAGGCCGTAGGTTCAAATCCTACTCCCGCAACTCTGAAACCTCAGCTCGAAAGAGCTGTAGTTTTTTTGTTCTTGCCGTTATGGCGGAAATATGCTAGCATAGCCAGCCGCTTGAAAGCAGCAAAAGGTACGATTATGGCAGAGAAGTTTGATATCAACAGCTTAAATGCAGCGCAGCGTCAGGCTGTGCAAACTCTGAATGGCCCCGTGCTCATCCTTGCAGGTGCAGGCACGGGAAAAACGCGTACCGTTACCTGCCGAATCGCCAACATGATAGATAAAGGCGTGAACCCCGCCGGCATTCTTGCTCTGACCTTCACAAACAAAGCCGCTAATGAAATGGCGGACCGTGTGGCAGGCCTAGTGGACCGCAAAGCAGCCCGCAAGATGACCGTGTGCACCTTCCACTCACTCTGTGTGCGAATCCTGCGCCAAGACATTGGCAGGCTCGGCTATAAAGAAAACTTCTCCATCTACACCGGTAGTGACCAGAGTGGCCTGCTTAAGCGCCTCATCATGGAATATGGCGCCCGGCGCGAAAAGTTGGAGCCGGCTCAAGTCATCACGGAATACTCTCGGGTACGCAATCTTGGGCTGGATTACACAGCGATAGAAGACACCCTCATTTCCGCTGTGGCCGGGGCTTATCAGCGCGAGCTCAAAGCGCAGAACGCAGTGGACTTTGATGACCTGCTTATCCTCACAGAGCGCCTACTGCGCTGCTACCCGGATGTGCATGACAAATGGAACAAGCGCTTCTCATACATCACCGTGGATGAGTTTCAGGACACGAATTCCCTGCAAATGAGTCTTCTGCGCCAGCTCGTTGGCCCAGAGCACAACGTGTGCGTGGTGGGTGATGATGATCAATCCATCTACGGCTGGCGCGGCGCACAGATTTCCAACATTCTGGATTTCGAGAGTTTCTTCCCGAATCCCACCGTCATTAAGCTGGAAGAAAACTACCGCTGTACCAAACAGGTGCTAGACTGCGCGAACATCCTCATCCGTAACAACGCCGGCCGCCGTGACAAAACGCTGCGTACGAACAAAGTGGGCCAATACCCTGTACGCCTGCTCGCCATGCCCGGCCCGGAGGAGGAATCCGAGTTCATGGCGGATGAGATTGAGCAGATTCACCTGCGCGAGCGTCTGCCTTGGGAGGCCTTTGCCGTACTCTTCCGCGCCAATGCCCAGAGCCGAGCGCTGGAAATGGCTCTGCGCGAGCGTCACATCCCCTACCGCATGGTCGGCACCAAGAGCTTCTTTGATAGACGCGAGGTGAAGGACCTCATCAGCTACCTGCAAATGATGGATAATCCGGACGCGGATCTCCACCTCCTGCGCGTGCTGAACACGCCGCCCCGTGGCATCAGCGCTAACACCGCTTCCTTTGCAATCGACTGGAGCCGTGATAACAAGAAGAGCATCTGGGCCACCCTGCTGGATATCTCTTTCCTTGCCGAATGTTCCACCCGCTCCCAGAACAGCATTGAGGCATTCACTGAGCTCGTCACTCGCTATGGTACCGAGTTCTCGCAGAGTGAGCGTCCCTTCGTGGACATCCTCTCCGATTTCCTCAAGGAGACCCAGTACGAGGAATACATCTCCAAAAACTGCAAAACCGAAGAAGAAAAGAACCGCAGACAAGCCGCCATAGATGACATCAAGAGCGCTCTGCGCCAGTTCTGGCTTCCCGGTGCCAAACTCACGGACTTCCTCTCCAAAATAAACCTCGATAATGAGCGTGATGATGATGATATCGAAGCCAAGAGCGGCGTGTGCCTTATCACCATGCATGCAGCCAAGGGGCTGGAGTTCCCGCAGGTGTACATCGTCGGCGTGGAGGAAGGCCTCCTTCCCCACACGCGCTCCGTGGATGAAGGCAATCTGGACGAAGAACGCCGCCTCTTCTACGTGGGTATCACTCGCGCCCGAGAACGCCTCACCATGACCTACTGCGCCCACCGTACCCGCTACGGCCAGCAGGAGCGCTGCCAGCCTTCCTGCTTCATCGGTGAAATTCCCCAGCGTCTTTATGAGTTCGTCGACTACGATAAACTCATGAAAACCCCTCTCACGGAAGACCAGTGCGAGGACGCTATCGCGTCTTTCCGCGCCCTTCTGGATGATTGATAATCCTTCATTTATCAGTCATTTTACGAAAAAGTTAGTCTTTTCTTACTTTTATACTTGCCTTTTATCTGAATACGTGCTAAACTCCGGGCATCAAAGTTAGCACTCACTAACTCAATAAAAAGAAAGGAACAAAGCAATGAACGCAAGCATCGCTAAAATCACGGCGCGGGAGATACTGGATTCCCGCGGGAATCCGACAGTGGAAGCAGAGGTGCAGCTGAGCAGCGGCATCGTAGGATTAGCCTCTGTACCGAGCGGGGCATCCACGGGTGAGCACGAGGCCTGCGAACTGCGAGATGGAGATAAAGGGCGCTACCGCGGCAAGGGCGTACAGCAGGCGGTGACGCATGCGAACAAGGACCTGGCCCCTGCCCTTATCGGCCTTGATGCGAGAGACCAGATAATGGTGGACAGAGTAATGCGAGAGGTGGACGGAACTCCGAATAAATCACGCATGGGTGCCAATGCCGTGCTGGCCATCTCATTAGCCACAGCAAGGGCAGCCGCTCAGGCTACGGGACAGCCGCTGTACCGCTATCTGGGCGGACCGAATGCTCACATTCTGCCCGTACCGATGATGAATGTGCTGAACGCCGGAGCACACTCTGATGCTCCCATCGACTTTCAGGAGTTCATGATTGTGCCGCGTGGCCTACCGACATTCCGCGAAGCCTTGCGCTGCGGCGCAGAGGTATTCCACGCGCTGGCTGCCGTACTCCGGAAGAAAGGACTGAGCACAGCCGTGGGTGACGAAGGCGGCTACGCTCCGAACCTGAAGAGTGCAGATGAAGCGTTGGATGTCATCATGACAGCCATCGAGAATGCCGGCTACAAGGCCGGAGAGGAAGTGAGTCTCGCGCTGGATGTGGCAAGCTCGGAGTTCTACGATGCTGAAAGTGGCCTGTATATCTTCAAAAAGAGCAGCGGCGAACGCCTGAGCGCGGCTGAACTAACGGAATACTACAAAGGCCTCATCGAGCGCTACCCCATTGTCTCCATTGAGGATGGCTGCGCTGAAAATGACTGGAACGGATGGAAACTGCTCACAAACAGCATAGGTGACCGCTGCCAGCTGGTGGGCGATGACCTATTCGTCACGAATACAGACTTCCTTCGTAGGGGTATCAATGAGGGTGTAGCAAACTCCATCCTCGTGAAGCTCAATCAAATAGGCAGTCTTAGCGAAACCTTTGAAGCCGTGCGTCTTGCAACAACGAATGCATACACGGCCGTCATCTCCCACCGCAGCGGAGAGACGGAGGATTCCTTCATCGCAGATCTCGCTGTAGCGACGAATGCCGGGCAGATTAAGACCGGCTCACTCTCACGCGCTGACCGACTGGCAAAATACAACCAGCTGCTGCGAATTGAAGAACAGCTCGGTGCCGCCGCGCGCTACGGTACGAACTGAGGAAATTACAGTAAACAATAAAACCGCCTCCCTTGCTGTTGCATGACACAAGGGAGGATTTTTTTTATTCATTTTCAACAAAACGGGTAGAGGGAGCGTCATTAAAAGTGATGACGTTTTCCCCCGGAAAGAAGCGGGCTTGGCGTCAGTCAAAAAGCTTTACAGCGGCACTGAAATATGATAATCTGACTGAGGTCAGAGATATTTACGCCGCTTGAAGTTCGCCTTCTCCTCCAGAGCAAGCAGAATCTATCAAATATTCACTAGGTTAGAACAGATGCGACAACAAATCAGACACTAACACAGAATGATAGTCCTGCAAATATAATTTTCTGACACAGAAACTTTAACATTCATGAAAAGCGCCAAACCAGCAGAAAGCAACGGCATATCGCTCCCGATTGGAAAAGAAATCGGGCCGTACCGTATTATACATAAGCTGGGACAAGGCGGATTCGGCATTACTTACCGCGCTCATGACCCGGAGAATAACCAAGTTGTAGTTATCAAAGAGAATCTTCCCTGCGCCTTTGCTCATCGTAAGGACATCAGTATGATAATAGAGCCTAACGATAACGGCGAAGCTTCTCAAAACTATAAATGGGCGCTGGAAAGCTTTATCGAAGAAGCAAAAACCATCTCCTCATTATCGCACCCGAATATTGTGAAGGTAATCAGAGCCTTCAAAGCACTGGGGACAGCCTATTATGTAATGCCGGAAATTGAGGGAGCGCCGCTGCACAAGGCCAGCCCTATACCGGACAAACTGACTGAGGTATGGCTTCTTCCGGTGCTGCGTGAACTGCTGGATGCTCTGGAGTACCTTCACAACAGAAAAATACTTCACCGCGACATCAAGCCGCAGAATGTCCTGCTGCAAAGAGATAAAACCCCAATTCTGATTGATTTCGGTGCGGCTCGTTCTTTCGTGAGTGAACAATCATGTACCCGGGTAGGCACACCTGGCTACTCGCCGATTGAGCAGTCAGCCACCCATGGGAAAGTCGGCCCATGGACGGATATATATGCACTTGCCGCCACGTGTTACAGGCTTATCACGGGTAATACGCCGCCGGACGCCCTGAGCCGCCTGCAGAAGAATGATCCTTACGTGCCTCTTGCATCCATGCGAGAGCTGCGGAATCGCTACTCTGCCCGCTTCCTTAAGTGTATTGATAAGGGGCTTAATATGAAAGAAAAGCAGCGCTGGCAGAGTGCATCAGATTGGATAACGGCTCTCAGCAAAGAAAAAAACTCTGGAGACTCATCCGGTGGACGTTTTCTGGCGACGGCCGCAGTCACAATCAGTACACTAGCCCTGCTGGGTGCAGGTTACTGGTATTACAATACCTGGATACAGCCCACTTCCAGGCCTTCCAGTACTGGAGTTCCCGAGCCCACAGGAAATCCCGGTACGTCTGATAATTCCAAAACCGGCGAAAGTCCCAACACAAGCGAAGAACGCGAACGCGCACAATTAGAGTTGAGAGAAATGGGGTATCTGGAACCCATGTACCTTGAAAGCCTCATTCGTTCCATTCATAGAGGTGAAAAGCACATGATAAAACTGCTCATCACTGCGGGAGTGGATATAAACTCACAAACACCAAATGGGCAAACTCTTCTCAACGAGGCCATTAATTGCCGAAGGACGGAAATCCTCGCATACTTGCTCACATTCAGTGGCATTAACAGGGAGACGTGTGGAGAGGCTCTCATCTCAGTCATTCAGACTAACCAGCTGGATTGCCTACAAGTTCTGCTGAATGCAGACTGCGTGGACGTCAACTACAGAACATCAAACAATGATACTCCTCTCATTTTGGCAACATGCATGGGACATGAGAAAGCGGTGGAATTATTGCTAACAAAACCGGACATAGATGTCAACGCCGTATCCGAAAAAGGCAAAAACGCACTTTACTGGGCCGAGGCCATCGGCAATGAACAGTGTATCTCCCTCCTCCGCCAACATGCGGCCAGACAGCGAGCAAACTAATTATTACTTCATAATTCGAACACTTTAAAACATATATTATCATGAATAAAGGCGCCTCTGAAATGTCTAACAGTATGGCTCTACCTCCGGGTACTGAGCTGGGTGAATATACTATCATCCGCAAGCTTGGACAAGGTGGATTCGGTATCACCTACCTTGCACATGACAACAATAACAACTGTGACGTAGTCATCAAAGAGAACCTCCCCTCAGTCTTCGCCTTCCGCTCTGATACATGCCTGAGCGTTCGCCCTCATGGCGAGGGAGAACCTGAAGACAATTACCGCTGGGCACTTCAGAGATTCTGTGATGAGGCACAAACTATCAACAAGCTTTCCCACCCGAACATTGTGAGGGTTCTCAGAGCGTTCAAGGCTCTGGGTACAGCCTACTACGTGATGCCGTATGTGAAGGGCGAGTCACTTTCCAACATCTACAAGACCCCAGCACAGGTCACCGGAGAATGGCTTCTGGCAATTCTTAAGCCTATACTTTCCGCGCTTTCATACCTGCACTCACAGGGTGTGATGCACCGCGACCTGAAGCCGGCAAACATCCTGATAAAGGATGAAGAGACTCCGATTCTCATAGATTTCGGAGCAGCCCGCTCATACATCAGTGAACGCTCTGCCACACTTGTGGGAACTCCGGGCTATAGCCCCGTCGAACAGGTAACGCCCAATGGCAAGTGCGGCCCGTGGACGGATTTGTACGCACTCGGAGCAACCTGCTACAGACTCATTAAAGATGAAACCCCGCCGGATGCCCTCAGCCGCGTGTACAACACGGATCCGTACGTACCGCTCAGCTCAGACTCCGCTCTGTGCGGGCGTTATCCCCGCGAACTTCTCAAAACCATAGACAAGGCGCTGCGCATAGATGCCAGCAAGCGTTGGCAGACTGCGGACGAGTGGTTAGCAGCTCTTTCTCCTGCCCGCATGAAAAAAGGCTCTTCAGGAGGCTCATTAGCTACGACTGCCGCAATAGTTGCACTGCTTGCCACGGCAGGAGGCTGCGCATGGTACTACTACTCAACGAATGTCCAACAGCCCAGAGAAAGAGAAGAACAGGTTGGCGTACAAACAGAGTCCACTCCTCCACAAGCCACAACCGGAGAACAGGTTAATACACATGCCCGCGCAAGGCTTGGTGAACTCGGCATAGTTGAAGCAGAGTATAACACTAAACTTGGCGAAGCTGCTGACAACAATGACAATGAAAAAATTGGCTTGTTGATTGCAGCGGGGGCAGACGTAAACTTTGATATGGCTGATGACTGGACGCCTCTTACGACAGTCTGTTTAAACCAAAATCTCGTTGGTCTGCAATTACTGCTGGCCGCACCGGGTATTGATGTAAACAAACAGAACCGGCATGGAGATACAGCCCTCATATGGTCTGCGGTTAAGGGACATCTCGAAGGAGTACGTCTCCTGCTGGCGGTTCCCGGCATCAATATAAACTTCATTGATAACGATGGTAAGACGCCCTATGATTGGGCACTCGCGAACAACCATGAAGAATGCGCCCAGCTCATCCGTAACAATGGAGGTAAGACGGCGGCCGAAATCCAGGGCTCCACTGGACAAACCTCTGCCAATAGCACCACGACTGGTGAACAGGCCAAGACCTCCGCTCGTGAAAGGCTTAGCGAGCTTGGCATAGTTGAATCGGATTACAACACCAAACTCGGCGAAGCTGCTGATAACAATGACAATGAAAAAATCAGCTTATTGATTGCGGCTGGAGCGGACGTAAACTTTGATATGGCTGATGACTGGACGCCTCTTACGACAGTCTGCCTAAACCAAAATCTCGCAGGTCTGCAATTACTGCTGGCCGCCCCGGGTATTGATGTAAACAAACAGAACCGGCGTGGAGATACAGCCATCATATGGTCCGCAGTTAAGGGCCATCTCGAGGGTGTGCGCCTCCTGCTGACGGTTCCCGGCATCAATGTAAACTTCATTGATAGCGATGGAAAGACGGCCTATGATTGGGCGCTCGCGAACAACCATGAAGAATGCGCCCAGCTTATCCGTAACAATGGCGGCAAGAAGGCGGCCGAAATCCAGGGGGCTAATGGACAGCCTTCTACCGATGCTGCCACTGCTAAAGCCAGGCTTCAAGAGGCCGGAATTACGGAAGGCAATTACAACGAAGCCCTCTGTCAGGCCACAGACAACTCTGATAACGAAAAAATCCGCCTTCTTATAGACGCCGGAGCTGATGTAAACTGTGATGCTCCGGACGGGTTCACCCCCATCACAAACGTATGTCTCAATGGCAATACTGAAGGCCTGCGCATGCTGCTGGCAGCGCCTGGCATCGATGTTAACCAGCCGAACAAACGAGGTGATAATGCCATTATCTGGGCAGCCGTGAGGGGGCATACGGAATGCCTGCGCATGCTGCTGGCGGTGCCCGGCATCAACGTAAACTTCGTTGATAGTGATGACAAGACCGCCATCGACTGGGCTACAGAAAACAACCATGCAGAATGCGTGAAGCTCCTCCAAGAAGCCGGGGGGCGTACAAACAACAGGGCCAGAGAAGAAGCTCAAAGAAAACTGCAGAACTTGGGAATTTCTCCGAGCCAGTACAATGAGGCTATTTGTAAAGCCACTGATGACAGCGACAACGAGAAACTCGTCCTGCTCATTGCAGCCGGAGCAAATGTTAACAGCAAAGCGGAAGACGGTTGGATGCCGCTGACAAACCTCTGCTACTATGATAACCAAGAAGGTTTGCGGCTTATTCTAAGAGAACGTAGTCTCGACGTGAACGCCTCGGACGGCAAAGGTAATAATGCGCTTACACTGGCCGCGTCCAAAGGTCGCTTGGGCTGCCTGCGCCAGCTACTCGCGCACTCCTCCATCCGAGTAAATGAATGTGATGCAAACGGACGCCTTCCGCTCATCCAAGCTGTGGCTGCCGGGCATCTGGACTGCGTTATCCTGCTGCTGAACAACTCCGGCCTTGATATCAACGCCCGAAACCGGGACGGTGACACAGCTCTCGTATGGGCTGCTGCAAAAGGTAATACTGATATTCTGAAAGCACTACTGAGAAAGTCTGGTATTGATTTGGACGTTATTGACGGAGACGGCAAAACCGCACTGGACTGGGCAGAAAAAAACAACCACACCGAGTGTGCGGAACTTCTCCGCAACGCTGGAGCCCGCACAGCAGCTCAGGTTCGCTCCGGCGGCAAAACACGCCCCTCAGCAAATAACATAAACGTCAATACTCAGCTCTGCAACGCCACGGATAGCGGAGATAACAGCAAGATTCGCCAAGCACTCGCGGCCGGAGCAGACGTAAATCATGATGCGGATGATGGATGGACGCCCCTCACAAACGTAGCCTTTTTCGGCCATGAGGAAAGCATGCGCATTTTGCTTGCGGCTCCCGGAATCGATGTTAATAAATTGAATAAAAAGGGGAACCATGCACTCGTGCTTGCTGCTCAGAAGGGACACTCCAACTGCATACGACTGTTACTGGCAGCACCGGGCATTGACGTCAATCTCCAAAATGAAAAAGGAGATACCGCACTCATCTGGGCCGCGGTGAAAGGAAATACGGAGTGCGTTCGCCTGCTGCTGGCGGCCCCCGGAATAAACATTAATTATGTGGACAGAGACGGCTGTACCGCACTGGACTGGGCAGAAAAAAACAACCACACCGAATGTGCCAAACTACTTCGAGAAGCCGGTGCTAAAAAGGCTAACCAGCTGTAATCAGTAATTTAAGCAATCGTTATCTGTCAATAAACAGACTTACGTTGACATCAATTTCATACGGAAACACATAATAAAATGCTGGATTCAGTCCATAGTGCAGCTAATGGGGCAGCCCTTGCGCCGGATACTCAGCTTGGCTCATATGTTATCATTAGAAAGCTAGGCCAAGGTGGTTTCGGCATCACCTATCTGGCGTACGACAAAGAGAGTCGTCGTGACGTCGTCATTAAGGAGAACATGCCCACATGCTTTGCCGTCAGAAACAGCAACAATTATCACGTAATACCTGCAGGCAGCGGAGAGATAGAGAAAAACTTCAATTGGGCGCTCGAACGCTTTATTGATGAAACTCAGACCATCTCCAACCTGCAGCACCCGAATATCGTAAAGATTGAGAAAGCATTCCGGGCCCTAGGCACAGCCTACTACGTGATGCCCCTTATAGAAGGAACAGAGCTTCACTATGCCGCTCCGTCACCGGAACAAATGTCAGAAAGCTGGCTGCTACCGATACTTCAAAATCTTCTGCACGCTCTCACTTATGTGCATTCCTGCAATATTCTGCACAGGGATATCAAACCGGCAAACATCATCCTGAGGAATGACTCCACGCCCATCCTGATTGATTTCGGAGCAGCCCGATCATTCATCAGCGAGCGCTCCGCAACTCGCATGGGAACAGAGGGGTATACCCCCATTGAACAGATTACGTCCGCAGGAAATCTCGGACCATGGTCAGACATATACGCTCTGGCTGCTACCTGCTACGCACTGATTACTGGACAGGCGCCTCCTGACTGTGTCAGCCGAGTGGGCGGCACAGATCCCTACCTGCCCCTGACCTCAATTCCCTACCTATCTTCACGCTACTCTCAGCGACTGCTCAAGAGTATCGATAAAGCCCTTAGTGTGGACCCGACACACCGCTGGCAAAGCGCAAGCGAATGGCTGAAAGCCCTGACTGAACAGGAACACAAGAATATCAGCACCAGGATTCTGGCCGGCAGTGTGTGCTTACTGGGCTGTGCCGCTATCGCCCTAGGGACATACCACTACTTAAATCCGACAGCGCGCCATGCAGCAGACAAGGAAAACGTTTCCTCCCTTCCTGCCCTGCCTGTCATTCCTACAGAAACAGCCACCACACAACTGCAGGCAGATGGTATCAGCCGCGAGAACTATGACGCTGAATTACTCCGGGCTGTTCAGGAAAAGAACGCGCAAAGAGCTGCACTTCTCATAGCAGCGGGAGCTAACGTCAACCAAGTAAACGAACAGGGCTCCCCCCTGCTCCATATAGCTGCCACACAGGGTGATACGGAAATGATTCACAGGCTCATTTCTTCCCCCGGTATTGAGCTGAATAAAACGGACTCAAACTCATGCACCGCTGTTTATGCCGCGGCTGAAACTGGAAATGCCGAAAGCCTGCGCTACCTACTCTCTGCTCCCGGAGTGAATATAAACCAGCCGAATGTGAATGGCGCCACACCGCTTTTCATCGCTACACAGGCAGGCCATGCGGAGTGTGTACGCACACTATTGGCAGCACCGGGAATAGACGTTAACAAGGCAAGAAGCGGTAATGTCACCCCCATGTACATTGCAGCGCAGAGTGGCCATACTGAATGTATGCAGCATCTCGTAGCAGCAAATGGTATTAATCTCAACCCCGTGAGTGACAGCGGAGACACACCTCTCATTCGTGCCGCCTGCAACGGGCACCTTGAAACCCTGCGTCTATTACTGAACACCAAGGGTGTAGACCTCAACAGAGTGGATAATGACGGCAAAACTGCCATGGAATGTGCCATGGCTCATGGGCGGCCTGAATGTGCAGAACTGCTGCGCCAGGCCTTCTCTGCAGGTGCGGCTCTTCCATCATCCTCCGAGGCACGCACCCGTCTCAATGAGCTGGGAATACAGCATGAGGACTACACCTCCACCATCTGTACTGCCGCGACCAATCGTCAATATGGTATATTACGCCTGCTCATCGCAGCGGGGGCTGATGTGAACGCCCGAAGTTCAGAAAACCGTAGACCTCTCCACTATGCGACAGAACAACAGGACGCTGACTGCCTGAAGCTACTGCTTGCTGCTCCCGGTATAGATGTAAACGGCGCAGAAGGAACATCAGGCGCAACACCGCTCATTCTCGCGGCAGAGAACGGCTATACCTCCAGCCTGCAGATTCTGCTGCAAGCTCAGGGAATCAATGTAAACCAAGCACGGCAAGACGGTGCCACACCGCTTTTCCTGGCATGTCAGGCCAATCAGACCGAATGCGTGCAACAGCTTCTGGAAGCACAAGGGATTGCCCCGAACCTTCCCGGCAATAGCGTCGGCACCACCCCGCTGTACCTGTCATGCCGCAACAACCATGAGAATTGCGTTCGCATGCTGCTGGCCGCAACCGGGACAGATGTTAACAAGGCCAATGCTACCGGAGACACCCCGCTGAACGTCGCTGCAAAAAATGGACATAACAACTGCCTGAGTATGCTGCTGTCCACGCCTCAGCTGCAAGCAAATGCTCAGGATAATGAAGGCAACAGCGCACTCTATCTGGCAGCTGAAGCAAAACGCCCGGAAACAGTACGCCTACTTCTGGGAGCAAACGGCATTAATGTAAACATCTCCACTAATAATGGCAGGACTCCGCTCATGGCAGCAGCTGCCGCTGGCAGCACGGACTGTGTTCGCCTACTGCTCGCCCATCAAGGAATCAATCTCAACCAGACTGATAAGAACGGAGCCACGGCGGTGCAAATTGCGCGCGAGGCGAACCATATAGCCTGCGCAAACATGATAGAAAGGCCGTCAGCCGAGGCCGCCAGACGCCAGCTGAGAGAAATGGGCATCAAGCCGGAAAGTTATCATCAGGCTCTCTGTGATGCAGCAGACCAGAACCAACCAAACCTCATCAGTCAGCTCATCGCAGCTGGAGCGGATGTAAACGCAGCATTTGATGATTACACGCCTGTTTTCAATGCGGCATTTTTCGGGCATGAGGAATGCCTAGCGCTTCTGCTGGAAGCACCGGGAGTGGATGTGAATAAGCTATCAGATTCTTCCCGCACCCCCCTGTTCGGCGCTGCAAACAACGACAAGCCTGAAAGCGTACGCATGCTGCTGGCAGTACCGGGAATAGACGTGAACAAGCCGTCCTTGGAAAACGTCAGCCCGCTTTATGCCGCAGCTTCTAAAGGACACACAGAAGTCGTACGTCTACTGCTGACTGCTCCCGGAATCGATGTTAACCATCAAGCCACAAGTCGGGACACACCGCTGAGTATTGCAGCAGGCAGCGGACACACAGAAGTCGTGCGCCTCCTGCTGGAGCATCCTGATATCAATGTAAACCAAATTACAGCTGACGGCAAAACACCGCTCTTCTGGGCCGACCACAAAGGACATGACGACTGCGTCCGCCTCATACGCGAGGCCGGTGGCCGATAACTAAAACTTATCTAACCTACACTTATATTCTCAAACATTATGAACAAAAACACCATTCCTACCATTCTGTTCTCGGCAGGTTTCCTTGCTGCAGGCGCCACACCGCTCTGCCACGGCCAGACCTTGCAAAATGCTCTGGCTTCCATGCCAATAGCAGCAGCACCATCACCTTCCGCAAATACTTCTGGAAAGGGTAAAAGGCCTCAGAATTCGGCTGAAAACAACGCCGCCGCTCAACTCCGTGCGATGGGTATATCCCCTGCCCAGTACAGTGCTGCAATCTGTAAAGCCTCTGATACTAGCGACAACGAAAAGCTCGCCCTTCTCATCGCCGCCGGTGCGGATGTCAATGCTTACTCCGACGATGATGGTTACACCCCGCTCACAAATGTGTGCGCATACAATAATACAGAAGGCCTGCGCATGCTACTGGCGGCTCCCGGCATCCAAGTGAATCAGCCGAACAAAACAGGCGACACAGCTATCATTTTCGCCGCATGCAATGGCTACGAAGAATGCGTTAATCTTCTTATTGCCGCCGGCAGTGATGTAAACTTCATCGACAGTGATAACAAGACGGCTCTGGATTGGGCGACCGAGAACAATCATGCGCCCGTGGCAAGCATTCTGCGTACAGCTGGCGGTAAAAGCGTAAGCGAACTGCAGGGCAGCACCAGTAACGCAGCCCAACCCACAACCAGCGGTGCCCCTGAAGCCGTCGAGAGACTGCGTGCGAATAATATCACTCCCGAAATGTACAATCAGGCTATCTGTGACGCCACAGATAACAAGGACAACGAACTCCTCCGCCTGCTCATCGCCGCCGGTGCGGATGTGAACGCAGTCGGAACTGATGGTTGGACACCGCTCACAAACTGCAGCGTGTACAAAAATGTGGAAGGTGTACGCCTCCTGCTGGCCGCTCCCGGCATTGATGTCAATAAGCCTAACAATGATGACCAAACTCCGCTTCTGCTGGCCGCTCAAAATGCCGACCGAGAAATTATACTCATGCTCAACAGAGCCGGTGCAACCACGCCTCAGGATAACACCCCCGCTCCAGCCAATGGTGACAGAGCTGCACAGAATCAACTCCGTGACATGGGAATTACCCCGAGCCTCTACAACCAGACTATCTGTAGCGCCACAGATAACAAGGACAACGAACTGCTCCTCCTGCTCATCGCCGCCGGTGCGGATGTGAACGCCACTGGGGCTGACGGTTGGACACCGCTCACGAACTGCTGCCTGTACGGAAATGTGGAAGGTGTACGCCTCCTGCTGACAGCCCTCGGCATTGATATCAATAAGCCCAACAATAGCAACGAAACACCGCGTCAGATAGCCATTAACAACGGCAACGCGCAAATTGAACGCTTGCTGAACGAAGCTGGTAATACCACCGCTTCTGGTAACACAACGGCTCCTGCCAATAGCGAAGAAGCCGCGAGGAATCTGCTCAATGAGGCGGGTATTACCCCGAGCGACTACAATGTCGCTATCTTATCGGCCATTCATCTTGGGGACAACGCGTGTCTCCGCCTACTCATAACAGCCGGAGCAGATGTAAACTGCATTGCCTCTGACTATAGCTGGACGCCGCTCTCTTATGCCTGCGCTTCTGGAAAAGAGGAAGCCGTGAGAATCCTACTGGCTACTCCCGGCATTCAGGTTAACAAGCCGAGACCTAATGGTGATACAGCCATCATCTGGGCTGCGGTGAAAGGAAGAACTGCCTGCCTCCGCCTGCTTCTGGACACGCCAGGCATCGATCTCAACGTTATCGACAGCGATGGCAAAACTGCACTGGAATGGGCTGAGCACAATAATCACAATGAGTGTGCTGACTTGCTCCGCCGTGCCGGTGCCAAAACAGCCGCTCAGGTACGGAATCGTCGCAGAAGATAACCATCCATTCTTCGCAATATAATGATTCTCACATAAAGCCAAAATTGCCCTCTTACCTCTGCCTACCGGAGGTAAGAGGGCTTTACTACTTAATATTTTTTATCTCAGAGACATTATTTTCAACCAAACGCAGCTAATCCACACCAACAAAAAACAGCTGAGCAGCACCTGAACAATTTTACAAGCCTTGAAAAGATTCGCATTACCAATAATTACCTTATCAACAGGAGTTCTTGCAATCGCAAGCACCCATTTCCCTACCTTGAGTAAAATAAATCTCTTTTAACCTAAAATAATACTCACAAATCGTGAACAAAAACACCATACCTACCATTCTATTCTCAGCAGGTTTCCTTGCCGTAGGAAGCTCCGCTATGAGCAACGGCCAGAGCTTACAAAACACACTGGCATCCATGCCGTTAGCTGCCGCGACAGCGCCTTATGCTAACGCTTCCGGAAAGACCAAAAGACCTCAGACCGCTACGCCCAGTGCGGCTGACCAACTCCGAGCAATGGGAATATCCCCAGCCCAATACAGCGAAGAAATCTGTAAAGCCTCTGATAATAGCGACAACGAAAAGCTTGCACTTCTCATTGCCGCCGGGGCTGATGTAAATGCCTATTCCCCGGAGGATGGGTACACACCGCTCATCAATGTGTGCGTATACGAAAATACAGAGGGTCTGCGCATGTTGCTCGCGGCTCCCGGCATCCAAGTAAATCAGCCGAACAGACACGGCGACACCGCCATCATATTCACTGCTATCCGAGGCAGCGTAGAGGGAACCAATCTTCTCATCGCCGCCGGAAGTGACGTCAACTTCATCGATAGCGATAACAAGACGGCACTAGATTGGGCAACGGAGAATGATCATGATGCTGTGGTAGCAATTCTTCGCGCCGCAGGAGGTAAAAGCGTAAACGAGCTGCGTGGCGGCACCGGTAACACGACACGGCCCACAGACGATGGCGACAGCGGCGCCGCTGCGAGCCTGCAAGCAAGCGGCATCACTCCTGACATGTACACTCAGGCTCTCTGTGACGCCACGGATAATCAGAACAATGCTCTGCTTGGCCGTCTCATTGCCGCTGGGGCTGATGTGAATGTGCGAGGCCGAGATGGCTGGACGCCGCTCACCAACTGCTGCTTGTATGAAAACATAGAGGGCATACGCCTGCTGCTGGCTGCTCCCGGCATAGACGTCAACTTCCCGAACGCAGACGGCGACACGGCGCTTCAGATTGCAACCACAAAGCGGAACAACGGAATCATCAGCATGCTGCGCCAGGCAGGCGCTGGTGCCACAACAAGTAGCACGGCTTCTCCTCGCCCCTCTCAGGATATGAACGCAGCCCAGGCTGAACTTAGATCCAGAGGGATTCCTCCTGACGGCTACAATCAGGCTATCTGTGACGCCACTGATCAGAAGAACAATGAAACACTCCGCCTGCTCATCGCCGCCGGAGCGGATGTGAACGCCACTGGTTCTGATGGCTGGACTCCGCTCACTAACAGCTGCCTGTACGAAAACGTGGAAGGTGTGCGCATCCTGCTGGCTGCTCCCGGCATTAATGTCAACAAGCCCAACAATGAAGGCGAAACTCCGCTTCAGATTGCGGCCAGAAAATCCAACACGGAAATTATGCGCCTGCTCCATGCAGCTGGTGCAGCAGCTGCTACGGATAACGCTGCCGCCCCTGCTAACGGTGACAGAAATGCACAGGAGCAGCTCCGTGAGATGGGTATTACCCCGAGCAACTACAATCAGGCTATCTGTACTGCCACGGATAATAAGAACAATGAGCTTCTGAGCTTGCTCATCGCCGCAGGGGCTGATGTGAACGCCATCGGCAATGATGGCTGGACTCCCCTCACCAACTGCTGTCTGTATGAAAACATAGATGGTGTACGCCTCCTGCTGGCCGCTCCCGGCATTCAGGTTAACAAGCCGAACAATGGAGGAGACACCCCGCTTCAGGTAGCAACAAAACAATCCAACACTGAAATCATCCGTCTGCTCAACCGAGCCGGTGCGACCTCAGCTCCGGATAACACCCCCGCTCCTGCCAATGCTGACAGAGCTGCACAGAATCAGCTCAGAGAGCAAGGCATCCCCCCGAGTAACTACAATCAGGCTATTTGCGATGTCACGGATATTAAGAACAACGAGCTTCTCCGCCTACTCATCGCCGCCGGCGCTGATGTAAACCACCAGGGGCTCGATGGCTGGACACCGCTCACCAACTGCTGCCTGCATGAAAACGTGGAAGGCGTACGCCTTCTGCTGGCTGCTCCCGGCATTGATGTCAACAAGCCCAACGGAAGTGGAACCCGCCCCCTCCTAGTCGCTGGATGGCAGTCCAACGAGGAAATTTTACGCCTCCTCAACAGAGCCGGCGCGACCGCTGCTCCGGATAGCACTCCCGCACCTGCCAATGGTGACAGAACTTCGCAGAATCAACTCCGAGAGAGAGGCATTACTCCGGGCCAATACAATCAGGCCATCTGTAACGCTACCGATCAGCAGAACAATAACATACTCCGCCTGCTCATCGCCGCCGGTGCGGATGTGAACGCTACCGGCGCGGATGGCTGGACGCCGCTCACCAACAGCAGCCTCTACGGAAATGTGGAAGGTGTACGCATCCTTCTGGAAACTCCCGGCATCGATGTCAACAAGCCCAACGATGACGGCCAAACACCGCTTCAGATTGCCACTGAAAAATCCCACCGCGAAATTGTACGTATGCTCAATAGAGCCGGTGCAACTACCACATCAAGCAACGCCGCGGCTTCCTCTGGCAGTAACAGAAGTGCGCAAGAGCAGCTCCGAGAGAGAGGTATCAGCCCGAGCAACTACAATCAGGCAATCTGCGAAGCCTCTGATAATAAGAACAACGAGCTCCTGCGCCTTCTCATCGCAGCCGGTGCGGATGTAAATGCCACCGGCGCTGATGGATGGACACCGCTCACCAACAGCTGCCTCTACGAAAACGAGGAAGGTGTACGCCTCCTGCTGGCGGCACCGGGAATTCAGGTTAACAAGCCGAACCGTACCGGTGACACGGCCATCATCTGGGCTGCAGTGAAAGGTAATATTGTTTGCCTCCGTCTGCTCATGAACATGCCAGGCATCGATATCAACTTTATCGACAGCGATGGTAAAACCGCTCTGGAATGGGCTCAGCAGAATGACCACGATGCGTGTGCAGACCTGCTCCGCCAAGCTGGTGCCAAAACAGCTGCTCAGGTACGTAACCGCCGCAGAAGATAACCCTCCGTTCTCAAGGAAGAATGATTTTCTCATAAAGACAGAATGCCCCTCTTACCTCTGCAAACCAGAGGTAAGAGGGCTCTATTCCTTGGGTCTTTTCATCTCAACAACATATTTTTTTCAACATAACGCCGGTTATCCACATCAAACTAAGAGCAACAAAGCTTCCGCTAAAAGGCTCCTGAACAATTTTTTAAGCCATGAAGAAATACACATTACCTGTAATTGCCATATCTACGGGAGTTCTGGCTATCATAGGCGCCCATTCCCCTAATCTGAGCCATCAGTTATCAGGGGCCATGTTCCTGCCGGCTTCCGCCACCGGCAGTGGAATTCTCAAGGCCACAGCAAACACGAGAAGTGTTGAAAATCTGACACCTCAGGAGCTTGAAGCTCTTCAAGAAGAACTCTCTGAGATGGGGATTGACCAGAACTCATACGGGGAAGGACTTGTACAGGCAGCCAGAAATAATAATCTTGTGCTAGTACAACAGTTGATTGCCCTGAATGCTGATGTCAATGCCACGGATGCTAATGGCAACACGGCCCTCATCTGGGCAGCGTACTTTGGGTACACAAACATTGTACGTTGTCTTGTAGCAGTGGAGAGTATCAATCTGGATTACGTGGATAGTGACGGCTGTTCAGCTTTGCGCTGGGCTGAACAGAAAAGGCACGCTGAATGTGCAGAGATACTGAGGCAAGCCGGTGCTAACAGTATACGGCGCACAGAAAGAACCACGCCAGAAATCACCCGGGAAGATGCAGCGTCTCGCCTACAGCTACTGGGCATCAGACCGGAGGCATACAACTCAGCCATCTGCAGCGCAGCGGATAATAGTGATAATGACTTACTCCGTTACCTCGTTATTGCCGGGGCTGATGTGAATAGCGTAGCAGAAGACGGCTTCACTCCGCTTACTAACGTGAGTCTTTATGGTAACACGGATGGCCTTCGCCTCTTACTGGCCGCTCCCGGCATCGAGGTCAACCGCCCGAACCGAAATGGAGACACAGCCCTCATCTGGGCAGCTGTAAAAGGTAACACAGAGTGCCTGCGCCTCCTGCTGGACACTCCCGGCATTAATATCAACAGCACAGACAATGAGGGCAAAACTGCCTATTTCTGGGCACAGGAATACAACCACACGGAATGTGTAGAACTCCTGAGAGCGGCTGGAAGCATCACCTCCGGTAACAGAAACTCAGCCACTCCGAAAGGCAGTAATAATGGTACGCCCCAAGAGAGACTCCGCGCCATGGGTATTAGCCCGAACATGTATGGGCAGGCTATCTGCATGGCCTCAGACAATAAGAATAACGAGCTTCTCGGCCTGCTCATCGCCGCCGGAGCGGATGTAAACACCGTTGCCGAAGATGGCTGGACACCGCTCACCAACAGCTGCCTGTACGAAAACGAGGAAGCCGTACGCCTCCTGCTGGCTGCTCCGGGTATCGAGGTCAACAGGCCCAACGCTAAAGGTGACACGGCCATCATCTGGGCTGCAGTGAGAGGAAATACCACCTGTCTCCGCATGCTCATGGACATGCCGGGCATCGATATCAACTTTATCGATAGTGATGGTAAAACCGCTTTGGAATGGGCTCAGAACTATGGCCACCAAGCATGTGTCAAAATGCTGCGCCGTGCCGGTGCAAAAACAGCGGCCCAAGTACGGGGCCGTTAAAACGGAACAACATACCAACACCAATAAGATTTCTCAATTCTAACAGTAACCATAAACAAATTATGAAAAAATACACATTACCTATCGTAGCCATCTCAACCGGCATCATTGCAGCCGGTAGCGTGAGCTCATTGGATTGGCATAAGCGGCCAATGTCACTGCCCGGCACTGGTCAGCTGCTCCTTCCGGCCTCTGCTAATCAGGCAGATGTAATGGCTGCCATTAACAATCAAAGCGCCGAAAATGCCCCGGAGCAAGACACCAACGCCATCCGTCAGGAACTGGAAGCCATGGGCTTTGACCAAAGCTCTTACGGTACAGTTCTCGTGCTTGCTGCCAGCCAGAACAACATCCACCTGGCAAAGGGCGTACTCAGCCTGAACCCTGATGTAAACACCACGGATGAATCAGGCAACAGCGCGCTCATCTGGGCTGCATACAATGGTTCCGCAGAGCTGGTTCGCCTCCTCGTGGCCGTGGATGGGATTAATCTGGATTATGTGGATAGTGACGGCAAATCCCCTCTCCGCTGGGCTGAAGACAGAGGCCACTCTGAATGCGCCCAGATTCTCCGTGAGGCCGGCGCTCAGAGCATATACTCCGCGCCGACTGTAACCGATTCTGCCGAACTCACTCAGGAAGAAGCTGCAGCCAAACTGGAGCAGATGGGAATCTCTCCGAGCGCCTATGAGGGGACACTCTGCGCCGCCACGGACGATTCAGACAACGAAAAAATCCGTTTGCTCGTCATTGCCGGCGCAAATGTGAACTGTGATTCGGTTGACTCTTGGACGCCGCTTACTAACTGCTGCCTTTATGGCAACGAGGAAGGCCTGCGCCTCCTGCTGGCAGCTCCCGGCATTGATGTCAACAGACCCAATGCCAAAGGTGACAACGCCATCATCTGGGCTGCAGTGAAAGGTGAAGCAGAATGCCTGCGCCTCCTGCTGGCCGTTCCCGGCATTAATGTGAACTTCATTGATAGCGATGGCAAGACCGCCTATGAATGGGCCGTGCAAAATGCCCATATGGAGTGCGTGCAAATTCTGGGCGCCGCAGGTGGTGTCACCGCTGAACAGGCTCGCAACAACGAGACCCCGGCTACTACTACACCCACCACCACTACGCCCCCCACAACAGAGCCCGCCACCACTACCGCTCCGGCAATTGATAGCGCTGAAGCCGCTGCTCAGTTGCAGCAGATGGGTATCTCCCCGGACTCCTATAATGAAGCTCTCTGCGCCGCTACAGATAACTCAGACAACGCAAAAATCCGCCTCCTCGTCGCAGCCGGTGCTGACGTGAACTGCGCTGCAGAAGACGGCTGGACACCCATTACCAACGTGTGCCTTTACGGCAATGCTGAAGGCCTGCGCCTCCTGCTGGCCGCTCCGGGTATCGATGTGAACAGGCCCAATGCTAAAGGTGACAACGCTATCATCTGGGCTGCGGTGAAGGGTGAAGCAGAATGCCTGCGCCTCCTGCTGGCCGTTCCCGGCATTAATGTCAACTTCATTGATGGTGACGACAAAACCGCCTTGGAATGGGCTCAGCAAAATGAGCACCGTGAGTGTGAGGAGCTTTTGCGCGCGGCAGGTGGTGTCAGCGCCAGCCAGGCACGTAACAATGAGACCCCGGCAACTCCCTCCCCCACCACAGCTACGCCCCCTGCCGGTGATTCAGAAGCCATAGCTCGCCTGCAGCAGATGGGTATTACCCCGGACGTTTATAATAGAACGCTCTGCGCAGCCACGGACAAAAGTGACAATGAGACGATTAAACTGCTCATTGCCGCCGGTGCTGACGTGAACCACTACGCGGAAGATGGGTTCACCCCGCTTACCAATTGCTGCCTCTATGGCAATGCTGAAGGTCTGCGCATGCTGCTGGCCGCTCCCGGCATTAATGTCAACCAGCCCAACCGAAAGGGAGACTCAGCTATCATCTGGGCAGCTGTCAGAGGTGAGGCAGAATGCCTGCGCCTTCTGCTGGAGGTGCCTGGCATTGAGGTAAACTTCATTGACAGCGATGGCAAGACGGCCTTTGAATGGGCGCTGGAACATGACTTCGAAGACTGCATCGAACTTCTGCGTGCTGCAGGTGGTCTCTTGGCTGAGGAAGTCCGCAATGGTTCCGCCGGCGCCGCGGCACCGGCCACGCCCCAAGCCGAGGCAGCTACTCAGCTTGCGCGTATGGGAATTCCCCGCAGCAAGTTCGACCAGGCCCTCTGTGACGCCACGGACCGCTCCAATAACGAGCTCATCCGCCTGCTCATCACAGCAGGAGCTGATGTAAATGCACAGGGAGAAGACGGCTGGACCCCGCTCACTAATGTTTGCCTGTACGAGAACATCGAAGGTCTGCGCATGCTGCTGGACGCTCCCGGAATTGAGGTGAATAAGCCTAATAAAGAAGGTTCTGTTCCTCTTGTAGTTGCAGCACTCCGCAATAACGAAGAGATTAAGAGCATATTGCAGGCTGCCGGAGCAAGTCTGCCCGTGGATAACGTCCCTGCCCCGGAGAACGGTGACAGAGCAGCTCAGCAGCGCCTGCAGGAAATGGGCATCACCCCAAGCCGTTATAATCAGGCTCTCTGCAATGCTACTGACAATAGCGACAATGAGAAGATTCAGCTTCTCATCGCCGCAGGGGCTGACGTAAATACTCAGGCAGAAGACGGCTGGACACCGCTCACCAACTGCTGCCTGTATGGTAATCTGGAAGGTATGCGCCTCCTGCTGGCCGCTCCCGGAATTGATATCAACAAGAAAAACCGCGGAGGCGAAACACCCTACGAGGTAGCAGTTCGCAAGACGAACACTCAGGCCATGCAGCTACTGCGTGAAGCCGGCTACGAGGCACCCGTTGATAACACCCCTGCTCCGGAGAATGGTGATGCCGAAGCTCAGGCCAAGCTGAGCGAAATGGGTATTACCCCCGGTCGTTATGGTCAGGCTCTCTGTGATGCCACGGACAACTCTGACAACGAAAGAATCCGCCTGCTCATCGCCGCCGGTGCTGATGTCAACCATCAGGGTAACGATGGCTGGACGCCGCTCACTAACTGCTGCCTCACCCGAAATGTACAGGGCTTGCGCATGCTGCTGGACGCTCCCGGCATTGACGTAAACAAGGTTAATAGCAACGGCGATACTGCCTTTGCTGTGGCATCCGAGCGTAACATTACGGAATGCCTCCGTGTGCTGCGCCAGGCAGGCATCACGGAAAGCGTGGATAACACCCCCGCTCCCGCTAACGGTGACCCCGAGGCCCAGCAGCGCCTGAGAGACATGGGCATTACCCCCGGCCGCTACAACCGTGCCCTCTGTGATGCCACAGACAATGACGATAACAATAAAATCCGCCTGCTCATCGCAGCAGGGGCAGATGTAAACTGCACCGGCCCTGACGGCTGGACGCCGCTCACCAACTGCTGCTTGAGTAACAACCCGGAAGGTCTGCGCCTCCTGCTGGCCGCTCCCGGCATTGATGTCAACAAGCCGAACAGAGGCGGCAATACTGCACTTCAGGTTGCCGCTGAAAGAGACCATGCTGTGTGCGTGCGCATTCTTCGTGAGGCCGGTGTCGCCGTCCCAGAGGATAACACACCGCCACCCCCTAATGGTGACGCTGAAGCTCAGCAGCAGCTGAGAGACATGGGAATTACCCCTTCCATTTACAATCAGACCCTCTGCAATGCCACGGATAATGACAGGAATCATATCATCCGCCTCCTCGTTGCGGCCGGTGCTGATGTAAACTGCAACGGATCTGACGGCTGGACGCCGCTCACCAACTGCTGCCTGAGTGACAACCCGGAAGGTGTGCGCATTCTACTGGCGGCTCCCGGAATTGATGTCAACAAGCCGAACGAACGCGGCCAGACACCGGTTCAGGTTGCTACGGAAAAAGGCAGCTTCGAGTGTGTACGTCTCCTGCGTGAAGCTGGGGCATCCGTTCCTGTGGATAACACACCAGCTCCGGCTAATGGTGACGCCGAAGCCCAACAGCAACTGAGAGACATGGGCATTACCCCCAGCCGCTACAATCAGGCCATCTGCGACGCCTCGGATAATCGTAAGAACGATATCATCCGCCTCCTTGTTGCAGCCGGGGCTGATGTGAATAGTGTCGGCTCTGATGGTTGGACGCCGCTCACCAACTGCTGCCTGTATGGCAACGCTGAAGGCATACGCATCCTGCTGGCCGCTCCCGGCATTGATATCAATAAACCGAACAGCAGCGGCGATTCTCCGCTGCAGGTTGCTACGGAGAAAGGCAATACTGAGTGCTTACACCTCCTGCGTGAAGCCGGGGCTTCCTTCCCTGTGGATAACACACCGGCCCCCGCTAATGGTGACCCCGAAGCTCAGCAGCAACTGAGAGAAATGGGAATTACCCCCAGCCGTTACAATCAGGCTCTCTGCAATGCCACGGATAATGCTAAGAACGACGCCATCCGCCTCCTTATTGCGGCCGGCGCTGACGTAAACTGCTATGGTGAGGATGGCTGGACTCCGCTCACCAACTGCTGCCTGAGTGAAAATCCGGAAGGTGTGCGCCTCCTGCTGGCAGCTCCCGGCATTGATATCAATAAGCGAACCCGCAGTGGTCGTTCGGCTCTTGAGATTGCCACGGAAGAAGGCTGTGCCGAGTGCGTGCATCTTCTGCGTGCAGCCAGCGGCCTCGCTCCGGTGGAGGATAACACACCAGCCCCCGATAATGGTGATGCCGAAGCTCAGCAGAAACTGAGAGAAATGGGAATTACCCCCTCCCATTACAATCAGGCCCTCTGCAACGCCACAGATCATGACAGAAACGAGCTTATCCGCCTGCTTGTTGCAGCCGGTGCTGATGTAAACTGCTACGGCTCTGATGGCTGGACGCCACTCACCAACTGCTGCCTGAGCGGTAACGCGGAAGGCCTCAGCCTCCTCCTGGCAGCTCCCGGAATTGATGTCAACTTGCCGAACCGCGGCGGCAAGTCCGCGCTCGATGTTGCCACAGAACAAGGCAGTTACGAATGCGTGCGTCTTCTGCAAGGCGCAGGAACCTCCGCTCCGGAGGATAGCACACCAGCTCCCGCTAATGGTGATACAGCAGCCCAGCAGCAGCTGAGAGAAATGGGCATTACCCCCAGCCGTTACAATCAGACCCTGTGCAGCGCCGCGGACAATGACAGAAACGATATCATCCGCCTGCTCATTGCCGCCGGTGCTGATGTAAACGCCTTCTCTGACATGGATGGTTTCACTCCGCTCACAAATGTGTGCGTACGCAGCAATACTGAAGGCCTTCGCCTTCTGCTGGCTGCCCCCGGCATTGAGGTGAATAAGCCGAACACTACCGGTGACACCGCCATCATCTTTGTCGCGATTCGCGGTCATGTCGAGAATCTTCGCATGCTGATGGCTGTACCCGGTATCGACATTAACTTCATTGACAGTGATAACAAAACTGCACTGGACTGGGCCACGGAAAACGGCCACACCGAGTGCGTGAACATGCTGCGTGAAGCCGGTGCCAAGAGTGTACAAGAGCTCCGTTAAGCTATAAGGGGGCATTCGCCCCCTCTCTCCCGCCGCGTATCGCGTAGGTCAAAAAAATCCCCGCTCCGATTCATATCGGAGCGGGGATTTAAGATTATAAGGAAGGAGGCTTACTTCTGCTGTTCAGCAGCCTTACGAGCAGCCTTGGCCGCGGCCTTGGCAGCCTTCTCAGCCATCTTCTGCTTCTCCTCTTCAGAGAGGATACGCGGGAACACCGGGCTGGGAGCCTGTACCTGATGGCCATCCTTCAGGATGCCCCAGCTCAGCGTCTGCGGCGTAAGCGCGGCACCGTCCACCTGCAGCTGGCTGAGGATGCGGGCAGAGGCATCCGGCAGCACACAGCCAATGAGATAACCTACCTGCACGCAGCTCTCAAGCAAGTGAGCGAGCACGCTCTGCAGCTCAGCCACGCGGGTTTCATCCTTGGCAAGCATGAAGGGCTGGGTCTTCTCAATGAAGGAATTACACTGTCCCACATGAGCATTCAGCGCGGCAAGAGCCTCGGAGGTGTTATAAGCGTTCATGCACTCCGTGAAACGGGTAACAGTATCAGCCATGTTCTGGCGGAGAGCAACGGAAAGCTCATCAGCGGCGAGCTCGGCGGGTATGGTCACAGTACCACCCAGATAGCGGGTGCACATGTTAAGAGAACGGTTACAGAGGTTACCGAGGTCATTAGCAAGCTCGGTATTGTAAATCATCTTCATGCGCTCAGCATCGTAGTCGCTGTCATAACCGGTCTTGGTATCGCGCACCAAGTAGTAGCGCACAGCCTCAGGGCCGAACACATCACAGAGGTCGTTCGGGTCCACGATATTGCCGAGTGACTTGGACATTTTCTCGCCTTTAATGTTCAGCCAGCCGTGTACCAGCAGGCGCGGCATCTCATCATCAGAGAAGCCCATAGCGTGCAGCATGCAGAACCAGTAAATGCCGTGAGCAGGCACAAGAATATCCTTACCAATCACCTCACAAGCGGCAGGCCACAGCTTAGCGAAGTCCGGCAGCGTGGGGTTACCATCAGACAGATAGCCGGCGAAGGAAATGTAGTTGATGAGAGCATCAAACCAGACGTAGGTCACAAATTCCGGGTCAAAGGGAAGCGGGATACCCCAGCTGAGGCGGTCCTTCGGGCGGGAAATGCAGAGGTCATTCGTAGCGCGGTCAATAGCCTGCAGGAGGTCCTGACGGCGGAAATCCGGGGTAACGCACTCGGGGTGCGTGGTAACGAACTCGCGCAGCCAAGCGGTGTGGGCCGTGAGGTTGAAGTACCAGTTCTCCTCCTCCAGCTCAATCACCTGCCCCCACTCGGGGCCGAAGTTGCCATCCTCGCCGCGCTCCTTGTCCGTAAGGAACTGCTCCTGACGCACGGAGTAGAAGCCCTTGTAAGCCTTCTTGTACAAGCAGCCCTTCTCTTTCAGGTTCGTAAGGATTTTCTGCACGCAGGCCTTGTGGCGAGCGTCCGTTGTGGCAGCCCAGCCATCATAGCTGATGCCAAGGCGCTCCCAGAGAGCGATGAAGCGCTTGGTAACGGTATCGGCATACTCCTGCGGAGAGATACCGGCTTCCTCAGCCTTCTGCTGCACCTTCTGACCGTGCTGGTCTACACCTGTCAGCAGGAAGGTCTCCTCGCCGCACATTCGGTGCCAACGAGCCAATACGTCCGCAAGGACCTTCTCATAAGCATGCCCAATGTGGGGTGAACCATTCGTATAATCAATTGCTGTAGTAATGTAGAACATAGCGCGGTGATTTTACTACTGTGCCCGCGCGCACGCAAGCACAATCTCCGCCAGCTGACAGGAAAAGCGCCTTTTATCAGCACTATCCGGCGCTTTCAGAAGACATTCCCAGAGACGAACGAAAAAAACAAGCGGCTCCCACTCGGAGCCGCTTGTATGAACATTAACGCTTCTTCTTAAAGTGAGGCTCCGCTTCCTCAGCTTTGAAGTTATAAAGCGGTTTGAAAATATCCGCTACATCTACCGTAGGTCCGATATGCTTCAGGATAGCGTCCACTCCCTTGTAAGCCATGGGGGACTCGTCCAGCGTGCGCTTTGTCACGGACGTGGTGTAGATGCCCTTCATCTGCTCCTGAAATTCCGCGAGAGAAAGCTGCTTTAGAGCCTGAGTACGGCTCAGGATTCGGCCAGCACCGTGAGGCGCAGACTGGTTCCAGTCATCATTTCCCTTGCCGGTTCCGTAAATACAGCCATCACGCATGTTGATGGGGATGAGCAGTTTCTCTCCGGCGCGGGCAGAGATGGCGCCCTTTCGTACGATATTGCTCTCGTGGTCAATATAGTTATGCGTGGTATGGAACATATCCTGCACATCCAAGCCAAGGCCACGGATGATGATATCCGCCATCTCCTCACGGTTTCGCAAAGCACAAAGCTGGCAGATTTTCATATCATGCAGATAATTTTCGCGGTCTGTGCCCTCTAGGTAGCAAAGGTCAGCAGGAGTATCAGGCTCCAGCTCGCTCCAATTCTTACGTAAGTCTTTAATGGCAGCCTGAATCTCACGCTGGCGCCCCTGCTCCTTCAGCTCAGCAATGAGAGAGGCCTCCAGCTGGTCACGGTCTCCGATACCGGAGCGGCGGTCAATCGCCACTTGCTGATAAATATCGCACACCTGCTTACCGAGATTACGGGAACCGGAATGGATGATGAGATAGTAGTTTCCCTGCGTATCAGCATCCACCTCCACAAAGTGGTTACCACCGCCAAGGGAGCCCAGAGAACGCAGAAGGCGCTCATGGTGTGAAAGCGCTTCCCGGCATCGCAATGCCTCAAAGGGCTCAAACACTTCCACGGCATTTCGGTGAACGTCCATCCCGCTCGGAATATCACGGTGCATGATGGCATCCAGAGCGGCAAAATCCGGCTTCTGTTTACCCAGATTAACGGTGAGCATACCGCAGCCAATATCCACGCCTACGATGTTCGGGATAACTTTGTCTCCCAAATCCGCGGTAAACCCAATCACGCAGCCCTTACCTGCATGAACATCCGGCATGATACGCACCTTAGCGTCTGCAAATGCAGGTTGTGCCAACAGGCGCGAAATCTGTTTACGCGCCAGTTCATCCACCTCATCGGTGTATATTTTTAGATTCATGATATTATTGTTATTATGTTGTTTTCTGTGTTCTGTCTCCCGACAGAATGCGACTGTCATTCATCACCTCCAATTTACTTCCACAGGGTTTACAAATGATACAGTTTACGCAGGGCGTCACCCCTTGCGTGACTCTGAGCCTATCACAGCCATTGTTGACGTCAATCACAAAAAACAATCATGACAGTAATTTTTTCATAAAAAACATGACGTCATCTCTTGACTTTACAGCAGCATATGCTAACGTGTCACTATGACCATTACCCCTGAAACAAACCCGGACCACTCCCTGCCGCCTTCACCACCCCGCCGGAAAGAAACGCCCATCAGATGCGAGGAACCCTACAAACTTGGAGGTATCATCATTGATCCGTTTACTCCCCGGATCACGAAAGAATTCCCACTGGCCGGTCGAAAGTCACTATTCCGCCACACTCTAACGGAGAAGGAAAAAGAGCTGCTTTTAAAATCATCATTTCCGATACGTCTGGCTGGGAATGTAGCACTAGAAGACTATCCCACCCGCCTCTCACAGTACGAGCTGTGTTTCCTGCCGGAACATGTCTTTACTCGAAAGGACCTCCCCATCGCCACAGCCATACAGGACATGGAGTGGGATGAGATTCTGGCACTCCTCGCCCCAGTTACGCCTCAGGAACCAAATGAGCGACAGGCATTTCTGGAAGATTACCGCCGCATCTATGATAAACTCCAGGAATATAACATTGACTTCGATGGCTACAGCCACCTGTACAAGGTTCTGAAAGGATTGAAAGCAAGTGAGGCGCTTATTGTGCACAGCATTCTTAAAAATGGCCTCAAAAAAGCACAAGAAGAGAATCTACCCCCACTTTCAGCAACAGATACAGAGATTTTGCGCCATGCTGAAAAGTGGGAGCGCATTATTGAAAAGCTGAAACGCTATGGAATTGACATCCCCGAGTGATATTGATAGAATCCTTTGCAACATGAAGAACATTACTTCTCATAAACATTTCCCCGCATATTGCATATTAGGTCTGGCAGCAGCAGCACTGACCCTCACTTCCTGCGAGAATGAAGAAGATGGGCAGGAAGCTCCCGCTAATTTTTCCCAACCCTCAGCGCCGGAGATAAGCACAGCACCCACCGTCGCTCCCGCTCCGAACGGAAACGTCACTCCGGCGCAGGTGCCTTCCATGCCGGCAGCGGCTGGTCAGAGACCTCTCACGCTGGACGGTTTTATGACAGCCCCGGATTTATCCTCCCCCGGAAGACTTATCCAGAGTGACGAAGAAGGGACAATGCCCGTGCAACTTGGCGAAGATCTTCCCTATACGCTGAATTAAGCTGAGCCTTTCTTTCCATCCCGGAAACTCGTCTGAGCTTCCGGTTTTTTTTTCAGTCACATTTGCCAATTATCAGAAAAAATCAGCTCTGCGATAAGGAATAGAAAACGCAGCGGCATTGACATTCAGGATTGGTATATGATAAAATAACGTCAACATGAAAATATCACCTTCAAAGAAAGGTATCCCCTCATATCCGGTACTGATGAAAGCGATCGGACTCGCAGCGGCAGCGGCTTCTTTGGTGTCCTGTGACAAGGCAGAGCGCAAGCGACAGCTTGGTGGCCTTATAGAAAACCAGCAGGTGACCAGACAGAATGAAACGGAGACCTCACTGCCCGGTGAACCGCTACCTCCCTCAGTGCCACAAGAAAATGCTCGGCATGCGCGCTCAGTGACCACGCTGCCCGGTGCACCGCTACCTCCCTCAGAACCGGAACGACCGCCACAGGCTACGGCCGGTGAAGTCCCCCCGGAGAGAACCGACGCGCTTAGCCCTGAAGAAGAGCCGCTTCAGCTGGGTGGGGACGTTCCTTACGTACCCGAAAATAACGAAGACGACAAATGAACATTTCACCGGAAAATAAACAAGAGGCGAAGTACCCGAGAATTCTGGCTGCTGCCGTTGTGACTGCGGCCGCAGCGGCTGTAGCCTCCTGCCAGCAGCAACAACAGCAGCAACGGCCAACATTGTCGGGTGTCCCTTTGCCGCCCATGCAGCAGGAATCCTCCGAAGTTCCGGCCGATAGATAAGCCATGGCAGATTCCGTATACAGCCGCATGGCAGAAACAACGGGCAGCTATGATGTATCGCTGCGCCCGCCGGCATTCAGTGAGTTCTGCGGACAAGATAAGGTGAAAGAGCGCCTGCTACTCATGGTGGAGGCTGCTCGCATGCGCGGTGATGTGCTGGACCACGTTCTACTCAGCGGCCCGCCCGGACTGGGCAAGACCACACTGGCCAACATCATTGCGAATGCCGTGGGGCACCGCCTGCATACCACCTCAGGCCCGCAGATAGACAAGGCCGGAGACCTCGCCGGCATCCTCACAAACGTGGAGAAAGGAGACGTGCTCTTCATTGATGAGATTCACCGTCTGCACCCCGCCATTGAGGAATATCTATATCCCGCCATGGAAGATTTCCGGCTGGATATCATCATTGACCAAGGGCCGAATGCCCGCTCCATCCAGCTGAATCTACCTAAGTTCACCCTCGTAGGAGCCACTACCCGCGCCGGCATGCTCACCGGCCCGCTGCGCTCTCGCTTTGGCCTCATTAACCGCTTGGATTACTACTCCGCTGATGAGCTGTGCCAGATTCTCCACCGCTCTGCCGGTCTGCTGGACATTGATTTGAAGCAAGGCGGCGCACTTTCCATCGCGCGGCGTTCCCGCGGCACACCTCGTGTGGCGAATGCCCTGCTGCGCTGGGTGCGAGACTACGCACAAGTGAAGAGTGATGGCTGCATCACGGATGCCGTGGCGGAAGCTGCACTTGGCATGATTGATATTGATGAAGATGGGCTGGATGAGATGGACAAGCGCCTGCTCGAAACGATGATTTACAAGTTCGGCGGTGGCCCTGTGGGCTTGGCTTCTCTTGCGGTAGCCGTGGGTGAAGACGAAAGCACCATCGAAGACGTCCACGAGCCTTTCCTCATCATGCTGGGCTACATCAAGCGCACGCCCCGCGGCCGTGAGGCACTGCCTGCAGCTTACGCTAAAATTGGTGCCACGCCCACCCGCGCGCAGGGTGAGCTTCCTCTCTAATTACCCCTTTATCTTACCATGAATATGAAGCATCTTTTTCTTGCCGTTCTCGGCGGCATCACCCTGCTCTGCAGCTCCTGCGTACAGCAGCAGATGCAGCAGATAGCCTATAACTCCAAGGTGGTCGTGCTGGATATCGGCCACTACTTCGAGCCCACCAGAGGCGGTCAGGGAGCCCGAACGCCGGACGCCCGCCATGGCGGTATCATCGAGGAAACGGAGTTCTGGTATCGCTATGCCGGAGAAGTCAAGAAAACCATCGAGGCTGCCGGGTATACCTGCCTCATCTGCAACCGCGGTGATATGCCCCGCAATCCCCGCCTTGCGGAAGCCGCCCGCCGAGCCGGGGTGCATCATGTGAAGAGCCCTCAGCCCACGGCCATTTACCGCTCCACACACCACCCGCACCGCATTGCTGTGGGTATGCTCAGCACAAACTACGCGCTGGATCAGCAGCCGGGAGCCGTCGTTTATCTCCACCATAACAGCAACTCTGAAACATGGCGAGTGTTCAATAAAGGCGCCTTCTACTGCAACGAAAGAGGCGTGCGCTTGGCACAAACCATGGCCCAAGTCATGAGCCGGGATATTCTGGATAACCCGGATAAGGGTATGCCGAATCATGGTGTTCCCTGCGGTGTAGTGCTACGCACGGATGGCCGCCGCGGCGGCGGTGACTGGCTGAACGCCTGCAATGAATCTTTCGTGCCGGCCGTCATTACTGAGGTTGCATTCCTCTCCAACCCGGAGCACGCCCAATACCTTTCCTCCCACGAAAACGCTGTTAAGTTTGCTCAGGCCATCGGCCGCGGTGTCGTGGAATATATGAACGCACGCTAATCTACTCTTCTTCTCATGGCTCTCTCCCTTCTGCCCACATTCAGCGCCTATACCTCCGTTGTCTACCTGCACCACAACAAGCCTCTTTTTGATGCTGTTCTTCTGCAAAGCGATACGAAGCTTGAAAACCTTAAGCTTACCGTAAGCTATTTTCCGGACTACGTAGAGCCGCAGGAATTTCCGATTTCGGAACTCAACCCGGCAAAGCCCGTCTGCCTCCACTCCAACAAACCGGAGTATGACCTCTCTCGCATAATGGATATTGCAGAGGAGGAACCGGGGCAAATGACATTTACCCTCACCTGCAACGGTGAAATACTGCACAAACAAAGCTTCAACTTCATTTGGCTGCCGAGTAATGCTTGGGCTATGGATAATAACTGTGCACACCCGGAGCTACTGGCCGCCCTCGTTCAACCGAACGATCCCGCAGTAGACCGAGTTCTGCACAATGCCGGTAAATTGCTACAAGAAGGAGGCAAAAATCCCTCTTGGTCCGGGTATATAAACGACGGCAACGATATTATTAACAAGCTGAAAGCTATTTGGGCTGTCCTGAAAAGTTATAACATCAATTATGCCTTACCCCCCCAAGGTCATGTCGATTTAGAAAATGGAATTAGGCAGAAAATCCGCAATCCCTCTCAGATTATTCATAGAGGCTGCGCCACATGTCTGGATTCCACCATGCTGATGGCAGCCATCATGGGACAAGCCCGCTTCAATCCCATTGTCATCCTCGTTGAAGGGCACGCCTTCATCGGCGTCATGCGTGAAAAAGATACACTCACCAAGCCCGTTACCCGCAGTATTTCTGAGCTTCAATATCTCGCCGAACATAATAAACTTATTCTGCTGGAAACAACGGCTCTCACGCGTGGCAAGGATGTAAGCTTTGAAGAAACTTGCGAAATTGGCAAAAACAATCTCAAGGGAATGTCGTTGCACTATGCTTTGGACATCAGGCAGATTTGGCATATGGGAATCAGATCTCTGTACCAGTCTACAGAGCAGGAGGATATCACCCCGGCCATTGATGACCAGACGCCTGAGGCTCAAAAACCAGAGTTTCTCCCGGAGAAAACAGCTGCCGAATTAGAAGAAGAGCAATCTCTTGTCACAGCCCGCAAGCGAACTCGCATGGAAAACTGGCAGCTGAAGCTGCTGGATTTATCCATGAGGAACAACCTGCTGAACAGCAAGACCGACAAAGCTCAGCTGAAACTTATCTTAGACAATCCGGCACAGCTGGAGGATGAACTTGCTCATGGTAAAAGCTTCCATATTAAAGGCATAGAGCTACTCATGCCGCTTCAAGAGGCTATCAAACAGGATAATCAGGAAGAAATTAATCGGAAGATTCATGAGCAGGTTACAACGGCCTACAATAAAGGCACTCTTCTGGCAGTACCCCACAATAATATCTTTGACGGCAATGAATTAGAGAAAAAGATTTACAAGCTCTACCTCGCCGCACGCAAGGATATGGAAGAAAGCGGCTATAACACGCTCTACATAGCCTGCGGTTTCCTGAAATGGGTACGACGGGACAAGGGAAAGCAGACGCTGATGGCACCGCTGCTTCTCATTCCTGTACGCCTGACGCGCAAGACGGTGAAGAGCGGATTCCGCCTGCAGACTACGGACGAGGACACGCGCATCAACCTCACCCTGCTGGAGCTACTCAAAACAGAATACAATGTCCGCATACCGGAGCTGGAAGGCGATTTACCCACGGACGCCTCCGGACTGGACGTGGCGGGCATCTTCAACATCGTGCGCCGCGCCATTAAGGATTTTGATGGCTGGGAAGTCAGCGACCTCTGCACGCTGGGCATCTTCTCCTTTGCCAAATATCTGATGTGGAAGGACATGTGCGACCGCGAGGCTGAGCTGAAAGCAAATCCGATTGTAAGCCATCTCGCGGCGGATGAACGAGCCCCCTTCCCGGCTCAGGTAGGCTTCCCACAGCCGGCCACGCTGGATAATGAAGCAAACGCGGCGGAAGTATACACCCCGCTCTCCTCAGATTCCTCCCAGCTTTCCGCCATTCTGGCAGCCGGGCGCGGGAAAAACTTCGTGCTTATCGGCCCTCCCGGTACAGGCAAGAGTCAAACCATCGCGAACATGATAGCCCACTGCCTCGGGCACGGCAAAACGGTGCTCTTCGTGGCAGAAAAATCCGCAGCTCTCACCGTGGTGTATAACCGACTGAAACGCATCGGGCTCGGGGACTTCTGCCTGGAGTTGCACTCCAACAAGGCCGTCAAGAAAGACGTCATTGCCCAGTTCAAAGCATCGCTGGACGCGCTGGAGCAGCCTGAGAAAAAATCAGCCTGGGCACGTAGTGTCAGCAGCATGCTGCAGGTACGTTTCGGCCTCAATCTCATGCCTTGGGAACTACACCATCTCTATCCGGATGGTACTAGCCTGTATGAAGACATATGCTTGCTAGCAGAAGCACCGGAGATGCCTCAACTTCCGCCTCCTTCCGATAACATTCTTGCCATCAGTGCAGAAGAAAAGGCCGCCACGGCAGACCTCACGTACGAACTGTGCAATCACTTTGCCCCGGTGGCGCACCTCTTCCCCGGTGTGGCAGATGTCATCCGCACTGCTCGCTATTCCATGCAGTGGGAAGATGATTTAGCGGAGCTGCTGCCCCGCTTCAGCCGCGCAGCAGAGCGCAGGGAGGCCGCCATGAGAGCGCTCATGAATGAGCTCAATCTATCAGAGCATGAGGTTGCCGGCAAGCAAGCTCAGCTGATACGACTCCTCATTCTTGCTGCCCGCACATACGGACAAAATAACACACCGCTGCTTCCTTCTACAGCTGCCGAGGCCATTAAGAGTTTGCAAGAGCTTGTACGCCAAGCCACTGAATATCGGCTCTGCCGCAAAAACCTCTCATTGCCTTACCCGGAAAATCTGGAGGATGATTCCAGCATTCCCAGCCTTTATACCGAGTGGAGAGAGGCTCAGTTCTCAAACTTCATCAGCAGATTCTTTACCAATCGCCGTATACGCAAAGCGCTGCAAATACACGCATTCAGTCGTAAAACGCCTGATACCGGAACTGATTTGGAGCGTCTCATGACAATGCGCCGCCTCAAGGAAACCAGTGAGATGAAGGACACCTCACTGTCTCACTTCCGTAAAGGCACAGAAACACAACAAAGTGATGTGGAAGCCGCACAGGCTATTGCAGATGAACTCAGCACGATTCCTGATATTCAACAGCTCTGCCATCAGTACCTTACGGCAGAGGCTAATCCCTTTGCGCCCGGCTCAACAGCTGCCAGCCATATTACCACGCTGAAAACATGCGCCGAAGAATACGACAAGCTGGCATCTGAGCTGACCATACTTCTGGGGTGCTCCATCAGCCACTTTGAAGGCAACGCAAACGCTGCACAAAAGGCAAATGAGCTATTGGGCATACGCCGAGAATGGCGCCAAGTGGTGCTGTGGAACGAGTGCGCGGCAAAAGCAGCAAATCCGACGACAAAGGCAGTCGTAGAAAAATTGAAGAGCCGAGAGCTGACACCGGACAACGCGGAAGATGCCGTCAGCATTAACTTCTCTCGTAGCAGACTTCGCGCTGCGGTGGACGCTAACGACACCCTCACCCGCTTCAGCGCCCCCACACACGAGCAGCAGATTACGGACTTCAGGAAAAAGGACGAAAAACTCCTCACCTCCGCCAGCCAGCACCTGCAGCTCCTGCTCCGCAATCAGGCATTAGGCCATACACATTACGCAAAGGAGCTTGCTGAACTGCAACACGAAATCGGCAAGCAGCGCGCACACAAGGCTATACGTAAACTGCTGTCGCTCACACCGAATGTCAGCCGCATGCTGAAACCTTGTATGCTCATGAGCCCGCTCTCCGTGGCCCAGTATCTCACTCCCGAGGACCAACCATTTGACGTAGTCATTTTTGACGAAGCCTCGCAGATTCCCGTATGGGATGCCATTGGCGCCATTGCCCGTGGTAAGAGTGCCGTCATTGTAGGTGATCCTCGCCAGATGCCGCCCACCAGCTTCTTCTCCCGCGGCAAGACCGGAGAAGGTGAAGATGAAGAGGACGAAGTGGAGGTGGATTTGGAAAGCATTCTGGATGAATGCCTCGCCTGCGGTATCCCCCAAATGAACCTCACTTGGCACTACCGCAGTAAATCTGAAAGCCTTATCGCCTACTCTAATAGGAATTACTACGAAAACAAGCTCGTAACCTTCCCTGCCCCCGTGGCAAAAGATACCGCCCTGCAGTACCATTATGTGGAGGGAACCTACGAACGCGGTGGCAGCAAGCGGTACAACAAGAAGGAAGCAGAAGCCCTAGTGAAAAACGTGCTCTCCGTGCTTCGCAGCCCGGGCTTTGAGTACAATGAGATGACGAGCATCGGCATCGTGACATTCAACACCCAGCAGCAAGCGCTCATACTGGATCTCTTGGAAAAGGCGCGCGCAGAGGATGACTCCCTTGAGCCCTTCTTCGATGAAGAGAATCCTGAGGCTATTTTCGTGAAGAATCTGGAAAATGTGCAGGGTGATGAGCGCGGCGTCATCTACTTCTCCACCACCTACGGCCCGGATGAAAAAGGCAATATCTCCATGAACTTCGGCCCGCTGAACCAGACCGGCGGTGAGCGCCGCCTGAACGTGGCCATCACCCGTGCCCGTACCGATATGCGCGTTTTCAGCTCCATGAAACCGGAGGATATTGATTTGAACCGCACCCGCGCACGCGGCGCTAAGGACTTGCGCGGATTCCTCGAGTGTGCGCGTATGGGCGCAAATGCTTACTTCAACAACAACACAACTTCAGCAAAAGCTGCAGAAAGCGGCCTGCAGCGCGCCATCTGCACCGCCCTCGCACAGCGAGGCTGGAAGTGCGTAAGCAATCTCGGTGTATCCGGATTCCGTGTAGACATCGCCATCGCCCATCCGCACCAGCCCGGCAACATGCTCGCCGGCATCGTGCTGGATGGTCCCGGATATGCCGGAGCAGCCACCGCGCGTGACCGCGACGTGCTGAGAGAAAGCGTACTGCAATCTCTCGGCTGGAAGCTCTGCCACATATGGGCTCTGGACTGGTGGCGTGACCCCAATGGCTACGCGGACACCATCAGCGGCCAGCTTAACAGCTTCCTGAAAGCAGCCAAATAATCTGCTTTAACCTCATCCACTTTGCGCTGCAGTCCGCTGGTATACTTTCAGCCACGGGCTGCAGCTCGCATTATGGATTTTAAGGCATTGCGATGCCTTAAAATCAACTCGAAGCAGATTCCAGAAACGTCCGCACCTCCTCCAAGCGCTTCATTGCCATAGCCCGGCCTATTTCATAAGCAGCCTTCAGGCGCTCGGGCTTCTTTTCCACACGGCTTACCGGCAGCGGCGCACCAGGACGAATCACGAGCACATCACCGGCTTTCTCGCGCTCTTCTATATACCGCAGCGTCTCATTATATACCACATGGCGCTGCTCCATGGCACGCACAAGGTGCGGATATTTTCGGTACATCATGCGCACGAAAAATAGCAGGCCATTCTCCTTCTTTTCAAACATGGGCGGCTGGGTGAGAATCACGACATTGCGCTTGTAGCCAATGCTCTCAAAATATCGCAGCGGAATGGAATCAGATATTCCCCCATCCAGCAGTTTGCGCCCTTCTATCTCCACCATCTGTGAAACAAGCGGCATGGAAGATGAGGCTCGAATCCAATCAAACCCGTGGTCTTCATAGCCGCCAAACTCATGGTAAACAGGCTCACCTGTCTCCACATCCGTAGCGACCAAATAAAAAGGCATAGGGTTCCGACTATAGGCGTCAAAATCAAAAGGATCATGCTTCACCGGCACCTCACCATAACAAAAATCCGTGCTGTATATATTACCATCACGCAGAAGCGCCCACAAGCCACAGTAGCGTTTATCGGCGCAAAAGCGCATGTTATACCGAATGGCGCGGCCTATCTGCTTAGTCTTATAGTTCACTCCGAAAGCAGCACCGGCGGACACCCCGATGGTGCCGTCAAAGCTTATCCCCTCCTCCATGAATACATCCAGTATGCCCGCTGTGAACATACCGCGCATAGCACCACCCTCTAAAACTAAGCCCGTTTTCATGATGTAACGCGGGGAGTCTATCATAATTACACCTCCAAGGCAAGACGATAAAAAACTTGCCACCGAAACAAGGAAATGTTAGTATGGCAGCATGAAACTGTTTCTCATTCTTTACGCCGTTATCCAACTTATTCTGAGCGCATGTGTTCTTTCCCTCGTCACGCTCAGTGGCTGTGGCGTAGAGCATGTACCTGCCCTACAGTTGCATTACCCCATGTGGGCGCTAATCAGCATCGCCGCGCTTTCTATCGGCGTCAAAACTGCAAGCGCTTACATCATCCTGATAGCCGGCGTACTCATGTGGTACCCAACCGCACTCAGCTGGAGCGCCATTTGTACCTGCCATGATAATTCTTGGCTGCTCACGCTCATCACCCTTGCAACAGCCCTGCCGCTTATCCCCGCCTTTGTACAAACAACGCGGCAGAACACCACGGGAACGCTAGTGTTCTGCCTGCTGTATCTGACAGGCATGATACCTGCCATTATGCTGTTACTGCGAAATCTTTAATCGCCGGTCTTCAGCACATTAATGAAGGCCTCCTGCGGAATGTTCACGCGGCCGATGGACTTCATGCGCTTCTTACCTTCCTTCTGCTTTTCAAGCAGCTTACGCTTACGGGTCACGTCACCGCCGTAACACTTGGCCGTCACGTTCTTACGCATAGCGGAAATACTCTCACGAGCGATAATCTTGCCGCCGATACAGGCCTGAATGGCCACGGTGAAGAGCTGTCTTGGTATCACATCCTTAAGCTTCAGAGCAATCTCACGGCCCTGAGACTCAGCGCGCTCGCGGTGCACAATCATGGAGAAGGCATCCACAGGCTCACCGGCAATCATCATATCCATCTTCACAAGCTTTGCGGCCTGATAGCCGTCATACTCGTAGTCCATGGAGCCATAACCACGGGTGGTGGACTTGAGCTTATCATTGAAGTCCACAAGAATTTCAGCCATGGGGATGCGGCAGGTAAGCATCACGCGGGTGTCATCAATTGTCTCGGTGTGTACCACTTCGCCACGCTTCTCCATCACGATGCGCATGATATCGCCAATGTAATCAGCAGGAATCATCACGAACACCTTCACGATGGGCTCACGAATCTCCTGAATCTCCTGCGGGTCAGGCAGAATGCTGGGGTTATCCACCAGCATCTCCGTGCCGTCCGTCTTCGTTACCTCATAAATTACGGACGGATAAGTGGAGATAACGTCCATGTTGAACTCACGGCGCAGACGCTCCTGAATAATCTCCATATGCAGCAGGCCAAGGAAGCCACAGCGGAAACCGAAACCAAGTGCCACGGAGCTTTCGCCCATGTATGTGAAAGCGGCATCATTAATCTGCAACTTAGCCATAGCGGCCTTCAGAGCCTCATAATCAGAGGAATCCACCGGATAAATACCGGAGAACACCATGGGGCGGATTTCCTTGAAACCGGGAAGCGGTTCGGAACAGGGGTTAGTCAGGTTGGTGTATGTATCACCAAACTTCACGTCAGCCGCAGACTTCATGTTCGCAATGATGTAGCCCACATCACCCGTCTCAAGCTGATCTGTAGCCTGCATCTTGGGAGTGAACACACCCACCTCCTTCACTTCATAAGTCTCATCCGTAGCAAAAAGCTTCACCTTCATGCCTCGGGAAACGGTACCGCTCACCATGCGCACGTATGATACCACGCCGCGGTAGGAGTCATATACGGAGTCGAACACCAAGGCGCGCAGCTTGTCGTCCTCAGCAGGCTTGGGAGAAGGAACGCGGCTCACAATGGCTTCCAGCACGTCCTCAATACCAATACCGGCCTTTGCCGAGCAGAGAATAGCCTCATCATGGGGAATGCACACCACATCCTCCAGCTGCTTGTAAACCTTAGGCAGGTTTGCGCTGGGGAGATCAATCTTATTCACCACCGGCACAATTTCAAGCTGCTGGTCAAGGGCAAGGTGCATATTAGCAAGAGTCTGAGCCTCCACGCCCTGAGCAGCATCCACAATAAGCACGGCGCCATCACAGGCGGCCAGAGAACGGCTTACTTCGTAGGAGAAATCCACGTGGCCGGGAGTATCCAGCAGGTTAAGCTCATAGGTGTTACCATCCTTGGCCCTGTAACGCATAGTCACAGGGTGCGATTTAATGGTAATGCCCTTCTCACGCTCCAAATCCATGGCATCCAGCAGCTGGTCCTGCTTGTCACGCTCGCCGATGGTATTCGTGAACTCCAGCAGACGATCAGAGAGAGTCGTCTTGCCGTGGTCAATGTGAGCAATAATAGAAAAGTTACGTTTGAAGCGGATATCCGTAGCCATGCGCGCGGGACTATACACTTTCTTATTTCTTTTGTCAAGTCAAAAGAAGCAGCTCCACAGAAAAACGCAAGGAAAGGGCTCAGGCATACTGACGCGCTGCATGCTTGCACAAGCTCTGTCCCGGCATTATAATGAACCCCGCGATGAAGGGATACCTCCATACAGCCATACTCCTGCTGCTCGTCTTATGCGGACTGGCGGTGGCAGCCGTGCCACGCAACTGCTCTCAGGCCATCATCGGCATAGCTGATAATTGGGACAGCTCACACGTCACGCTTTCCCTTGTTGAGAAAAATGCTCAGGGGCAATGGGTGCGCGTCATGGGTCCATGGCGTGGGCGCCTCGGCCGCAATGGTCTCGTATGGGGACTCGGCCTGCACAGCAATCCTTGGAGAGGCACAGTCAAACGCGAGGGCGATGGCCGCTCACCCGCAGGCGTCTTTGCCATCGGCGGACTCTGGGTGACGAACCGCCGCGCCGTGCAGCATCATCCCGGCATACCTTACGTGAAAGTGGGCCCGGAGGATCTCTGGGTAAGTGACCCCGCATACCCGCACCTCTATAATCGCCACGTGCGTCTGGACCACCCAGCCCGCACCACATGGGAGCTGCGTGAACAGATGCGCCAAACGGATTACCCCCACAGCATTAAGCTGCTTATCTGCCACAATACGGATGAGCCGAAGGTGGGTGCCGGCTCCTCTATATTTTTCCACATCTGGCGCAGAGACGGCGCCGCAGCCACAGCCGGCTGCACCTCCATGGAAGAGCAAAATCTCCGTGCCATGATTGCCAGATTAAACCCGGCACGCACACCGGTCTACATTCTTCTTCCACGTGAGGAATACGCCCGCAGACGCAGTTCGTGGAGGCTGCCCTGATTTTTCCTTGACAAGCAAACACTAATAGCGTAGAAGAATACACATATGAAACGATTCCTTTCCATTCTTACGGCTGCAGCCATGCTGCTTACTGCTCTTCCGGCAAACGCACAGATGGGACGCGTAGACTTCAACAACACGTCCCAGGGTGAGCAGAGTGTCAACTACAAGTTTTGGGTGTGCATCATCGGCTGCCCGAAAAAGGCTATCACCAGTGTACGCCTTGACACAGTCGCCTCTGTATCCAAGCACACATACAACGTGGGCACTCTGACCATCCGAGAAGTCACCGTTGACACCGCCGGCAATAACAGCATCCGCTTTTATTGCATGAATGTCAACAGCCATCAGGCCCGCATGCGCGAGCGGACTCGCAACACTCGCAGCCTCGTGGAGTCCCACACCGGGGCTGACAGCAGCTTCCCCACCAAATCATTCCCGGAAGGAACCTACAGCCACAATGTGGAATATCAGGTAGAGAAAACAGAGGACCTCGACACAATCTACGATTCCATTATGACAGCTATCCTCAACAACAGAGGCTGCATTCTCAGAATCTAATAACCTCAAACCCATTTTTTTATCATGAAACACACAACACGCAACATACTGAGCCTCGGCCTCGCTGCCCTGGCACCGCTTACATTCGCCCAGGAAGCCCCCGCACCGGCCACTGCACCGGCCGCCGTGGCAGCTACTCCGGCCACCCCCTCCCCTGAGGAAGTGAAGACCGTGTTCTCTTACCTGCTCGGTCAGCAGTTCGGCAATCAGCTCGCCATGGAGGTAAACACTCTGCAGGCTGACGACTTCGACCGTGATGTATTCTTCCGCGGTGTGGCTGACGGCCTTGCCAACAGAGTTGACCCCGTTATGCGTGAAAAGGACGTAGCTACCTGCATGCAGGCCTTCATGCTTGTACTTCAGGAGCGTGCTCAGGCTGCAGCTGCTGCTAATGTGGCCGCAGGTCAGGCTTACATGGCTGCCAATGGCACTAAGGAAGGTGTTACCACCACTGAGTCCGGCATTCAGTACAGCGTCATCACCGCCGGTCAGGGCCGCAAGTACAATGCTTCCACTGATGGCCAGAACGCTCTCGCCTCCGTAACATATGAGGGCCGCCTTGTAGACGGCACCGTGTTTGACGCCAGCGAGACCCCGGTTGACATGCCCATCAGCCGCGTTATCCCCGGCTTCGCAGAGGCTCTGCAGATGATGCCCATCGGCTCCGAGTGGGAGGTGGTTATCCCCGCTGACCTCGCTTATGGCGAACAGGGCCCCGGCATCATCGGCAACAACGCCACCCTTATCTTCAAGGTCAAGCTTCACGACATCAAGCCCGCACCCGGCCGCCAGGGCAACCCCATCCAGCTGACCCCTGAGATGCTTCAGCAGCTGGAGGCCAGCGGCCTGCAGCCCGTCCCTGCCAACTGATTTTCATATCACACGGACTTTTCCAAGCAGCTCTGCTTCACCGCAGAGCTGCTTTTTATTAAAAAAAATTGCATTTTTTGCAAAAAAAGGCTTGCAATCCCGTCACACATATGTATAATAGCCCCGCTTCCACGCCCTTCAGCGAAGGAAGCAAACATAAGAAACGCGGATGTAGCTCAGTGGTAGAGCGCAACCTTGCCAAGGTTGATGTCGTGGGTTCGAATCCCATCATCCGCTCTTCACCAAAAGAAGGCGCAAGCCTCACACGCGGATGTAGCTCAGTGGTAGAGCGCAACCTTGCCAAGGTTGATGTCGTGGGTTCGAATCCCATCATCCGCTCTAAAGCCCCTCACCAGAGGGGCTTTACTGTTCAAGGGGGGTCGAACCCACGACGAGTGGGCAAGCTGAATGATATTTATCCATCTCTGCAGAATAGAGGGAAAATCAAGAAAATAAAAAAAACGCAGGTCAGGAACCTGCGTCTACGGACAGATGCACAAGGATGTCGGCCTCCAACTACTTATCCAGTCATCTGATTTCAATCTTGCCTAGTGAAAG
>JAZOMC010000019.1:0-31779 GCA_045653545.1 Akkermansia sp.
TCGTTTAGCGCCCGAAGCCAAGAAGTCAATAGGGTTGGGGTAGGAAGACCGAGTGAGCGTGAAACCTTTTTCTGAATCTGTTGTTCGACACTACTGAAGAAGAATACAGAAGAGCCGAAGTCCATTAGCTCGCATGCTAGCCACAAGGGGAGGTGCTTATCGGAATAGCGCGCAAAGAAGTCACGAACGAGCAATAAGGCGCTTTTTTGTGATGCTTCATGTAATTTATTCACCCATTTCTGCCATTTGTCCGGCTTGATGTTATGGAAGTTATCTATATCCAGATAACCAAAAGGTCCATATGCTTCGCAGAAATAATGAACGAGCCTGTTACGAATAGCTACCTCTATACGTTCAATGGCATCCAGTAGCATTAAACGTATTTGACGATCAAAACAGTATTGAGCCCATATAGTATCAAAATCTGTTCGGATTTGGCCGTCGTCTGTTGTTCCCCAATATGCTTGCAAACGCTGGTAGCCTACGTCTTCCAGTCTTCGTCTAATGACAGAGAAATCACCCCGCATTCCTCGTTGAATGAGAAGACGGGTCAATTCATCATAGCTTAGGAAAGGATGGCTATATGGTTGTTGCTTTAGCATAAAAAATAAGGCACGCTTTGTTGCGCTTGGTCTTCTCCGGAAAGAAGATCAGAGGCGTCAGCGTGCCATGGCAAGTTCTATGTAGCACTTTTCGAGTGGTTTGTCAATTATTTAGTGCGAGAGAGCTGTTTTTTTTCGTTTTGTAAGATGGGGGATATTGAGAAACTATGAGTTCGCAGGACTTGGAAAAGGACTTGGATTTTGGGTGGAAAATCGTTGTTCTAAAGTACAAAACAGCGGGGTGCCGTACCCTTCTCAAAGGCTAGCACAAAAAAGCGCACCATAACGGTGCGCTTTTTTGTGCTTGCTTTCTAGATATGGATTAGGTAGGGGGGATTATTTTTCAGTTAATTGCTTTAGTGCCTCCATGGCATATGGGTCACCCTGTTTCGCTGCTTGGGTGTACCAAAGTTTTGCCATCTCGGCATCCGTGGGCACCCCATCGCCATGCTGGTAGCAAGAGGCTAAATTAACCTGAGCCTTGGTGTAACCTGATTCTGCGGCCTTGGTGTACCAGTAAACCGCCTCGCGGATATCTGCGGGCCTGCCGATGCCCTCCGCGCAGCAGACGCCTAAATTATACTGTGCCGCGCTGTGGCCGGCCTCTGCGGAAAGTTGATAATAATGGAGCGCCTTCTCCACGTCCGCCTCGGTTCCTCGCCCATAGTGGTAACAGATGGCGGCATTGTATTGTGCCCCTGCATGGTTTTGCTCTGCCGCGAGAAGATACCATTTTAATGCCTCCCCGAGCGCGGCCGGAACCGCGATGCCTTCTTCATGCGCTATGCCATACCAGAATTGCGCTTCCGCCTTGCCGGCCATAGCAGCTTGTTCATACCAATGCACTGCCTTGTTCTCATCCGCCTCTGTGCCGCGGCCGGTCCTGAAGCACTCTGCCACTTTGAGGCAAGCGTCCTCGTGTTGTCGTTGGGCCGCCTGATAGTAAAAGCTGAATGAAAAATGGTGATTTTTCTCAAAGCCGTTTCCGTATTCAAATATCTCACCCAGTAAATACAGCGCCTCGGTAATTCCTTTCTCAGCGGCTGTATTGATGAGCCTAGCCGCAATTTCTTCACCCGCCGAACTTGGTATGTTTTCTAGGAGTTCTAGCTCTGCCGTAAGCTGCTCTTGGCTGATTTTCTCCCCAATCAGCGGTTTTGCCAGCGGCTGATTAGGGTGACGGATAGATAACTCGCCCATACGAAGCAAGGCAAGAATGAACCACCCCCGGTTGCTGGGCACCAAAATCTCCTTGCCAGAGTATGCCCAGTGATTGTAATAACGCCATAAAGAATAGAGGCCATTCCCGAGCACAGAGATATCCGTCACCTCGTTTAGCACGTTGTATAAGTCATCGATGCTCCAGCCCGTTGGCTTGTACTTGTCCGCAAACGAATGCCCCATGTCCATTATAAAACCCATGGCCCTGCAGGCCGCGGGTAAAGGGGCCCCTACCAAAGTTTTGAGTTCGGTTTTCTCGTCCAGAAATAAATTGAGCCATTTGATGGCAAAGGCGGTGATGTGAGGCATAGTGTGCGTCATGGGGTAAGTTTATTCTTAGGTGATTGTATGGTAGCATGCTTGTTTCCTCTTTGCAAGTCCATTTTTACGGCCCCAAGGCGAGTGCATACGTGTCCCAAAGATTTGGGACACGTTGATTTACGAATTACGATTTACGAATTAAAAGTAAGCGGCTTACGCCGATGTTGGGATAAAAGAAAAATTGTGCCAATGAACGGGCTGTATGATACCCGGCCAAGGAGAATTCGGCAAAACTCGCTGATTTTGAGTACACAATGGCTATATTCCCCCAAACTTTGGGACACATGTGAATGTAACGTGTCTGTTTCAGATTTGCTGGTGAAGGCGGGGGATTAATCTTAACATTCAGAAAAGGGAGCCCGAAGCAAAAGGATTGCCTCAATTTATTAAAAAGGTAGGAAGTGTAACTGGGCCAGCATAATCAGGCTACATTATATTTTAGCGCCCCCTCCTGTTTGAGAACGAGAGGGGGCGTGTTATTGTTATGTGATGGGTGGAGGCAGTAGCTCCGCTAGCATGTGGTGCACGTCTTCTGTTTTTTTAGGTGGTGTTTTGGTGCTGCTTTCCTTTTCTTCCTGCAGCTGAGCTAGGCGAGTGTCTTCTGCCAGAGCCTTGAACTTATCCGCTTGGCTGAAGTCTCCGCTTTCATCGCGGAAGATGCTTGCCAGCCAGTCTCGTTTTTCTTCGATGGTTAGGTGTCTTTTCTTTCGCATGAGTGGTGGCGGTGTGGAAGGAAACGCAGTAGGTGAGCGACAAGCTGCTTCCCATCATCAGTGAGTACATAGTAATCCGTTTCTCTGTTCTGAAGGTGGATAAGTTTCTGCTGTTCGAGGCGGCGCAGAGAATTGCCGATATTGCCGTTATTGCAGCCGTTGTTAAGAAAGGTGTTCATGTCCTCCTTGTAATGAAGGCCGGCTGCTAGGCAGAACAGCAGGCGCGCATTTGCGTCGCTCAGTTCGCTTTCGCCCAGCGTTTTGAGCAGGTTACATGCAAAATCTATCGCTTTCATGATAAGTTGTTCACAGAGTTATTCACAATGTTGGTAAGTTGTGTAATAGTTTTATGATTAGTTTGTTGTATGGTTTGTTATCAAGGTTATACACAGAGTTATTCACAAAAGTTACCCTGTGAGTAGCATTTTCTCCAGAGTTTATAAAGCGGATGAGAGTCGTTCGAATGAGCCTGAACGGCATTGAGATGAGCGGCATGCGGGAGAGCGAGCCTGTGGTATTCCTGAGTGAGTGCTTCACGAGCGGTGGTGCTGCTGGTGAGGGGGATGCAGAGCTTGCAAGCGAGGCGTGTGGCAAAGGCCTCCGTGAACATGGGATCAAAGAGCAGGGGATTTTCTTCATCTTTGATGTAAAGCAGTTCAATTGTTTCTTCCGGGCAGTAGATGGCTCGCCCGCGGAGGGCCCAGTTTGGACTGTTGACTTCCAGCACGCGGAGGCAATCGGAAGGGAGGCAGTGCATGAAAGGCGGGGAGTCAGTAGCGGTGTCTGCACGGAGGGCGGTGAGAGTGGTAGCGAAGGACCATCTGTTCGTACAGAGAAGTTCTCTACGCACGGGGTGGTAATGCTGGTAGCAGAGTCTGGATGCGGGGGAACCACTGAGGGAAATGCTGCTAATGGGGGCTTCTCCCAGCTTGGCGAGGGCGAGATTGCAGATGCTGAGAGCCGAGGTCTGTGTATCTGGTGGTGCGGTATTCATGGTGAAGGGAACTAAATCCGAGTACTGAACAGAGTTGCACAGGCAGGAGGCGTGAGCAAGGGGGAAAGCACTTCGCCGAAAGATGTCGCCCGTGGGCGGCTGCGACTATGCGGAAAATGGCTTGGAACAGCGGCTGTGCCGGCGTATTGTTTGGGCCATGAGCACTGATGCGCGTTTAACAGCATTGCGTTACTACCGGGCTGCGGGGCGAGACTGCGCCGCGGAGTTGGCGGCTCTGGCCGCGAATCCTCAGGGGGTGGTTTTATGGTCTCCCCGACTGGTGGTTCTGATGAAAGCGGCGGATAGCCGCCACCCGGAGCAGTGGGAGAATTTGTCGGAAAGCCCGGCGGAATCAGATGGCTGGTATGTGCACTTGCTCACCGGTGAGCTGGGATTGGCCCGCCGCTTGGCTGCGGAAGTACCGCGGCGGAGCTGGGCCTGTTTTCAGCGTGGGCTGCGCAGTACTGTTCCACACCGCTTGTGCTGGCAGCGCCTGATTTCTCCGATAAAAAAGCAACATTAACATATAACAGAAAGGAACACCGATACTATGGGATTCGCTAAACCCTCCGCCCCTGCCGTTGATAACAGTCCGGCGATTGTGTCAGAAGTTATTGATTCTGATGCGGCAGCAGACTATGACCAGAAGACCTCACGCCGAAAGGGGCTTCTTTCCACCATTCTCTCTGCACGCCGACCGCAGAATACAGGTGGTATGAAACCCGCCTCCACCCCTTCAGGTAACGATACACTGGGATGAGTTCGCATATGGAACATGATTCCTTACTTGGCGTTTATCATGCGCTGCGAGCCTCACGAGCTCCATGGGAGAGTTGGTGGGACCGCCTCAGGCGCTATGTGTTGCCCTCTCGGCAGCTCTCCGGGGAGAATCTTCTGCCGGCGGATGAATCCGCGGGGGATGCACATCGGCTGAGCGACACCACTGCTGTGGAGGCCTGCCAGAAGCTGGCCAGTGCTCACATGAGCTACATGACCCCCAGCAATGAGCTGTGGTTTAAGTGGACCAGCCCGGACCCGGCAGCGGGTGATGAGGCCAGTGCCTGGTACAACCGCTGCTCGGAAATCGCGAACCGTGAGCTTGCACTAAGCAACTTCTATACCGCTTTGCATGAGTGCTTTCTGGATCGTGTGGGGCTGGGCACCGGTAGCTTGTTCTGTGGGAGCAGCCGCAGCGGGCGCTTGTTGTTCCGGCATATTCCTTGCGGGCAGTTTGTGTGTGCGGAGAATGATGAGGGGCGCATTGATACCTACATGCGCGAGTTCAGTTTCTCTCCGCACCAAGCGGAGGCCAAGTTCGGCTTGGCCGCTTTGGGGCCGAGGGCACGTACTCTCTGTGAGAAAGCTGCGGATAAACATACGCCCTGCCTGCGCTTTCTGCATGCCGTTAGCCCCCGTGAGCGCCGTAATCATTCACGCCAAAGCACTAAGAATATGGCGTGGCAAAGTATTTATTATAGCCTGGATGATAACTGCACCGTGCAGGAAGGCGGCTACCGCGAAATGCCTTACATGGTTACTCGCTTCCTTAAATGGGGAGAAAGTCCGTATGGGCTTGCTCCGGCTCGCCTTGTCTTTCCGGATATTCAGCAGGCCCAATTTTTGAATCGCATCCTCGATATGCTGGGTGAGGTAGCAGCCTTTCCCCGTATACTGGAGCTGGCTAATCAGGTGGGCGAGGTAGACCTGCGCGCCGGAGGGCGAACTCTCATCAGCCCCGAGAGCGCCAGCCTTGGTTTCCCGCGTGAATGGGCCACCCAAGGGAGGTATGATGTGGGCATGGAGCGCTTGAGGCAGAAGCAGGATGCTATTAACCGCGCCTTCTTTATCCCCATGCTGGAGCTCTGGAGTGAGCGCAAGCAGCAGATGACAGCCGCTGAGGTATATGCGCGAGAGAATGAGCGAGTGATGCTCTTCTCGCCGTCCTTTACGCTTTTCGCCTGTGATTTTCAACCGCTCATGGAGCGCGTGTTTGCTCAGCTTTTCCGCATGGGAAGATTCCCGAAGCCGCCTGTTTCAGCTTTGCAGACAGACCGCCGTGGGGAGGCCACCATTGCAGAGCCTCATGTGGTATACCAAGGGAGAATAGCCATGATTATGCGCCGCATTCAGTCTGAAGGGCTGGAGCGAACCCTCACCCGATTGCAGACGATGGGGGCCATGGATTCAGCTTTGGTGGACCACGTGGACCTCGAGACCGCTTTCCGCCTAGCCGCGCGCTTGGATGGCGTGCCTGAGCAGGTGCTGCGCTCGGAGCATGAAGTGAAACGCCTGCGCCGAGAGCGTGAGCAGGCGGCAGAGGCCGCGCAGACCGGGCAGGGTGCTTCAGTTGTACCCTCAGCGGATGCGGGCCCGGCTCCTTCCATTATGTCACCTTCCGGGGCTGCCCCCGAAGCACCTCTTCCCACGCTATGATTCTTCCCGCCCCGAAAGAAAGTATAGAGCGTGCACGAGCTGCACGCCGCCGCCTGCTGGCGGTATTCGGCACCCCTGAAGGCCAGCAGGTGCTCGCTGAGCTGGAAGCCCGGTTCGAGACAGAGTTGCCCGTTTTTCAGGGCAAAAGCGGGAGTTATGACCCACTGGACGCCATGCGCCGTGACGCTCACCGCGAAGTATTCCTTGTTATCCGGCACCAGCTCGCACTGGCTGCACGGGAAACAACACCCACAAACCATACCGAACATGAAGCATAATAAGCCTGATATAGACGATGATACGGTCGGCGCTCAGCTTCGTACTGAAGTGCCGGAAACCACCCCCTCTTCAGTTTCTTCCGCAGAAGGTGTTCCTTTGCCGCCGCTGCCGGTGATGGATGCTGATGGCGCTTTTACCCCTGAGTGGTACAGCAGATTTGAGGAGCTGCAGCCCTATTCAGCTACGCTTGGCAAGTTCCGCCGCCCGGAGGCCTTAGCCAAGAGCTATGCCCTGCTGGAGCGTATGAAGGGCTACCCGGATGTGGCGGATACCCGCCGCATGGCTGCCTTCCGTGCTGCTGTGGGACTGCCGGAGCAGGCGGCGGATTACGCCATTCCTCGCCCCGAAGATACACCGGATGAACTCTGGAATCCTGAGCTTGCCGCTGCTCTTTCTCAGGTGGCGCATGAGTACGGTGTGCCCGCCACAGCCATGGGGGCCCTCTGTGAGAAATATGCTTCAGAGGGGCGCCGTATGCTTGCGGGTGTGCGAGAGGCTGAGGCCGCTGCCATAGCTCAGGCGGATGCTGAGTTGCAGCAGGACTGGGGCCGCCAGTATGAGGACAACATGCGTACCGTGGGGGATTTCCTCACCCATCTGGGCACCCGTGCCGGTGTGGATGTGGCGGAGCTGGTCTCGAACCCCGCCCTGCGGGCCAATGCGGATTTTGCGCGTATCATGCTTGCGGCAGCCTCCATGCTGGAGGAAGCGCCGCTGCATGCCGGTGCGCCCATGGATTCCCGAGAGGAAGCTCGCCGCATTGCCAGTGACCCCACCCATCCCCTTCATGAACCTTACATGCGTACCTCACACCCTCGCCACCGCTACGCTAATGAGCAGTATGACCGCCTCGCTTTCGGGCGTCCGCTCTGAGCGCTCTTGAATGAATATCTTCCCCGGCGGGTCTCGGGGAGGGATTTGTGAGATGATGTGCATAACGCGTCTCCCGCTCCGGCAGCAGCCGGGGCGGGAGATTGATTTTACAGGGGCTTGCACACGTGGGCTTAGTTCCGCCACTGCCTCAGGCGTTCCAGCATGGCCGGTGTGATATCATCATCACAGAAGAGGCCGATGCCGGCAGGTGAGGTGCTGCGCAGGCGCTCCAGCTCGGCCGGGAGACTTTCAGCAGTGGAGTCCGGCAGGTGGATACCGGGGGCTAGGGGGATGCGCTGCTGCGTTTGTTCTGCCGCTTGTTCTGCACAGGCTGTGGCCCACTCTGAGGGCTCATTATAGAAGGAGTGGTAAAGCATGGGCAGGGCAAGGTCCAGCCGGAACTGCTGCCAGTCTTGGCGCACGAGCTGGGAGGCTATCTGCGGGGTGGGGAATACAGCACAGGCCGCACGCAGGTTATGACTGCGGATTCGCTCACAAAGCGCATTCGCTACATGGGCCACGCTCTGCAGGCGGAACTCTCTCCAGTCCGCGTCTTCATCCGCCGCTGTGGCTAGGTCTCGCCCGTAAGCGCGGTGGAAGGCATTGCGGCAGCGCTTGCAGTAGCAGTAGTCATACTCAGGCAGTTCCCTGCTCATGTCCAGCCCGTATTTCCCCCACAGGCCGCGTGGGAGGATGACATCCGGCATGCGGAGGTAATCCAGCTGGATGCCGGTGAGGCCCGGAATGGCGGCGAGCGCGTCCACCTGAGCGAGCAGGTGGGAAAGCGCTTCTGCGTTATTAGGGCAGAGGAACTGGTAATACTCCACGAAGGGTCGGTCTTCCGGTGCATGGCAGGAGAGGCCGTGGCGGTTCACTGCGTACCAGTCCGGGTGTTGCAGGGCCGTGGTGTCCCCGGGGCGGTTCAGTGCCCAGAGCCAGGCGTACACCTGCAGCCCCTGAGCATGAGCAATGGGGGTGAGGTGGGCGAGCTGCTCCGTATTGCCGCCGATGATGACGGCGTATATGCCGGCCTCCGCCAGCTTGGCGAAATGCTGCTGCCACCACGCTGTATCCCCCACATGTTTGCCGCCTTGTACCCAGAGATAAAGCGGAGTGCGTTTTTCATCCGGCGGGGTGATGGTGAGGTGGGCGCTGCTGTCCAGCGTGAGTTTTGTGCCATCGCTTGCCGTGCTTGTGGCTGCGAAGTACTGCTGAGAGGTGAAGAGCGGTGTGACTCCGCCGGTGTTCAGCGTGGAAGAGAAGTGCCCGTGCTCTGCGCGGTGAGCCAGCTGGGCGTTGTAATAGGCGAAAAGACTGCGCTGAGCATTGTCCGTGGCCGGTACGGGCATGCTTTCAAACCCGCTGCCCGCTGGGCGCTCGCTCAGGCGAACATAGCCCCAGAACTCAGGGCAGTGGATGTTAATGACGCCTGTGGGAGCCCACACATGGTTGCTTTCGGGCAGGGGAGTTCCGTTCTCTCCGGTGAGCTTGCTGTAGCCACAGGGGGATGCGGCATCCGCCTGAACGCGCCAGTTCACGCGAGAGAAATTCATGCGCAGGGTGGTACCGGCTGTGGGCGGCGAGCAGCGGCGCGGCTGGGCGGAATGCCCCGTGATACTGCTCCAAGGAATGGCGATTTCCACGCTCCATCCTTCATCCGTATCTGCCGGATTATTCAGGGTGCCGCGCAGGTGAACGGCGCTTTTCAGCCCGGGGATGTTCCAGTCATGCAGAGCCTGATTGGCCGTGCGATACGGGGCGGTGAGGAAGAGGTCCCACACGGTGTTCAGGGCGTTCACCTCAAGCTCCAGATAGTTCAGCCCATCGCCATCCGGGTCAATGAATACCTCGAAGTCCGGGTCGTGGTAAATGACGGAATCGCGCTCGCGCAACGTGGCCCACAGGTGCGGCTCTTTCATGTCTGCCAGCACGTAGAGATACTCGTTATCCCAGAGCATGCGCACCACAGTTTCATCCGCAATAGCCGGGCCTTCTATATCCCTGAGCGGGCTGAGGCGCATGGCTTGCTGCCAAGCGGATTCATCACCACGGCCATCAATCGTGAGGGCCTCCGCTGCTCGCTGGCATACGTAGGTGGGCGGGGCAGGGGGTGGCTCAGCAGCACAAAGGCTACTTGTCAGAAGTACGGGCACTAGGTATTTCCTCATGCCGCATAGATAACATATTTTTCCCGGTAAGAGAAGAAAAAATGCTCAGGCTGTCAGGGAGACGACGAGTTTGTGAAGAATATCGCGGTCATCCAGCTGGGTGGAGACGAGCTGGCGGTCCGCCGTGGCGCAGGCCTGCAAATCCTTGCGGGCTTTTTTCAGGGTGAGCTTGCCACAGGTGCGGGCGGCATTGAAAAGAGCGTAGGCGTTCGGCGTGCCGTCTTTCTTCAGGGGAAGTATTTTGCGGTCCGAGGGCAGGAGCTTGCCGAGGGCGGATTCAAAGCTGCGGTAGTTATTCGCATCGATACCGAAGGAATCCATGAGGAGGCGGGCACAGAAGCGGTTCCTGACGGTGGGCTCGATGGCGGCACGCATAATGGTGACAGCGGCTTCGCCATGCTCCAGCTGCTCATTGATAAGGCGCACGGCCAGTCGGCAGTCGCTTTGCTCAATGGCGCGTGATATCTCGAAGATAACGCCGTTTCGTGACACGGCCACCATGAGGTCTACGTCCTGCATGCTCACGCGGCGGCGGTCCGGCCCGAGGTAGACATCTATCTTGGCCAGCTCATTGCCAATTTGGCGCGTGCTTTCGTTTACGCGGTGCACGAACAAATCCAGCGCATCATTATCAAAGGTAAGCCCGAGGGGCTTGGCCATACGCATGGTGAGAGCGGCTACCTCACTTTCCCAACCGGGTTTGGAGATGTCAATCTTAGTGAACTCTTTCACCTGAGCCACCGTACCGAGCTTCTTGAAGAAGGAACGGCGTTTATCCATCTCAGCACTGCTGAGGATGAAGTAGGTGTCAAAGGGCAGATTGCTCAGCACGTTCAGCAGGTCTTCCATGGCCTCCTGCACGGCCTCGCTACGGGCACCGGAGGGAGTATCGGCCAAGAAGTTCACGCCTTTGAGCCAGATGACTTTCCGCCCGCCGAACATGTTCATCATCTGCAGGCCGGAGATGGCTCGGCGTATGAGCTCCACGGCTTCATCCGCTGTGGCAGCAGCGCCGTCTATCGTTTCATCACCCCAACCGTCACCGCCGGCTGAGAGTTCTGCAGCGCATTTGGACGCCGCACTGCCTGCGGCGCCTTCATCACTGCCGAAAAAAACGAAACTGCTTGCCTCTGCCATATACGCCCTGCATTATGCCAGAACTTCTGCGGGAAGTCAAACTCTGACTGCGTCAGGTAGTAAAGCAAAGCCGGCGATTCTCTGCGGTGAGAGAATCGCCGGGCTTTGTTTTGGGGGAGTGTTATCGCATGATGATACTGTCCCCTTCAGCATCCACGAGGATGGTGCTACCCTCGGGGTATTTGCCACCGAGAATGGCGAGGCTGAGCGGGTCCAGAATATCACGCTGGATGGCTCGTTTGAGCGGACGGGCGCCGTATACGGGGTCATAGCCGTGGGTAGCCACAAGCTCCGTGGCCGCGGGGGTGAGCTCCAGCTTAAGACCGCGTGCGGCAAGGCGTTTGCGGACGCGCTCCAGCTGGATATCCACGATGCGGGCGAGGTCTTCCTTCTGCAGGCGGTCGAAGATGATGATGTCGTCCACGCGGTTCAGGAATTCGGGGCGGAAGTGGCCGCGGAGGGCGTTCAGCGCCTTTTCGTTACGGGCGGTAGCATCACTTTCAGAGAGGATGAACTGGGAGCCGATGTTACTCGTCATGATGAGCACTGTGTTCGTGAAGTCCACGGTGCGCCCCTGTCCATCTGTGATTCGGCCATCATCCAGCACTTGCAGCAGCACGTTGAAGACGTCCGGGTGGGCTTTTTCGATTTCATCGAAAAGTACCACGCTGTACGGTCTGCGGCGTACGGCTTCCGTCAGCTGGCCACCCTCATCATAGCCCACGTATCCGGGAGGCGCTCCAATGAGGCGGGACACGCTGTGCTTTTCCATGTACTCCGACATGTCAATGCGTACCATGGCTGCTTCATCATCAAAGAGGAACTCAGCCAAGGCCTTAGCCAGCTCGGTTTTGCCCACACCGGTGGGACCCAGGAAGATGAAGGAGCCCAGCGGTCGGTTTTCATCCTGCAGGCCGGCGCGAGAGCGGCGCACGGCGTCGGCCACGGCCTTCACAGCATCCTGCTGGCCGATGAGGCGGGCGCCGAGGCGTTCCTCCATGTGCAGGAGTTTTTCTCGCTCACCTTCGGCAAGGCGGGCGGCGGGAATGCCGGTCCATGTGGAAACCACTTTAGCGATATCACTTTCCGTGACTTCTTCCTTCAGCAGGCCTTCGCCGCTCTCCTGCAGGCGGAGCAGGGAGGCGCGTGCCTCTGCCGCGGCTTTTTCTACGGCCGGGATTTCGCCGTAGAGGATCTCGGAGGCGCGTGCGAGGTCTCCCCTGCGCTGGGCTTGTTCGGCCTCGGTGCGCAGGGTGTCTATCTTCTGCTGAGCATCGCGGGCGCTGATGACCACCTCTTTTTCGCTCTTCCACTGGGCTATCATGGCGTCCACCTTTTCTTTGGTGTCAGCCAGCTCGTGGGTGATTTTCTCGAGGCGCTGTTTGGAGTCTGCGTCTTTTTCCTTGGCGAGGGCCTGGCGTTCCATTTCCAGCTGCATGGCGGTGCGGTTCAGCTCATCAATCTCAGCGGGCATGCTATCCAGCTCGATTTTGAGGCGCGCAGCGGCTTCGTCCACGAGGTCCACGGCTTTATCCGGAAGGAAGCGGTCCGAGATGTAGCGGTTGCTCAAGGTGGCGGCGGCCACGAGGGCGCTATCGGTGATATGCACGCCATGGTGCACTTCATAGCGCTCTTTCAGGCCTCGGAGAATGGCGATGGTATCCTCCACGCTCGGTTCCGCCACATATACGGGCTGGAAGCGGCGCTCCAGCGCGGCATCCTTCTCGATGTACTTGCGATATTCATCCAGCGTGGTGGCGCCGATGGTGCGCAGCTCACCGCGAGCCAGGGCGGGTTTTAGGAGGTTGGCGGCGTCCATACTGCCTTCTCCACCTGCACCCGCGCCCACAAGGGTGTGCAGCTCATCAATGAAGAGAATGATTTCCCCGTTGGAGGAAGTGACCTCTTTAATGAAGGCTTTCAGGCGCTCCTCGAACTCACCGCGGTACTTGGCGCCGGCCAGCATGGAGCCGATGTTCAGGCTCACCAAGCGCTTACCCTGCATGCTGTCAGGCACATCACCATCCACGATGCGGCGGGCCAGCCCTTCCGCAATGGCAGTTTTACCCACACCGGGCTCACCGATGAGCACAGGGTTATTCTTGGTGCGGCGTGAGAGGATTTGCAGCACGCGGCGAATCTCGCTGTCGCGGCCGATGACGGGGTCAATTTTTCCCTGCCGTGCGCGGGCTGTCAGGTCCGTGCCGTATTTTTCGAGCGTTTCGTATTTTTCTTCCGGGTTCTGATCCGTGATACGCTGGTTGCCTCGTACTTCCTTGAGGGCTTGAAGGTAGCGTTCCTGAGTGAGTCCGCACTTTTCCAGTACACGGCGGAGCTCCGGCTCTGCCTCCAGTATGCCGAGCACCACATGCTCCACGCTCAGGAAATCATCCTTCATGCGCTTGCGCTGCTCTTCGGCGGCGGTCAGGCACTTATCCAGCTCCGGGCCGATACCCGGTGCCGAGGCCACTGCGCCGTTCTGGCGGGGCTTGCGTGCTAACTCTTCTTGCAGAGCGCGTGTCAGTACGTCCGTATCTGCTCCAGCTTTTTTCAGTACGGAGGAGAGCACACCGCCCTCCTGCTGCACAAGAGCCAGAAGCAGCTCTGCAGGGTATATCTGGGCGCGGCCGCCACTCGCAGCATTTTTCTGCGATGCCTGCAGCGCCTCCATCAGTTTTGTCGTCAGGTTGTTGTTCATCTTGGTGATTATGATACACCATTCCTTCGCTTTGTTCAAACAAAATTATGCGAAGTTGTAAAAATATTTCGTGATTCGCGGGTTAACGGGGCAGGGAATTGCTTGATGGGGTAGAAAAAAGCATCCCCGGGGCTGAAAAGACGGCCTCGGGGATGCTACCACACATGCAATTGTTATTACATGAAAACTACCTAATATACCGGTTGCGGGCGGTCTTATTCTGCGGGATGAGAAGGGGAGCCGTTAGTTTTGCGACAGTATAGGGGAAGATGTATGGTTCTTTAAGGAAAAGAACGTAGACAATTTAACCATTCGCAAACCGTAAGAAATGTTATATTTTGCCATGAAAATAAGAGAATTTAAATAAGCTGAGCCTGACATATATCAGAAATTGTAACTGACAGATTATTTTGAAACAATAGCAAAATTAAACTTGACATACGGTTTGCGAAAGGGGTAATGCATATGGAAAATATAACGATACAGGAAAGGGCAGCATTGGAGATATTGAAGTGCACGCAAGTTGATATAATGGAGGCCGCACTTATTGCCCGGGAGGCGCTGGTTGCGGGGCGTGGGCGGGTGAGGCGCGCGAGGCGATGCATTGCTGAGGGCGTGGAAGTTTTGCGGCGTCAGGAGCGCACAGTGAGTTTTGCTCGTGCGGTGGAGGCGGCTGTGGAAGCTCGCAGAGCACGCCGGGCGCGCACTCAGTGGGACTTCCGATATTTTACTCGGCGCTTCATGGTGCGGTGCAGGGGACTGGCTCAGCGGCGAGTGCGTTCGATAATGCCGGAGGAATGTGCTCAGTACATAGAGCAGGCATTTGATACACCTCGGCAGCGGCAGAAAGCCCGGCTGGTGCTCAGTGGAGTATTCAGCACAGCGGTGAAGCGGGGCTGGTGCAGTGAGAACCCCGTGGCGCGTGTGGAGGTACCGGGGGTGGTGGAAAAGTGCATTCAGATACTGTGGCCGGAGGAAATAGAACGGCTTATCCGCACGGCGCGTGTGTACCGAGGTGGCAGTTGTTTGGCAGCGGTAGGGATGATGCTGTACGCAGGGATACGCCCGCACGAGGTGGCCCGTTTAAGCTGGGAACAGGTGGATTTTGCAGGCGGTACTATCAGCATTTTACCCCGTCACAGTAAGACCGGCGGCACACGCGTGGTGACCATTCGGCCTCCGCTCCTCCGCTTGCTGAGGGAGAGTTATTCCACCGGTCGCATTTGCCCTCCACAGTGGTCCCTCCGTTGGCGAGAACTGCGGCGGCTAGCAGGTTTCAGTACGTGGGTGCCGGACGTGCTCCGCCATACTTTTGCCAGCTACTACTTGCGGCACTTTCGCAGTTACACTGAGTTGCAATATGAAATCGGTCACAGGGACAGCAGCCTGCTGCGCACGCGCTATGTGAACATGTCACGCGTGCAGAATGCGCAGGAGTTCTGGGAGTGATATTATGGAACCACTCCGGGGAGTATGGCCCTGAGGAGGTTAAAGTACCCAGTCCACATCCACGCGGACGGTTTCTCCCTTTTTGTCCACATAATTCACGTAGCCGTTCATGGCTCCGAACTTGTGAACTTCCATGGTGACTTTTACGTCAAAACAGCAGTAGCGTGCAATATCCAGCATCTTCTGCGGGTCGCCGGTTTTTTCGTATTCGGCCCACCATTTGAGGGCGTCTAAGCCCTCGGCTGTTTTGGAGTTACCGAGGGTGACGGAGGCGACGGAATCCAGCTTGAGGCGGTGACCGATGCGAGAGGTGAGATCCGTGCAGATATCCAGATTATTGGAAACATCTGCAAGCGTCCAGAAGGTGAATGGCTGGATGACCTGATAGTCGAAGCCTATGTGGTTATAGCCCACCACGAGGTCGGCAGTGCGGAGCTCCTCAATAAGCTCCTGCACTTGGTCCTGAGTGTAGATATGATAAGCGTTGTCACGCGTGGAGAAGGTGACGGCCACGGAGATGCCCATCTTACCGGCCTCATGCCAGCCACCTACTTGGGCTGCGGAGAAGCGGGTTTCTAAATCGAAGTAGACGATGTTTTTCATAACTGCTGGGCGGGGAGGGTGCGGCGGAGGCCTTCATACAGCATGATGGCCACGGATGTGGAGAGATTTAGCGAGCGGGCGTGTTCACCCGGCATGGGGATGCGCAGGGCTGTTTCCGGGTGGGCGGTAATCCAGCGCTCAGGCAGCCCTTTGGATTCAGGGCCGAAGACGAAGTAATCGCCATCCTTCAGGGGGATTTCCGGAGCCCAGATGGAGTGTGTAGCCTTAGTGGAGAGGTACCAGAAGCGGGCTGCGGGATCGGCTGCGGCCTCGAGCTGCTCGAGGGAGTCCCAGAGGTGGAGGTTCACATGCGGCCAGTAGTCCAGCCCGGTGCGGCGCACGTGCTTTTCATCCAAGCTGAAGCCAAGGGGCTTAATGAGGTGCAGCGCGGAGTTTGTCGCGACGGCCAAGCGACCGGCGGCGCCGGTGTTGTGAGGGATTTCAGGGTGAAAGAGGACGATGTGGAACATGCCTGGCTTTACTTGGCTCCCTTGCCGAAGATGGCCACGGGGATGGTACGCAGGATGAGCACCAAATCCGTCAGGAGATTCCAGTTGTCGATGTACTTGAGATCCTTAGCGATGAGGCGGTCAAAGTCCTTGCAGTCGCTGCGGTCCTCAATCTGCCAGTAGCAGGTGAGGCCGGGCTTCACGCTCATGCGGCGGCGCTGGGAAATCTCCGGGAACTCGGCGGTCTCATATGTGGGCAGGGGGCGCGGGCCAACGAGGCTCATATCACCTGTGAGTACATTAATAAGCTGGGGAAGTTCATCAATGGAGTACTTGCGGATGAAGTGCCCGAAGGGGAAGATGCGCGGGTCATTTGTGAGCTTGAAGATGGGGCCGTCCATCTCATTGCCGTATTTGGCCTTAATTTCATCCAGCCTCTTATCCGCATCAGAGTACATGGAGCGGAACTTCCACATGCCAAAGGGCTTGCCATACAGACCGGAGCGCTGCTGGCGGTAAAAGATTTTACCATTCGGGTCACTGATTTTGATGCCGATGGCAGCGACGAGCCAGATGGGGGAAGTGGCGAGGATGCCAAAGAAGGCCATGATGCGGTCAAAAACGCCCTTGAACATGCGGCTCCAAGAGTAAACAGGTGTGGAGGTGAGGATAAGCATACGCTGGTCGCCTATCTCAGTGACGTCCGCACGCATATTTACAGGGTGACTGTTCTTCAGGTGTACGTAAATGTCAATCCCCTGAAGCTCGCAGCGGATGATGGTCTCAGCCATGTCCCGGTATGCATCCAGCCCGCCGAAAAGCATGAGCTGTTGCACGTGGTTCTGCTCAATAATCTGCTGAACTTCTTCCTGAGAGGTCTTTCCTTCCACCACTTTACCGACTACATTCATGCTGTTTCGCCAGTAAGGGGAGAGCTGTTCCCATTCGCGGGCGATGGCTTCCTCACTGCCGGCAAGTATGACCTGACGGAGATGATCACGGCCGGTAGGTGTATGGAACTGCAGCAGGCGCAACAGGAGGTAGCGCAGGTATAACCCCGGAGTGATGAGAAGCAGCGTTACCAGAATAACATGGTTCATGTACACGGAGCCTGTATCAGGACGTGTAATTTCGTACAGCCCGAAAACCACGAGATAATACGTCAGGAAGAGGGACAATTGGCGTATGGCTGAGGCGTGGCGCTGCATGTTGTTGCGGTGGTAAAAGCCCACCATGCGAAGAATTACTGGCACCGCCGCAATTGCCACACCTGCAAGGAAAGGAGAGGCTGTGAATACGTTGAACCCTGGGCTACTTTCCCAGTTCAGAAAGGGGGCTATGAAATTGGTGCACGCTGGAGCAATTGCGACGCAGCCAAGCGTCAGCAGGAGGTCTGTAGCAGGCAGAATGCAGGAGATAATAGGTTTCGTACGCGTCACAGCGCCATTCTACCATTTGCCCCCTGTCTGTTCAAGTGAAAAATGTTTTAGTATGACGCTTCGGCTCAGGCCCGAGCTCGTATGCGCGCACGCTCAAAATCTGCTGGGCATACGGTGCAAAGCACTTTGTCGCCGGGCTGAAGTTCATCCAGCAGCCAAGCTTCTTTCTTCTGCACGAACGCTACCGTGGGCTTGCCGTTTGGCAGGGTGGCACGGAAGGCTGTGTTTGCAAAACGTTCTACGATGGTGCAGGTGCAGTCTACGTACTGGGAAGGGTATGAAGATGTCTGGGCGCTCATAAAAATATCAGAATATGATGTCAAGGATGCCTGAGGCTGAGGGACGGGGAGTAGACGGAGTTTCTTCGTCGAAGTCCGAGTCACTTTCCGGTTCTCTTTCCTGCTTGGGGGTGGAGAACAGCGTTTCCAGCAAGCCGGTAGCTGTGCGGGTGACTCCGGTGGCGGTATTCGCAGCAGCCTCCGGTACTGCGGCGATTAACAGGGCCCGTACTCGGGCGGTGAGGTCTTCCTGCGGATTATCTGTGGTGCCGCTGAGGTTGATGTTTACCCAACGGTAGCCTGCGTCTCCTCGTGCGGTGAAAAGCTCCTCGATGAAGTTGGACTGTATGGAGGAGATAGCAGCAAGTGAGCTCTCTCGAATGCCAACGGTGAGAGTGCCGCGCAGAGAGCGGTCCCTACCGATGATGACGTGGCCGCGCACGCGGATGGCGTCTTCCGCGGCTCGGATGTCAATGCGGTCAAAAAGCCAGGCGCGGTCGATATTATGGGCGGGGTTGGAATAGGGGAAACTGAAGCGGCACTCAGCTTTGTCCAGAGCGATAGTTCTGTACGGGCGCGTGTCCGCGATGGTGAGCTCAGAAAGGATGGGGAGCTCCTCGAGTTCGCCCTTCTGGAGGGAGAGCGTTCCTCTGGCCTCGTGAAGATTATCGCCGGTGCCGGTGAACTTGGCTTCACCGAACAGCTCGCCGGAGATGTGGCGGCGCCAATCATTGTTCAGCAGGCGCTCCACGTTTGCCTTGTTGACGCGCAGTTCCTGATACCATTCCCGGTTACTCATGAGGTATGAGCCCTTCATGCGCATTTCTCCCGGGGTGAGCATGAAGCTGCAGTCGGAAAGGATGATAGCGCGGGGATTGAAAAGTAGGGTGGCATTCTTGATGCTACATGTCTGAAGGTAGCTCAGAGGGGTGTGCACTCTGCCGTTCTCCAGCGTGACTTGCCACTCTGTCATGTTCCCGCGTGTGGTGGGGGCGGCTGTAATCTGGCAACCAGTCAGGCTATATGAGCTGCCGGAGCGGACGAGCTCGATGTCCGCATCCGTACATTCGAAATTATTCAGAATAACACGCTCCGGAATAAAGCGGCTCCAGATGCCGTTTTCCATATCCCTGACAGGGGGCAGGGGTTCGTCCAGAGCTGCGGTATTCAGGCGCACGGAAGCGTCTTCCACTGTCAGCTTATTAATAAGGAGCTCACGGTGGAAGAGGCGGCCACGAGTGATATCCGCCACGAGGCGACGGGCCGTTACTTGCTGCAGTACATCGGCACGGCGCAGGGTGGCGGCAGGCAGGCTGAGACGTTCATCGTTGATATGAAGATTTTCAGGGATGGCTACTTCTGCTGCCTGAGCCTTATTGGCTAGCGCGTCAGAGAGTCTCTCTCTGAATGAATCTCCCTGTAACCAGCTAAGCAGGTGGTAACTTCCTATTATCGGCAGTAGAATGACGATGAGCAGAAGTATTAGAAGCCAAGGCAGTAGCCTGCGCCACAGGCTTCGTTGGCGCTGCCTTCTCGGGCTCTTCTCAGTTTTCTTTCGCTTGCGTCTGGCCATGTTAACAGCCGCATTATGGCACAGCATGCAGATGGGTGCAAGTATATTATGGGTCACAGGAGTAGAAAAAACGGCTTTTCGTGGGTATAAAAATCCGTTTTGGGGTTGACTTTTGCGAGAAAATGTGCTGTACTGTACAGCGATAACTTCATACGTCATTTTTTTCTTATGAAACTCACAACTCTGATGCTTGCCGTTGCTTGTGCAGTAGGTTTCAGCTCCTGCTGCTGCCAGACTCAGTCTGCGCCCGCTCTGCACCCCATGCCCAAGAACTGCACACCTCAGCCCGAGCTGCAGCCCGTTGAGCCCGTTCGCGTGCTGGATGTGAAGGGTAAGTAAATTGCTTACGCAGTAGATTTTTTCAGGGTCACTACCGATGGGTAGTGGCCTTTTTTCTTGCCATGGGGGTGGAAAGTTGGTATAGCTGAGGTGATGAAAAAGATGTTTATATCAGCTGCGCTGTTGCTGGGCGGTCTTCTTTCTGCCGCTGAGTATCGTCCGCAGACGGTGGATGGGCTGCCCTCGCATGAAGTGGCGGAATATAATTTGAGTGAGCCCCCGGCGGCAGCACGACCGAAAAATGTGATTCTCATGATAGGGGATGGCATGGGCAGTGAGCAGCTCTGGGCCGCGTGGCTTTGTAACCGTGGTAAGCTTTTTATTCAGACGCTGCCCCAGACTGCTTTTCTTCGCACATCCTCAGCTAATCGTACGATTACGGATTCCGCTGCTGCCGGTACAGCTATTGCTTGCGGGCGGAAGACGAATAATGGCATGCTAGGCCAGCTGCCTGATGGTACGCCGCTGAAATCTCTGTCCGCTGTGTTGAGAGAGCAGGGGATGAGAACCCGGCTGGTGGTTACTAAAGCTATAACGGATGCTACTCCTGCTGCCTTTTATGCGCATGTGGACAGCCGCCGGAATACGCCTGCCATCGCCGCGGCGCTGACTACTGCGGGATTTGATGTAGTGCTGGGTGGTGGTGCCTCTGCCTTCAGTGATGAACAGCTGCAGGCTATGACTGCTCAGGGGGCAGATGTGGAGCTTTTTGCTCCCGGTGATTGCTTGCCCGCTTCGCGCCGCGGGGATTTGTTGCCGCGCTGCACGCAGCGTGCTCTGGAGCGCTTGGAGGATGCCGAAAACGGCTTTTTCCTCATGATTGAGGGCTCACGCATTGATTCTTCAGCTCATGATAACAAGCTAGAGGAGCTTGTGCGCGAAGTGTTGGATTTTGATCAAACTGTTGGACTGGTGATGAGGTGGATGGAGCAGCACCCGGATACCCTGCTTATTGTTACTGCTGATCATCAGACCGGCGGTCTAATCATCCTAGATGGTTCACGCGAGCGCGGGCGAGTGAAGGCTGTTTTTTGTACGGAAAATCATACTGGTGTGGCGGTTCCCCTGTATGCCGCTGGTCCCGGTTCCGGCTCATTTTCCGGGGTGATGGAGAATACAGAACTGTATCAAAAAATACTTGTTTTACTTGGCTTTAATATTTAGAAAAGACAGCTATCCCTTGATTTTATGCGGAAAATTCCACTTTTGGGAAAAACTTTCTCGACAAGTCGAGAAAATTTGGTTAAATAAAAGGCGTCAATTCTGCATAAACAGCATTTTTACTATTATGAAAGACACAATTATACGCTACGGTGTACGTGCACTCTCTCTCGGAGTAGTTGCAGTGGGCTCTATGTCAATGGCTCTGGCTCAGGATGCCGCTGAAGGCGCTGAGGCTGCCGTGAAGGAGACAAACATGCTCGACAAGTGGGTGATTGCCGGTGGTTGGACGATGATTCCGCTCGTCATTCTTTTCGCCATCACGGTGTTCCTCGTTGTATTCAGCATCATGGATCTGGCCAAGAAGAAGTTCTGCCCGGATGAGCTGCGTGCTCAGCTTGTGGCTCTCATGACTGAGTGCCGCGTGCAGTCCGCCATTCAGCATGCTACAACCAGCCCCACCTATCTGGGCCGTCTGGTTGCTTACGCTCTGCCGAACATTGACGCCAATCGTCCCGAGGATCTTGGTAAGGACGGCATTGAGGACGCCATCGCTGACTTCACCGCAAATGAGCGCCCGCGCCTGATGAAGTATGTGGACGTGCTGGCCCTTTGCGGTTCCATTGCTCCTTCCATCGGTCTGTTCGGTACGGTGCAGGGTATGATTGACGCCTTCGCCGTGCTCGCTGAAACCGGCCAGGCTGACCCCGCTCAGCTCGCAGGCTCCATCTCCGTGGCTCTGCTCACCACCTTCTGGGGTCTGATTATCTCCATTCTTGCTCTGCCGGCCTTCTTCTTCCTGAAGAAGAAAGCTCAGGCTCTGGAAGCTGAGTGTGTGAACGCTATCCAGGAGATGGTGAACACCTCCATCAACGTCATCAATGCCGAGGCTCAGCTCGCCCGTATCCCTGAGGGTCTGGGTGGCGATGATGAGGAAGGCGTGGAAGAGGAAGTTGAGTATGCAGAAGAGGAGCAGGCCTAAGCCTGTTCCATCCGGGCCTGCCCGCTGTGATTTATCGCCCCGGGCAGGCGTAAACCTTACAAACATTTTTCCGAATCCTGTAAATGGCTAAGAAAAACGCAAGACCGCAAGAGGAAGTCAAGAGCGAGATGGACATGTCGCCCATGATTGACTGCTGCTTCCTTCTGCTGATGTTCTTCATTGTGAACGCCGCGCAGATTACGGTATCCAAGGATCCGAGCGTGAACATGCCCAATGCGGTATCTGCTTCGGAGATGAAGGATGCTAACGGCTGCATCGTGGTGAACGTGTTTGCTGATCCTGAGGTGATGGGTGGTAAGAATGCGAATGCACTGGCTAAGTATAATGCCACATACGCTCCCGGTACTATCTGGGGCGTGGCAGATGCCAGCGGCGCCAGTATCGGTTACAACCGCACTCAGGCCCAGGAACTCACGGATTTCATCAAGCGCCAGCGTGAGGCTATGGAGGCAAAAGGCACCATCGAACCTCAGATGATTCGTCTTTACCTGCGTGGTGACGCGGATGCTCCCTGGGAGCGCACCTCTGGTGCTATTCGTGCCGCCGCCGCCGCCGGTGTGACCAACATCGTGTTCGGTACACTTCCTGCCAAATAATCAGAACAGCATTTAACATCTTTTCCGAATATGGCAAGACACAAGAAAATTCAGGCACCTGAGGAAGAAGAGATGACTTCCAACATCTCCTCGATGATTGACTGCTGCTTCCTGCTGCTCATCTACTTCCTTGTGGCTACCTCTCTCGTTAGTGAGAAGAAGCTTGATATCAGCATTCCTCCCCCAGCTCAGTCCTCATCATCCCAGCGTCCCAAGGTGGACCCCGGCAACATCAATGTGTCGGCCACCGGTGTGGTGACTTGGAATAATGACCTCGTGGTGGGCGGTGCATATGATCCGACGCTCGAACCCGGTACTGCCTCCTATCTGGAGCAGCGCCGCATGGAGCAGCTGGTGGAATCCCTCAAGATGCTCAAGGAGCAGGCTGAGGCGGTGGACACCCAGCCTGTAGTGATGCTTACCGGTGCCGGTCGTGCACCGCACCAGCGCATCGTGGACGTCATGGCCGCTCTGGCCGAAGCCGGCATTCACTCCGTGGGTCTGAGTACCTCAGCACAGGAATGATGAAGGCTATAACCTTTAATTAAAACCCCTGAGGGGGGAGCTGGGCGGTGCATGGCACCGCAGCTCCCCTCTCTTGTTCGCCTCTCTGCTTCAGAAGGAGAACCGCCCCCTTTCCCCCCAGTCGTTTTCTCTCTCTTCACAATTAACCATCTTAACAAAACACCTATTCTGTTTTATGATTAAGAACTCAACCGTAGCAGCCGTATTGGCAATTGCCGCCGCCATGCCCATGGTGTGTCACGCGCAGGATCCTGCCACTGCGGCCTCCCAGATCCAGCAGCTCATCTCGCAGAACAAGGCGGCAGAAGCCATCGCCCTCTGCGACCGCATGATTGCCACCTATAGCAACACGAACTCGCGTATCGCCGCTCAGTTTGCTCACTATGAGCCCTTCTTCCACTGGCAGAAGGCAAATATCTATTTTGCTGCAAAGCAGTATGAGCAGGCTTTCGAGGCATTTAAGGTGCTGCGCACAGATCCCCGCTTCCAGGAACGCAAACTGCGTGACCGCGCTCTTGCTGAGCCGAACATGAACAACGGTAATGGCTATGAGCCCTTCCTGACGGCTTCTCTCTTCTACATGGCTTACAGCCGCTTCAATCAGGCTGCCGGTGATCCTCGCAATAACGTGGCCGGTGATCCTTCCAAGTTTGAGGAGTGCATTAAGCTCATGGAGGAATACTTGGAGATGTACCAGAAGGGCCAGGTATCTGACATGGAAAAGGCCCAGAAGATGGATGGCAAGCTGTGCTTCATGCTTATGCAGGCATACCTGCTGAAGCCTCAGCCTGATTTCCAGAAAGCCGGTGAGTTCCTTGAGCGCAGCCGCACAGCCCGTGCTCCTTTGCCTGATGATATGGCCATGTCCGGCCTTGATACGATTATCCGTGTGGGTATTGAACACCCGGAGCACATCGGCTGGATTTACAAGGTAATTCGCTCTAATCCCCAGAGCTTCTCCCTCGGTCCCATCCGCATGGCTCGTTATGGCTCCATGTTCTTCAATCCTGCTCTGCAGGGTGCCAAGATTGTGAGCGGTTCACTTCGCCGCGGTGAGCAGGATGCCGCTAATGAGGGTGCCAAGACCACCTATGCTCTGCTGGGTCTCGTGCCTGAGGTGATGGAAACCTGCCAAGCTCTGCGCACCATGCACCAGCAGCTGCGCAACTATAGCTCCAGCGTGCCGGATCCCGCTGCAGGCGCTTCCTACAATGCTAATAACTGCGCCACTCTTTTCAAGAACTACCAGAAGCTGCACCGCGCCAATACTCAGCTGGAGGCATATGCTCTCGTGACTGCAGCAAACGTTGCTCAGCAGTACGGCTCCATGCGTCTGGCTCGTGCCGGTTATCAGCTGCTGCTGGATCGTTACCCGAACCTTTCCCAGACTACGCCGGAGGGTCCCAAGTCCATGCGTGACCGCAACATCTTCCAGCTTTCCCAGCTCTGCCGCGCCACTGGTGATGAGGAAGTAGCTGTGGCTCTTGAAGGTAAGATTAACATGGAAGAAATGGGTGAGGGCGGTCAGACTGCTTTGCTCGTGAACAAGATGGCCCGCGCTACCTCCGACGGTAACTGGGCAGAGGCTGCCACCATTGCAACGGAGGTGATTTCTGCCATGGGTAATGACAAGACGAACCAGAACTATGTGGCTGCTCGTTTCGTGCAGGTGGCTGCTGCCTACAAGCTTCAGAAGTGGGAGGACGTCATCACTCTGGGTGAGGCTATTCTGAGTGAGAATCTCTTCACCGCTGCACTGGAAGCCGGTAAGCTGAAGGAACAGAATGCCATTACGAATGAGACTCAGACCCGCTTCTTCATCATTGACGCTCACAGCAAGCTTGTGCGCCATGATGTAACGCACCGTGATAAGATTCTGGCCTGCGTGGAGGATTTCATCAAGAAGTTCCCCAATGAGACTACTATGCAGCCCAACGTCGTCTTCATGGGTATCAACACTCTGCTGGAGCGTCAGGGCAATGGTGATGCTGAGGCCCAGACTCGCGATATCGAGGCAGCCCTTGCATATTGCGTCTCCTTCGAGGAGAAGTTCGGTGGTGAGCAGGCTCACAACCTGTATCCGCACGTGCTCCTGCTGCACGGTAACATCTTCATTAACGGTGAGGATGAAACCCGCAAGCCTGAGGGTATCACCATCCTGGAACGCGCTGCTGATGCCGCCATGGCTCAGGGTGATAAGGGCAAGAGCGTAGCAGCTAATGCTCTCTACATGCTCTCCTCTTACGGCAGTGAGATTAAGAAGGAAGGCGAGGATGACGCCGCTATGGCAGCCCGTGCCCAAGGTTATGTGGACCGCTACTGGAGTGAGGCTGATTACGAAGGTTGCGAATACGCTCTGAAGATGGTGAGCCGCTCTCTGGCTCTGGCTGAGGGTGCTGACAAGGCTGCATTTGATGCTGCTGTTGCACTTGCCCAGCGCGTGATTGCCCGTGAGGCAAACTACGGCCTTGCTAACAACTCCGTGAACCCGGATATGGAGGCCACCATTAATGGTTATGCCGCTTCCTACTCCACCGGTTGGGAGAAGTACAATGGTTCCGCTCTCACTCTGGAGCAGAAGAACGAGCACTTCACAAACTTCCCCGGCATTGCGGCTGAGGATAAGTACACCCGCGCTATTCTGCGCATGGCCATGCTTTCCTCCATGAGCGAGGCTCAGGCTAAGCTTGCTCGCTCTCAGGAGCCCGGCGACAAGGCCAAGGCTAACGAAATGTCTGAGCAGATTACGCAGGCCTTCCGCCGCATGACTGCTGAGTTCCGCCCCGAGGACCTTACGAACTTCATCTGCGTGCAGGTGGGTAACTATCAGGTTAAGTATGCCAGCCGTATGGGTGATGTCTCCATTAAGGAGGAAGAGGCCCGCAATGCTCTGAAGTACTTCGAGCAGGCTGTTTCCCGCGGTGGTGAGTACCTTGATGAAGCTAAGCTTGGTAAGGCACAGGCACAGGCTCTCATCGCCTCTGAGCGCTCCAACGCAGTGGCCCTCTTCACCGAGCTTTCCAACTCTCAGAAGCAGGAAATCGCCGGTCCCGCCCTCTTCGGTCTGACTCAGCTGCACATGGACATGGGCAATGCTGCTGAGGCTGTGGCTTGCGCTAAGCGTTTTGATGATGCCGGCATCCGCGTGGGCCGTAAGGACATGCAGTTGCTGTATGGTCAGGCTCTGGCTGCCTCCGGTGATGTGGAGAACGCTCTCGTTTCCTACACGAACCTCTATCAGGATATGGGTAACATCCGCTACTCCGCTCCTGCCTGTGTGGCTCTCATGAAGCTGCTCTGGGAGCGTAACCAGCCCAGCACCGGTGACCGTATGCAGGGTAACTTCAAGGGCTCTGACCGCTGGCGCGCTTGGAATACCGGTCAGGTATACGTAAGACGTGTGCGTGAGTCCGGCCTGGTGGATAAGCTGACCCCGGATGATCGCGACCGCTGGAATGAGGTGGAAAGCCTTCTTGGCCAGTATGCCGCTGATGCTGCAGTGCAGAGGGAAGACAAGGAAAATCGTGACTTCCAGTCTCGTGTGCGTCGCAATAGGAAATAATTTGTAACTCAGAAATACAGAAATGAAACTTTACAATGTACTCGTAGTAGGTCTTGCTGCGCTGACCTGTTTCAGTGACGCTCAGCAGTCCCGCCGTGGCGCCCGTTCTCAGGGGCGCCAGACGGCACAGCCGGCTCAGCAGGCTCAGCAGGCTCAGCCCCGCCAGCAGCAGGGACTCACCGCGCTGATTCAGACAAACCGTGATAACAGACCCCGCCGCATGGTGATTAAGGGTGCCAACGGTAAGGATACCGTCGTGTATTATGACCGTAGTACGGAGCAGGACGTGAGCCTGAACGTAAGCCGTGTGAAGCTTTTCTTCATCCAGACTCCTGAGGATTTGGCCGCTGCTGAGCGTGCTCTTACTTCCGGTGATTTGGCTGCGGCCCGCACTCAGCTTGCTGCTGTGAAGGACAAGTACAAGGGCTATGTGGGCCTGGATCGCAATCCTTCCACCCGTGCCGCCATGCTTGAAATCGAGTGCGCTGTGCGCCAGCTGGACTTTGCCGGTCTGAATCAGCTCGTGAACAGCTTCTCCCACCCGGAGTGGCTCACCACCACTGAGGTGGCCACATACATGGCTGCGAAGATTCTCGCTAAGGCTATGAATGGCGCTGCTCTGACTGATATTGAGGCTGATGTGAAGAAGCTTCTGGATTCCGAGCCCGGTAAGACTCTGAACAGCTCCTGCTATGGCTGGCTTCAGTTCGCCATCGCTCATGCTATGGCCTCTGCTGTGCCTGCTGATGAAATCGCCGGCACTATCAGCGAGGGTAACCTTGCCGCTGCCAATAATGCCATTAATGCATATTGCCGTGCAGGCTTGTCCTCTCACGGTCGTGACATGGAGCTGCCCGTGCAGGCTATGATTCGTGCTCAGGCTATGCTGTGGGCTATGCCCGGCGTGAAGGAATATGCCGCCCGCGGCGCTGCTATGGATGCAGCTAAGTGGAATGGTGCTCCTGCGAACTTCCGTGATGCTGTGGCTCTGGCATACATGATTAAGAACGTGTTCGGCGGTACCAGTGAGACTGTTGAGGCGGCTGCTAAGCTGTACTTCAACTCTCAGGCCGGTCGCGGTGAATAATATTCATTTAACGGGCGGGAGTGCCGACTGGGCGCTCCCGCCCTTTTTTTTAACAAACAAAAATACCATTCGACATATGCAAGACATGCTTGTGAGGCTTTATCTTTTGCCGGACGGTGCACCGCTGCGTGCTGCCGCCGCAGAGCAGGGTATAACCATACGCCCATGTATGCCTTTTGAAGCGCACATTTTGGAAGATTGGGTTGGGCGCCACTTCAGTCCTCGCTGGGTGAGTGAGTGCCGCATAGCTATGAGCCATCAGCCTACCGGTTGTATTATTGCCACTCGTGAGCAGAAAATACTGGGCTTTGCCTGTTATGATGCTACCGCTCGGGGATTTATCGGCCCCATGGGAGTAAGTGAGGATGCTCGTGGGAGTGGTGTAGGCCGAGTGCTGCTGGTGACTGCCTTGGAGCATATGCGTACCCTTGGTTATGGGTATGCCATCATTGGTGGAGTGGGACCGGCTGATTTTTATGCGCGCTGCGTGGGCGCAACGCCGATAGAGAACTCGTCGCCCGGAATTTACGCTGATATTCTTCCGAATCCCTCAGCTGATGCAGTAAACTGATATTTTTTTCCTTATTCTGTACACTTTACCTTGACAGAAGACTAAAATCCTGCTAATTTCAGAAAGTAGCTTATCTTATTTCTCCATGAAACGTTTTCTTCTCATCCCCTCGTTCGCCTTTCTGGCACTGACCTCTCTTACTTCCTGCCAGAAGGAAGAAAAGACAGCCCTTGAGCTCACTCGTGAGTTGACTGAGGAGCTTCAGAAAGTGACCGATTATCGTACCGCCGAGGCCGCTGCTCCCCGCGTGGCCGTGCTGCAGCAGCGTATGCAAAATGCCGGCGTGCGCCCCTTCGCTCTGAATGAGACTGCTCTTACCCGCAGTATGACTGATTCTGACGGTAGTGAAGGTACAGAGTATGCCGAAGCTCTCATTAACCTTGCAGCTGAGGTGGGCCGCATTCAGGCCAGCATGCCCGTGGGCGATGATGGCGAGGTGAGCCGCGAGCGCCTCATTCTGGCTGTGGGTGCAGCTAATGGTGTAGGTGATTCTGGCCCTGCCGCTGAGCGCCAGAAGACTGGCATGGCTTATATCCGTGATGCTTCCACCTCTCACGAGACTCCCGGCAATTTTGCTGAGTTCTACGGCTCCTCCAAGCTGCGTGAGGCTCTGGCTTACCGTGCTGAAGCTAGTTCCGTGCCGTTCGCCAAGATGGATTCTGATGAGGATGTGCCTGCTATTCCCGAGCCCGCCGAAGTGCCCGCGGAAGAGGAGATTCCTGCAGCTGATGAGCCTACGGAGGATTCTGATGATGATAGCAGCGAGCCTGCCGTGGATGATGAACCCGCTGATACCACACCCTCCGCTGATGAGAGCGATTCCTCCTCTGATTTGGACGTAGATTTGGGTGGCGGTGATTCCGATTCCGGTAGCGATGATGGCGGTCTGGATTTGGATATGGACAGCGGTGATGACTCCGGCAGTGATGACGGCGGTCTTGATATGGATATGGACAGCGGCGATGACTCCGGCAGTGGTGACGGTGGCATGGAGCTGGACTTTGACCTGTAAAGACAGCGCTGCAATCCTGCTGCGGAAAATATAGTCCGACTTTCGAAAGCCGCAATCACCTGCCGGGTGCTTGCGGCTTTCTTATCTTCTGATACTATGCCTCGAATTTTATTCACTTGCGCGTATGACGGCGTTCACTGGCATGGCTGGCAGAGCCAGGCAGGGGGTAATACCGTGCAGGATGTGCTGGAGGCTGCCTTTGGTGCCATTCTGCGCTCGCCTCTGAGGATTGCAGCTTCCGGCCGTACGGATGCTGGCGTGCACGCTGTGGCGCAGCGTTTCCATGCTGATATACCTGAGAGTTGCCGCATGAGTCTGCTGAACTGGGTGGCCGCCTTGAATGCGCATCTACCAGCCAGCATAAGAGTGCTCGAAGCAGAGCATGTGGAGGAGGATTTTCATGCTAGGTTTAATGCTAGCGGTAAAATATACGAATACCTCATCAGCGTGGCGCCTGTGCTGAGCCCATTCCTTGCCGGGAGGGTGTGGCAGCGTCCTATGGGAGTGCCGGTAGCAACGCTTCGTGAGGCGTTAAGCGTGTATGAAGGTCAGCATGACTTCCGGAGGTTTGCTGCTCGCCGTGGCAATGAGCCTGAGATTCCTCCGGAGGATTATTACATACGTACCATTTATGCGGCTTCCGTGCAGGAAGAGCAGGGGGGAGAGATTCTTAGGCTGCGCTTTCATGGGAATGGATTCATGTACCGCATGGTCAGAATGCTCGTGGGTACAGCTTTTCAGGTGGCTGCAGGCAAGATGACGCCTGAAGAACTCCGGAATATGCTGAAGCAGCCTGAAGGAGCTAAGACGCGCCACTGTGCGCCGCCGGAAGGCTTGTACCTGAAAGAGGTTATTTACGAGTGATATAAAAATGCCAAAACGCCTGCTCCGCCATTAGCAGAGCAGGCGTGAACTTTAAAGGGAAGGGCTCCCTTAATGCTTACATGGAGGTGGAGGTAGCGGCCGGGGTGGAGGCGTCAGTGCTGGTCGGCTGAGGAGTTGTGTCACAGGGGCATTCGCCGCAGCCTTTATCGCACCAGCTCATTACTTCCTGAGCCTTTGCGGGGTCCTTCTCTACACCCCTGCCGGTGGCATACATGTGCGCAAGAACTCGGCAAGCGGTCGGGTTGCCTTCACGGGCAGCCTTTTCCAAGCCGGGGAGAGCGTGGGAGTACATCTCGTTGGCTTTAGCGGGGTCTGCTTCGGTGTCGCTGGTGCCGTTCTCGGTAATCCAGGCAATGGCATACTGAGCGATAGGGTCACCATTTGCTGCGAGCAGAGTAATGGTTTCCACATTGGCCCAGCAGTTTTCGCCGCACTGGATGCCTTCCTCGGTTACCTCGCAAGCTGCTACTGTGGGAGTGGCTTCAGAGGCGGGGGTGGTGTTCTCTGTTGTTTCGGCGCTGAAAGCAGCCATGCTGCCCAGCGTAACTGCGCTGATGAGTGCAATTGTCTTCATAGGGCTCCAATCTGCCCCTACCTTTGCTTGTTTGCAAGAAAAAAATCTATCGGATATAATAGTTGATATTAAGGGGGTAAGAAAAAATAAAATTGAAATTTATAACGAAAAATTCAAAAAAAATAAAAAAAATGCATTTTTGTGATTGACATTCGAGAAGGAATGTTGTAAAATGCCCTCGCTTTCACGTCCCTTGTGGGACAACAAGAGCCAACAACGCTTCTGTAGCTCAGGGGTAGAGCGCATCCTTGGTAAGGATGAGGTCGCGGGTTCAAATCCCGCCAGAAGCTTTTTTTAGGCTCATGCAAGAATAAGCAGCCCCAAATTATCTTTAATTTACTATTATGGCCAAAGAATCATTCCAGCGCACCAAGCCCCACGTGAACGTGGGTACGATCGGTCACGTTGACCATGGCAAGACTTCCCTTACTGCTGCAATTACCAAGGTTCTTGCAGAGCAGGGCAAGGCTGAGTTCAAAGCTTATGACCAGATTGACGGCGCTCCCGAGGAACGCGAGCGTGGTATTACCATTTCTACCGCTCACGTAGAGTACGAGACCGACAACCGCCACTATGCACACGTTGACTGCCCCGCTCACGCTGACTACGTTAAGAACATGATCACCGGTGCTGCCCAGATGGACGGCGCTATTCTTGTGGTGTCCGCCGCTGACGGCCCCATGCCCCAGACCCGCGAGCACATCCTGCTTGCCCGCCAGGTGGGTGTTCCCTACATCGTGGTGTTCATGAACAAGATGGACCTTGCTGACCCCGAACTCGCTGAGCTCGTGGAGATGGAGATCCGTGAACTTCTTTCCTCCTACGACTTCCCGGGCGACGACCTGCCCATCGTGATGGGTTCCGCCGTGAAGGCTCTGGAGGGTGATGCTGAATACACCCAGAAGATTCTCGACCTCATGGATGCTGTGGATGCCTACATCCCCACTCCTGAGCGTCCGACTGAGAAGCCCTTCCTGATGCCCGTGGAGGACGTGTTCTCCATCTCCGGCCGTGGTACTGTGGCTACCGGTCGTATCGAGCGTGGTATCATCAACAAGATGGAGGAAGTTGAAATCGTGGGTATCAAGCCCACCGTGAAGACCTCCGTGACCGACATCGAAATGTTCCGCAAGCTCCTCGACAAGGGTGAAGCTGGTGATAACGTGGGCGTGCTGCTCCGCGGTATCAAGAAGGAAGACATCGTGCGTGGTCAGGTGATCGCCAAGCCCGGTTC
>JAZOMC010000020.1:0-11255 GCA_045653545.1 Akkermansia sp.
TGCATTCGCTGCCTCGATTGTCAGTGTATTAGCGGACATAGATAGGTTTTCCTAGTTCGTTTGTTTATTTACCGTTCTTCTTCTTAGCCGGACGGACCACAACGTAGGAACCCTTGGCGCCGGGCACGGGGCCGGACACGAGGATTACGTTGTCATCCTTGCGCACCTGAACGACTTTCAGGTTCTGCACGGTCTTACGTTCGTTACCCTGGTGGCCGGGCATCTTCTGACCCTTCCACACGCGGGACGGAGTGGCGCAGGCGCCCACACCACCGGTACGGCGGTGCATCATGGAGCCGTGCGTCATGGGGGAGCCATGGAAGTTATGACGACGCATAACACCCTGGAAGCCCTTACCCTTGGAGGTGCCGATTACGTCAACCCAAGCGCCCTCTTCGAAGAGTTCGCAACCGGGATGAGCAGCACCCTCTGCGGGCAGCTCAGCGGCGTCCACGCGGAACTCCTTGAGGAGCTTGGCGGGAGCGATACCGAGCTTCTTGAAATGGCCGGCGACCGGCTTGGAGAGGCGGCTCTCCTTCTGGGCGTCGAACGCCACCTGAACGGCGGTGTAGCCGTCCTTTTCAGCGGTCTTGATCTGGCCGTAAGTGTTGCCGGTCACGTCGATGACAGTGACGGGAATCATGGCGCCGGTTTCCTGATTGAAAACGCGGGTCATGCCAACCTTCTTACCAATAAGTCCTAAAGACATGTTTCTAAAAAATCTGTGTTAAGGTTCGTAATGATTGCTGACAAGACGCAGGATTAGATCTTGATCGTGATGTCCACACCGGCAGGCAGGTTGAGCTTCTTGAGCTCTTCCACCGTGCGGGAGGTCGGCTCGATGATATCGAGCAGGCGCTTGTGGGTACGGATTTCGAACTGATCGGCAGATTTCTTATTAACATGGACCGAGCGGTTCACAGAGAACTTCTCGATACGAGTCGGCAAAGGAATCGGTCCGGCGACTTTTGCACCTGTACGCTTAGCGGTCTCGACGATCTCGGAAGCGGAGCGATCGATAGCGCGGCTGTCAAATGCACGGAGACGGATGCGGATTTTGGGACTTTGCATGAACGTGCGGTTATGTTTAGGTTAATATTGTATGGGTTGGTTTAGTTGTTACCACCGCGAGCCTTGACGATCTGAGCGACCAGGTTCGGGGGTACTTGTTCGAAGGGAGAGGGTTCCATGGAGTAGGAGGCCAGACCCTTGGAGAGGGTACGGATGTCGGTGGAGTAACCGAACATCTCAGCCAGCGGCACGGAAGCGGTGAGGATACACTCGCTGCCCTTGTGCTCCATGTTGTTCACCTGGGCGCGGCGGCGGTTAAGGTCGCCCATGATATCGCCCTGGTTTTCAGCGGGGGTGACGACTTCCACGCTCATGATGGGCTCCAGCAGCACGGGAGCGCACTTGGCGAAGGCGTTCTTCATAGCGAAGATAGCAGCCATCTTGAAAGCGTTTTCGTTGGAGTCAACTTCGTGGTAGGAACCGTCGATAACGTCCACTTCCACGTCTTCCACCGGGTAACCGGCAACGGAACCAGAGTTCATAGCCTCGTTCAGACCGGCGTACACAGCGTTCATGTACTCCTTGGGAATGGCACCACCAACAATCTTGTTGGCAATCTTGAGACCCGTGCCACGCTCACCGGGACGCATGGCGATAACCACGTCACCGTACTGACCACGACCACCGGACTGCTTCACGAGCTTGCCCTGTACGCGATCGGCGGACTTGGTGATGGTTTCGCGGTAGGCGATCTGGGGCTTACCGGTGTTAGCCTCCACCTTGAACTCGCGCTTGAGGCGGTCCACGATGATGTCCAGGTGAAGCTCACCCATGCCGGCGATGATGGTCTGACCGGTCTCTTCGTCGGTCTTCACGCGGAAGGTGGGGTCCTCAGCAGAGAGGCGCTGGAGAGCGTTGGACATCTTCTCTTGGTCGGCCTTGGTAAGGGGCTCCACGGCCATGGAGATAACGGTGTCGGGGAAGGTGGGGGGCTCGAGGGTGTAGTCGAAGTCATCAGCGGCGAGGGTGTCACCGGTGGTGGCGTTCTTCAGACCCACGATAGCGGCGATATCGCCGGAGTATACCTCGTTCACGTCGGTGTGTACGTTAGCCTGAATCTGGAGGAGACGGCCTACGCGCTCACGCTTACGGGTACGGGGGTTGTAAACAGTGTCACCCTTGCGGATTACGCCGGTGTACACGCGGATGAATACGAGGGAACCCACGAACTTGTCAGCCCAGAGCTTGAAGGCAAGGGCAACGGGCTTGTCAGCATCGGAGGGGATGATGTCAAGGGTATCGAAGGTCTCGTAGCCATTCTCGTCAAGACCGGTGGCAACAGTGCCGGTAACGGTGGCAAGCTTGGCCTCAAGGGGAGAGGGCAGGTAGTCAACCACAGCGTCAAGCAGACCCTGAACACCCTTGTTCTTGAAGGCGGAACCGCCGGTCACGGGGATGAACTTGTTAGCGATGCAAGCGCGGCGGATAGCAGCCTTCAGGGTGGGGGCATCGATGGGTTCCTCCATGAGGAAGAGCTCGGCGAGCTCGTCGTCCACATCAGCCACAGCGCCCTTGAGCTCCTCAAGAGCAGCTTCACCAATCTCCTTCAGCTCGCCCTCAAGCTCCTTCACCTCGTAGGTGGAGCCCATGCGGTCGGAGTCGCTGTAGAAGATAGCCTTCTGGTTCACCACGTCGATCTGACCGCAGAGCTGGTCCTCAGCACCGATGGGGATGAGAACGGCAGCAGCGTTGGCGCCGAGCTTGGTCTTGATGTCGTTAAGAACGTTATTGAAGTTGGCACCGATACGGTCCATCTTGTTCACGAAGCAGATACGGGGCACTTCGTACTTGTTGGCCTGACGCCATACGGTCTGGGTCTGGGGCTGTACGCCAGCCACACCGCAGAACACCACGATAGCGCCGTCCAGCACGCGCAGAGAGCGCTCCACCTCAGCGGTGAAGTCCACGTGACCGGGGGTATCAATAACGTTGAGCTGGAAGTTCTCGTTCTCGAAAAGCTTGCAGCAGCCTTCGGCAGGTAATTGTTTCCAGTTTGTAGTAACGGCAGCGGAGGTAATGGTAATACCGCGTTCCTGTTCCTGTTCCATCCAGTCGGTCGTCGCAGAACCCTCGTGGGTCTCGCCGATCTTGTGGATCATGCCGGTGTAGAAAAGGATGCGTTCGGAAAGCGTGGTTTTGCCGCCGTCGATGTGGGCAGCGATACCGAAGTTGCGGTAGCGCTCAAGCGGGGCCTTGCGGTCAGGACTGCTAACACTAGCCATAAATTAAATAAGTAATATGAATGTTTTGATTTTCAGAGATTACGAGAAAACTCCGCGGTGTGATTACCAGCGGAAGTGAGCAAAGGCGCGGTTGGCCTGAGCCATCTTGTGTACGTCATCGCGCTTGCGCACGGCAGCACCCTGATTGGCAGCGGCTTCCTTAATCTCGTTAGCGAGAGCCTTAGCCATGGGGATACCCTTGCGGTTGCGGGCGTAGTTGATGATCCAGCGCATTGCGAGAGCCTCGGAGCGGTCGGGAGCAACCTCAAGCGGCACCTGGTATGTAGCACCACCCACGCGGCGGCTCTTCACCTCTACGCGGGGCTTAGCATTCTCGATGGCGCGGGTCAGCACCTCCAGGGGGCTTACGGTATCGGTACCTTCGTTGGCCAGATCAATAGCCTTGTACACGATGCGCTCAGCCAGAGCGCGCTTACCGTCAAGCATCACCTTACCAATAAGGCGGCCTACGAGCACGGAATCGTAACGGGAGTCACGACGTTCAATCTTCTTATAGACGCGTTTACGACGAGCCATAATAGTTTATTCTTAAAGATTCAGGGGGTTACTTCTTCTTAGCGGGAGCAGCGGCACCGGCCTTGGGGCGCTTGGCACCATACTTAGAACGGCCACGACGGCGCTTGTCAACGCCAAGGCAGTCCAGAGCGCCACGGACGATGTGATAACGGACACCGGGAAGGTCCTTCACACGGCCACCACGCACAAGCACGATGGAGTGCTCCTGCAGGTTGTGACCCTCACCGCCGATGTAGGCGATAACTTCTTCGCCATTGGTAAGGCGCACTTTAGCTACTTTACGAAGAGCGGAGTTCGGCTTCTTGGGCGTACGAGTCATCACCTGAAGGCAGACGCCACGACGCTGCGGACAGCTATGAAGAGCGCGAGACTTCGACTTCTCTTCCGGTACGATTCGTCCTTTGCGGACGAGCTGATTAATGGTCGGCATGTTTCCTATTAGTTTATTGTTTTTCAGGGGCTTAGGGAGATTTAACCGTTCCTTATTACCTCGTGGGAACTAGCTGATTTCTCCTGTAGCAAACCCGATAAATACTTCCCACTCTGTACATTCCTGCACTATAGTGGGTGACCCAGTTTACCTTATTTTAACGATTTGGCAAGCCTTTTCTTTTGAAAAATCAAACTTTTTTGCATTTTTTTTATTTATGGCACGAATTTTCACCATTTTCGCGCGCATGCGCGCGCATACGCGACCAAAATCACCTGTTATCCCCTGCTCTTCCAAGCAAAAGCCCCGCCGCGTTTTTAGCGCAGCGGGGCTTAGCAAAATACCTCTTAATTAGGAATGAAACCTTCGCGGATTAAATATCCCAGGCATCCAGCCATTTGAAGGAAACGATTCTGAAGCGACGTCCAAACACACTGTTGGCAGCCGTCAGGCCGCGGGCCTTTCTACCATCAGGTTCGTACTCGCGCACGGAAGGATCATTCGTGGGATCCACGTACTCCATGGTACGCTGCACCACTGCCTCACACCAAGCCTGAGCCAGAATGGCCTTGCGGGCATTGCGCACGCAACCATAGGCACGCACGGTGAAGGTATCATCACGCACGGTGAGAATGTTGCCGAGGGAGGCAAGCACGTCACTCTGAATGAGGTAACCGGGAGCTGCGGTGTAAATGGAGCCTTCCTCGGCCTCACGGAAGCGGTAGAGCGAACCGCCGGTAGCAGGAGAGGTAGTTTCATCCATGAACATGCTGTTGATGTCCGTGGCATCGATAGCGGCCTGAAGAGCGCCGGAGAGAGCCAGCTTCTTGTCAGAGCTGTCCAGACGGCGGTTAATGAAATCAGACATGCTAAGGAACGGGCCACGCAGTTTAACCTGGCGCACAATCTGCTCAGCCAGCTCACGAATCTTACCGGAATCCAGCTTACGCACATCACCCCAAGCAGCAGCCATGCCACCGTTACGCAGTTCCGTGGAGCCCTGCATCATACTATAACCACCGAGAGCATCAATACTCTGTGAGGCGGTGGAAACCATGAAGCGGGAGAAGAGCACCTCAGAGTCATTCTTGCCGGGTTCCACGAGTGCAAGGTTACCATTAGCATTCGTCACGAGCTGACGGCGGGCAAGCCCCTGCAGCACGGAAGCCCAAGCCTCCACAGAGGTGGAGTTCACATTGAAGCCACCATCAATCATGAGATACTGGGCAATGTACATCCAGCCATCATCCTCCATAATGCGCTTCACGATATCCTCATCACGGTAGGGCGTGTTGCTGCGCACGTAGCGAGATACCGGCAGTGCCTCCTTACCACTCAGGAAGTCTTCCAGCACCTGGCGAGCCTGCATCTTGTTTCTGCCGTTCGGCATATCAGAAATAGAGGAGCAGAACCAGCGATCCCACAGAGCATCGTTAATAAGCAAACCATGGTCAAAGAAATCACCGAAGATTTTCTCATTGCCACCGGTCTGGCTATAGATATTGGTCTGATGCTGGGCATACACTTCATCCGGAGCCATGCAGGGGTCAGCAAAAGAGTTACCGATACCCACACCGGGCACACCACTCTGGTACTGCATGCGGCGCAATGCTGCCTGACTTACATAATCACCACTTGCATTAGCATTGTACCAACCGGGCTGCAGACGCATACCGGCGAAACCGGCAAGGGAGAAGGGAGGATGCACAGGCAGCTCAAGCACAGATACGAAGGATACCTGCTCACCATCACAGGTGATACCCAGCATACCATTGTTACCCACGCTGTCCATCGGGCAAGCGTTCATACCGGCACCTACGTCCAGAGCAGCCAGCTGATACGGGTGATACTGGCGCTGCTGATTATCCGGGTTAATAATCATGCTGCCCCAGAAGGCAGGGCTGGAGTGCTGCCAGCTCTTGGTACGGAAATCCTGTCCTTCAAAGATGCGAGAATCCAGATTTCGGTTGGCGGACTTGGGCACAATGCCCAGAGCTGCCACGAAGTACGGTACGGTACTATCGCTCTGTGAACCATCCGCGCTCCAGCGAGCGTCATTACGGTCCGGGTCGCAGAATACGGTACTTACGTCCGTATTGTTCGGGTCATACCAGCCCAGAAGACCACGGTGCGGGCTCTGTCCACGCTTACCGGCGCCACCATCAGCGCTGCTGGCCTCAGCCATACCGTTATACCCATTGAATACAGTAATAGCTTCAGGATTCCTAGGAGCGAACCAGTGACCGTCCGTATTCAGACCACCAAAGCCGGCATACTGCCCCAGACGCAGGCCCACATAGAACTCACCGTTATCAAGGTTCGTTCTGGAAGCCACACCGGGCTGATCCCCCCTACCGCCACTCATAGTATAGAAACGAGCGCGATACCCGGAAACTGAGCTTGCATTATAACCCACTGTCCATGGATTGCTGTAAGGCTTGGTATAAGAGTCCGTAGCGCGGGCCTGACCAGGTGAGAAGAAAAGAATCTCACCGGGAGCGAACTCGATATCTGATGTCTCGCTGTTCAGAGAAGCTTGGAAGTAGTCACCGTAGTCCAGACCGAAACCGGTATCACCCGTGCTCTGCTGCATAGCGTAGTGAGACCAACCGTAATTCCATGTACCGCCCTGCTGAATAGCCTGAGTCTGCAACCAAGTAGCCTTATACGGGGCAGACTGAGCCCAGAGCTGACGGCCACGAATCTTCATGGGAACATTGTACGGATTCCACCACAGGAACATGGGCGCAAAGCACATGTAAAGTTTGTAGCACTGATCCTGATCAGACGTCATGGCACCGGCATTCTCCTCCGTCACAAGCCCGAAGGTATTCATGAACGCAAGCATCACAGGCGTACGAGCATAGCCCGCGCTCTTGCTCCCCTGCTCCAGCATGGCACGGCTGTCATACACTGTACCATTGGCACCCGGGTTAAGAGAATCCGGGTTAGTAGCCATATTCTCGGGGCTACCATGAGGATAGGCCGTACCGCTCATACGGGTGTGGCAATCATCAACACTGCCGATAAGACGTGCCGTGAAATTATCAGAATCATTAGCGGAACCATCCGGCCAGCAATTATAGAAAGCATGAAGATTCTGCCAAGAGCCTATGGGCATGTTGGATTCCGTACCCTGCGGCACGTCACGACCTTCAGCAATGGGGCAATCCTGATTAGAACGAGCTGCAAACTCTGTACCACGGAGGGAATCACGGCTCAGCAGAAGGCAGAGATCCTGCTTAAAGCCACCGGTACGCACATTGATGGGCAGCGAGTAAGATGTAGTAGTGACGTCAAAGAAGTACGGCATACCGGCATCCTGAGAGGAGTTCGCCACCAGCGGAATGCTGGCCATCGTAAGAAGCTTGTCAGGATTCTCGATTCGCTCAGGAAGGAAGGAAAGATAATCGCAATCCAAGAACATGGGCGAGGGCGTATTCCAAGTACGGCGCAGAACATTTATCGGGTTATCATTCTGCTCCGGGTCACGCACGGTTATCTTGCTCTTCTGGTTCTCACCGCCTACCCACCATGCATAACATGCTGAGTTCTTACCGGAGGAAGGCATGGAAATTAAATCTGCATACACAAGATGACGCCCGGTAAAGCGGCGCCCCAGTGTACCCTCACCCACCATGCAAATTCTGTTACCGGGGTCACGGCTACCAAGGCTGTTCACCGCATTCACATCAGTAAGCTCTGAGGGACGACGAGAGGAGATGAGCCAGCGGCGGAACATGGAGGCGCGCCCCTGCTCGTACGTATCCTTAATGCTGGAGGGCTGTCCCTCCGCCACAGAGCGGCCGTAAATAGGCCCGGACCAGCTATCCCACACACCCAGAATATGCTGAGCCACAGCACCTTCCTCCTGTGACACAATGGCGGAGCTGGCAGTCACGCGGCGATCCGGCCCCAACGTAATCTGGAGTTCAGCCAGAGCAGCATCCAAGCCCACCAACGCCTGCTGACGAGCTTCTGCCTGCAGAGCTGTCTGCATAGCTATACGATTCTGGGATGATGCTATGGCCAAAACGCCCACCGCCAGAAGGGTGAGCAGCATCATCAATGTAAGCGAAGCGATGAGTGCGAAACCATGTTTCTTCTTCCTTATCAGCTTCTTAGGTAAAAGAGTCTTGTGTTTGAGCTTCATACACGATATGCAAGTACCCTACTACTATACACTACAGCTCGCTGGCGTCAAGCAAAAAAAACACATCCCAACGCCCTCATTTCTCGCTTACTTTCAGAGATTAAACTGATTCATATTTATGATATTCAGGAAAGATAAAATAAAAAAAGCTCCCGCATTTTTCATGCGAGAGCCGGATGATATTTTTCAGAAAGAACAGCTGTTTTATTTAGGCACACCTGCCTTGGCTACTTTGGAAAGGTAAATAGCCAGCTTGGGCACAGCGTCAAACAGCTCTTTAGTAGCAGGAGAGAAGTCCAGCTGCTTCAGTGCGTCCGGAGTAATGGCAGCAGGGTTCTTCAAATTAGCCATCACAAAGTTCTGAATGGTGCTCACGGCGCCGTTGTCAGCAAGCAGTTTGTCCAGTGACTCCTTAAGGGAGGGAGGGCAGTTACTCTGCAGAGCGGCTACTACTTTCTTGCGGATGGCCATTGCGGCCAGATTCTGTAATAATCCCATAGATAACCTATTCTAATTTATTTAACAGTCACAGTATAAACTCGAGTATCAGCCGGAGCCTTGTCTTTTTCCCAAGGACGGGCGTAAACCAGCTTTACCACACCTTGCCCGGCCTTCACCCCGGTCAGAACAACCACGGTAGCACGGGGGCTACCGCACAGAGCCGCGCCGCTCTCCGGAGCCCTGGGTTCGAAAGCCAGAGACACCTGCACCACGTCGGAGCACTCAGCCACACTCCACAGAAACCCGGTCGTAGGATTCCCGGGCAGAGTCACGGTCATGCTCTGCCCCACTGTCAGCTCCACAGACTGAGCCACCGGTTCAGCAGCACAGACCACCGGCACCAAAGCCCCGATCAGGGGTATTACTATATTGCGTATCATCGTATTGTCCTTATATCAGATTTTTCGAGTCAGGTCAAGCATAGGCAGATGTTCGAGCGCAATTTTCATCCATCAAATCAGAACGTATAGATAATAAGAGCCAGTTGCACACCACCGGCCAACAGGTAACGGAACGCAGACCAGCCCGGCCGCGCCGTGCTGAACCGTCTAGCCACAATAGCTGCCACTGCCGGCCAGCAAAAAAGAAAACCACTCAACAAAGCCCCGCCCAGCACAGAAAGTGCACTCCCCTCCTTCTCAGAAAACGAGCCAAACATAGCCAGGGCCATGAGCGGCAGATACCAGTAGCTCACCAACAGCAGCAGCGTGATATTCTGCCTGAGCACACTCCACGTCCCGCGAGTAAACACGAATTGAGCCAGCCCACTCACCATCAATGTCGCCACGAGCACCACACCACAGAGCAACGCCTTCACATCCCAAGGCATAGGGGGCACACTCCGCTGGCACCAGAACAGCACACTGGGCGGCACGCATACGCCACAAAATACGGCACTCAGTAATGTGTAAAAGGGCAATCGGTTTTGCATAGGGACATGCTAGCAGCGGCAACATTGCTTTGCAAGCGCAAAAGCTGCACAAACTCTCTCCTTTACTTTGGCCTCCACATTGTGCTATACTCTGCGGCGTACCATGGCATTCACACACCTACACGTTCACACAGAATACTCGCTTCTGGATGGGATGATTCACACGAAGGATCTCATCAAGCGCTGCGCCGAACTGGGCATGAACTCCGTTGCTATCACGGATCACGGCAATGTATTTTCCGCCATTGAGTTCATGGTGAACGTGAAGAAGCACAACAAGGACATTCTTGCCTGGAACAAAGAGCACCCGGACGAAAAGAAGCCGGTATTCAAACCCATCCTCGGCTGTGAGATTTACCTCTCCCCTACCCCGTTGGATGTAAAAAAGCAAATTCCCGGGCGTAAGAAGTACACCCACCTCGTTCTGCTGTGCGAGAACAACATCGGCTGGGCGAACCTCATCAAAATTGTCTCTCGCGGACACTTGGAAGGTTTCTACCACAAGCCGCGTGTCGACATGGCCACACTGAGGGAGTTCAGCCAAGGACTCATCTGCCTGACGGGCTGCGTGGGCGGCCCCTTGCAAGAGTGGATTCTGCAGGACCAGCCGGAGAAAGCGGAAGAGGTGCTGCTGGAGCTCATTGATATTTTCGGAAAAAATAATCTGTTCGTAGAACTACAGGACCACGAGATTGAAGAAGAGCGCCGCTGCACTCCGGAACTGGTGCGCCTCGCCCGTAAGCATGACGTGGGGCTGGTCGTCACGAACGATGCCCACTTCCTGAAGGAAAGCGACCATGATGCGCACGATATCCTCATCTGCGTCGGTACCGGCAACAAGCGCATGGACGGCAAGCGCATGCGCTACCCCCGCAGCGTGTACTTCAAGAGTGAGGAGGAAATGCGCGAGCTCTTCCCGGAATACCCGGACGCTTACGAAAACACCAACATCATCGCGGAGCGCTGCAACACCTCCATCAAGCTGGACTCCACCTCCACGGAGCGTTACCCCGAGTTCGCCCCGGATGACGGCTCCACCCGTGAGGAATACCTGCGCAAAATCTGCTACAAGGGGCTGGAGGAACGCTACGGCAAGGAGCGCGTCGAGAAAGACAAAGACCTGCGCGACCGTCTGGACTACGAGCTGAGCATCATCAACATGCTCCGCTTCCCCAGCTACTTCCTCATCACAGCAGACTTCATCAACTGGGCCAAGGACCACGACATCCCCGTGGGACCGGGCCGTGGTTCGGCCGCCGGTTCGCTGGGGGCCTACTGCATGAAGATTACCAACATCGACCCCTATAAGTTCTCCCTCATTTTCGAGCGATTCCTCAACCCGGAACGTGTGAGCCCGCCGGATATCGATATCGACTTCTGCCAGACCCGCCGCCCCGAGGTAATTGACTA
>JAZOMC010000021.1:0-17365 GCA_045653545.1 Akkermansia sp.
GTCTCCCCCATGCGTCGCAGCGTGGCCAGCAGCATGCAGCGCACTTGGCGCCGCCCCATTGCCAGCGCCGGGCGCCCCATTTACATGGCCCCCATCATCCTGCACCGCCGCAATCACCCCCGGAAACCCGGCATCACCCTCTACTTCCTGCGCGCGCTGGCTGTGGCACTGGCACAGGCTCCGGAGTGCGCCGGTTACATGGTGGGCGGGCGCATTCTCACCCCGCGCCGCATCGATATCGGCGTGGCCGTGCAGGTGGCGGACGGCGTGATGGTGCCCGTGATGCGTAATGTGGATGAATACACGCTGGACGAGCTCATCGATGAGTACAACAAGGTCGTGACTCAGGCGCGTGACCGCAAGCTGGATCCCGCGTACATTGGCGGCGGCATCGCCACGGTATCAAACTTCGGCGGCTTCGGCCTCACCTTTGCCAGCCCCATGCCTCTGCCGAGCGAAAGCCTCATTCTGGGCGTGGGCGCCGTGGTGAAGACCCCCGTATGGAGTGATGAGGTGGAGTGCTTCATTCCTGTGGAAAAAGCAAACATCGTGGCCTCCTTCGATCACCGCGTGGTGGACGGCGGCGACATCGGCCGCCTCATGCAGAAGATAGCTTATTATCTGGAGCACCCAGAACTGCTGTAAATCATGGAACGTCCTGATCCCGCAATACATGTGCTCGGCGTACTTGCCGGCGCAGGTGAATACCCCCGCCTCATGGTGGAGGGAGCCAAACGTGCCGGCATGCGCGTGGTAGTGGCCGGCTTCCGCGGAGCTGTGGACAAGAAACTCGCGGAAATCAGTGATAACTTCGCTCTTTTCCGCGTAGGCGCGCTGGATGCACCCCGCAAGTTCTTCCAGCAGAACGGCGTCACCCACGTCGTCATGACCGGCCAGATTAAGCCGGCCTGCATCTACACCATGTGGCCGGATGCCACCGCCCGCCGCGAGCTTGCCCAGCTGGGCCGCCGCAACGCTCACACCATCTTCACCGCCGTCTGCAACTACGTGGCCCGCCACGGCATGACCATGCTCCCCTCCACCACCTTCATGGAGGAAGTGCTCCCGCCGCCGGGGCATCTGGCTGGTCCGGCACCTACCCCCGAACAGATGGAAGAAGCGCGCCACGGCATGCAGCTTGCCCGCGAAATCGCGCGCCTAGATATCGGCCAAAGCCTCATGATGCGCGGCCATGAAGTGGCCTGTGTGGAGGCATACAAGGGCACGAACGAGTGCATTCGGAATGCCGGAGCGCCCCCCGTGACCCTCTGTAAAGTCACCAAGCCCGGGCATGACATGCGCTTTGACGTGCCCTGCATCGGACTTCGCACCGTTCAGCACTGCGCGGCTGTGGGCGTGAACCACATCGTTTTCGAGGCTCACCGCACCATCCTCTTCCAGAAGCAGGCCGTCATCGACCTCTGCAACAAGCACAACATCACCCTGCACGCCATGGATATGCCCACGGATGGTATCTCTGTGCCGGATCCCGGCCACATACCGGATGACGGAGAGCACGCTCTCGCCATGGCCACCGCGCTGGAGCAGCTCGGCATCGGCAACTCAGCCGTGGTGTGTGAAGGCGTCGTCATCGCGGTGTCAGACCCCGCGGGACCGCTCAAATGTATTCGCCGTGCGGGTGCGTACATGAAGCGCATCCGCTTCGTGCGTCTGGTGAACTGGCTCTGCCGTGTGCTGCTGGGCCGCCCGGGCACGCCCCCTGCCCCCATGGTCATGCGAGGTACGCCGAACTTCACCATCACGCCGGAGGTGAAAAAAGCAGCCAAGAAAGCCGGCATCGAACTGAGATAAATTATGTCCGCTACGAGCACACTTCCTCCGTATCATATCATCACACGCCTGTACCCCGGCGCCGTTTTCAAGAATGATGATGATGAATACGGCCACGCAGAACAGGCCATCTGCATCACCACCGAGGACGGCACCCGCCTGAGCGGCTGGTTTTACAACCGCGGAGAAGGCACCCCGCTGGTGGCCATGTACTGCGGCAACGGCATGAATGCCGGGGACTTCCACATCGTCGCGGGAAAAGACCAGGCAAATTCCTATCTGCTCATCAACTACCGCGGCTATGGCAGCAGCGCAGGCATTCCCAGTGCGGCCAATATCATAGCTGCTGCTCGCTACTGCCTGAATGTGGCACGTGGCCTGATGAATAACCGCCCCGGTCCGCTTTATCTGGTAGGGTACAGCCTCGGTTCCGGCGTAGCCACACAGGTGGCCGCAGCGGAAAAACCGGCCAAGCTGATACTCATCACGCCCTTTGACCGCTACGCTAACGTAGTACATCTCCCCGAGCTGGCTGAATACCCCGGCTTTGCTGATTGGAACTCCGCAGCCAAGGCCCCACACATCACCTGCCCGGTCACCATCCTGCGCGCTGAGCATGATACCGTCGTCCCACCGGCGTCCACAGCCGTTCTCGCCCAAGCATTCCGCACGCCGCCGGAAGTCAGATGCTATAACGCCGAGCACGGCGATATCTTCTTTGCGGATGGCTTCCTGCATGACCTACTCAAGCTGTTATCCCAGCCGGCGCCCGCTCCCCGTAAAAAGAGCAAATGGCTGATAATAAGCCTCATTATCATAGCCGTCCTGCTCATTTTACTGTTTTTGACGTATTAAGTCACACATTCCATGGTGTGACTTAAACTACAACGCGCTCGCCACCTGAAAAACGGCAGCTTTAACACCACTCCTACAAACTGATTCTCTTAATCTTACGAAAAAGCGTGTAAAATCGTCGATTTAATCTCGGATTTTACACTATATTTTCTTAACATCTCTATACCAACAATATACAGTGGAACAGCATCATTCCCTACCCGCCGCTCACCGAAAAAGCAGAAATCTGCTAATAAGCCTCATTATCATAGCTGCTCTGCTTGTGTTACATTTTATGACTTCCTGTGTCACGCATTCCATGGTATACCCGGGCAGCACCATGGAACTGCCGGATGCACCTTACGGGCACAGCGCACAGGCCATCAGCATCCCGGCGGAGGATGGCACCATGCTGCGCGGCTGGTTCTTTAACCGCGGGGCAGATACACCGCTTGTGGCCATGTACGGCGGCAACGCCATGAATGTGGGGGCCTTTACCGACATAGCCGCCGGGGACACCACGCGCTCCTACCTGCTCATGAACTACCGAGGCTACGGCAGCAGCGAAGGCACGCCGGATGAAGAAAGCCTCGTGGCGGATGCCCGCCACTGCATCGCCACGGCCCGCAGCAGAATGAATGGCAGCAGCACGCCCCTGTACCTTGTGGGTTTCAGCCTCGGCAGCGGAGTGGCCACACAAGTGGCCGCCGCCGAAAAGCCGGAAAAGCTCGTGCTCGTGTGCCCCTTTGACAGCATCACCGCTGTGGCCTGCGGCTTCGTGCCGGTTCTGCCGCACATCCTGCCCATGGATTCCTGGAGCTCAGCGGATGCTGCCCCCGGCATCACCTGCCCTGTCACCATCCTGCGCGGGCAGTTTGACACCATTGTCCCGCCGGACTCCACGGACGCCCTCATCCGCGCCTTCTCCACCCCTCCCACGGTGCGCTCCTACCCCGCAGGGCATAATGACATTTTCTCTTCCCCCGGCTTCACGGAAGACCTGCTCCATTCCCTTTCCGGCAAATAATGGCAAAAAAGTGCTGCAGGCTGAACAACGCCTGCAGCACAGAGAAAATCAGTTCTCGGGAGAAAGGATCTACTCCACGATACCGATGAACTTCAGGAAAGCGTCCGGATCCGGGTCATGGCCGGTAAAATCACGATAGGCCTCCAGAGCGGGCTTGCTGCCACCCACGGAAAGAATGGCGCGGCGGAACTCAGCAGCCGGCTCAGGATTCAGAATACCCGCGGCCTGGAAGTGGCGGAAAGCGTCCGCAGCCAGCACGTCAGCCCACTGGTATGAGTAGTAACCGGCAGCATAAGCACCGGTGAAACAGTGAGAAAGGCGGCGCATGTAGGACGGCTCCGGCACGCCGGAAGGCATCTGCCAAGGAGCGAGGAGAGCCGCAGAGGCTTCATCCAAATCCTTTCCTGCGAAGAGGCTGGCGTAGTTCATGTGCATCTCAAGGTCCAGCTTGGCAAGGCAGAACTGGCGCATGGCCTGAGTGGCGGGCATAAAGTGGCGGCTGGCCTGTAAGCGCTCCATGAGGGAGGCAGGCATGGGCTCGCCGGTCTGATGGTGGCGAGCGAAAAGCCAGAGGGACTCCGGCTCCCAAGTCCAGTTCTCATTAATGATGCTGGGCAGCTCGATGAAGTCCCATGCGATGTTGGAGCTCCAGTGAGCGGCGAGCTCTGTATCCATGAAGATGGCATGAATCATGTGGCCGAACTCATGGAACAGCGTCTGCACGTCCATGTGGCTGAAGAGAGCGGGGGCGTCACCCACGGGGCGAGTGAGGTTCGCGGTGATAGCGCCGAGGTGCGGGGCGTGGGGAGCACCATTCACACCGGGCTCACCGGCACGCATAGGAGCCATCCAAGCACCGGCACGCTTACCGGGGCGGGGATAGAGGTCCAGATAGAAGGAACCGAGATGCGCGCCATTGCGATTATCCGTCACCGTGAAGAAACGCACCTCCGGGTGCCACACCTCCACACTGCCTTCAGGGCAAGCCTCACCGGGCTGCAGGCAGACCGTAGGAAGCTCAGCGATGGTGATGTTATACAGGCCGGAGTAAATACCAAACATGCCCTTAAGCACATTCTCGCAGGAGAGGTAGGGGCGGACGCTCTCGGGGTCAAAGTCACACTGCTGAAGGGTGAGCTCGTTCAGATAATAGCGGAAGTTCCAAGGAGCAATAGTGGTAAGCTGACGTCCCTCACACTCTGAAGCGTAAGCCAAAAGCTCTTCGCACTCGGTCTGATAAGCAGGCCTGAGGCGCTCCATCATACCATCCACAAAGCCCAAGGCCCCTGCACCATTCACCACCATGCGGTTCTTAGTGCGGTAATCCGCATAGGTGGCAAAGCCCAGCAGCTCAGCCAGCTCACTGCGCAGCTCCATCACACGGGCTACGATGGGCGCATTATCATACGGAGCATCACGGCCAATGGTGGCCTGCCCTTCCCAGCAAAGGCGGCGTGTAGCCTCCACGGAGCAATCACGCAGCACAGCGGAAGCACTGCCGGCCTTCAGGGTAATGCGCCAAGCGGGAGCCTCAGCAGAGCCATGGCCATGAGCGGCGGCATCCGCGGCGGCAAGCTCCATCCAGTTGGCGCTCATGCCATGCAGCTGAGCAATATCCGTGATAATGAGCTCCCAATTATTCGTGGAATCCAGCACATTCTTGCCGAACTGAAGAGTGAGGACGGAAAGCTCCTGCTCGATTTCAGCCTTGCGGGCCTTCTGCTCAGGAGAAAGCTCCGCACCGTTATCACGGAAAGAATCCAACGTCTGCTCCACGAAGAGGCGCTTCTGGGCGCTGAGATTCGCCACCCAAGGCTGCTGAGAAGCCGTGGAAAGGACCTCCCAAATGCGGGCGTCAGAGGAAATGGCAGAGTAAAAAGCATTCATCTCCGGCAGCAGAGAGGCCTGAACCTCGCGCACTTCAGGAGTGTCCATCGTGGAAGCACGCATGCGCAGGTAATCCACCACCTTCTCCAGCTCGCGAGTGGAATAAGCCAGTGCGAGGAAGGTATTCTCAAAGGTCATTTCCTCAGGCTTAAGATTGCGGATAGCCTCCAAGCGAGCGTTCGCTATCTGCAGGGCAGCGGGAGCGTCCACCAGAGCCTGTTCCGCCGTGAGGCGAGACCAAGCCGGGTACGGCATATCTTCAAAATAAGGGTGTTCGGCCTGTGCTACCACGGTCTCAGCCGGGGCAGCCTCCACAGCGCGAGCCACGCTCATACCCGTCAGGGTGCAGAGCGACAAGAGCAGCAGTATTCTGATTTTCATAAGTCTGTACAGCGCTCGCTCAGTCCAGAGCATAGCGCGCGGCAGCCGCAGCCATGAAGACGGCTGTCTCAACCCGCAGGATAATGGGACCCAACCCGGTAGGCGTGTAGCCAGCTTGCTCAGCCGCCTCATACTCCGCCGGTGAGAAATCCCCCTCAGGGCCGATAAGCAGCACACAGCCACGCGCACCGGCAGCACGCCCCTCCTCCAGCACCTGCCTCAGCGGGCGGGCATGGGGTACAATGGCACACTGCACTTTCAGCACGGGCAGATCGCTGCGCTGCAGAAAAAGCTTGTAGGACTGCGGGTCTTCCACGACCGGCAGGGTATTCACGCCGCATTGCTTGCAGGCCTCCAGCGCTGTACGGCGCCATTTATCAGCCTTAGCAGAAGCATCTTTGCCACTCAGGCGCACAATGGTACGCTCCGAGATGAGGGGGATGATGCGGCTCACCCCAAGTTCCACCGCCTTCTGGACGATGAGATCCATGTTGTTCCCCTTGGGCACAGCCAGCGCCAAGGTGATATCCGCCACGGGGGGCATGGGCGGCAGCAGCTCCTGCACTTCCACAGTCATGCTGCTGCCATGCCCTGCCAACACCCGCACCCGAGCTGCCTGTCCACAGCCGTCAAAAAGCTCACATTCATCACCGGCGTGCAGGCGCATCACGCGCAGCGCGTGGTGCGCTTCCTCGCCCTCGATAACGAGCGGAGAAGCGCTGAAGTCAGCTTTCGGCAGGTAGCAGCGGTGCATAATGGCGTGAGGGGGAAGAATTACTTCATATATTTCTCAGCCCGCTTGCGGAACTCGCAGACCTCAGGCTGGTTTTCATCCTTCAGCGTTTCGCAGAAAGCCTCAAGAGCCTTCAGCTGTTTGGAGCCAAGGCCGGAGGGAGTTTCCACCACGATACCAACTAAGAGGTCACCGCGGCCGTTACCACGCAGTGAGGGCATACCCTTACCAGACACGCGGAGAACGGTGCCACCCATCGTACCGGCGGAAAGTTTCAGCTTGGTGGGGCCATCCAGCGTGGGAACAGTGATAGTGCCGCCGCGAGTGGCATCCAGCAGAGAAACCGGCATCGTCACGTGCAGGTTCAAGCCTTCACGCACGAAAATCTCATGAGGCTCCACCTCAAGGAACACGTACAAATCACCCGTCTCGCCGCCATGAAGGCCGGCATCACCATTACCCGAGGAGCGAATCTTCGTGCCGGTATCCACACCGGCGGGCACGCGCAGCGTAATCTTTACATCCTTCTGCACACGGCCTTCGCCGCGGCAGGCGGAGCAAGGATTCGACACAGTCTGGCCTGCGCCATGGCAGGTGGGGCAAGTGCTCTGCTGCACAAAGAATCCGCTCTGGCGGGTAATCACACCCGTACCATGGCAGGTGGCACAGGTCTTAAACCCGGCGCGGCCATCCTTGGAGCCCGTGGCATCACAGGCCTCACAGGGTACCATGCGGTCAATCTCAATCGTCTTCTCGCAGCCATGAGCAGCTTCCTCCAGCGTGATGCTGAGGTCAAAGCGCAAATCTGAGCCGGGCTGGCGGGGATCCGCCTGACGACGACCACCGCCGCCAAAGCCACCGAAACCACCCATACCACCGAAGAACTGTGCAAAGATGTCCATGGGGTCCGTGAACCCGCCGAAGCCACCGGCACCACCGGCGCCACCCATACCACCATTCTTGAAAGCCTCGTGGCCCAAGCGGTCGTATGCGGCTCGCTTATCAGGGTCGCTGAGCACCTCGTAGGCCTCACCCACTTCCTTGAATTTCTCCTCGGCCTCCTTATCATCAGGATTGCGGTCCGGATGATACTTCATGGCAAGCTTGCGGTAGGCCTTCTTGATGGTAGCATCATCGGCCCCCTTGTCTACGCCAAGCACGCTGTAAAAATCTTGTGCCATTATCGTGAAAAATGGTAAGGATTACTCGGCAGAATTCTCAGCCTCGGGCGCAGCAGCCACCACCACATTCACGGGGCGCAGCAGACGTCCTTTCAGATTATAACCACGGCGCAGGATGCGGATGATGGTACCCTCCGGCTTATCGGAAGGCTCGCTCTGAATGGCCTCATGGATGTTATGGTCAAACATCTGCCCCACTTCCGTGGGAATGGGCTCCACACCCTGAGAGGAAAGGAAATCCCCCAGCTGCTTCTGCACCATGCTCATGCCGATGTAAATCATGGATGAAGTGTCCTGCCCGGCCATCATCATACCCATTTCAAAATTATCCACCACAGGCAGCAGCTCCTCAAGCAGGCCACGCGTGGCATAGCGAGTGAACTCCTCGCGCTCCTTCACGCAGCGCTTGCGGTAGTTATCATACTCAGCAGCAGTGCGCAGCGCCATTTCGCGCCACTTCTGCAGCTCATCCACAGCGGCCTCAGCCTCACCCTCAGCGGATTCATCCACAGCCTCGGCATATTCCTGCCCGGGGGTCTCAGGCTTACCGCAGTCACAGGGGTCCTCACAGGAAGCACCCTCGCGCACATCTTTTTCCAAATCTTTATCGATATCGCTCATGGCCCCATTATACCTCACGCGCGCGTTGTGTCAACCCCCGCGCGTGGCATGCAAAAACAAGACACACCCTCTGCAACACGCTGATATATCATAATGTTCTCCAGCGATACGTAGGGCAACCTACCAAGAGGAAACGCGAAGAGAAGCAGCCGAGGATCAATCCTCATCCAGCGGGTCGCGGCGGCCCACGGTATCAAAAAGCGGGCGGTAGGAAGGCAGCTTCCAGTTGTGGCGAACAGCAGCCATCCGCACAAAGAAAACAGCCGCCACGCCCAAAATAAATGACACTGAGTATGAACACCCAAGAGCCATCAATAGCAAAAACAGCGCACAGCCAGCAAAAGACGCCGTGGCATATAATTCACCCGGACGGAACACATACGGAACATTACCGGTGAGCACATCACGCAGCACACCACCGGCCACACCCGTACACACGCCCATGCAGATGGAAACCAACCAAGGGCAACCGATACAATGCGCCTTGGCCGCTCCCAGCAAAGTGAAGAATGCCATAGCAAAAGCGTCCGCCACGCGGATAGTACCCACGGGCGGAGCGACAAATCGAGTCACGAAAAACACCAGCAAACTAGTGCCCACGGCGCAGTACAGGAACACCACATCACTCGGGTTCACCCAGAACACCGTGACGGGGGAACCATCCGGGCGAGTAAGGCCGCTAAGCAGCATATCACGCACCGTACCACCGCCCAGAGAGGCAATAGTACCGCAGGCGATAATGCCGAATAGATCCATACGAACACGGCTGGAGGCGGATGCGCCGGCAAGCGCACCCACCACGGAGCCGAAAATGGAGCAGAGATAGAAAAGCCAGTGCTGGTCAAAGGACTGCACCTCATGCAGATTTTCCACGACGGCCATGGGCACCATAACAGCTTTTCCTTTCTCTCAAATCATCTTACGGCACGTGCCAAGATCCATACAGCCAATGCCACCAGAATGAAGGGCCAAGCAACACTCAGCACCCCCAGCAGCAGCACTACCAGCACGACAATGACGGATATTATCAGGATAATCTGCGACACGGACAAATGGCGAGTCAGCAGGCGCCAGAGGCTCGGATTCGCCTCCTCTTCCTCCTCCTCACGCAGATTCACAGCCCCCAGGGGGCGCCAGGTTTCTGAATCATCCCGGCGCACCCAAGTTTTGTTATCTATCTGCCCGGAAGCACGCAGCTGCACCAAATCGTTCCCGGTAACAGGACCGATTTTTTCCTCACCCGTATCGTAGTAATACTTACGAGCCATCAGCTTACAGGGGCGAATTAGCCATGAATGGCGCGCCCATCGGCGGCCAGCACAGCCTCGTGAATAGCCTCAGAGAGCGTGGGATGAGCATATATCATCGCATTCATATCCTCCTCCGTCAGCTCACTGTTCATGGCAAGCTCAGGCTGGGTAATCATCTCAGTGGCGGTATCGCCCATGATGTGAGCTCCCAGCAGCTCGCCGTTTTCCTTACCGAAGATAAGCTTCACAAAGCCTTCGGTCTCCCCCGTGGCCACCGCCTTACCGATACCCAAGAAGGGGAACTTGCCCACCTTGTACTCCACGCCGGCCTCCTTAAGCTCGCGCTCGCGCTTACCCACGCTGGCCACCTGCGGGTGGCAGTAGGTGCAACCGGGCACATTGACGGGGTGCTTGGGCTTGTAATCAGCATCAAACATGCCTTCCACGGCCTGCTCAGCCTCAAAGCTGGCAGTATGAGCCAGCATGATACCGCCGATGCAGTCACCCACGGCATACACACCGGAAATGCTGGTGCGGTAATCTTCATCCACCTTAATGAAGCCACGCTCCGTGAGCTCCAGGCCATTAGCCTCAGGTACCACGGGCACCACGCCGATGGCCACGAGACAGACATCCGCCGTAAGCTCCTGCTGCTTGCCATTCTTGGCGGTAATGAGCGCAGTGACACTATCGCCATTATCCGTCAGGCTCTCCACCTTAGCGCCGGCCATGCAGGTGATACCCTGCTTCTTAAAGGAGCGCTCCATGGCGGTGCAAACATCGTTATCCTCATTCGGCAGGATGCGGGGCAGAGCCTCCACGAGCGTAACCTTGGTACCGAAGCAGTGGTACACATAGGAAAGCTCAGTACCGATGGCGCCGGAGCCGATGACAATCATGCTCTCCGGGCGGCGGGACATAACGAGGGCGTCACGACTACCGATGATGGTCTTACCATTAAAGGGGAAAGCGGGCACCTCACGAGTGCGGGCGCCGGTGGCGATGAGGATATTAGCACCCTCGATGACACTCACGCTGCCATCAGGAGCTGTTACCTCCACCTGACCGGGGGCGGGAATGCGAGCCTCACCGATGACGTGGTCAATCTTGTTCTTTTTGAAAAGGAAAGAAATACCGTTCGAGAGGCGCTCAGAAACGGCGCGGGAACGGGCAATAACGGCGGGCCAGTCCACACTGAGATCACCGCAGGAAATGCCATACTCGGCGGCGTGCTTAGCCATGGTGTTGTACACCTCGGCATTCTTCAGCAGAGCCTTTGTGGGAATACAACCCCAGTTCAGGCAGGTACCACCCAGATTCTCCTTTTCCACGCACACCACGCGCTTGCCCAGCTGAGCAGCACGTATAGCGCCTACATACCCGGCGGGACCACCGCCAATAACTATCAAATCGTAACTCATGGCTACATTTTACTTCATTCTGCCTCACGTGGCAACCCGAAAACCAGCCCTCAGTCCCGTGTCTGTGTCATGCGCTCGCCCAGTATCCCCATCTCCTGAACTAACACCATTAAAACGGGAGAAGACGAAGACATTCAGCTCTTCATTTTTTCTTTCCGGGAATGAGCATTTTTCCCAATCTGCGCAGAACGCCCCAGAGCAGGCGCGGCAAGTACAGCAAGCCCTTCACCACGATATCCGGGAACTTAATAATGACGCTCACCAGTATCACAAACACCAGCAGAGCGGGTATCGGGTGTTCATAAATCCACTTACCGAGAGAAAATATATTTTCCACGAATTCGGCAGGGCTATCACTGACGGCAGCCGTGCCCAGCACCATCGTCACCGCGGTGGCCAACCCGGCTGTCTGGGCTGTTTTCAGCACATTATCCAGGGCGGACGGGCTCATACGGGAGAGTTTTTCTGCAGCCTCTTCCCCGCCCTCTCTAACCACGAGAATAACTGTTTTACAATCCTGCGCAGAGAGGGGGTTCTTTGAAGCGCAGATGGAGATATACTGACCTGATTCGCGGCTCATGGAGCTGAGAGCTGAGGCTACTTCTGTATCCGGGCAGCAGCGCAACGCGTCCTCCGCAATACCGGCATGTTTCAACAGCGCCTCTGCGGCATCATCCCCTAGCTGCTCCACGAGCTGCACGCGCCCAGGAGTTCGAGCCAGAGTCACGAGGGATTCCGAGCCATACTTCTGCACGAGTCTTGCCACCACGGGGGATTTCTCCGCAGCCTCACTCACGAGGCCTCTTGTCGCTGAGGCCCCTGCCCTCGCTATTCGCTTAAACAAAAACTCCAGCGCCTCAGACGCCACACCCGCCTGAGCCGTATATCCACTCATTGCCACCAGCATCAGTAAAAGCAGCAGCAAGTTCTTTAGTGTCCTCTTATTCATATTTTTATCAGTCCCACTCTTTCACGCGCCGTTCCAGCACCTCCAGCATGACTTGCTCAAAGCGCTCCCGCATATGGCCGGCATTCTCTTCCAGCTGAGCATTCAGCTTAGCTTCCAACTCCGGCTTGGGGTCCACAACCATATCCACTACCCAGCTCACCACCACACCGGCTACAATGGAAATACCGAACGTAGCCCAGCTGGTGCCGGCAGAAGCTGTAATAATACCGCCGGAAATGGCCATCTTTGTGGCCAGCACAGCAGCAATTTCCCCACCGAGATTAGCCGCCAGCTCATACATAATCTGCCGCCACAGCTCACGGTTCATGCCCTCCGGCACGGGGATGGAATCCGCATCCACAGGTGCGGCATGGCTATCCTCCCCCACCACAGGGCGCCCCAGTTTACGCGCAAGGAGATTTTCCTCCTCCTGCCAATCTGCCACTACTGCAGCGATATATTGGGCAAGAAGCTGCTGATTCTCTTCCGAATGATAAAGGGTTCTCTCCACCTGTGACTGCACCCAAGCATTCACCTCCGCCTCATCACCCCCGGAGGAAATAACGCGCCACTTCGCCCCCCAGTCCGTAAGCTCCTCTGCCAGCTGAGGCACCCGAGACTTCCGGGTAAGCAAAGCCCGCTCAAACTCCGCACCTCTACGAGACACAGCAAGTTGGCAATTATCATACCCCTCCTTCCACACAGGCTCCACATATATCTTCGCCCCGCTGCAGTCATACACCACATACGCAATCAGGGCAAAAACAAGGGCCGAAACAAATAGCAGAAATCCTGTATGTGCTTTACCGGAACCCGTGTTCATATTTATATTAGGCGCGAATGATTGTCTCGCAGAGGCTACATGTTTACCCCACGCAGGTCAAGCCTTTTTTCTGCATGAAATAAACGAAAAGGTATTGCCCACTCGGAGCAATGATATATTTACTCAAACAGCTCCTTTATAACACTATGCCTCAGCACATTTTAGGATTGCAATGCAAGGCCGCATGTGGTAAAGATAAATCATGCAACGACTGAATAACCGCGCACTGAACGAGATGCGCCCCCTCGAATTTGTGCTGGATGTGGCCCCGAATGCTACAGCCTCTGTCCTTTCCTGCTTCGGCAACACACGCGTCATCTGCGCCGTCACCATTGAAGAAGACGTCCCGCGCTGGATGAAAGCCCAAGGCGTGCCCGGTGGCTGGCTTACCGCAGAATACGCCATGCTCCCCTACTCCACGCTGGACCGTAAGCGCCGTGACAGCACGGCCGGTAAGGTGGATGGCCGCTCCGTGGAAATCCAGCGCCTCATCGGTCGTTCCCTCCGCGCCGTCATGGATTTGGAAGCACTCGGGCAGCGCACAGTATGGATAGACTGTGATGTACTGCAGGCAGACGGCGGCACACGCACCGCCTCCATCACCGGCGCAGCCGTGGCCCTCGCTATTGCCATCAACCGCATCATGGCCAAGGGTTATCTCACCGTGAACCCCATGCGCCAGCTCGTTTCCGCCGTTTCCGTCGGCAAGCTTCAGGGCACGCCCATCCTCGACCTCTGCTACGTGGAAGATAAGGACGCTGAAGTGGACATGAACGTCGTCATGACGGAACAGGGCCAGTACGTGGAAGTTCAGGGCAGCGGCGAGGAAGCCGTATTCACCGCTGAAGAAATGGCCCAGATGCTCGCCTTGGCCTCCAAGGGCATCGCGGATATCACCGCTGCCCAGAAGGAAGCCATCGCCCGCGCTGATCAGCCCTCGGATGCTGACATCGCCTCCCTGCGAAACTTCTTCGCACGCTAAAACAAGTCCTTCATACCGCCGGGTGGTAATAAACACCCCTTTATTACCACCCGACAATTTATCTCCAGAGAAACATATTCATCAACGGAGACCCTCCCCCCATTAAAACACAAACGCCTAAAACTATCATGACCACTTTCAGCATTATAAAAAAGATGAGCTGCGTAGGCATAGCCGCAGTACTTTGCTCATGCTCGGATAATACATCAGGTATATGGAAGGGAACATGCTCCAATATAACCTCCGGGGGCATGACAGCGGACGTCACGGCACACATCGTCGTTTCCGGCAAGAAGGTATCAGGCTCCCTGATAATAGAAGGAAAAGCGCTTGTAGGCAGCGGTGAACTGAAGGGAAATATAGCCAACAACACCATTTCCTTCATCGTGGATAGCAATAACGGCATGTTCAATCCGTTGATTTGGACCGGAACCATTTCCGGAGATACCATCACCGGCATTTACAGAACAGAACCCAACTTGAAAGGCACAGAGATGAGAATCCCGCCGCAGGATGGGCGCTTCACCCTGACCCGGGAAACACCTCCTGCAGCAAAATAAACGTGAGCCTTATGGCTTCACGCGAAGGTATATAACATAACGCGCGTAGCGAGGGTCCTGAGAATCCGTCTCAATGATAAGGCGGTTCATAGCGCGGCGTGCGGTAGATTTCGGGGTCACGGTGACGGTGAACTCACCATCACGCGAACCGCGGCGGGGGTCATAATCAAAATCAGAGCCGGAGAGGGCAGCCTCCGTCACATTACGAACGGGTGAGCCGGCGGGAATCGTGATACGCAGCGTCCGGGGAGTGGCGGGAGCACCCACGGACCACTGCAGGGTACGCGCGCTGAAGATGATGGCCTCCGGCATGCTGAAACGCATGGTCAGGCGCGTGGTGCGGCCATCTGCTGTGGTGGCATCTATCGTCTTTTCCACCTCCCCTGCAAAACCGGAAGTATCCACACGGGCAATGAGGCGGTTCCCCTCCGTGCGCACTGTGGTGCAATCACAGTGCGGTTTCGCGCGACGAATGGCAGAATCCGCCTGAAAAACGAGCGTCACCTCATTCTGACCATGGCTGAGCTGCACGCGCTGCACAGGATTACTGAACCCGGCAAGGGCCGGTAAAGCCATCAGCAGAAAAAGCGCGGAGCGAAGCATGGCTGGCGGGAGGGATTTGAATTACTCTTTCTCGGAGGTAGGCTCCTCTTCCTTCTTTTCTTTCTCATCCTTCTTCTCCTCAGGCTTGGGCTGGGGCATAAAGGATGCAATAAGGAAAAGCCCCGCGGCGATGCACACGCAGGAGTCCGCCACATTGAAAGAAGGCCAGTGGTAACCATCCACAAATCCTTGTGCGGGAATCCAAGGGAAGGAGAAATCCAGGAAATCCACCACGTAACCATTGATAAGGTTCTGGAAGAAGCTGAGGGACTCCGCGCCGGGGAGGAAGAAGCCCTGGGTGAGGCGGTCCGTCATATTACCGAGAACGCCGGTCATGATGCAGGCCCAAGCCACCTTCAGAGTACGATTATAGAAGAAATTGCGGCGGTAAAGAATAGTGAGCGCCACAAGTGCCACAACCTGCACACCAAGGAACAGGAAGGGAGCCCAAGCCGTGCCATTACCCAAGCCAAAAGCCACGCCGGTGTTATGAAGGCGCACAATGTTGAAGTTCATGATGCTGCTGCCCGTGATGACGGGGGTGCAATCCATGAAGAAAGGAGTGGGCAAATCGTAATTAAACACGATGTACCATTTGGATACTTGGTCCAGAACGTACAGCAGAACGATGAGGAGAATGAGATACAGGGTAACGCGCTTCATAACCGAAAATGTGATAATTTGTAAAGGGCCTCTCTGCCTGCACCCGGCAGACAGAGAGGCCCGTGGAATTAAGTTTTTTTACTTGCAGATGTCAGCGCAACGCTCGCAAAGGCCATCAGCATTCACAGCGGGCTCATAGCGGCGGCAGCGCGGGCACATACCGTGGGTGGTCTTCTCAGCAGTGGCGGCCAGCTCAACACCACGCACCACATTCAGACCGCTGATGATGAAGAAGGTCTTGGCGAACTCGGCATCCTCCAGCAGGGCCACCACCTCGGCGGCTTCGTCCTGCGGCAGAGTGAGAGTCACCACAGCCTCGTTATTCTTATTGAACGCCTTAGCCTTAATCTGAGCCTCGATAGCCACCTGAATGACGCTCTTAATCTGCTGCAGACGAGCGAAGGTGGCAGTATAGCCCTTATCATAGGCGGAATCAGCGGTGGGGAAGTCCTGCTCGTGCACGGAATCCGTGTGACCGGCGTGCTCCCAAGCCTCCTCAGCGGTGTACACGAGGATGGGGGCCAGTAGGCGTACCAGCACATCAAACACGCGGGAGATAGCGAACTGACGGCTCAGGCGGCGGGTGCTGCCAGCGGCATCACAGTAAAGGCTATCCTTCGTGATATCAATGTACAGGGCGGAAAGGTCATTCGTGCAGAACTGGTTGATAGCCATGAAGACCTTGCGGAATTCATAAGCATCATATGCAGCGCGCACCTCGTTGATGAGAGCATTGCTGCGCTCCAGAATCCAAGCATCCAGAGCATCAAGAGTAGCAGGCTGCTCACCGTTGTAGCCCTTCAGGTTAGCCAGAAGGATTCGCAGGGTATTACGCAAGCGGCGGTAGGGATCCGTAATCTGCTTGAAGAGGTCCTCACCGAAGGGCACCTCATTCTGCCAGTCCACAGAGCTTACCCACAGGCGCACGATGTCAGCACCGTACTTCTCATAGAAATACTTGGCATTCGTGGGCTTGGTGTAGGTACCCTGAGCGCTCTTGGAGAGCTTGGAGCGGTCCTGATTCACCACGAAGGCGTGAGTGAGCACCTTCTTGTACGGAGCGGTGCCGCGCCATGCGCAGGAAAGCATCAGAGAGCTCTGGAACCAGCCGCGGTGCTGGTCTGTTGCCTCGAGGTATACATCACAGGGGGCGTGCAGCTCCGGGTGGCGCTCCAGTACAGCCACGTGAGAGCAGCCGGAATCAATCCACACGTCCAGAGTATCCTTACCCTTCTTCAGGTTGGCAGGCAGGCCAAGCTTCTCGCAAAGCTGGGCATCCGTGAGCTCGAACCAGATGTTCGTACCGTGCTCGGCCACGAGGTCAGCCACCTTGTTAACGATTTCAGCGGTGAGCACCGGCTTGTCATTCTCATCAAAGAACACAGGCAGCGGTACACCCCAGGTACGCTGGCGGGAAATGCACCAGTCCGGGCGGGCTTCCACGGTGCTGTAAATGCGGTTGCGGCCCCAAGCAGGCAGCCACTCGGTCTTGTCAATCTGCTCCAGAGCCATGCCGCGCAGCTTCTCCATGCTGATGAAGAACTGCTTCACAGCGCGGAAGATGATGGGGGTCTTGGAACGCCAGCAGTGCGGGTACTGGTGAGTGAACTCCTCACGGCCCAGCAGGCGGTTACCCTCCACCAGCAGCGTGATGATGTC
>JAZOMC010000022.1:0-16158 GCA_045653545.1 Akkermansia sp.
ATGCTCTTCGGATTGAAGAATGTTTCGAGTGACATGGTGAGTTTAATATTTAAGTGAATGACAAGCCTCACTTGGCTCTGCGTTGATTCTACCACTTCAGTACTGATTTTTCAAGCTAATTTTGGAATTTCGGGCTGTTATATAAGTGAAAAAGGGAATAAAAAACCCTCCTGTGGGCTTCACAGGAGGGAGGCAAAGGGTGAAAGTGTGTTTTTTCCTTTTTATCTTAGAGGCCGCTGATGAGCAGCTCCGCATTGTTCTGCGTGCGGCGGATGTTTTTCAGCAGCAGCTCCAGCGCCTCCCATCCGGGGTGGGTGGCGAGCTGGCGGCGCACGTGAAGAATGTGGTCAAATTCATCCGGGTGGTACAGGCGGTCATCATTACGGGTGCCGCTCTGGGGAATGGAGATAGCCGGGTAAATGCGGCGCTCAGCGAGCTCGCGGTCCAGGCGGATTTCCATATTACCGGTGCCCTTGAACTCCTCGAAGATGATTTCATCCATGCGGGATTCTGTGTCCACAAGGCAGGTGGCAATGATGGTGAGGCTGCCGCCTTCTTCCACATTACGCGCTGCGCCGAAGAACTTGCGGGGCTTTTCCAGAGCGTTGGAGCCAAGGCCGCCGGACATGATTCGGCCACCGACCTGATTGGCATTATAACCGCGGGAAAGGCGGGTGAGGGAATCCAGCATGATGATGACGTCCTTGCCTTGCTCCACGAGGCGGCGAGCGCGCTCCAGCACCATATCACTCAGCTGGGCGTGGCGGCGGGAGGGTTCATCAAAGGTGGAGGCAAGCACGGGGGCATCCACAGTATCCTCGAAATCCGTTACTTCCTCAGGGCGCTCATCCAGCAGGAGAATGAGCAGCTCAGCCTCAGGATAGTTCGCACGGATGGATTTTGCCATGCACTTGAGCAGCACGGTCTTGCCGCCGCGGGGCGGGGCCACCACAAGGGCTCTCTGGCCCAGACCCAAGGGGGTGATGAGGTCCAGCACACGCATGGAGGCGAGCTTCAGCTGACCGTTCTCCAGAATAATACGCTGGCGGGGGAAGAGGGGGGTAAGCTTGTCAAACTCTTTGGGCTGGGTGTACTCTGCAGCGGGTTTATCCTCAATCTCCAGCACTTCGCCGGCGCGCAGCGGGCGGTTAGCCTTGATGGATTGGTCCTGCGAGAGCTTGACCTTCACTTTGTTACCGGGGCGCAGGCCGTAGCGCTTCATGAGCTCGCCGGGCAGGGCGACATCATCCACCTCATGGCGGTAGCTGCGCTGCTCATCACGGAGGAGTACGGTGCCGTCCTTCGTGAGGTCCAGCACGCCGGTGAGCACCACCTGATTGCCGAGCTTGGCGAAGTTGCGGCAGAGCTCCTGCACGAGCTCGTGGCGGGTGCGGCCGGTGGCGCCTTTCTTGATATTTACCTGAGCCAGTTTGCGCAGCTCATTCAGGGGCATGCTGCGCAGCTCATTCATGTTTACAACCTTGGCGCGCTGGTGTACGACTTCAGCCTCCTTAGCAAGCTCAGAATCAAAGAAGTACTTCACCTGAGCGCGCAGCATATCCAGAGAGCCTTCATTCCAGAAGACCGTGCCGGATTTCTCGATTTTTTCCTGAGTGGGCATCTGGGCGTTAATCAAGCCCTCAGCCACCTCACGGGAGAATCCATCCCGCTCAGCGATGCGCTTAATCTGGGTTTCTCTGCTGGCGGCCACGAGGCATACGCGGTCCGCGGCGAAATCTACGCGGCTTTCGAAGTACAGGGGTATGTCCACGATGAAGGTATGGACGAGCTCGCTGCGGCGAGCCTCCGCCTGTGCTTCTTGGCACATGAGGGCAATTTTCGGGTGGATGAGTTCCTCCAGCTTGCTGCGGCGCTCAGCGTCGTTACGCACGATGTCACGCAGCATATCGCGGTTCACGGAGCCATCCTCATTCAGGGCATCCGGGCCGAAAGCCGTCACGAGGTCACGGGAAATCTTGCCGCTGTTCTGCAGCTCTTCCACTGCGCTATCGCAGTCAAAGACTTGCATGCCTTCACCACCGATTTCTCTGAGCAGGCTGACGACTGTTGATTTGCCTGATGCGATGCCTCCTGTAACAACAATTACCTTCACGAGCGCGAGTTTATCATGATTTATCTCTCATTTCAAGCGTAAAGCGTGTGCACAGGCTGTTTTGGAGGCGAAAAATGAGGGGCTCCAGCGGGAGCATTTCCTGCATGGTGGCGCCTGTGGCGCGGGTTTTTATTCGTACACCACTATCAACCTTGCTACGGCGGGCAGGGTGGCGCGGAGCCTGCGGTTGATGGAGGAGAGGCGCTCGTGGCTCTGGCTGACAGTAAGTGAGCTTTCCTGCGGAATGGTGATGATGCAGAAGCGGCGTTCGTGCTTTGTATAAAGCTTGATAGAGGTGGGCAGGGGGGCGCCGTTTTCAATCATAGCGCGGTGCACCTGTTGTTCCCAGTCCTCCGGCAGAGGGGTGGTGAAGGTGGGAATCTCTCGTAAATCCGGCTCCATGTGCACCACCACGTTATCAGCTTTAAGGCGGAGGCTGACTTCTTTCCGGAAGGCCTGAACGGCCACTCTCCAGCCATCCAGCGTGGCATCGCCGGGGAGCTCCAAGTCCGCAAACACGGTGTAGCCTTGTTCCGCACGCATCAGCACGAGGCCGTGCACGCCGAAGCGGTGGGTGAGCGCAATGCGGCGCACAATCATCTCATGCGTGTCCGCCGGGGCGTCAGCCGGGTGCATGTGTACCACAGTTTCAGCGCCGGGGATGTCCCCCTCGATGAGTTCTTCAATGGCATCCGCGATGTCGTGAGCGGTGTCTATGTGCAGCTCTCGCGGTACGGCCACTACCATCTCGATGTAGGCCTTATTACCTACTTCTCGCACGCGAAGCTTCTGGAGCGGGTAGGCGGGCATGCGTTCGGACATGAGGTTACGGACGCTGCGTGCAGTTTCGCCGTCCGTCTTGTCCATGAGGTTGTTAATGGATTTTTTGCCGAGCTCCCAGCAGATGTGCAGGATGAGCACGGCCACCGCCAGCGAGGCGAGAACGTCCGCGCGCTGCAGGAGCCAGTGCAGCCAGCTGTCCTTCACCGTCATGTATGCCACGGCGGCACCGCTGATACCCAGCAGCACGGCGGCGCTGCCCCAGATATCGGATGAGAAGTGGGCGGCGTCCGCCTCCAGTGCGTCACTCTTTGTTTCCTTAGCAACGCGCTTGAGCATGGCGGCGCGGTTAATGTCCACCACCAGTGAAACGATGATGACCACGAAGGCCCACACATTTGTCTCCACGTGGAGAGCCTCAGGGTTATCGCTGGTGAGGCGCTCCACGGCTTCCATGATGACCCATGCCGCCGTCAGCAGCAGCAGGAGCGTTTCCGCCAGCGCCATGAGGCTTTCCACTTTGCCGTGGCCGTAGGGGTGCTCCGCATCCGCCGGGCGGGCAGCTATCTTTACGGCACAGTAGGTGCCCAGTGCTGCCAGCATATCCAGCGCGCTATGCAGAGCCTCAGAGAGGATACCCAGCGAGCCCGTCATGATGCCGACTACGAACTTCATAACGGTCAGCAGGGCGCTCCAGAGAACGGATGAGCCCGCGGCAATGGCTTTTTTCGTGTCGGTATCCATGGCGTTAGAATCAGCGAGTGACGTAACCTACCCAGAGGTATTGAGAAGCAGGGTCATAAACGACCCAGCGTGTGCGGGTGGGTAAATCAGTATTTACGTAAATAACGGCTTGTGGGGTGATGAGTTCCTGAAAGGAGGGGAAGTAAAGCTCCTCGGGCTTTTCCGGCTTGTTCCAGCCGGATGCTGAGGTGAGCTGCTGCTCGCAGAGGGCGGCAAACTCACCCGGCCCCATGTTGAAACGGAAGCGGCAGCCGACGGGGTTCAGGCTTTCGAAATCCGGGCTGCTGATGGCGCCGCAGGCTGCTGCGTCCACACCCGTGAGTCTAGCGGCCTGAGTGTTCAAATCCGCTTTCTCTGCCACGATGAAGGCTATCATCAGCAGAGCCGGTACGAGCAGCAGCCATTTGAGAGAACGCATTACCGGAAATTAGTTCTGCGGTGTGGAGAAGATGGGGGCCGGCAGTTGCGGCGTTTCCTCGCCGCCCACCATGTCACCTACATCCTTGAAGGTAACGAAGATGAAGAAGAAGAGCAGCAGGAATACGAAGCCGAACATAATCCAGTCCAAGAACTTGCCGCTGACGGGCTTGCCCCGGAGCATCTCGATGAAGCCCAGCACCACGTGACCGCCGTCCACTACGGGCAGGGGGAGGATGTTCAGCACGGCGAGGTTCACATTCAGCACCACGGCAAACCACAGAACGAGGCGCCAGCCCACGCCGTCACCGGCTTGGAACATTTGGTACATGTGATTACCGATACCCACGGGGCCGCTCAGGTGCTCCATGCCGATGCTGCTGCCGGGTGCACAAACTTTGGCAAGCGTGTCCTTCATCCACTTGAGGCTCTGGCTTACCTGAGCCTGAGGGGAGGGGTGTTCGAACTCCACGGCGGCATTCGGGTTTGCCCAAGCCATGCCGAGGATAGCAGTTGCGCCGGGTTTGTCCTGCCAGTTGGTTGGGATAACCGGGGTGATGTTGACGGTGGTAGTGGTTCCGTCCTCATTCTTCAGCGTAAGCTCCATGGGTTCAGGCTTTTCTGAGACCTCAATCACGGCGAAGGGCGTATAAACGGGGGTGCCGTTCACGGCTATGATGGTTTGTCCCGGCTTCAGTCCGGCTTGATCAGCGGGGGAACCGGGGAGGATGGCGCCCACCACGGTGGGGGCTGCCGGCAGGATGCCTACCTGCCTCAGGGCGGTGCGCTGCCACCAAGCGGTTTCAGGAATGCGGAAGGAGCTGGCGATTTCCAGCGTCTGCTCGCTGCCATCAGCCTGAGGGCGTGCGATGGTGAAGTTGATTTTTTCGCCCTCGCTCAAAGCTACGAGTTCGCGTACGCCTTCCATGTTACCGGCCCACTTGGTGACGGCCTTGCCATCAATCGCGAGAATGCGGTCACCGGGCAGCAGACCAGCAGCTGCAGCGGGGGAGTCCGGGGCGAAATAGCCGATTCTTGTACCCTGTAGCTCGGCCACGGGTTTACCCACACCCCATACGATGAAGGCGAATACATAGGCCAGAAGCAGTGAGAAGAGAGGACCCGCTGCGGCAATGATGATTTTATCCAGCGCTTTCAGGGGCTTCAGGTCCTTAGGCAAGTCTTTGCAGGCGCCTTCCACTTTTTCCATATCCTCCATCTGAGGCAGGGAAACGAAGCCACCCAGCGGCAGCCAGCCGATACCCCAGCGTACGCCATTGATTGTCTTGCTCCAGATGGGAGCGCCGAACCAAATCTGGAAGCGGTCAATGTACGCTCCGCGCCATTTACCGGCAAGGAAATGACCCAGCTCATGCACAAAAATCATGAGGTTGAAAAAGAGAATGACAAGAAGGATGATGCCAATAGTTTGTAAGGCGTTGAGAAAAGTGTCCATATCAGTACTTGCACATCATGCCATATCAGAATCTAACATGCAAGCTCGCGGCATGACATAACGTGACAAAATCGTCACATTATATTCATTAAAATTTGGCTTGACCTTTATTCTGAAGTATGGTCTAATGTCGCCACCAACACGGAAATGACTGCGAAAGAAACTCGTTATTCCATCTCTGCGCTGGCTCGTAAGACCGGCCTCTCTGTACATACTCTCCGCTATTATGAGAAGGAGGGTATCATCCGCCATGTGGAGCGCACACAGTCCGGTCGCCGCGTTTACGGTGAGGACAGTGTGGCTTGCCTCATTGGTGCTTTGTGCCTGAAACAGGCTCGTGTGACGCTGGCCCAGATTAAGGAGTTCTTTGATGCTACCGTGCAAGGTGAGGAATCCCTGCCGCTGCGTTTGGCTATGCTGAATCAGGCGCATGCCAACTTGGTGGACATGCAGGAAAGTGTGGCCCGTAGCCTGAAGCTGGTGGATTTCTTCATTCAGGGCACAAAGGAGGCTATTAAGGCTTCCGAGGATGGGCGTAATCCTGATGAGGCTTTCCCGCTCATTACTCGCGCCGGCATCGCTCAGCTGCCCACCATCATGATGGAAGATGGCAAGCTGGCTCCGGATATGCCCTCCCTTATCGCCTCATTGGATAAGTAATTTTTTCGTAACCTGAACATTGAAAATAGACTGCGCCGTTCGGATTTTCCGGACGGCGCAGTTTATTGCAGTTAAATGCGTGGGCTTTAGCTTTACTTGCTCAGGAGCTTTTCAAGGAGGGCCTGAGAGTTGTCAGCCAGCTTGGCGGGGTCATCCAGCATACCGGCGCGGAGCAGGGCGGTATTCATAATCTGCTCCGCCAGAAGAGTGGCCAGAGATTCATCTTCCGTGCGCAGCTGAGCCAGTTTCTGCACGATGGGGCTGTGCGGGTTCAGAGCAATCTCCGGGTGGGATTCCGGCACGGGCTGGCCCATGGCCTTCATGTATGCCTTAATCTCAGGGGAGATATCATTCTCACCCTGCAGGGCGATGGCCGGGGCGCTGGTGACGCGGTCACTGGTGGTGACTTTGCTGAAGGATTCGCTGAAGGTGGAGCTGAGCCAGGAGGTAAGGCCGGCGGCCTCCTCTTCATCCAAGCAGGGGGAATCCGGCTGAGCCTCCAGCGGGGGCAGGTCCAGATTTGAGCGGTCGATGGACTTAATCTCCTTGTCATCAATCGTCATGAGGGTATCAATGACGAACTGGTCGCCACCATCCGTGAAGAAGGCTACTTCAAAGCCGCGGGCCTTCAGGGCATCCAGATAGGGGCTGTGCTCCAGCTGAGCGCGGGAGGCGCCGTACAGCACGTAAATGTCCTTCTGGTTTTCCTTCATGCGGCTAATGTAATCCGTGAAGGAGGTGAGTTTGCCGGCCTCCGTGAAGGTGGATTCAAAGCGGAGCAGTTTACCGAGAGCGGCCTTGTGTTCCCAAGAGGTCACAACGCCTTCCTTGATGAAACGGCTGAACTGCTGCCAGAATGTTTCATATTTGTCAGCATCATCCTTGGCCAGAGTTTCCAAGTGTTTGATGAAGCGCTTGGTGATGATGCCGGAGATGCGGCGCAGCAGGGAGTTGTCCTGCAGCATCTCGCGGGAGATGTTCAGGGGGAGGTCCTCGCTGTCCACCACGCCGGCAAGGAAGCGCAGCCAGTCAGGCAGGAGGTTCTCAGGCTTGTTATCAATGAGAACTTTGTGGCAGTACAGAGCGACATTCGGCTCACAGCGCCCGAAGCCGAAAGCTTCAGGGTTATCCTGCGGTACGAAGAGCACTGAGTTCAGCACGATGGGGGCGTCCGCGCTGAAGTGCATGTGCGTGAGCGGTGCGCTTTCAGAGTGGGCGATGTACTTGTAGAAGGATTCGTATTCCTCTGCGGTGACGTCCTTCTTGTTCTTCATCCAGATGGCCTGCACGGTGTTGAGGTGCTCTCCATTGAAATCGATGGGGAAGCCCACGAAGTTGCTGTAGCGGCTGATGATATGGCGGAGGTGCTCAGCGCGGGAGAAGTCCGCGGCGTCTTCCTTCAGGTGGATGAGAATGCTGGTGCCGCGCGGGGTGTCAGCCGGGGCATCTTCCAGAGTGTAACCTTCGCGGCCATCACTTGTCCACTTCACGGGGGTGGCATCAGGCTGCCAGGAGCGTGTGGTGACCTCTACGGAATCAGCAGCCATGAACACGCTGTAGAAGCCCACGCCGAATTGGCCGATGAGATCCTGCGTGCCGCCCTGGCTCTCTTTCATCATCTCCAAGAACTTCTTGGTTCCGGAGTGGGCGATGGTGCCCAGGTACTCGACGACCTCATCCTGAGTCATGCCGATACCGGCATCAGAGATGGTGAGGGTCTTGCCTTCTTCATCCGTGGTGATGGTGATGCGCAGTTCACGCTCAGGCTCATATACAGCGGCATTCGTGAGCTGCTTCAGGCGCAGCTTCTCCAGAGCATCGGAGGCGTTTGAAACGAGTTCGCGCACGAAGACCTCGCGGTCACTGTAGAAAGCGTGGATGACGATGTCAAGCAGCTGGCGTACTTCTGTTTGAAATTGATGGGTGTTTGCCATGGTGTTGAAAAAATCGTGTGTCCTATTTTACGCGTACACGGCGTGGCGTCAAGGTGAATAAGCGTCAGCAGATTATCTGTTATGCTGCGCTGTTTTTTATTTTTTGCGGCCCAGTTTTCGCATGCTGTCAAGCACTTTGCCAAACCCACGCAGCAGACGCGGGTACGGTATCAGCGCCCTGATGATGAACTTGAGGTTCCTTGCTAAACAAGTTACGCGAAATTGTGTTAGCGAAATCAGCGGGTAGGGAATATGGCCTTTCCAAGGAGAGCTGCGCCAGAGCCGGAAAAAGTCCTCTTCGTATGAGTTTCTCGGCCCGGTCAGAATGTTCGGCTTAACTGAGGCGAAGTGGATGATGGCCGGGGATTCATATGCGCGGCGTATTTCATCGACTGCGAGTTCCTCTTTCGTGGCATATGAGGGGATGACGTTGTATTCTTGTCCCAAGTGGGTAATTCTGCCACGGAAGAATGCATTGAGAACATCTTGGTCCGGGTAGATTAATTTGTCCGAGAATTGCTGTGTCATTTCCGTGAGGCGGTGAGTGGCATCCATGGTACGCAGTGCAGATAAATCCATAAGCAATTGCGAGGAGAAGCAATACAGCTGCCCGTCATCAGGTAGCAGGAAACGCTCAGGAAAACTCTTCAGGAATGCCTCGTAACGCTGGCGATTGTTTCCCATCACCAGCCAAGGTGGCGCAGCAATCGGATTGCTGCACATATCTGAAAGGTACAGTTCTGACAAATCTCGGCATACCATGGTATCGCAGTCCAGATAAAGAACTCGCTGCACGCTGGAGGGCAGAAGCTTTGGTAGTAAATAGCGGTGGTAGATAGCTGTGGGGTAACGCAGGTAACTAGGGAGCTCTTTGAGTTGCTCTCTCGTTTCATACCAAGTGATATGTTCAAAGCCTCCTGCATAGATGAGCTGTCGGTCGACCCCACTGTCGAGTATGTGGTAGTGGTATTCAGTATCAGGAGCGGCTGTTTGCTGCAAAGAATACAGGCAGAGAGCCAGTGGCACACTGTACGTTTGGTCAGCACTCAGGGCTATGTGCATTTCGCGTTTCATGAACTATGTCCGTTTATTCTACCATTGATTAATGAAAATCGCAAGCGCTTTACGCCGAATTACAAAAACGGCACTGTTCCGTGAAGAAACAGTGCCGTGGAAAGAACAGCGTCGCTTGCGGACGTGGCCTAAGCGCGCAGCTCAGGACTTGTAACGCAAACGCTTCTTGTGGCGGTTCTGGCGCATGCGCTTGCTGCGCTTGTGCTTGTTGATTTTAGCCTTACGTCTCTTCTTAAGCGATCCCATAATTGTTTATGATTTCGTTTGTTATTTCTCTTTTGGGAGAATGTTACTACCGGTTTGCCGGCACTGGGCTGGTTCACTCGGTGGTGTCTTGTTGCTCATGTCAGCATGCTCGTGAGCGTGTCAGACACTTACGGGCACATATGAAACTATTTTTTTGTGAAAAAGTCAAGCCGAAAGCGTTTTGTGAACACACTTTTTCTTAAAATACGGGTTGCACACGTTCCTGATACCAGTTGCGGAGCTCTGAGAGGACTCCGGGCTCGCTGCTAATGCGGATGTGTGGGCGGTGTTTCAGCCAATCCAGCACCTCAGGGTGGGCAGAGGGAGGGGCAGCGCAATAAGCTGCGGGGAACATGCGGAAGGCGTCCAAATCATTCTGACCATCCCCCATGATAAAGAGATTTTCAGGGCTGAGCTGCCAGTGCTGCAGGACGAGAGAAAGGGCGGTGCCTTTGGAATACCGAGCATCTGCAAAGCGCATGTAGCGCCCAGCACGCTGAATGGTGCAGGCGGGGGTGACGAGCGGCTGCAGATGGGGGAGCAGGGCGTCCATGGTTTCGCTGTCCTTCGCTTCAATGGAAAGTGGGTCATCCGCTGCGAGTTCCCATTCCAGATGGGGTAACGTACGGCGCAGCTCTGTGAGGGTGGCATGCAGAGTGGGGGCGAGGCTGCACTTTAGTTCGGCATTGTGGCGGTGGCAGGCGGCATTATGCTCCAGCTGTGGGCGGAGCTTGCCGTCAGCATCCGCTATATACACATAGCGTTCGCAGGTACAGATGAAATCCGGCAGAGCGGGGCTGCATGGGATAATCTCCTGCAGGAGGTAATCCAGCGAGCGTCCCGTGTTGATACCCCAGCGCACGCCGTCTGCGCGCCAAGCCTGCATCTGACTGAAGAACTCAGGCAGAATGGGCGGCCCTGCGGGGTTCTGTAGAGTGCCGTCATAATCCAGAGAAATGAGCCAGCGGCAGGGGATGCCTGCCGCTGCAGCGAAACCGGGAGGGGTGGAGCCTTCCTCTATGGTGGGGATGCTCATCTAGTCCTAGTGCGCCTGTTATTGTTATTTCTACGATTGCGCTGATTATTCTGCCGGTTGTTGCGCTGGCCTTCTGTTCTGCGCGGCTGAGAGGCGTTACCTTGGTTGGCAGATTGATTGTTTACGGATGCAGAAGCGGACACGTAAGTTCTCGGGACGTTCACGCCGGAGGAAATCTGATCCCTGACTTTTGTGGTCAGGTCAACAGGATAATCGTGGTTTTCACAGCCTTCAGGTATCTTTTCATCAGCTCTTCGCATGTGAATTTCTACGCGGCGGTTGCTGGCTTCCTGCTCACGATTTTTAGTGGTAGGTACCAGCGGCGACCTGTTGGCGCAGGCGCGGATGTAAACATTGTTTGTAGGTACTTGGTTCTTTCTGAGCCATTCGCGCACGGCCGCAGCTCGCTGCATGGAGAGCAGGGCGTTATAGTTATCATCACCGATGCTGTCCGTGTGACCCTCAATGATAAAGATGGTATTTTGGTTTTTCTGGATGAGTGCCGCAAGCTGGAGCATGGTGATACGGGCTGAGCTTTTGAGCTTGCATTCATTGAAGCCGAAGAGCAAATCCGTACCCAGTCGGGCTACACCGGAGGATGAACCGAGATTAGACTCGCCGATGAGCTCTTCCAGCGAGCGGTTATCAGCCGGCAGGTCTCCGGCATTGCTTTCCCTTGCCGTGTTTTGCAGGTCAGCCGTGGTGAGGCCTTCGGCACCGTCCACATCGTCCAGCTGAGCCGTGGCTCGGGCAATCACCTCATTGTGATTCACGGGGGTGGGCTCAGGGGTTTTCATGGCTTCTACCGGCACCTCGGGAAGGGACAGCAGGTCACTACTGAGTTCTCCGGGCAGCATTTCCGCCACAGCTGAGGGTTGCTCTGCTGTAGGGGTAGGCTCCGGAACTGCCAAATCTGTGGGCCCGGGAGCCATAATCAGCTCCTCTACGTTGGCGTCCAGAATGTCGATTTCGACCGGCTCGTGAGCAATGTCTGTAATCTCCGCTGGCTCATCAGGCGGAGGCGCTTCATCCGCTTCTACCAGTTTTTCTTCCGGGGTGTCTCGCACGTAGATTCGCTCGTACTCTACCGGCGCATCTTTCTGCGGGTCGGTCAGTACCATGATGTCAAAGGTAAGAATATGCGGTGCAAAATACAGCAGTATGCTGTATACTGCGAAGGTGGCCACGCAGGCCCCCATGGCGATGGGGAACATGGAGCGCTGGCTGGTGAGCTCGTATCCGTTGCGTTTACGGTTATGGTGTCTCTTCTGCGGCTGTTGTCTGCCAGTGGTGAGAGATGATGTGCCTGAATACATGGAAGATGAATGGGGGTCAGAGTTTTGATTCTGAAGTGAGAAGTGGACGTGCCGGGACGTGAATGGGAGGTGCGTCCAGTGCGGTGATGAAGGTGTCATTCAGCCAGCGGACGATAGCGGTCGGAGTGCTGTCTTCGTCCTGAAGAAGGCCGGCTTCGATGGTGTTATCCCGGTCGAGCTTACCGAGGCGGGTCGCCGTGATGGTGCGGGTGGCAGCTTCCGGTTTATCCAGATGATTACGCATGGTCCAGATGGTGCGGCAGTCGCACGGCAGCTGGCGGTATATGGTGAGCGCGTCCTCCAGTGTGCTGACGGGGTTATCCTGCACTTGGTTGATGATAAGCACAGGCAGGTCACGGCTGAGGCGAGCTGCGCTTTCCACGGGGGCTACATCAAAGCATTCGTAGCCGACTTTGCTGTTGATGTGCAGATCCATGAGCCAAATAGTCGGCATGGTAAATGGGGAATCCGGCATGGTGCGGACGAGGGATTCCCGCAGGGAGGCATAGGAGTCAATGGAGATAAGCCCTTGTATACGAGTGTCAACTGCGGCGGCCTGAAGCATCAGGCCGGCGCCGTAACCCTGACCCACCCCTACGATGACCGGAGCACTCTTGCCGCTGCGCTTAATGAGTTCATCTATCAGGAGGGGTACATCAGCATGTTCTTTCAGGCCATGAGTGCAGTACGGGCGGCGGTTGTCCGTACCGCGGGATTCCCACAACACGCAGGTGATGCCGGCTGCCGTGAGTGATTCTGCCAGCGGTATGGCGGAGCGGATTCCATGATCCCAATCCACACAAATGAGAGCATAATCAATGGACTCAATACGCTGAGCCGGATTCATCCGCAAATCGCCCATAATGGTGAGCTGCCTGGAGGATTCCTCGCCTTCTTTTTCTGCTATGGCTGCCAGCACTTCGCCACCATCCCAGCCGGTGAAGGTGAACTGCTGAAGTTTTAGTCCCTGAGTTTTTTCCGGTACAGTGGAATACCCTGAGTATGATTTATTTAGGGGAACCAGTACAGGCTCTGCCATGTACACGACGTAGTTCCACAAGTATGCGCCCCATACAGCAAGAGCCAGCAGTATGGTGAGCATCAGCAGACGCATGGGACGAAAGAACTTCATCAGTACTGCAACAGTATACCAAGATACCCCACATTCTGCAATGCAAATTCTTGTCAGAATAAAGTAAAAGCTTCGTTAGCTGACACACAGCGAGATGAGCCAACTGAATGTTTCCGCCAGTCGGGACGCGCAGGAGACGAAGTCATGCCAGTACCCGCTGAGAGTGATGCAGTTAAAGAATCTCAACAGGAAGATGACTCCGATGATGTTTGCGATGATAACGATGAGCAGAGAGAAGGTGACTCCGTTTTCCAACAGGTCAGGCTGCTCGCGTGGAATAACCCAGATGGTCCAGTAGAGGTGGAATGCCCACCAGAAGCCACCGCCACCGAAGAAAAAGGGCGTGACATATTCCTCTGGCGCGAAAAAGCCGGCGACCCATGCCAGTAGAACCCAAACGAGCATCCAGAATGGCACAAAGTAGGGAGCAAGCGCTATGTAGGTGTTATCTTTATCCGTTTCAATATATCCACCATCCATACCAACGCTAACTGAGCTAATCCGGCCGAAGCAGGTGAGTGCAGCCAGCGCGTGAGTGAGTTCATGGCCCAATACGTAGAAGTACACCAGTAGGGGGGTGGCGAACTTCGCAATCATGAGCGCGATGAAGGTGAAGATGCCCAGTAGTGTAAAGTAGATGGGATCACTAAGCCAGAAGCTGCTGTCTGCTGCCGTGGCTGGCAGTGCATGGTACAGCTGCAGTGCTAGGGCATAGACGAGGGTGATGGAGAGGGGAAGCAGTAGGCAAACTGCTATCAACAGGCGGAATATTTGTTTCCATCCGCTGATGGGAACGATAGGGGGCTCGTAGTCCTCATCATAGTAATCATCAGCTGCTCTGTCCGGGGTATAGGTGATGTTCAGATTGTATTTCCAGAGCTCACCGTATGAGGCTGCGTTTTCCAACTCACTGAGACGGATTTTAGCTTTCTTCAGCACGCTCAGAGGAGGGGCTGAGTAGTGTTCTGCTTCTTCCGGTCGCTCCAGGCTGACACGCCAGTCACCGTGCTCCGGAGTGGTGTGAGGACGCTTCGGAGGTGTGGATGTAGGACGGCGCTGGTATTGGCGTTTCATACGGTACCGTTACTTTCAGCCGGGCGGATGTCCTGGATGGACATGGAGATGGTGGTGCGGCCACGCCATACGTTACGATCGATAGTGAAGGCGATATCCCATGGAGGGTCCGGCAGGCGTACATGGCCGCCGTTAAAGTACATGGCATCACATTCATACGTGCCCTGACGCAGGCTGAGGCGCAGGTGGTTGCCCTGCAGGTGTCGCGGGGCATCCGAGAGCATGACATTCCTGCTCATAAAGATGGGCTGGGGATTTGAATTGCCGAAGGGTTCCAGCAGCTCATAGCAGTCTAGCAGGTCCAGAGTGAGTTCTCGGAAGCTTACCTCGGCATCAATGTTGAGGCGGGGTTTCAGCTGTTCTTCAGAGCTGTTTTCACGTACGAATGCATCAAATGCCTCACGGAAGGAATCTATCATTTCTTCACGGATGACGAGACCTGCCGCCATATCATGCCCACCACCGGAAACGAGTGTGTCAGCGCAGGCGTGAATGGCCTGCACTAGGGAGATGCCCGGTACTGAGCGACCGGAGCCTTTGCCAAGGCCGGTTTCATCCAGAGAGATGATGAAGGAGGGCTTGTGGTAGCGCCTCATCAGCAGGGAGGCCACGATACCTACCACACCGGGATGCCACGAGCGAGAGCCCAGCACAATGACTCTATCCTGCGCCGGAGAGAATCCGGAGGCTTCCAGCATTTCCGTGGCTTCTGCGCGTATTTTTTCTTCCTCCTGCTGTCGTGCTCGGTTGTGAGCTTCCAAACAGTGGGCGAGCTGTGCGGCGCGAGCGCAGTCGTGAGTCATGAGCAGTTCCAGAGCATCTCTGGGGGAATCCATTCTGCCGGCTGCGTTCAGGCGCGGGCCAATGCGGAAGGAAACGTGGCTAGCGTTCGGAGTGGAACGCAGACCGGTTACTTCATTAATGGCTTGAATGCCGATGTTGCCGCCGCGTGCCATGAGGCGCAGGCCATGGCGGGTGAGCAGGCGGTTTTCCTCTACAAGAGGTACGATATCTGCCACGGTCGCGATGGCTACCACATCCAGATAATCACGCAGGTCAAAGTTTGCTAATCTACGCTGTTTCAGCAGAGCGTGAGCCAGTTTGAAGACCACACCGGCACTGCACAAGTAGGTCAGGGGACTTTCTTTTTCCAGCTTGGCATTTACCACTGCAACTGCGGGTGGACGGCCTAGCGGACTGGCTTCGTGATGATCCAGCACTATGACGTCTATCCCCAGACTGTTCAGGTAAGCTACTTCAGTTACGGATGAGGTACCGCAGTCTACGGTGATAATGAGTTCAGGCTGGCAGCCGCATTGCTCGATGGCATGGCGGATGCCGTCATCACTCAAGCCGTAGCCCTCCTGTGTGCGCACGGGGATGAAGCATGTGGGATTTAACCCGTATGCCGTCAGAATGGTATGCAGCAGCGTGACGGAGCTTACCCCGTCCACATCATAGTCGCCGTATATGCACACACTTTCGCCGTAATCTACTGCGCGGAAGATGCGCTCCACGGCGGCATCCATCTCCCGCATATCAAAAGGGTCTCCCAAATCCGCTAATCTGGGGCGTAGGAATCTTTCCGCCATTTCCCGGCCGCAGATGCCCCTTTGCGATAATATTTGCCGTACCAGCAGGGGTAGCTGCTGATTAAGCTCTTCGCCATAGTCCACACCTCCGTCCGTCGGGCGTAATTCCCAACTGAACTTCGTACTCATGAATACAACTCTACCACGGTGTTCCTCTCTAGTCAAGAGCATTCAGCCGGTCGTAGTATGAATTCCAGAGCGGGAAGGGTAGATAAAAAGTTTGGGGCTCTGCCTTGTCAGCAGAGCCCCGGTTAAATGTGTAGTGTTGGATTCGACTTCCTTATGCCTTGAGAGCAGCACCCTCCTTGGCGTCGATTGCCTTCTTGGCGAGTTCGAAAACAGCCTTGAATGCCTCGGGGTTGGCAACAGCCAGCTCGGCGAGGGACTTGCGGTCCAGATCAACGTTAGCAGCCTTCAGACCCTCCATGAAACGAGAGTATGTAAGACCGAGGGGACGCACGGCGGCGGAGATACGAGCGGTCCACAAGCGGCGGAATTGACCCTTCCTCTTCTTGCGGTCGCGGTACTCATACTGCCATGCTTTGTAAACAGCATCCTTTGCGTAGCGGAAGAGCTTGCTGCGG
>JAZOMC010000023.1:0-26385 GCA_045653545.1 Akkermansia sp.
TGCGTCATTATTTGTGGGCATCTGAGATAATATGCGGATGGAATTCGGTGCTCGACGTTTGCCCCTCTGTCCAAGCACCACTCAACGCGCTCAATATTGGAGTCTATTATAGCTTGCTGAAACTGACTTACTCCATATCGCATCGTTTCTTGACTTATGAGCGGAGTATAGTTAACGCTTTCATCTTTGTTGCTTGTAGCTTTGAATACAAGCAACACTGCAGCACACAGCGCAACCCCGAAAAATATTACAATATGCTTCCTCATAATTACACGTAACATCCTAACATAATTTTCTCATAATTCAAGAACATATCGCAGTATTCATGGGTCTGTTTCAAATCTGCTGATTCAAGAGTATCCCCGTTGATGACAAAAAAAAGCGTTAAGAGCAAGCTTGCAATTGCCATAGCTAGAAATTTTATTTTCGCTGCTTCTTAGTAACTAGAATGGGGACCATGCCCTGAAGAAGAAGAACAGACACTATAACCACTAGCTATATCACTTGACGAAAGAGCGTCCCAAATGTACCATAGCAATCACAACACCCCATCACCCTTCGAATGAAAACAGGATTATTGCTACTGATAGGCGGCATGGCCGCAGCAGGATTCACCCGGCTTGCTTCTGGATGCCCGAGCGCTCGCCAACTGGCCGTGAAAGGACTAGCCAAAGGCCTGCAAATAAAGGAAAAAGCTAAAAAACACTTCTGCAAACTCAAAGCTGAAGCAGAAGAAATATGCCAGCAAGCAAAAGATTGCGCAGAACACAAGCAGCCAACACCAGCCGAGGGGCAAGCAGAAAGCTGCGATTCCGGCTCAACCAGCCCGAAGTAAATACAGAAAGAGGCAAGATTCCACAAAATCTTGCCTCTTTATATGAATTGGAAAAAATCTTAACCAATCTGAGCACGGCCGGAAAGGCGGGCGCCTTCAACCATGGAAAGAACGGTGGTGGTGATATCGCCATTCACAACGGCACGCTCGTTGAGGTGGCAGCGGCCGCTGTTCACGTTACCGTCCACGTGGCCGTAAATGTGCACCTCACCGGCCTTGATGTCGCCCTTGATGTCAGCAAGCTCACCGATGGTGACCTTACCGGACTCGGAGGTGATTTCGCCATCAATCTTGCCATCAATGTGCATGTCATTGTGGAAGGTGATGGTACCGATGATTTCGATACCCTGAGCGAGGACGTTTGTATTATTGCTGCTCATGTGTGTGATAAGTTTGTTGGGGGATTAAACAGTCATGATTTCCTTTTCCTTGGCGGCCACCAGCTCGTCAACCTTCTTGACGTACTTATCGGTGAGCTTCTGCACCTTGTCTTCAGCAAGGCGCACGCCGTCTTCAGTAAGGATGTTGTCAGCCTTAAGCTTCTTCACGCCGTCCATACCATTCTTACGCACGCCACGAATGCGGACGCGAGTTTCCTCGGAGAGGGACTTCACGTGCTTGCAAAGCTCCTTACGGCGCTCGCCGGTGAGTTCAGGGATGGGAAGACGGACGGAGCGAGCATCAATGATGGGGGTGATGTTCAGGCTGCTCTCAGCGATAGCCTTCTTGATGTCATTGAGCGTGCTGGGGTCAAACGGCTGGATGAGAATGGAGCGAGCGTCCGGGGTGGAAACCACGGCAAGGCTCTTCAGCTTCATGCTCGTGCCATAGGAGGACACGAAAATGTCCATGTTATCCACGAGGGAGGGGGAAGCCTTACCGGTACGAACGCCGGCGAACTTGGTCAGCATGTTCTCGAGGGCTTCCTCCATGGAGGTCTCGGTCTCGAGCAAGAGTGTTTCTTCGACCATATGATTGATATTTGTATGAGTTAATGAGAATTATTCGCTAATCACAGAGCCAATCTGCTCACCAAGGAGCGCACGGGTGATGTTACCGGGCTGGTGCATATCAAACACCATGATGGGCTTCTTGTTATCCTTGCAGAGAGTGAAGGCGGTCTGGTCCATAACCTTAAGCTCACGAGAGATGCACTCTTCGTAAGAGATGTGATCAAAACGAGTAGCGGTGGGATCAGTCTTAGGATCAGCGCTATACACGCCATCCACGGAGGTAGCCTTCATGACGACCTCGGCATTGATTTCGCAGGCGCGGAGAGCAGCAGCGGTATCCGTGCTGAAGAAGGGGTTACCGGTACCAGCGGCAAACACAACCACCTGCCCGTCACGCAGCAGCTCACGTGCAGTGTTGCGCACATAAGGCTCAGCCACATTCTTCATCTCAATGGCGCTCATCACATGAGCAGGCACACCGGCCTCCTGCACGGCGGAGCAAATAGAAAGAGCATTCATCACAGTGGCAAGCATGCCCACATAATCAGCCGTGGGGCGATCCATGCCACGCACGCTGGCCTTAGCACCGCGCCAAATGTTACCGCCACCCACTACGATGGCAATCTGGAGATTGCCCTGCTTCTGGGCATCAGCAATCTCGCGGGCGATACGAGCCACGATTTCCGGGGAGATATTGTCTTTGCTGCCCTGTGCACGCAGAGCCTCACCGCTCAGTTTGAGCAGGATACGCTTGTATTTGGGAGAGGTGGAATCACTCATGAGTGGAGAAAATGCTTCGTTGACAGATAATTTGCCATATTCCGCGGTGAAATGCGAGCCAAAAGTTTGCCAGCTACAGGAAAAAGTAAGTTCGCCCCCGAGAAGTAGCAGGCAATGCGCAAATGACAGCCTCCGGATTGCTTAACTCTTAGCCTTCTCTTCCTGCTCTTTCAATTTAGCCTGAATACCGCGAAGGAAGACGCTTTCCAGTGAGTTTCTGGCCGGTTGCTCCGCAAGGAGAGCCTCTCCTGCGAGGGCACGGATTTGCTGAAGCAGTTCTGGCGAAGGGTTACGCAAGGTTAGCTCAGTGCGGGAGTTATCACGCGTGAGCTCCTCCATAGTCCCCTCAGCAATCATGACACCGCGGTAAAGAATCCCCACGCGGTCACAAATTTCCTGCACCTGCTCCAAGAGATGGGAACAAAGAAACACCGTAACCCCCTGCTCTTTGATATTCAGGATAATATCTCGAATTGCCCGTGAACCGATAGGGTCCACGCCGGCCGTGGGCTCATCAAGCACAAGCAGGCGAGGCTTCTGCACTAAAGCCTGAGCCAGTCCAACTCGCTGCAACATGCCTTTGGAGTATCCACCTAAGCGGCGATGAGCAGCTTCCGTAAGCCCAACCAGCTCCAGAAGCTCCTGCGTGCGGGCTTTCAGTTCCGCGCCGCGAAGCCCGCAAAGGCGACCATAAAAGCGCACCGTTTCCTCACCTGTCAGGAACTTATAGAAATAAGGATTCTCTGGCAGGAAGCCAATCTCTCGGCGATTCTCCGCGGCAGTTGCAGGCTTGCCGAATACGGTGCATTTACCTTCATCCGGCGCCAGCAAGCCCACGAGGGCCTTCATGATGGTACTCTTGCCTGAGCCATTCGGGCCAATGAGACCATAAACGCCGCCTTGAGGAATACTGAGGCTTACGCCCTTCACGGCGTAAACCCCGCCTTTCCCCCAGTGCCCGGGGAAAGTTTTGTGTATTTCCTGAATCTCGACGGCGTTCATAGACCTCATCGGAACATGATTTTACTCAGCCGCGGCCATGAGGCGCAGCAGGTTCTCTGCCATGCAGATACCCTTCTCAAAAATCTCCACGCGCATGTTCTCGTTCGGGGAGTGAATGCGGGCATCCGGCAGGTCCATACCGAGGAAGATAGCATCCTTGCCAAGCACCTTGCTGACTTCAGCAATAATCGGAATGGAGCCACCTTCACGCACCAGAACGGGCGGATTGCCGAAGGTCATCTCCAGAGCCTTCTGAGCAGCCTTACCCCATGCAGAGTGCGGGTCGCTCAGGTAAGCCTCACCACCATGCTGGCGGGTGAACTTCATACGCACGCTCGGGGGGCACACCTTGCGGAAGTGAGCCTCCACCTTATCCAGAATATCCTCCGGATCCTGACCAGGCACAAGGCGGCAGCTCATCTTAGCCAGAGCCTTGGTGGGGATAACGGTCTTGGAGCCCTCGCCTTCGTAACCACCGGAAATACCATTGAGCTCGAAGGTGGGACGTGCATACACGCACTCGGCACCGGTGTAGCCGGTTTCCGTACGCAGCTCAGGCACACCGGTAAGCTCGGCCAGCTCATCATTGCTCATGCCGGGCACACGGCGCCAGCTCTCACGCTCCCACTCAGCGATATCGCTCACGCCATCGTAGAAGCCTTCCACGGTCACGTGGTTGTCAGCGTCATGCGTGGAAGCCACCATCTCGCAAAGCGTTGTGATGGGATTAGCCACAGCACCGCCGAACACACCGGAGTGAAGGTCCATGCTGGGAGCGGATACTTCCAGCTCAAAGCAGCACAGACCCTTCAGGCCGTAAGAAAGAGAAGGCACATCCGGAGCGGCCATGCCGGTATCGCTCACAACAATCACATCACAGGCAAGGAGTTCTTTAGCCTCAGGCTTCTGCATAAACTCAAACAAGCTCGTGCTGCCGCGCTCCTCTTCACCTTCAAGCAGGAAAATAACATTCAGAGGCAGAGCACCATCCTTGCGGATAATTTCCTCCACACCCAGAATGTGAGCCATAATCTCACCCTTATCATCAGACGCACCGCGAGCATACACACGGCCATCACGCACCTCGGGTTTGAAGGGGTCGCTGTGCCACTCATTCAGCGGATCAACAGGCATCACATCATAGTGGCCATAAATCAGTACCGTGGGAGCGCCCTCCACTTTCGGACTATGAGCCACCACGATGGGGTGAATGTCCGTCATATGTTTCACGGCATCAAAGCCCAGAGAGGCCAACTTGGTCACAAGAAAATCAGCGCAGCGTTCCACCTCAGGGGCATACTCTGCCACGGCTGATACGCTCGGAATACTCAGAAAAGCGAAAAGATCATCCAGCTTGCTCATGCCCGGCATTCTACCCCAGCTCATCCCCTCACGCAAGCACAAAGGCTGCCTTCACCACGGATATGGCAGAATTCGCACGCAAGAACAGCATTTTGACTTCACAAACGCACTCGCAAGTGGTATAATAGCCCCATGGCTAATAAACCCGTAGTTCTGATTATTCGTGACGGCTGGGGCCGCAACCCTCAGGGGCCGGAAGCCGCCAAGCAGACGGGCGACGCTACCGTGCTCGCCAATACTCCTTTCACTGACAAGCTGCTGGCTACCTGCCCGCACTCCATGCTGGGCGCCAGCGGTCAGGATGTCGGTCTTCCCGACGGTCAGATGGGCAATTCCGAGGTAGGCCACCTGAATCTGGGTGCCGGCCGCGTGGTTTTCCAGGACCTCTGCCGCATCACCAACGCCATCAATGATGGCTCCCTCGCTAAGAACCCTGTTATCACTGAAGCCTTTGCCAAGGCTGCCGGCACTCGCCTGCACCTTCTCGGCCTCGTGTCTGACGGCGGTGTGCACTCCCACATCGAGCACCTTATCGGCGTGGTGAAGATTGCCGCTGAGGCCGGCGTTAAGGACATCATGATTCACGCCATCACTGACGGCCGCGACACCGACCCCAAGAGCGGTGCCGGTTTCCTCAGCCAGCTGCAGGACGCCGTGGTTCCTTACGGTGCCAAGATTGCTACCGTGGTAGGCCGCTTCTACGCTATGGACCGCGATAAGCGCTGGGACCGTGTACAGGTCGGTTGGGATGCCATCGTTCTGGGCAAGGGCGAGCAGTGCACCTGCACTCCCGCCGAGTACGCTGAGAAGAGCTACGAAGGTGGCGTGACGGACGAGTTCCTCAAGCCCGCTATCTTCTGCGAGGGCGACACCCAGCGTGTGCGTGATGAAGACGTGGTGTTCTTCTTCAACTTCCGCGCTGACCGCGCCCGCGAGCTCCCTCGCGCCTTCATCTATGATGACTTCGACGGCTTCGACCGCGGTGTACACCCCCACGTGCACTACATCACCATGTCTGAGTATGAAGCCTGCTACCCCACTCCGGTAGTGTTCGAGCAGGAGCAGCTCACCAACATCCTTGGCGAGGTTATCGCCGCAGCAGGCCTCAAGCAGCTGCGCATCGCTGAAACTGAGAAGTACGCTCACGTGACCTTCTTCTTCAACGGCGGCGTGGAGACTCAGTTCGAGGGCGAAGACCGCATCCTTGTTCCCTCCCCCCGTGAGGTCGCTACCTACGACCTCAAGCCCCAGATGAGCGTGGGTGAGGTGGCTGATAAGTTCGTGGACGCTATCGCCAACTACGACATCGCCATCATGAACTTTGCCAACCCGGACATGGTGGGCCACACCGGTTACCTTGAGGCCGGCATCACCGCCTGTGAGGCTGTGGACAAGGCTCTGGAGAAGAGCGTTACCAAGATTCTCGAGCTCGGCGGCTGCTGCCTCATCTGCGCAGACCACGGCAACTGCGAGAACATGATGAACCCGGATGGTTCCCCGAACACCGCTCACACCACCAACCTCGTGGACCTCATCTATTGCGGCCCCGATCAGGATGAGGTGAAGATGACGGACGGCATTCTGGCTGACATCTCCCCCACTCTGCTCAGCCTGCTCGGCATCGCCCAGCCTGCTGAGATGACCGGCCACAGCTTGGTGACCAAGTAAAGCCACCACAACATCACTTTCACACCGGGTTGATGCGAGCATCAGCCCGGTGTATTTTTATCCGCACGAAGCCCCCTGTTATACGTAACAGATTTTTTCGTGAAGGGATGCCGATTTTGCTTGCAGAAGAGCAAAGGAAAGGGTAGAATGTATGGCATGAGTAGAACCATCAGAATTGGCACCCGTGGCAGTGAACTGGCCCTCAAGCAGGCAGAGCTCGCAGTGGCTGCGCTTAAGGCGCACACACCGGAACTGGAGACAGAGATTGTCATCATTCATACTGATGGAGATGCGCATACGGACATCCCCCTGTGCTGCGTGAACAAAACTGCAGGCACGCAGGATAAAGGCGTATTCGTAGCCGCCATTGAGCGTGCTCTTGCAGCCGGTGAGATTGACTGTGCTGTGCACAGCCTGAAAGACATGCCCGGCCAAATGGCTGAAGGCTTCGAGCTGGCAGCCATTCTGCCGCGAGAAGAAATCTGGGATGCATTGATACTCAAGAAAGGAGCTAACACCAAGCGCCTTACCCTCGGCACCAGCAGTGTTCGACGTGAGCAGATGGTGCGCACTTACTGGAGCGGTACCGCCACCACCAAGTCCATTCGCGGCAATGTACAGACCCGCCTTCGCAAGCTCATCGAAAGCCCGGATATGGACGGCATCGTACTGGCTCGAGCCGGTCTGAACCGCCTCGGCTACACCGGTGATTCCCTTACCTTTGACGGCACCCAACTGAGCATCGTGGATATGGGCAAGGATTCCTTCATGCCCGCGCTCTGTCAGGGGGCTATCGCGCTGGAAATCCGCGCGAATGATGCCGCCACCCGTGAACTCGTAGCCCCCGTGAATGACGAGGAAAGCTCCCTGTGCGTGCGAGCTGAGCGAGCCTTCTTGGCAGCCCTGCAGGCAGACTGCTCCGTACCGGTGGCCGGTTACGCCACCTGCAATGGCGACTTCATGATGTTCCGCGCCATTTACTTCATGCCCAACGGCATGCCCATTCGCATCACGCACCGTGGCCCGGCTGATAATCCTGAGCAGCTCGGCAAGGATGCTTATGCTAAACTCGAGCCCCATCTCAACTAATTTTTTCCCATGTCAGTTACCACCCTCACCTATCACGAATTTCACGACTGCCTGTGGATACGCTGCGCGAGCCGCGGGTGTTTCGTGAACAGCCCGGCTCTCAAGACGCTGGCTGAAAAATATCTGGAAAACGGAGGAAGTACCATCGTAGTGGATTTAGAAGTCTGCCCCGGCGTGGACTCCACTTTCATGGGAACTCTGGCCGGACTTGCCCGTAAATGCATGGCCGCAGGCGGCAGCGTTCAGGTGGCCTCCCCCACCCGCCGCACTCTGGATGCCATGGAAAGCCTAGGGCTGGATATGCTGCTGGAGCTGGACCCGCCTGATGCAAGCTGGCGCGAGGAACAGGCAGAGCGCCGCAGCGTTCTGGCACAGGATACGGAAGCAGCCGTGGAAGATGAGCACAGAGAGATGAGCGAGATAGACCGCACACGCCACGTGCTGGAAGCGCACAACACTCTGCGTGCCATGAGCAAGAAGAATGACGAAACATTCGGTTACGTGTGTGAAACGCTGGAAGAAGACCTCCAGCGCCACATCGACATGGGCGAGGAGAACGCCTGATGAATAATGACAGTCAGCGTCTGGCCGATGCTTACCGCAGCCTTGTGGAACAGGTGCACTGCGGATTCGGTCTCGCTGAAGCTGATGATAGTGAAATAGAGCGCCCTTCAGAGCTGGAAGTCCAAGCACTCTGGCACTCAGGCCTTCTTGGCTCAGAAGGAGAAACGCTGCGCCACGGAAAGGTGCGCATACTAGACTTTGGCGAGTGGAATCGCAGCGTTGGCCCTGATTTCCTGCGCGCCGAAATTGAAATCGATGGTGCGCGTATGCGCGGCGACATCGAAATTGACCCCACCGTGCAGGACTGGGAACGCCATGGGCACGGAGCCAATCCGGATTTCAATCAGGTGATACTTCATGTGGTGCTTGCACCGCCTCCTGCCGGTTGGTACACACGTAATGAACAGCACCGGGATATCCCTATTCTCCTCATTCCCTTGCAAACACTCCGAGCGGCTACCGGTGCCGGTAAGCCCCTACCCCGTGACTGCGCGGGCTTCTGTCGCACGCCCCTTTCCTCCCTTCCCATCAGCGGGATAGAGCTTCTGCTTAAAGCTGCAGCCGCCTACCGCGCTCAAAATAAGCGCCGCATTTTCCGTCGGAAATCCGAAATTGTCGGCACAGACCAAGCTTGGTATGAAGCTCTGGCGGAAACGCTCGGTTACAAAATTAATAAAGTTCCCATGCAGTTACTGGCTCGCCGAGCTCCGCTGCAAGCCATCCGGAATCAGGCAGAAAGCATCCTTTTCGGCACGGCCGGCTTCCTGGTTCCCATGCTACCGGCGCAGACTGATGGAGAAGCCCGAGATTACCACCGCCGCGTATGGGATGGCTGGTGGTCCCGAAGAGAAGAATTTGCCCTGAGTGAAGGTCGTTCCCTGCCTTGGCGCTATGCACCGCTGCGCCCCGCGAATCACCCGCACCGCCGCGTGGCAGCCTTGGCTCTAGCAGCGTCACACTGGAACAAGATAAAGAACCGCCTTACAGCCGAGCATGCGAAAGAGCTTTCGCGCCAGCTCACATCCCTCAGCCACCCGTACTGGAATGAGCGCTGTTCCCTGCCTTCCGCCAAACTTTCCGCTAAAGTAGCGCTTATCGGCGAGGAGCGTGTGAAGGATTTCCTCGTGAACCACGTCTATGTGCAGGACGAAGCGCCCTTTGCTTGGCAGACCTACCTCAGCATGAAAAACAGGAACATTCCACAGAAAGTGCTGAACACAGCTCACCACCTCTTCGGAGACAGAGAAGACGCTCTTTCCCTCCTGCCGATGATGTACGCCCAGCAGGCTCTGCTTCAGATAGATACAGACTTCTGCTCCAGCAACTCCTGCCGGGACTGCCTGTTCCCGGAGCAGCTGGCAGATTGGGCCTTAAGCTGATTTCATGCGCTTACTCGCCCCGGGCAAGGGCTTGGCGTGTTTCCTCCATAATCTCCTGCGCCCGCAGAACATCCTCGGTATGAGAATTTCCTGTACTGCGAGTCACTGTGAAAATCTCAGCCAAGCGCCGGTTCATCTCAGCCACAGCAGCGGCTGCATGTTCGGACTCACCCGCGCGGGCACGCAGAATCTGAATCTTCTCGAAGTCTTCCACGCCATCGCGCAGACGCTCAAAGCGGATGGAACTCCGGTTCCCGGGATACACGAGGAAGCAATCCCCGGAAGGCCAATGAACAAAGTCCGTGCATGCGAGCGGATTTCTGTTCCATGAATTATAAGCCCAGCGCAGGAAACCATCCAAGTGATTAGCCGCGGCAAAAAGCCCGAGCCATTCAGCTTCGGCAGGAGTGGAGCGAGTGAACGTATTAGGGCGAGCGGGGTGCAAGCAAACGTAAAATGTGGTGATGAACCCTGCTTCACGGCGCTCCTGTAAGAGCTCACCCTGCGTCGTACCGGCATGGGTGAGAACAGGAGAGATATTGTACACGGAGCGAGTAAGCTCGGAAGGTTTATCCACTGCAGAGGCAATACGGAAGCCGGGGGCATGCTGCTGCACCAGCGCCATAGCCTCCCTCACCATGCTGTCCGGACGCTCATCAATGGCAATACAAGTTTTCTCTGCCCAGCCCTTTTCCTGCATGTGGCGGTAGAAGTCCTGCAGGAAAGGCGCCCAGACTTCACGGAAAGCAGCAGTTCCCGGCCGGGCCTTCACCACCTTCTCCTGCCCGCTGGCTTCATCATAATAACGCACGCTCAAATGCCAAGGCAGCATGGAATAACAGCTAATCTGTCCCTGAATACCAATCTCATCATGCATGAAGCTAATCCAAGCATCCAGCACGCTGTAATCATAACGCATCACACCGTCACGGCCACGAATCCAGCGCACCATGGACGGGAATGTATCGTACGTTTGCCCATTCCACGCTTCATCCAACAATGTGCAAGTGATGCACTTCTGACCGGCGTCAGCAAGGCGCTGCATCACAGGTTTCATAAGTGCAAAGTGCTCGGCAGACCACGGCTCCACATCATGCCAGCGAGCTACAGACTGAGGGTGCTGCCATAAATCCAGATGAAACTTCCAATCCGCAGGAGCAGGAAGCACCGCATCCAGCACTTCAAGTTCCACCGGAAGCTCCACAGCCTCACAGCCGGGGGCCGCCACTCTCACCACACCTCGGTATACGCCAGGCTGAGTCGTACGCGGAATATCCACACTGAACCACACGCCGCGATTCACACCGGCAGGGTTATAGCAACTACTCTCGCTGCCGATGACATCCGCCGTAATAACACCTTCGGCCTGAGTATATCGCAGCATGCTCACCTGAGCATTGATATGAGACTCTCCCATGCGGAGGCCATCACAGGAAACACTCAGCTCCGCCGCGCCACCGGTAGCCTGCACAGCCAGCTGAGCGCTGCAGCGCTCACCTCGCCAGCCGCGAAGCTTTAATTCACTCGCCACTCCTTCATTCCCAAAAGGATAAGCTTTATTGGCTATCAGGCGCTCAGCAAGAGCCGGAGCTATCCTGAGAGACGAAGCCATCACCTGCGAAGCATCCGCGGAAGAAGCCGCATCATATTGAGGGTGCCTTTCCGGCGCCCACTGTGCAAATACTTGTTGCAAAACGGAAATCAAACTGCACAAAAAAAGCTTACACGCGATACGAGGCTTCATATACCAACATTATAGCCTATCCTGCCCAAAAAGGAATTCAAAATTGTGTTCACGCCTGCAATCATTGATACAATGCGGCGAAGCTGGATGTAGATTGAAGTACGGCATGGAAAGCACTAAACTATGCATGCCTCATGAACGCAGAAGAGAAAAAGAAAATTGCTGGAAGCGTGGCAGGAAAAGCCGCAGCAGCTGCCGCTGCGCAAGCACAGAAAAGCAGCGGATGGAAGCGCTGGATTTGGAGTATCGGCGCGGCCATTGCGGCGGCTGTAGCTTGGTTCGCCACCAGCAGTGAGCAGCAACAGCCTCAGGCAGAGGAACAAACGGCTGAAACTGCTGCACTCTGAGCCCGTGGCTCAGAACAGTGGCGCAGACTCCCATCAGATGTCTGCGCCACTTTTTTATTCAAGATTAGAAGGAAGACCCAGAATGGTGCCGGGCATTATCTTATGGCCGGCGAAGAAGCTTTCAGCATTCATCTTACGAGCACCCGGCGGCTGCATGGTGGAGATGCGGATGGCACCACCGCGAGGACCACCGCAGGATACCAGCATACCCTCAGGCCCAGCCTCCAGCACCATGCCGGGTACAGCATCCACCGGCTTCTTGTAATATGAATACAAATCAATGGGCGGGAAAATCTTCAGCTGCTTATCACCACCGGACTTCACAGAGGGATAAGTGGTGAACGTACCGGGCCAAGAATGGTATGCGCGAATCTTACGGGCCACCTGAAGCGCGGGCTGGTGCCAATCTATCTGACCATGCACACGCAGCAGCTTGGGCGCATAAGTCATGAGGCTTTCATCCTGCTCCTGAGGATCTGAAGTACCTGTTCGGAGCATACTGATGGCATCCATCAGCGCATGAGGGGCAAGCTCAGCCAAATCATCATGCAGAGTTTCTGCCGTTTCCGTACCATTCAGAGCTATTGTGCGGCTGCAAATAATATCACCGGCATCCAGCTTTTTGACCACATGCATGATGGTAACGCCCGTTTCATCATCACCGGCCTCAATGGCGGCCTGAATGCAAGCTGCACCGCGGTGGCGAGGGAGGAGTGAAGCATGAGCATTAATGCAAGCAATAGTCGGCACATCAATCACCTGCTGAGAAAGAATCTGCCCATAAGCCATCACCACAACAATATCCGGTGCCATATCCTTCAAGCCCTGTACGGCATCCTCATCCCGCATGCGCTCCGGCTGAAACACGGGAATCCCCGCCTCCTGCGCGCAGACTTTAATGCGCGGAGGTGTCAGCTGCTGGTGACGCCCCACGGGGCGGTCCGGCTGGGTAATGAGACCCACCAATTCACCCGTGGAAAGAAGAGCCTGAAAGGAGGGAATGGCAATATCCCCCGTAGCCATCATAACGATACGCATACACCTTTTATGCCATAAAATATACAAGTGTCAAGACTTTTCGCCACTGCTACCACCAGCAGCAGCACAATTTTCCGAGGCAGTAAGCCTCATATCAGCCATATACCGCCACGGCTCAGCGCAGCTTCCAAAGAATCCCGCACCTGCTGCGGGCTATACCCTGCGGCTCGCAGAGATGCAAGAGAACGAGCGCCATCTCGCTTGGCCAAGCGCTTTCCGGCATTATCCTTCAGCAAGCCATGGTGATTATACAATGGCACAGGAAGTCCCAGCACAGCCTGCAGCGCACGGTGAATGTGCGTGGCCTCAAAAAGATCTTCACCGCGAGTCACATGGGTAATCCCCTGAGCGGCATCATCCACCACAACGGCCAGATGATAGCTGGCCGGCATTTCCTTGCGCGCCAGCACCACATCCCCATACTCCACAGGCACACAGCGCTGAATCCCGCGCTGCATATCCTCCCACTCAGGACAGCCGATAAGTTCCTGAACTCGCTCCATATTAATTCGCCAAGCATGAGCATCTCCCCTTGCCAGACGTTCTTCTACAACATCCGGCGGAAGATTTCGGCAAGTACCGGGATACAAATACCCTAGGCTACTGTGCGGAGCCCTGCCCATCTCAGCTATCTGGGCCTTAATTTCGCTGCGGGTGCAGAAGCAAGGGTACAGCAGCCCCCTGCTCCTCAGACTGTCCAGCGCTTCCGCATACACTCCGAAGCGCTCACTCTGCACCATCACCTCACCATCAAAACGCAGCTCCAGCCAGGCTAAGTCCTCAAACATGAGGTCCACCCATTCCCGGCTTCGGGAGCGCGTGACATCTATATCCTCAATGCGCAGCAGGCAGCTGCCGCTGCAGGCATCCGCAAAGCGGCGTGCCTGCAGCGCGGCCAGAAGATGCCCCACATGCAGCGGCCCGCTGGGAGTGGGGGCAAAACGAGTTCTGACCGTCTCAGGCATGCCGTTTTACTGTTTCTCTACGGTGATATTACCGTAAGAGCTGCGGTTATCCGTCCTGTTGGTGAAAATAAACTCAAGAACAGGATTTCTTACCGCGCGGCTGACTTGAAGCGTATAGCGCTGATTCGGTGCAGCATAGGTAACGGAGGACTCGTGCTCATCAGAGGCGACAAGTCTTTCACCATCATAAAGCTTCACCGAGGAAATGAAAAGCGGATCACGCCCGGTGGTGATGTGGAAGTTCACTACATAAGTACCGGCAGCGTTGATAGGAGCACCGGTCATCTGGAGCGGCACGGCCTGCCCAGGAATAGTATCCGGATTCCAGCCCTGACCGTAGCGATACTCCTGCACCCAGTCGCGCAGCACTACGGGAGCAGCCATTCCGAGGGGAGATTCCGGATTCAGCGAGCGCATAATTCCAGCATACTTCCTGATGTACTGAGCGCCACCCATCATACCCAGAGAACGGCGCACATGCCCAATGACAGCAGCGCAGGCTCTCTGCTTGGCCTCCGGGGAGATGAGGGGATTTTCCAGAGCGGAGTCCAGACGCCCCAGATAATCCGCTAGTGTTTCATTCTCACGGGGGCCGCCCAGATTGAAATTCAGCGCGGCCAGCACACCTTGCGTATCCTGAGGGTCTACTCTCTTAATAGCCTCACGCAGACCACCCGGCCAGTCAATCCCGCTCACACGGGAGCTTTCCAGCAGAAGGCGAGCCTGCTCGCTCACATCCTGACTCTCACGAGAGCGGCGCAGGATATCATCCTGACTACGCTTGGCTCTCATACGAGCAGACACCAGCTGAGCGACACGAGCCGGGGTGGCATTCATCAAATCAGTTCCCTGAATGGTGGCATAATGACGGCCTTCTTTTTCGTAAAACAGAATCGCCGGATACGTGATATCACTCATATCATGAGGATAGGAAAGCGAACCTCGTATGCGATTGGCGGCTTCTCGCATCTCATCCGAGGGGCGCTGATAGATGGGAAGAGCCAGCATCACAGCATCACCTGCCGCTCTGCGTACGCCGCGGTCAGCCATCAGGCTGCGGCACAGGCGTTCTCCGTACCTATCCCAATCACCGGGATAGATAAAGACCATGAAACCAGCATCTTTTACGACAGACTGGCCCTCCGCAAATGTTTCCACCACGCGTGCAGCCTGCGTTGGGAGGACACACATGGCGGCTGCAACTGCAATTGTAAGTTCCTTAATCATGATTGTAAATTATGCTGCGGGTTCACCATATACGAACAGACCAACACCGTGGAAGAACTCAGGGCCACCACCACGCAGTACGCGAACATACAGCGCGCGAGGGCGTTCCTGCTGAAGGTCAAAGCGGTTGATATAATTTCCGGTAGACGGAATAGGCTGGCCTACATCATGCCAATCATCATCACGCCCGGTATCGGACACCTGCACACGCAAGGGACGGAAGCGGCCAATGAGCGACCAATTGTTGGTACCGGCGAAGACGACGCCCGTGATATGAGCGTGGCGGGGCAGCTTCACAGCGATCCAAGCGTTCGTATCTTTTCCGGTGTGGAACTTGCCACCTCGCTGCGTCAGCAGGCCTGCGTGAGTATGCGGAGCATCCCACTGGCTAGTGGAACTGGTAAAGGGCATACCACCCTCAGACACCAGCTTGCCCGGGAACGGATGAGGTGCAGGAAGAGGGATATCGGAATGCACCAGCTCAGGATCCACCAACCTGGCAAGAGCATGGAACGTTCCATCATCACGGTTACGCTCTGCAGTAAGCATCAAGCCGCCCAGCATTACAGCCTTCTGCTGAGAAGTCAAATCAGTACCGCCGGAAAGCACGGAAAGCATGGTCTGATTGAGAAGCTTACGTCCATTCTCACTGAGAGAGTTTGCGACGCCGTTACCCCATGCCATCATCGGCGCAGCATAGGCTTCATATGCAGCGGCCGCGGCCATTGCTTCGGCATAAAAACGGCACACAGCGGCCTCCTGATTATTCTGGCTGAGAGCCTTGCAGTGATTAAGCTGATTATTAAGGAAGTTTTCCAAGTACCAGCGGTCCGGGCCCATTACCTTGGCATTTGCCCAGAAAGCCACGCAGGCACGGCGCATATCATCAGCAGAGATGCCGGAATCCTTCATCGGGCCATAAACGGAGTTCTTTAACAGCTCAGCCGCCTGCTCCGGATACACCGAGGCCATACCGCGGCACAAAACATTGTTAAGCTTCTGCCAAGCCTGCACATTACGAGGATGCTGCGTGCGAACAAAATTAGCATACTCACGCCACATCGGGAAATTGAGCGGCTGAGCTTCAGCGGAACGCTCAAAGCAGGTAAGAGCCTTCTGCATATCACCATGCTCCACATACACGTGTGCCATGACGCGATAGGCATTCGAAAGCCTCGTGCGGTCAGCCTGCTCTGCAGAGTTCAAATCCGTCGTCAGGTGCAAAGAGCTGTAGGTGTAATTATCGCTCCAAGGAGTCCAGTGAAGACCACGCTCCCAGCTAAGGGAATATGCAGGAGTCCACTGCCCGTTCACGCTCACGATGTAGGCGCAATGGCCCGGCTCACCGGCAGTAAGAGCCGGCACACCATTTGCACAAGCGGCAGCTGCACCGAAATGCGAGAGACCACCGCACACACCACCTACGTTTTTAGTGAAGAGGAAGTGGTTCCGGTCATACACGCCAATAAAGGGAGCTACATACCAGCGGCCATGAATGCTGTCACCGAATACATTTTCCAGGATATACCCGCAGCGCCAGCAGCATGCAGGATACTGCCAATCAGGGAGGTGGATATTTTCCAGTGCCCAGACGAATGCTTCCGGAGTACCGGCAGAGTGGTGATTCTTCCATCCGCACACAATGCGACGCTGCCAGAACGGGATGTCATCAAACACGGTGTTCAGGCGGCCCTGTCTCCAGTACTTAACAAAGTGGTTTGCTCGGTTTACAGCATCATAGTAGCTCCAGTCATTACGAGCATACTCCAGAGCCGTGGCTGTAATAGCCTCACGGGTAACGCGCTGGCGAAGCGCCTGCGTATCAGCCCTGCCCATGGAGGTTATTATCTGGAACACGCGGCCGGGCTTGTGCAGCTCACCGGAAAAAGCGATTTGCTCCATCCATTCGTTGTTAGCCGTTATCTGAGCAAAAAGTCTAGCTGCCTCCGGGCGGCTAATCACTTCACTCAGGGACACTGCCTGCTGAGCTTCCAAGCGGAGTTCCTCAAGATCTTCCAAGGCGCGGCCCAAATTGAAGCTGGAGCGCTGAGCCTCATTACCTTTCTGCTGATTAACAGCAGTTTCCAGTCGGTTGCACTCATTCTCCTTATCTGTAACAGCCCGGTTCACGCCGTTGCGATAATTTTGATACGCCTGCTGGGAATTAGCTTCCGTCCAAGCAAGATGACGGTTCAACAGGAGGTTCAGATTCTCAGGACGTCTGATAAAAGCTCGCATCTGCTCCGGAGACAAATCCGTAACACGCTGGCGCAGAAGAGCGCCGAAGCGGCCATTCAAATCTCCGGGAGGTGCCCACTCCCGATTCTCTATGTTCAGCGCCGGTGGATTGTTGCCGGCAGGGCGAACAGGAGAGGCGCCGGACACAGCCACAACGCTCAGCATTGCTAAGAATACATTGCTTATTTTCATAGTATTTTTACTGTAAGATTTTAATATTGCGCATGAACGATGATTTTTGTCACACGCTCAATTCCTTCAGCGGCCAGATTTGACCCGTTGAAGAAACACTTCGCCCGGTAGTAACTGGAGAGAGCCGAACCATACTCCCCTCGCTCCTCGCATTCCTTGGCATAGCGCAAAGCTTCCACGAAATCATGAGCCATAGAGGCAACTTTGTTGTATTCTTCCATGAAAACGGAATCCGTCGAGTAGCGGTCGTCATCTTTCAGGAGGAGGGTTATCTGCTCCCAAGCAGCACAAGGCCCCATCGTTCTATCCTGCTCAACACCTTGCTTCAAACGAGCGAGAAGAACATCTGTACCAGCTACCAGCTCAAGAACTTCGGTATACTTTTTCTCCAGTTCCCTATCAGCACAAACAACACGAAAACGCTCGCGCTCCTTATAGATTGTTCGGAACTCGCGGCGCTCCAGAAGGCGGCGGAACTCTTCCATCTGCGGCTCAAAGCTATCCACACGGGCAATTTCCGCCTCGCCCTCATCCAGAGCCGGATTCAGCGGCCAAATAGTGGCAGCCTCTGTAGCAAGGCGGCGGAACTCTTCCTGATTACCGGCCTGGAATGCCTGGCGGGCGGCACGCAGGGCAAAATTGCTCTGGCGCTTCTTGCCGGAGGTATAAGACATGAGCAGAGAATCATCAAAATCCACGTCCATCTCACGCATCTGTGCGGCTATACTTTCCACCGTGGCATAATCTCGGGCATTCATCGCAGAAAGCGCACGCTTGCGCAGCTGCCAATACGCCGCAATGCGTCGGCGTTGTTCCGCCGGGAATGTAGCCACACTCTGCATGTACTCACCGGTTGCCACAGCCGTAATCAAACGATTCGTAGCCTCGCCAAGCTTGTTCTGAGCCAGTGCGCCGTGCACGGCATCAATGCTCTGATCCACCTCGCGGCGGGCATTGCTGGCAAAGGAATCCACCGTATTAATAGTGGGAGGCATGCCGGTAATGCCGGTGAAGGTCTTGTATGCATCCGAGTTCTCATCTAAATCTAAGCGGGTATCACCGTCCCGGAAAAGATGACGATACACGCGCGCACCAATCACGGCGTGGTCATACCGGCGCTGCAGCAGGAAACCAACCACTATGGACTGATAATTAAGCTTGGCAAGCGGGAGCGCAGCCTGATTGGCTGCGATATTCGTCCCCTGCTGAGCGCGAAGGCGCGCGATTTCAGCCGTATTAGACGCAATGCGGAACGTATGTGAGGAATAGCCGCTATTGCCTCCTCCGCCGCCTCCACCAGGAGTATTCCTGCGGCCACCGCTGCCTCGCTGCGTATTCTGATTAGTGAGAGAGTTCGTCTTAGTCACCAGCTCATCAAGCTCACGGTCAAGCTCAGCGTTGGCTTGGTCACGGCGGCGGTTGGCGCGCTGCACATCCAGCGCACTCACCATGGCACTGGCCAGCACGCCGGCCTGACTGCCATCTCCGGGATAATCAGACAGATTGTAAAGCCCCTTACCAATTTTCACCAGCACTCGGCTGCCAATAAGATTCCCCCCGCGGACGTAACGCTCCGTGTAATCCAGAATTTCCTGCATATTCCGGCGGTACAGGCGGGACTGTTCTGAGTCATCCGGAGTCTGGCTCAGGTACTTCTCAAAACGTTCGCGCACGGCGGCATTATTCCCCAAGTCAAAGCGGCCGCCACCGTACGAAACAGTATCGTTGGAAGGGTCCAAAAGGGGAAGCTCCATGCCGAAAATCTGCGGAGGCGGAGATTCACCTGTACGCAGAGGGTCCTCGTTCTGCACTCCGTTCTGCGCCTGAGCACTGCGACCGGAGGCATCAAAACTGCTAGGCATCTGTGCTGTAGCAGCACAGAACACTATCGGAATCAACGGTATATATCGGAAAGTTTTCATTAGCGGATACTCACATCGTTCACTATCAGAATGCCTTTCACCTCATTACCCTCGGCGTCACGACCGGTACGGCATGAGACATCAAAAATAAAGGTATCACCACGAGTAATATTAATTTGGAGCGAGGTATCACCCTTCACCAGCAGTGGGAGAAGTTCATTACTATTACCACGCACAGAAACGGCCACCAAGCGGTTATTCCCTACGGTCTCGATACTTTCCACCTTGCCCTCCAGCACATATCTGTTACCGGTGGAGGCAAAACGCGAGCCATCCTGACGATACTGGGCAATATTAAAAGGCTTCGGCTCATTACTCCGGGCTGCGGGCTTCAGGAATAACATAGCAGCCAACACTGCGACCGCCACTATCAGCCCGCCGATAACGAGCGACGAATGATTCTTTTTCTTGCTGCGCCCCCGGCGCGTACTTCTAGCCATATCCTATTATCTATTGTATGTGTTATATTTATGTATATGATTTACTCCCAGCGCGTCCGCTTCACACCTATCCATGTAAGAATGAGGCCAAACATCACATGCAGCAGCAGCACCACACGGCACATCTGCATATCCCGGAATGAAGTCTGTACGATGCTCTTCACTGCCTTAATCACATCCGACTCCAGCCCACCCTCAATACTGCCGCTCCATGCCCAATAGGCGGAAATAAAGGGCTGTGTGAATGTCTCAATGAACTCCGGCAAAGCCAGCACGGCACCGGAAAGGGGCAGCTGGAAACCTACCAGATAGATGCTAAGCAGCGAGGACTGATCCGGCGTCTTGCAGTTGGCTGAAATTCCCAAGCAAACACTCGTCATGGCAGCATTAGCAAGCAGCAGGAATATCAAATGATTCATGGCGTCACCGCGGTACGGCCAGAACCACTCCACAACGCAGAACATCCACAGGCTCTGTACCAATACCAGCACGGATAAATACACGGCCTTGGAGGCTACATACGCACCAATCCCCGCGCCCGCAAACTTTTCTTTCTCCATGATAAGGCGCTCGCCTGCTACCTCTCGGGAAGAATTATTAGCCCCCATGAGTCCCAGCAGAATCACCTCAAACATGATGATACCGGAGACCGCGGAACCCACCTTAGCTCGCACCTCAGCCTGTTCCTGCTGGTGCTGCACTTCCATGGCGATATCCGCCCCCTGCATATCAGTAAGATTAATAAGCTGATCCTGCCCCTTGCTGGAGAACAGCGCAACAAGAATGGGGAAAATGAGCACCATGGCTATCTGCAGCAGCAGCTGTGTGCGGTCACGCATCAGGATGGCAAAGCGACGGCGCAGCAGCACCATCAGCTGAGTAAAGAACCCCGGCCCGTGAGTTTCCTCATCACTGAGTGCAACGGGAGGCGGAGGAAGTTCTCCCTTTGCTTCAAACTTAGCGAGGTGTTCTTTCTCCAGTTTCTTATAATACTCAATGCGATGCTTAAGCCAACTGGCACTCCACGCCTCCGGCTCACGCAAGCTCAAGTGCGGATACACTTCCTCGGCGTTCTCCACGGAAAAATAGTGAGGCAAGGAGCGTGGAGAACCATGATATGCCAGATTACCCCGTACCAGTACCATCACACTATCGTAGAGCTCCATCTGAGAAAGGCTATGGGTCACAGATATCACGATTCGGCCATCCTTCATGCTCAGATTATGCAGCAGCTGCACAATCTCACGCTCCGAGCGTGGGTCCAAACCACTGGTCACCTCATCACACAGTAGAATGCGCGGGCTGCTCACCAGCTCCATAGCCAAGGCCAGACGCCTTTTCTGGCCACCAGAAAGCAGCTTCACCTGGCGGTCAGCAATATCTGTTAGCCCGGTTTCCGCCAGCACATTATCAATGATATCATTCAGCTCGTCCTCATCCGCACGCACACGAAGGCGCGCGGAGGCCTCGATACTCTCATCTACTGTTAGCTCATCATACGCTATACTGAACTGAGGTACGTAGCCTATCTCATGAGGTTCAAAATCACCCTCCTCTGATAAATCTCGCCCCTCCCAGAAAAATGAACCGGAGCTGACATCCTTAATGCCGGCTATGGTTTTCAGCAGTGTCGTCTTACCACATCCGGACGGCCCCACAATCGCCATGAAGTGCCCGCGAGGCACACAAAAATTCACATCATTCAGCAGAAAAAGAGGCTCCTCCTCGGTATCCACTTCCAAGCATATGTTTCGGGCTTCCAGCATGGCTCTAACTTCTTTCATTATCATCCTATCAAAAAGCCCCCCTTTCTGCAAGCAAAAAAAGCCATTCCCCTCTTTCAGTTAACTCAAAAAAAGCCTGCCATCATGAAAAGAATGTTCGACAAACCCCGACCATTATGGTAGATTATAGTCAATCTAAGTATGAAAACGAATACCATTACCGCCATATTGGGGCTGGCCTTCACGGTCACGCCGGTATTTGCACAGGCCTCAGCCCCCGCAGTGGCGGAGCCGGCAGAGACCACAACCATGACAGTCGAGGCTCAGCTGCCCGAACTCGTGCAAGACCCTCTGCTGGTGCAAGGAAAACTGGAAAATGGTTTTTCCTACATCATCCGCCCCACTAAGGAGCCCGCAGGAAGAGCCTGCCTGCGCCTCATCGTAACCACGGGTTCTCTGGATGAGCAGGCAGAGACCAGCGGCATCTCCCACTTCATTGAGCACATGGTATTCAACGGCAGCCGCAGCTTTGAACGCGGCGAGCTGATTCCTGCCATGCAGCGCCTCGGCCTCGGTTTCGGCGGTGATGCAAACGCCTACACCTCGCTGGATAAGACGGTCTACATGCTGGACCTGCCGAACCTGAAAGACGAAACAGTGAACTTCGCCTTCACCATCATGCGTGATTTCGCAGACGGCGCCAAGCTTGAGGACGATGCACTGGACCACGAGCGCGGCATCATCGTGAGCGAGCTCAAGAGCCGTGATTCTCAGAACTACCGCGCCATGCTGGCCACGATTGATCAGCTGGCAGAAGGTACCCGCTTGGCCCACTACATGCCCATCGGCCGTGAAGAAGTCATCCGCAATGCTCCCTACGAGCTTTTCCGTAAGTATTATAGTGAGCATTACGTAGCGGAGCGCATGACACTCATCGTCACCGGTGATGTGGATCCCGCCGTGGCTGAAACTTGGGTACGCCAGTACTTCGGCAGCATGGAGGCCAAACCCTCCCCAGCCCGCCAAGACAACGGCAGCCTCACTAATCCCGGTCCTTCCACACGCATCATCCCGAACACCGAGCAGGCCACCACCTCCATCATGGCCAATGTGTCCAATCCCTGGAAACATGAGCCGGATACCTTCATGCAGCGCGTGAAAGACTTCCCCCTGCAGCTCGCCTGCCTCATGCTGAACAACCGCCTCAGCCGCATTGCTCAGCAGCCGAATGCTCCTATCATGGCCGCTGAAGTCTCCGAGAGCAGCCTCTTCCACCTCGTGGAGTCCTTCGGCTTCAGCGCCAATGCTCAGCCGGGCCGCTGGCAGGATGCCCTCAACTGCACGGAGCAGGAACTGCGCCGCGCCATTCAGTACGGCTTCGAACCGCACGAATTCCAAGAAGCCCTCTCCGCCGTGGGCGCTCGCCTTCACCACATGGCCCAGTCTTGGGAAACCATATCGGCCTCCAACATGGCTGATTTCCTCATTGAGGCTCAGGACGGCCCGCAAGTGCCCACCTCCGCAGAGGAGGACATGCGCGTCTTCTCCGCTGCCGTGGCTTACATCAGCCATGACCCGGACGTTTGCCGCCGCGCTCTTCAGGAGGCCTTTGACTACTCCCGTGTGAAGCTGACGATGACCGGCACCATCCCCGCCGGAGTCACGGAAGAAAGTCTCCGCAGCGCCTTTGAACAGTCAACCGCCACCGCCGTGGAGAAGCCGGACCTGCGCCCCACCCGCCCCTTCGCCTACGATGAAATCGGCACGCCCGGCACCATCGTACGCAGGGATTACATTGAGGATTTGGACGTCACCACCGTCACCCTTTCCAACGGCGTTCGAGTAACGCTGAAGCCCGTGGACTTCCGCAAGGGCGGCCTGACGGTATCCGCCGCTGTGGATGGCGGCAGCCTCCGCCTGCCCAAGCGCCCCGGCCTCGCCATGGTGGCGAACAACCTCCTCTCCATCAGCGCTCTGGAAGAGCATGATTTGGACGAGCTCAAGCGCATCATGATGGGCCACAATGTGGACCTGAACGCCGGCATGACGGATACCCGTATCGTCTTCTCCGGTGGCACCACGCAGGAAGACCTCGAGCTCCAGTGCAAACTTATCGTGGCAAACATCCTGCACCCCGGTTACAAGCAGGATGCCCTCACCCTCATGCACTCCAAGCTGCCCGCCTTCTACCGCCGCTTGACCACCACACCGAACGGCGCCTTCACCATGCAGTCCGGTCGCGCACTCTATGGCGAGGATCCTCGCTTCAACGTGCCCACCATGGAGGAGGTAATGGCCCTCACGGTGGATGATGTGAAGGCCGTGCTCCAGCCCTGGCTTCAGAATGGCGCCATTGAGGTTACCCTCGTGGGCGATTTTGATTTGGAAGCCACCTTACCCATCCTTGAGCGCACCTTCGGCGCCATGCCTGCCCGTAATCCTGAGTTCACAGAGCTCACACCGGAGCAGCGCTCCGTAAACATGCAGCCCTGGGGCCAGCGCCGCTTCTTCACCTACCCCACCGAGCTGGATAAAACCCTCGTCGTGCACGTACGTGATGCCGGTGATGGCCGTGACCACCGCCGCAACCGCCGCTTGCAGGTGCTCTGCGAAATCGCGGACGCCATGCTCTTCGACGGCATCCGCGCTGAGATGGGCGAGACCTACTCCCCCAGCGTCCGCCTCACCCTGAACAGCGAGATTAACGGCGCAGCCCAAATCGTAGCCACCAGCGCCGGCGTAGTTCGCAACCGCGAGCTTGTCAGCTCCGCTATTGACAGCCTCCTCACCTCTCTCGGCACAGGTGACATCACGCAGGAATCCTTTGACTGCGCTATCCGCCCCATCATCTCTGCTGCGGAGAAAAGCCTCCGCCAGAACTCCTACTGGTGCGGTTGCCTTGCGGACATCCAGAGCAATCCTGAGCAGCTCGCTCTCATCAGAGACCGTCTGGATGACCTCCGTTCCATCAAACTGGAAGAAATCCAGCAGCTTGCCCGCGAAGTCTTCGGCCACAACCGCGTGAACTTCTACTTCACCATGCCTGAAGGCACCGTGCCCGCTGACGCAGAAGCCCCCGCCTCTCCGGAGGCCACCCCGGCCGCTGAAGAGCCCGCTGCAGCAGAGGAATCTGCCAAGCAGGCTCCTGAGCGCGGCAGCGAGCTGAACTACGTCGTTGTCACCACACAGGCCACATATGACACCCCTGAGTGGCGCCCCGTGCTTACCGCCCTCGCGGATAAATACCCCGGTGCAAAGCTCGTCGTAGTAGAAAGCATCTCTGAAGAAAGCTTCACGGAGGCACTTCGCGGAGCCAATGCCCGCCACGCCGCCATCGTGCTGCGCCCGGAAGAGGTGAACCGCGTCACGGTGAACCACCTGCACCGCGCTTCCCGTAGTGTAGATGATGACCTCTGGGGTGACTGTCTCTGGGGCATTATCACCGGATACTCCGCAGAGGACGCGCTCCGCATCGCCAAGGATGACACACCCCTTGTCATCAAGCGCCTGCTGGGCACCACAAACGTAGGCTGGCACCCCTTCGAGTACAGCTACTGCATCACGGACTGGACCAACAGCCCCGTGCTGGAGCAAACCGGCTACACCGAGCCCACCACCACCACCTACGATAACAGCACCCCCGAAGGCCGCCACATCATGGCAGATGGCATGCAGAGCCTCTTCGGCGAGCGCCTTGCAAATGCTAAGGCCCAGATGGTTGTCACCTCCAGCCATGCTACTCAGTTCAATCTGGAGATGCCCTTCTCACGTGGCCTCATCTTCCCTGCAAACAACCGCTTCTACATGCTCTCCTCCCCGGATATGAGGGACTTCTACACTCCCCTCTCCCAGGCACTTCGTGGCCGCACGGAGGGGCTCGCCGCCCTTGCGGAAAAGAATGGCTGCCCGGCCATCGAACCTGACGGCACCACCCGCGTGTGGATTGCCGCCGGCAACTGCCTCTTCGGTGATGCCCACAGCTCAAACCAGAGCATGGCCATCACAGCCCTCTCCGCATACACCTGCAATCAGGTCGTAGGTTATACCGTGCCCTCTTGGTACGGAGCCGGCGGCTGGGGTACACTCGGCACCTTCGTGGGCGTGGAAGAGAACACCACCCTCGCTCAGGCCTGGTACCTGAACAACCAGTTCATCCTGCACATCTCCAGCAAGATTGATCCCGTCCTGCTGAACGTCCGTTTCGACGGCGAGAGCTTGGACTACCGCTTCCAAGTGGCCGTTATGCGCTCCGGAGTCCGCTTCACTGACCGCGACACCGCCCAGAACGCCCTCGGCCTCGTGCATGACCGCGACGTTGTAGCCTTCTATGGTGACCCCGCATGGTCCGCCACAATTGATTCCTCCCATGCCAAGCGCCCCCTCACCGTCACCTGGCAGGGAGACAAGGCATTCACCATCACCGCCAATCATGACTACAAGGGCCAGCTCGGCGTATGGTTCCCCAGCGCAGCTACCGGCCAGAATGCCACCGGCTGTGATGCTGAAGGCGCCATCTTCACGGATGACTTCATCCTCTTCCCCGAGCTGGAAATGAAGCAAGGCGAATCCCGCACCATCAACATCCGCTGATTCCCATCCCCCAGCCCTGATTTTCACCATGCACCGCGCCCCCGCGCGGTGCTTTTTTTCATCTCACCCCACCTTTTTCTGGCACTTTCTGCAAAAAAAATCACTTTTTTCTCACTTTTGTCTTGCCAAAGCCTCACAATTGATGTATACTTTCGCCGTCCCCATTAGGAGACACCGAAACAACTCGGGGTATTAGCTCAGCTGGTAGAGCACTTCAATGGCATTGAAGGGGTCAGCGGTTCGAGTCCGCTATGCTCCAGGCTTCGTAAAACAGCGTATCAGGTCACCTGATACGCTGTTTTTCTACGCCCAGGCAGGCCAGAATG
>JAZOMC010000024.1:0-19931 GCA_045653545.1 Akkermansia sp.
GCGTCGCACTCTGCACCGCGAGATGCGCTAAACCGCCGTCCACCAGTAAGATTTAAGCATTATGATTACCGAATTCAAGAGCGTTGAGCGTCGTATCCGTTTCCGCACCTGCAACAAGACAATGCCCCGTCGTCGCATTGACATCCCCGCTGGTGCTGTTGATATGTGCAACCCCGAGTTCCTTTCCAAGTTCACCTCCGAGACCGGCAAAATTCTTCCCCGCCGTGTGACTGGTGTTTCCGCTAAGATGCACCGCAAGATCACGCGCGAGATTCGTCGTGCTCGTGCCGTGAACCTGCTCCCCTGATTTTAATCTCCGCTATGGAGGAGTTCTCGACGGCAGATTGTCGTTGATTAAAGGGAGCTTGTAAGCCGCGAAAGCGCCTTCAAGCTCCCTCTATTTTATTTTACTCAGAGGCTGGCACCATGAAGGAGCTCAAAGACACTCAGAACGAACGGGACACCCGCCAGATTTCCATTGATCGCGTGGGTGTACGCGGAGTGCGTTACCCTATCGTTGTGAGTGACAAAGAAGAGCGCACCCAATCCACGGTGGCCACATTGGCCCTCATGGTAGACCTACCGGAGCAGTACAAAGGCACACATATGAGCCGTTTCGTAGAGGCGCTGCATGAGCACCGCCGCTACTTGGATGTACACTCAGCTGTGCGCCTTCCCGCACGCCTGCTGCGCAAGCTTCCCGCTCAGAGAGCACGCGTGGAGATTGAATTCCCCTTCTTCCGCCTGAAAAAAGCCCCGGTCACGGGCATGGAAGGCATGATGGATTATGACGTGCGCTTCGTCATTGACGCCGAGCGCAACCAGCCGGGCACCTTCACGCTCACGATTAAGGTGCCGGTTACCACACTTTGCCCCTGCTCCAAAGCCATGAGCGAGCGCGGGGCCCATAACCAGCGCGGCATTGTGACCTACTCCGTGCGGTTCTCCGGCGCTGCGGTCTGGATTGAAGACCTCATTGACCTCGTAGAGGAATGCGCCAGCTGCCAGCTGTACAGCCTCCTGAAGCGCCCGGATGAAAAATACGTGACCGACAAGGCCTATGATAATCCCGTTTTTGTGGAAGACCTTGTGCGCAATGTAGCCGTGGCCACAGAGCACTACAATGCCTTTTCATGGTACCGTATTGAGGCCGAGAACTTCGAGTCCATCCACAACCACAGTGCGTATGCCTGCGTGGAGCGTACGCTCATGTGAGCCCCCTCATCAAAGCAAATGATTCGAGCCGCAGTTCCATTTTCGGGACAGCGGCTTTTTAATGCATAAAAAAGCTGCTGTTCCAAGGTAGGAACAGCAGCTTGCAAATGGAAACGGGGCTGAATCAGTTCTTCAGCGGGATGAGAGATACGCCCCAAGAATGATGCTCACCCACATAAGGAAGCTCAATGACGAAGGTATTCTGCCCCTTCTTAAGCTCGATTTCAATGGGCTCCTGTACCCACCAGATTTCTTCAGGGTCCAAGGGCTTCTCGAAGTTCCAAGCATTACCGGGATGCGCATTCTGCCCAGCGAGGCGATATCTGCGCGGATTGGAGATTTCTCTTCCATTCAGCCAGACACGAGCACCGGTCTGAGACCAAGTGCCATTGCGCGGAATACCGGTCCAGCGGCGGTTTGACCGAGCGGGAGCATCAAAGCCTACCATGAACTTATGGCGCCCGGCGCGGTCAGCATGAATGCTGGTAACAGCCCAGACAGTCTGGCCGGGCCTTGCCTGCGGGAACATACCGAGGTAACCGGTATCCGGTCTGGTACGGAAGAAGAGGTTAGCGCAATTAGCACGGCGGGTAGGCAAGCCATCATATTGGCCGGCTCTCACAGCTTCACGGCGGGATTCGGCCTCAGAGCTCTTCACAGGGCCTATCACAGTCCATTCCACGCCGGACTCCGTCCACATGGGGAAAGCCTCACCAGAGAACTGTGCGCGGCGAATAGCCTGCATACGGCGCTCAAAGTGAGCATAAGCACGGCCCGGCACAGTGTCAGCTGCGGGCATATCCAGCGGCAGGTGGTCACCATCTGCCCCGCCGCCCTTCCAGGAGCGCTCAGCCATGGCCATCATACCAGGCCACATGATAGCCATGCCGGGGATATATTCCTTATTATCCACACGGCCATCCGGCCAGATACACATGATGGTACCAAGCTTCTGTTCATCACCTGCGGCGACACCGCACGGGCGCATAAAAAAGTAACGGCGCACCAGCAAAGCGGGATCCAGAAGGTTTGTATAGCCCATGGTGGAGTCAAAGGCGCGGCGGGTAATGCGCTCCGGACGAATGGAGCGAGCTACCATATCCGAGCCCTCACCCCAACGCTGCTCAATGGAATGCTCACCCACGGGCAAATCACGTGAACTGGCCCACTGCATGGGCGTACGGCCATGGCTCTGGAGCTTCTGAGTAACAAAGCCCACGAACTCAGCAGCGTTAGGAATGCGCACCTCATCAGCGCCAAAGTGAACAATCGGGCAGATATCCGCAGGAATTTCACGGCAGAACTCATCCAGCAGCTCACCCACAATCTTCATACCCTGAGGAGTATGCATGCGGAAGCCAAACGCACGCTCAAAGTATGCGCTGTGGCCGGGCATATCCAGCTCCGGAATGATAGTGATATTACGAGCAGCCGCATAGGCGAAAACCTCGCGAATCTGCGCGTAGGTATACGTATCATTCTTATCACGGGTACGGTGCTGCGGTGCATTCAGAACGGGGTAGCAGCGGCACTCCACGTGCCATGCCGGATAATCCGTGAGGTGCCAGTGGAAGAGGTTCACCTTCAGCTGAGCAGCCAGAGAGAGCTCCTGCTTCAGGCGCTCCACGGTGCGGAAATTACGGCCGCAATCCTGCATGTAACCACGGTAGCGGAAGGCGGGCCAGTCTGTGATTTCGCAGTACGGAAGGCGGCCGCCACCGGTAAGAAGCATCTGGCGCAGAGTCTGGAAGCCATTCAGAAGGCCGGCCTCCGTAACAGCACAAATAGTCACACCGCCCTGCCCCACACTCAAACGATACCCCTCAGCAGACTTATCCGCAGGCAGAGCATCAGCCTTCAGCGTGCACATAACGGGGAAAGTACCATTCCCTTGCCTTCTTCCGGCCTGATAATCGTGCAGAGCCGTACGAAGCATATCATTCACATCACCTTGCAGCGAAGGCTCCTTCCCTCTCACATTCAGGGCCCCATCATGCCATGCAACTTGCTGAGGGAACGGAAGAAGAGCCACACGAGCGGCTTCTTCCAGTGACAAGGGATGAGGAGAGGTCCATGATTCAGCTTGGCGAGCATCACCCGCATTCGCAACGGAAGCCACTGGATAAAGGGCTCCCAGCAGACAGGCCACCATTAAGAAAATACGCTTAAACATGGTATGATTACTACCACATGAAGCGGCAGATGTCAAACAAAAAGCGCCCCCCTATCCAGAGATACCTCAACCGAGGAACTCAGTTGAGCAGCAGATTCAGTACCTTAAGGCGTACGTTACCGTAATAATCAGCTTCACGCAAGCGAATACGCTCCGCTGGCAGGGCGGAACCTATACTCCTGATAAGAGCGCCATGACGGAAACTCAATACCTGAAACTGCTGTGGAGTAGCAAACTTTCTCAAACCTGCTGTGGATTCAAAACGAACCAAAAGCGGCAGCAACTCCGGCAGAGCGGTCTCAGCCTGCTCCGCTGATTGAATACCGGAGAATATGCGCACCAGTTCCGCATTCACAGCAGCCAGCTCATGCAGCTGCTTCTCCAACAGAGGAAGCGTCAAATCCTCCTCACGGATAATATTAAACAGCCCCTCCAGAGGAATCCACCCGGCAATATCCAGAGCCTCCACTGTACTCAGCTCAGCCCCCTCCACGAAAAAGCGCAGAGCAAGATGATTAATGCCGTAGTTTTCGTACAGCATATTGAGCGCAGAACGCACGACGTAGCTTTCGCGGGCCGAAAGCTCATCCTCTGCCAGTAGCTTCTGATACAGAGCAAACACTGTGGGCGCACCTAATTCCAGGGCACGCTGAGCGCTGTGAGCATAATTTTCTGCAGTGATACGGTGTCTATCAGCCCGAGCCTGTATCATCTGCTCCATCAACACCCTCTTAATGGCCACAGCGCGGCTGCGGCGCAGCTCCTCCGGCTGTTCGGCCACTTCCTCAGCCGTGGTCAGCAGCGGCAACCCGTACTCCACAAGTGAAGCATACGGCTCATTACCGGCCATGGCCTCCAGCAGCGCAGGAGGCATGGCAAGCTGAGGCTCAGCCCCATATGCAGGAAGCACACAGAGCAGAGCCAGTACAGAAGGAATAAGCGGCCGGAGGGCTTTCATCAGAACTCCCCGAGGTAGAACTTCTTCTTGCCGCGGCGGATGACAAGCACTTCACCGCCAATGGCCTGATCCTGAGTCACCTCAAAGGCGGGGTCCTTCACCACCTCACCATTCAGGGAAATAGCACCGTTACCGATGAACTCGCGAGCCTCGCGCTTGGAGGCGCACACCTTGCTGTTCACGAGCACATCCACAAGTGCACCGGGAGTAAGCTTCACGTGGGGCACGTTGCTCATACCGGCCTTCACATCAGCCAGACTCAGGCTCTTAAAATCACCGGCGAAAAGCTTTTTAGAAATATCCACAGCCTTCTCAAACTCCTCGATACCATGCAGGTCGGAGATGATTTCGCGGGCGAGGGCCTGCTGAGCGAGGCGCTGCTCGGGGTGAGCCATGTGCTCGGCCTCAATCTCCATAATCTGCTCAGGCGTCAGGAAGGTGAGACGCTTCAGGTAGGTGATAACCTGAGAGTCCTCAGCATTGATAAGGAACTGATAGAGCTGATAGGGGGACGTCTTATTCTTGTCCAACCAGAGGGCATTACCCTCACTCTTGCCGAACTTGTTGCCCTGAGAATCTGTCACCAGCGGCATGGTAAGAGCGTACACTTCATCACCGGTGGTCTTGCGGATAAGCTCGATGCCGGTGGTGATATTGCCCCACTGGCCACTGCCGGCCACCTGAAGGTCCACGCCACGGTTCTCATGCAGGTACTTAAAGTCGATGGCCTGAATGAGCATGTAGGAGAACGCGGCATAGGAAATACCGCTTTCCATCTGGCGGCGCACATGATCCTCCGTGAGCATGTAACCCACGTTGATGTACTTACCGTAATCACGGAAGAAGTCAATGACATTCAGCTGGTTAATCCAGTCGTAGTTATTGACGACTTCGAAGCCGAAAATCTTTTCCACCTGGGCTTTCAGAGCCTCATAGTTGCGGAACACCTCTTCCTTCTGCTTCAGCTCACGCTCCACTGTACCGCGGGGGTCACCAATAAGACCGGTAGCCAGGCCTACGAGCAGAATCGGGGTGTGCCCCGCCTGACGCAGGCGCTTGGTAATAAGGAAGCTGGAATAATGGCCCAGATGCAGGCTGTCCGCCGTCGGATCTGTGCCGATGTAGAAGGTCAGCCCGCCTTTGTTGAGCTTTTCAATCAGATCGGGGCTGGAAATCTGGTTCACAAGCCCACGCCATTCAAGTTCTTCGTAAAAAGTCATAAGCGGTTTGAGGTTTTAAAGTCGCGGCATATTAGCACATAACACCCCGCAAGTCAACCGGAATGTATATCTTACACTCACTTGGAACGGACATAAAGACAGCCCGCCACGATGAGCGATATCAACACGTGCCCAACACTAAACGCTATCGAGGCAATCAACCCAAGAGCATCCCCCTGCACCGCTATGTTTAACACAAGCAACGGTAGCAGCAAGAGCACCGACACGCGCAATGAACGACGAAATACCAGCGAAGCGTCATCATGTCTGCAAAGCTCAAACAGCATCAGCACACAAGCCGCAATGCCACCGGTCATCATGTCGGCCAGCAGAGCAAACAGCACGTCCTCGAAAAATCCGATTGCCCACTGCCACACCAGATAATTGAGCAACAAAAATCCCCCGCACGCACAGAGATTAAACCGCCCAGTAGTTCTACTGTTCATGTTGAGATTCAAACAAAGGAAGGCGGCCACAAAGCCGCCTTCCTCAGAAAATAGCGTTTTTTTACTTCGCCAAGGTGCGCACCTTGCGCTCCCAGCTCCAATCCCAACGAGTGAGGGAGGAGAAGCAAGCAGCAAGCAAATCCACGCTGGCCTGAATGTCCACCTTGTGAGCCATTTCAATGCTCTGGTGCACGTTACGCACAGGAATGGAAACAGCACCGGCAATGGAGCCGCCGGCGCAGAACTTCTGCATGGCGCCGGCATCCGTACCACCGGCGGCAAGCAGCTCCAGCTGGTAGGGGATTTCCTTCTCCTCGCAGAGAGCCTGCATGAACTTCACCATGCGGTTATCAGTGATGAGCGTGCCGTCATACACCTTGATAGCAGTACCCTTACCGAGCACGGTGCACTTGTCATGGCTGCCGGAACCGGGGGTATCGAAAGCGATGGTCACATCGAGAGCGAAGGAGAAGTCAGGCTGGATAGCCAGCGTGGCAACCTGAGCACCACGAAGGCCCACCTCCTCCTGCACGGAGAACACGGCGTAGAGGTCATAGCAGGGCTTCTCACCGGCCTCGAGAATAGCACGGATGGCCTCGATGAGCAGGAAGCAACCGCCACGGTTGTCGATGCTCTTCACATTCAGGCAATCGCCCATCTCCACCAAGTCACCCACGCGAGTGATGGAATCACCGAGGGATACGTACTTCTCCACCTCTTCCTTGGGCAGACCTACGTCCACCACATAATCCGTAACAGCGGGCATCTTGGTGCGCTCCTCAGGGCTCATCACGTGGATGGGCTTCACACCCATGCAGCCGGGGAGGTCCTTCGTACCATGCACGATAACGCGCTGAGCGGTGAGAGTCTTAGGGTCAAAACCACCGAGGGGCAGGATACGGATGAAGCCATTATCATCAATATGGCGCACAATGAAACCGATTTCATCCATGTGAGCAGCGCACATAATCTTCTTATCACTGCTCTTGCCCTTAATAAGGGCCGTAACATTACCGATGTTATCCACGGTGATGGAATCAGCCAGCGGCGTCATTTCCTTAATGATAAGGTCACGAATGCCGTACTCAAAACCGGCAGCGCCGGTTGCCTCGCAGAGGTCCTTAAACAGTTTGATATTCATCGCGCAGACAGGGTAACGCAATCCGCCCATTTTTTCAAGCAAAATCACAATTTTAAAGCAATGACAAACACCCCCGGGTGCAAACCAGCAACCGGGGGTACAAATGTTTCAGCCTGTGGAGGGCAATTTAGATATAAGTGCGAATAATCGCTCTGCCACGCAGGCGGTCCACCCACTCGCGGTAGCGGCGCTCGTTGTTACGGCGGCGCACAGCCTCATCCACACGAGCACGAACGCCACGAGCATTCAGGGAGGGCGCAGGAGCCAAGCGCTTTTCCACAACTCGCACAATGGTGAAGCCCAAGCGAGGATCCACCAAGGGACCTGTCACACGGCCCTTCGGCAGAGAGAACACAATGTTAGCAAACTCAACGGCGAGGTCACAACGCTTCACGAAAGGCCAGCGGCCACCATCCTCAGCATGAATATCACGGGAGTGGCGGCGTGCAGCTTCTTCAAAAGTAATGGCACCGCTCTCAATATCACGCACAAGCTGCTCACTGAGAGCATACTGCATCTCCGGCGTAGCGTTGGGATCATCCGGATTCTGCATGGGAATGAAAATCTTGTCGTAGGAGATAGAGTCCTGCGTCATGTCACGATAATCCGAACGGGTGGCACGGTACTCAGCCTGAATCTCATCCGGAGTAGGAGGAATACCGCGATCATAACGAGAGCTGCGCATAGCAGACACCGTCAGTTCACGGCGCACAGAATCACGGAACTCACCATAGCTCATACCACTACGGCGCAGATTCTCCAGAAGAGCGTCACGATTACCATTGAACTGGTTCAGGATACGGCGATTGATTTCCTCGTTAATAGCGCTATCAGGAATCATCAGGCCGCCGTTTTCAAACTCACAAAGTACCAACTCACGCTCAATAAGCTCTTCCAGTACAGCCTTCTTAGCACGCACAAGCACAGCATTGAAACGCGGCCCCTGACGGGGGTACAGCATCGTGAGCTCTCGCACATAGGGAGCCAAACGTGCACGCACCTCGCTGGAGGTAATGGGCCTGCCATTCACTGTAGCAGCCACTCGGTTAACAATTCGCGGATTCGCAGAATCCGCCTCCACCGGACAATGAGCACAGACAGCAAGCAGCAAAACAATGAGATGGCTGAGAAACTTCATACAAACATTATGTTACACTTTTTTATGACATAAAGCAACCTTCATTTTTGTCAACGCGTCACTTTATTCTCGCTTTTACCGAAATACTGTGTTAAAAACATAGTGTTCACCACTATTTATTTTCTTTTTTATGGCAATCAAACTGTTTATTCCGGGTCCGACCATCGTGTCGGAAGACATTCTTTCGGAGATGAGCCTGCCGATGATTGGCCACCGCTCCAAGAAAGCCTCCGAGATTCAGAAGCGCATATCGGACAACATGCAGAAGGTTCTCTACACAGACAACCGCATTCTGCTCTCCACCTCTTCCGGCTCCGGCCTCATGGAAGGCGCTATCCGTTCCTGCACAGCCAAGCGTGCTGCTGTGTTCTCCGTGGGCGCCTTCGGCGACAAGTGGTACAAGATGGCCGTCACCAACGGCATCCCCGCAGACAAGTTCTCCAGCGAAATGGGTGAACCCACCACCCCTGAGATGGTGGATGCCGCTCTTTCCACCGGCAAATATGACGTCATCACAGTAACACATAACGAAACTTCCTCCGGCATTCAGAACCCTGTGGAAGAAATCGCCGAAGTGATGAAGAAGTACCCGGATGTGGTGTGGCTTGTGGACGCCGTATCCTCCGCTGCCGGCTCTAAGATTGAAACGGATAAGCTGGGCATTGACGTTCTCATCACCTCCACCCAGAAGGCTCTCGCTCTCCCCCCCGGCTTGGCTATCTGCGCCATGAGCAAGAAGGCTTATGACCGCACCGCTGAGGTGGAGAACCGTGGCCTCTACTTCGACCTCCGCACACTCTGGGACTTCATTGACAAGAAGAACTACCAGTACACCTCCACTCCCTGCCTCTCCCTCATGTACGCTCTGGACAAGCAGCTCCAGCACATCGTGAATGTGGAAGGCATTGATGCCCGCTTCGCCCGCCACGAGCAGTGCGCTGAGTTCACCCGCGCTTGGGCTGACGAATACTTCCGCGTGTACCCGAACCGCAAGTATCTTTCCAAGACCCTCACCGTTATCGATGCTCATCCCAAGGGCTGCGCCGAGCTCATCTCCATTCCCGAGCTCAACAAGGCTCTGGCTGAGCGTAACATGCAGCTGGGCAACGGCTACGGCGGTCTGAAGGACAAGACTTTCCGCATCGCTCACATGGGCGAGCTCTGCCTGGATGACATGAAGGAGATTACTTCCGCCGTCGTGGATGTACTCAAACTCGGTTAAGCCCCGGCTAGATTCAATTCCCCAAATAAACCTACTCTCTCTCAATTATAAAAGCTGCTGTCGTGAGACAGCAGCTTTTTGCTTTTCTCCTCGTACTTGTACAAAAAAAGCCACCCCGCAGCATCTAAAACTGCGGGGTGGGAATAAGCTGATATAGTGGGGATAACGGAAGTTTCTTAATCCTCAGAAGTAGACTGCTCCAAATCACCGAAGCGGCCATTGCGAATCTGCCCCATAAGGCCATTGACGTGGCGCGTCCACGTGCCGTGGCTAGCGCAATAGGAACGAGCAATCTGTGCCACTGTTACACGACCTCTCTGCCTATACTTGGCCAAAATGGATGCAAGATCATTCACGCAATCTTCCTTGCTTCCATACTGACGCTGTCCACGGCGCCCCATGATGCCCGCCAGATTATTGCGGCGGCGAGCCGAGAAAGAGGTACCGTTGGCAGATTCGTGGCGCATAATCGCCTCCATTAACACGGGGTCCACTCCATGTCTTGCGGCCGCATCATTAATGGCAGGACGCAAATCCGTAATGGTATCTGCGGCCGCCATCCCGCTGAATAACAGCATGATGCCAGTCATAATTGTGATGGTAGATCTCATGTGCGGCCCAGTATACACGCAATTTTTTGTTTGTCAATGCCAAAATTAAGTATTTTTTAACTTTTCTTAAATATTAATTACACTCTTTTAGAAAGCATTTTTCAGTCTGCCGCGCAATTAAGGCTTTACGTGGCGCAAGCGATATGCTAGAATGACGCGCGCAAGGCGCGCGAAGTGCGAGCCCCCAAAAAAGTTATGAGTGACCCCACGAAGTTCCGCAATCTGGCCATTATCGCCCACGTAGACCACGGCAAGACCACCCTCGTAGACCAGCTGCTGAAAGCCGGCGGCACCTACCGAGAAAATCAGGAAGTGCAGGAACGCGCCATGGACTCCATGGATTTGGAACGCGAAAAGGGTATCACCATTAAAGCCAAAAACACCTCTATTCACTGGAACGGCTACACCATCAACATCGTAGACACCCCCGGGCACGCCGACTTCGGCGCTGAAGTGGAGCGAGTGATGAAGATGGTGGATGGCGTCATCCTGGTGGTAGACGCATATGAAGCCCCTCAGGCTCAGACTCGCTTTGTACTTCGCAAGGCGCTGGAAGAAGGGCTTCTGCCCATCGTGGTGGTGAACAAGATTGACCGCCCGCACGCGGATCCCATGAAAGTGCACGATCAGGTGCTGGAGCTTCTGCTGGATTTGGACGCCACGGAAGAGCAGTTTGAGGCCCCCTTTGTGTACGGCTCCGCCCGCGACGGCTACTTCATGAACAGCCCTGAAAATGAGCCGCCTGTAGACTGCACCCCCCTGCTCTACCAGATTGTCAATCACATTCCCGCCCCGAAAGATGCTGATGCAGACGCCCCCTTCAAGATGCTCATATCCAACATTGACTGGGATGATTATGTGGGCCGAGTGGCAGTAGGCCGCATCACTAACGGACGCGTGCAGAAGGGTGACACGCTCTACCTGCTGCGTGCAGACGGCAGCAAAGTACAGGGCAAAGTAACCAAGCTTTTCGAATATAGCGGCCTTCAGACCACGGACTCCGCCATCGGCGAAGCCGGCAACATCATCGGCATCTCCGGCTTCGAAGGAGTAGACATCGGCGAAACGCTGGTAGCAGACCCCGAGGCTGAGGCCATGCCCTTCGTTCAGATTGACCCGCCCACCGTGCAGATGGAGTTCAGTATCAATGACGGGCCTCTGGGTGGCCGTGATGGTAAGAACGTGACTAGCCGAGTCATACGCGACCGACTTATGCGCGAAATGCGCACGAACATCTCCATTAAGGTAGAGGATACCGATTTGGCCGGCGTGTTCATGGTATCCGCTCGCGGTACCATGCAGATTGCCATTCTCGTGGAGCAAATGCGCCGTGAAAATTATGAGGTACTGGTATCCCGCCCCAAAGTGATTACACAGGATATTGACGGTGTACGCTGCGAACCCTTTGAGACTGTTTATATAGAAGTGCCCGATGAGTGTGCGAATGGCGCCGTGCGTATTCTGGGCAACCGCAAGGGTATTCTCGAGAATATGGAGACCAAGGGAACAGGCCGCACTTACATTCAGGCCACCATTCCCACCCGTGGCCTTATCGGCTTCGAGTTTGAGCTGGTAAACCTCACCAGCGGTCATGGCATCTTCTCCCACCTCTTCAAGGAATACGCCCCCTATGCAGGCGAAATTGTCACCCGCCAAAGCAGCACACTTATTTCCATGGAGAATGGCATTGCCCGCCCCTACGCTCTGCAGGCCATGGAGGAGCGTGGTTCCCTCTTCATTGCTCCCGGTGATGAGGTGTACGAAGGCATGATTGTGGGCGAGAACCCCAAGCCCATCGACATTCCCGTCAACCCCACGCGCGAAAAGCACCTCACCAACCACCGCTCCGCCACTAAGAACGACTCCATTCAGCTCACCCCCCCGCGCGTCTTCTCTCTGGAGCGCGCGATAGAATACATCGAGCAGGATGAGCTGGTGGAAGCCACCCCCCACTTCATTCGCATGCGTAAGCGCCTGCTGGACGCCACCGCCCGCAAGCGCGCGGAACTTAGAGCCAAAGGACTGTAATTAATATACGTTCAGCCATGTTTCAGGATGTAGCACAGTGGTTTGCAGGCCAAGATTATACAGTTATAGGCCTTTATATATCAGCAGCTCTTCTTTACATGGCCGGGTTCCTTGGAGCCGTACTGCCCTACCCCGGCTGCTTCGTGGCGCTGGGAGGCAGCGTGTGCTACGCGCTGGCCGCAGAGCAGCCATACCCGGCGTGGTGGATATGGCTCATACTGGCCCTTCTCGCCATCTTCGGCACGCTGGTAGACAATATCACCACAGCCATGGGAGCCAAGAAGTTCGGCGGCAGTAAGCAGGCCTTCTGGTTCAGCATGCTGGGCCTCTTCATCGGCGCGTTTTTCGTGTTTCCTATCGGCATCATAGCCGGGCCCTTTCTTGGGGCATTCATCGCGGAGCTGGTGCTTGTTCGCAAGAATGCGAAAGACTCAGCTAAATCCGGCTTCGGTGCCATGCTAGGGCTGCTGGCGGGCGTGCTGTGCAAGGTAATCATCACCATCATCATGCTGATTATCACAATCATCAGTACTCCTTCAAGTGACGATATTCAGCCCACTCCGGCCACATCTCCTTCAGCTGAGGGTTAAGGCTATCAGAGAAAGGCCGAAAGGCAAGCACTTTTTTCTATATATGCATAAACACCGAGGAGTAATCCCCGGTGTTTATGCTATAAATACTGAAGGCTCGTGTTATGCGAGCCCCGCCTCGCCTATTAATGAGTCTTCTCGTAAGCCGCGTTCATCGCGTTCACTCTCGAAATCGTGGAAGAGAGCTCGGTGAGGCGCTCCTGCACAGTAGCAATATCACTTAGCGTTTTCTCTCGCTTAGCAGAAAGAGCAGCAAAGAAGTTTGCCGTGGTGGAACGAACCTCCTCCGTAATCACCTTCTGCATATGCTCAAGAGGGGGCTGAGCCTGAAGCTGCTCATCAGCTTCGCTCATGTAATGCTTCACCATAGGATCAACCACCTGCCCCACAAAAAGCTCGTTCCCCCAGAATACCTCATACTCCTTATCAGCATCTTTCCACCACCAGCGGTGAACACGCTCCTCATAGATATACGGATTGAAACGATTTTCCTTCACGGCCTTTTCCGGGCTCAGCGGCATGTTATGCACCTCCTGCCATTCTTGGAAATCCGGGTGTTCCGGCACAGAAAACTCACCCCAAAGCTCAGCATCATGCTCCATCAGACGCTGCTTGCAGGCCTTCAGCAAATGGCTGATAGCGTGATTGCACCACGCGGAAACAGTAGAGATTTCCCCACCCACGGATATTTGCACATGCCTGTCGGTAAGGTCATTAAAAAGGAACTCTCGCAGGGCATCACGGCAGGCGTTATTGCAGTCCATCATGCACTCATTAATATCTCGGCCTGTAGCCTTCGGCCCCATGTAAAGCTCTCGGCGATCCCTGTAAATATTCTCACAGATTACGGGGAAATCCGGCATCTGAGTGGGGGCTATGGAGAACTCCGCATCCGCCGGAACATTCGGGCAGTGCAGAGCATCCTCAGCCACCTTCCGGAAGGAATCCCAGCGCTCCACCCTGCTCTTCAGAACAGCGAGCCCCTTATTCTCACTGCGCTGCGTCACAAGCACAGCGGCAGCCAAGGAACGCAAAGTCTGGCGGAGATTATCACAGCAGTGCAAATAGCGGATATCAGAAAGCTCACGGTGCAATGATTCCTCCATAGCCTCAAAGCCGGAACCAGCCAGCAGCTCTGATGGAGACTGGTATACACCACCGGACATCTCAACATGCTCACGCAGGCGTGCTGAGCTCTCAAAAATACCGGCATACGCCATGCCCAAGTTCACGGAGGAAACCGGAATCTCACGGTTATCAGAAAGCTGGCGCAACACGCTAAGAGCACGGGAGGACTGCTCCATCGTTTCAGCATCCAGTACTTCCGGGCGCAGCCAAGCCTTAGATTCCATGCGGTTCTGGATAATTCTGGAAGTAGAGGGCGCGCGGCCTGCCAGTAGGGCCTCCAGCTCTTCCACAGCCTTGGCATTCAGCGGAGCCACTGAGCTCTGCAGCAGCAGCACCATATCACACTCCTTGCCAATCTCACGATAACGCTCACCTTTAGCCACCTCTGCAGTGGAGGAGTCACAGCCGGGCATATCCAGCAGCATGCGGTTGCGATGGCGCAACAGACTGCAGTTCTCATTATACTCAGTCTCCACAACAACCATCACCGGCTCTTCAGTGAGCAGAGAAGACTCCTCCACCCGGCAGCAGAGCACGCCACGCAGGTTGTACTCATTCAAGGGCAACGAGCGAACAGAAACAGCAGACATGCTGCCCTCTTTCTCAATACCACGCAGATGATCCAACACCGCCGCCTGCAGTACGGACGAATCAGACTCCTCGCTCCCCGCCGCCTTCTCATACAGGATAATGTGCGGAGCAGCACCGGGCTCAGCCATGCGAATCAGAGCCGGGCGCAGGGTGACATCCTGCCCGTACCCCGTGGGGGACGCCATTGCGGAGCGAGTCAGCAGATTCACCAAAGTAGACTTACCGGCCTTAAGCATGCCCATGCACACGATAATTTCAATACCGGAATCAAACTGATCAATAGCACGTAAAGCCTGTGCAATCTGTTCCTTCACTGCATCATACCCGTCCTTTGCAGCGCATTCTTCTGCAAGCTCGAGAAGCGTTTTACGAATACCTTCCAGCTCTTGGCGTTTGTCCTCGGGAATCATGATGTAAGCTCGGGGTCTACTCTATATAATAAGATTAAGGCGAATACCCGCACATCATATCCTTTTACCACCTATCCTGTCAAGTCTAAAGCGGTCCCCGGTGTACATTCTGAGAGTTATTCTGCGACAGTAACTTGACGTGCAATTCTTCAGGATTGACTATCACTCCACACTTCTGCTATTATCAGCGCATGCTGATTAAATGGTCGGCACGTTCCCATTCTTTCTAACAGTATCCGCAGACTAACAGAATACGGCTTCACTAAGAATGAAAAAAACAGAACAAAACGCAACGACTTCCGAACACCTGAGCAACTCACTGAAAATACAGAAGCAACCGGAAGAATCTCAGCAGAACTCTACACAGCCGGGCTCAGTACTCACCCGCGTAACAGCGCTCATACTCATCGTTCTTTTGTTTACAGTAGCCTACTATCTACTTATTGTCAATCAGGAACACAAGCCTACACCTCAACAGTCACCCCCACAACCAGAACTCTTCATCACTATTCCTCAGGACTAAACACTAGTCTATCAGGCGAGTCAACTGGCTAAAAGCATCCTCATTACAGGGGTCGAGAACTAGGTTGAGCTTGTTTTCATAACGATTACACAGAGCACGCTTCAGCTGCAGTAGCATCACAGCGTCAGTGGTAGAAAGATCAGCCACATGCAGCTCAGGCTCATTCATCAGCTCAGTTATCTCCGAATATAGAATAGATTGTTTTAAGGCTAACTCATCAAATCTCTTTGTATACTGTGACATCAGCGCCTCTGATTCGCGCCTCTTGCTTCCCCACAAGTAGCTGTAACGCTCATCCCGATTCAGATTGGCGCAAGCTTCCGTCGCCTCAGCCACAAAGCGCCGCACAGATTCTTCATATTCAGCATTCAGCGCCTGTGCTTCCGCATTCAAACGCGCTAACTCAGCCACTTTGCTCTCCAAAGCATGTTCCTCAATGAAGGATTCCACTAAATCAGCCAGCTTGGCAGCGTCATCATTCCCACTTCCCCCGCCCTCACCGGACACGGGTACAGATGCCTGCTCAGCTGGCGCAGAAGGCATAGGCTCCACCTGATTATCCTGCAGCAGAAACGCCGCCAGCCCCCCAGCTAGAAAAACAGCACAGCCAGCAAGAAGAAGTGTAGTCTGGCGCGGCATCCCAAGCAGCAATTTCTTCTTACGAACTGATGCCGGAGCCTTATCTTCAAGCAGCCAAGCGCGCCATTCCGCGGCACTAGCACAGCGCTCTGATGGCTGCAGCGCCAGATTCTTCATGACGGACTCCACCATGACTCCGGCTGCAGAGCCCACTCCCAGCAGTTTCCCCAGCGGAACCAAGTCATCTGTAAACATGCGCTTCACCGCAGCCTCCGGCAATTTACCACTAAGAAGCTCATACCAGGTTGCGGCCAGAGCATACAAGTCCAACTGTTCTCCCAGCACCCCCTTGCCTGCCACCTGCTCAGGAGCAGCATACTGCGGAGAAAATGCCCCCTGAGTAATCGTATCATCTGCACCGCAGAACACAGCAGCACCAAAATCTATGATAACAGGGCGAGCGTTTGCATCAAACATGATATTAGCCGGCTTCAAGTCACGGTGAAGAAACTTCTGCGAGTGTAGATAGCTCAACCCGTCCAGCACATCTAGCAGCCAATCCCTTGCCTTTTCCGCTTCTATGGGTTGCCCCTCCTCCGCAGCTTCAGCTATCACCTCTTCCAGCGTACCGCCATCCAACCACGGCATCACATAAAACAAACCGCCTTGGCTCTCAAACACCTCATACACCCGCACGACGCGCTCATGATTCAACCGCGCCAGCGTGCAAGCCTCTCGCCGCATATCAGCCATCGCCAGTCGGTATAATTCCCGCTGCCCCTCATGCACAGGTTGCACACTTCCATCCTCAGCGCGGCAACATATCTGTGCAGGAAAACATTCTTTCAACACCACAGTGCGCTCCAGAGAACAATCACGAGCAACATAGGTCACACCAAAACCACCCTGGCCGATGGCTTTCAGTATTTTATAATTTCCTATACGCGTCTGAGGTGGAAGGGCAATCATACTCCCGCCATTCTATCCAATAAGTGTAGCTCATGTCAAGCTCACACTCAGTGCGCTATAACTCCTTCTGTAAGCCTCAGCTCACTCACCCAAGCGGGGAACTTCATCAGCAAGGAACTCCGCCAGTGTTTTCCCCTGTGCAAAAGCCTTCTTCTCCAGAAGCTTACGGGTAGCAGAATCCAAACTCAGCGTTACCAGAGTCTCCTCCTTTACCATCACCCTAGAAGGAAGAGCCATAGGCAGATCTTTCATCAACTCACGTATGATGTGCTCCTTTGCGGCAGGAATTACCTTCCGCGCCATCCAGTTACGCACCGTAGCCTCCGTCACGAAACACTTCTCAGCAAGCCAAGCGTAGCTGTAATTGTTGGCCTTAAGCCACAACTTCACATTCAACTTTAACTCGTCCTGATTCCGCGTTTCCACGCTGGCAAATATAGCATTATTGCCACACTTTTGCAAGCCGATATTTTTACAGTTCAAGATGTTTCTGCCAAATAGCTAATTTCGGGTTGACATAGTAGAAATTTTGATATATATATAAATCCATCTAACGAAAACAGCAACCATGATAATCACCTTCACATGTCCACACTGCGGAGGACACCAGCTCCAGCAACTCAGGCAGGCCATACACCGCGCAGAAGTGAAGATAACCACCGCTCTGAACGGGCAGCTTGTGGATACCCCCATCGGAGTCGTGGAGGAACTGCGTGGACCAGTGCTGGGCTATCGCTGCCTCGAATGCCGATATCCGGACATCCAGAACCATGATGAAAATGGGGGCTTTTTCTGGAATACGCCGGATGATGTTCATGCTGCGGGCTGCCTTGCCATCTCCTCAGAACATCATTCACCCCACCGCTGCATGATTTGCCTCAAGGATGGCACCATGGAACCCGTTGTCGTGAAATCCTCCACGTCCGGCACGCTTTCTCCGAAAGAGCGCAACATAATCCTCACCCGCAGGGGCGTACGTGAGGGCGTTTTACTCTGCGAGACGGATGCCGGAATCGGTGCTTTTTCCTGTTCAAATTGGGAAGGTGTGGCCTACGAAACGCTCTAACTAGCTCATAACCTTTCTATACTACAGAAAAGTATAACATCAAACACTTTTTTCTGTTTACATTTCACATCTTTTGCGCTATATTTAGGGCGAGATATTTAGTATTTACCAACTACACTCAAATATATGAATTTCATAGCACACCACTATCAGCGAGCAAGCCTGCTCTTCATCACGGCTGCTGTTTTCTTCTGCAGCACGCCGGCGCAGGGCTATAATACCAGCTCCAGCACCTATCCACGCGAGCGCAGTTCATCCTCACGATCAGAGCCTTCGGAAAGCGAACTCCTCCCAGAACAGCGCCGAGCCATGGCCAGCGTTAGAAACCGCTTGCAGCAAATGCGCCAGAGAAGAGAAAACCTCTATAAAAAAGTTGCCTATAATCTCGTAAAAATCGAGCTCCACGAACTGTGCCGAGACTGCTACACCGGCAACTGTGGAACACGTACCTCCTCCTCAGCAGGCTGCCGCCATTGGGCTAGAACGGATTTTGAAGGGCGCGGCGTAAGAGTATGCCACCAGCTTCCTGAAGGTTCTCAGCGATACTCTGGCATTGATCAAGCTATTACCTCCTTGATGAATCAAAACCAGGTTATCATGAACACCATTGCGCGTGTAGACGAGAAGATAGAGGAGCTGCGTGATGATTATATCAATATCGCCCGCCAAGAATATGAGCTACCTCCGGAAGAACCCTGTGAGTATGAAGGTTTCGAACCGCGCCTCAGGTATAGTGGCAGTTCAACCTCGCGTTATTACATAAGTTCCCCCTCGCGTTCTTCCTCGTCACGCTCTTCCTCGAGGTCTTCTTCTCGTTCATCATCAAGCTCTTCGTCGGGCTCGTCTTCTCGTTCTTCTTCGAGCAGCCGCCGCTCCTACTATTAACTCCGGCACAATGATACGCGAAGTACGCCCCCGGGAAGACGCTGCGGCACTAGCGGCCATATACAACGAATACGTACTGCACACCACCATTTCCTTTGAGACGGAAGGAATAAGTGAAGTGCAAATGGGGGAGCGCATCGCAAGTTTCGCCAAAGAGTACCCCTATTTGGTGTATGAAGAGAACGGCAAAGTGCTGGGCCACTGCTATGCACACCGCTGGAAAGAGCGCGCGGCCTATGCCGGCACTTGGGAAAGCACCATATACCTAGCCCCACAAGCCTGTGGTAAGGGGGTAGGCCTCATGCTCATGCAAGAACTTATCACCCGCTGCCGGGCCGCGGGTTGCCGCGTACTCATCGCCTGCATCACACAGGGAAACGAGCGCAGCTGTGGCTTTCACGAGTCTCTGGGCTTCCGGCAAGTCTCACACTTCCACGCCGTTGGTGAAAAATTCGGCAAACTTCTGGACGTGGTGGATTACGAATTGCGCTTAAATTAACCATCGAGCTCATTTTTCCGAATCCCCCTCTCCGTTTTAGCTGAGACGCAATTCCTGTACATTTATCTTGATTAAGCCTAAGCAGATGCAACAAACTGAACGGCACAACTCTATTTCGGGCATAAATTATGCCTGTTATATCAGTTTTCTCTTGGCGCGGCACTTGTATTGTACTATAATGAATGAGTGGGTATTTTATGCCTGCAAACAAGCAGCTAGGCTATCGCGAATATCGCATCCGCGTGGTCAAAGTTGCACAATTTCATCACTCCGTTATCACACATGAAATCATATTACGTAGTAATCCCTGGAGGCACGCCGCAAGGGCCATTTGATGAGCAGACCATTAAACAAGGTATTGCTAATGGCACTTATCCTAGTAGCGCAAGCGTTTTCTGTCAAGGCATGGCCAACTGGGAGCCCATTACTGCCCACTTCCCCGCCGCCCCCGCCCCCCCGCCCCCCCCCCCCGCCCCCCCCCCCCCCGCCCCCCCCCCCCCCCCCCCCCCCCCCCCCCCCCCCCCCCCCCCCCCCCGCCC
>JAZOMC010000025.1:0-65156 GCA_045653545.1 Akkermansia sp.
AATCTTGGTGCTACGGAAAGTCCGTAAATGAAAAACTGCCTCGCCCGGCCGATTCGTTCGCGTTCGCGTTCGCTTTCAGCGTCTCGCTCGCTCTTTCGGGCTTCACCGTGTCGGTGTGCCGAGAAGTATACACGAATCATCTCCACACGTCAAGCATATTTTTGAAAAATTTTGCATTTTTTTGCAATAAAAATTCAAAAACATTGAAAAATCAATGATTTCAAAATCTACTTTTTTGCCACTTTTTCGAAAAAGCTGAAATTTTGGCTAAGAAATGCGAAAGAAATGCCTCCCTCACACAGCAAAATCCGAAAAAACGTGTTACAGGGCGGAATAATCGCCCCCGCCATTAATCTTCCTTCCCTGTAAGTGGTAATATACGCCTGATTATTCTGCCACTTTTTGTCCGCTCGCGCCTTGATATACCGATGCCAGATAAACAGTTCCAAACGTTTTGTCTTGAATCCAAACACGGGCATGGTACAATTGGTCTCGATGCCGAATACAGCAAGGTTGCGTTTTGCCTTGAATCCAAACACAGGCATGGTACAATCAGTGAGCCTAAGCGGAATCAAGAAATGTTGTTTTGCCTTGAATCCAAACACAGGCATGGTACAATTTATGCTCACACCGTTGGCGCTGGCCAGGTTTTGCCTTGAATCCAAACACAGGCATGGTACAATAGAGGCAAGCACAAACTCCCCAAAATCCTCGTTTTGCCTTGAATCCAAACACAGGCATGGTACAATTCGTCTCTCTTCCATGCGCGCCACCTGCTCGTTTTGCCTTGAATCCAAACACAGGCATGGTACAATAAAGCCCCTAACTAGCTAATATCCGCCGTAGTTTTGCCTTGAATCCAAACACAGGCATGGTACAATCTCGAACTTATTTTAGGCGATTAATACTAGTTTTGCCTTGAATCCAAACACAGGCATGGTACAATCGAACGGGAAACACGTTAAACCTAAACCTAAGTTTTGCCTTGAATCCAAACACAGGCATGGTACAATGCCCCACGTGCCGTACTGGTCCTTGTCCTTGTTTTGCCTTGAATCCAAACACAGGCATGGTACAATTTCGAGTTGAGCCGAAGTCAAGCCAACACAGTTTTGCCTTGAATCCAAACACAGGCATGGTACAATTTATATTGAAAACCGATATTATCTCTGTAAGTTTTGCCTTGAATCCAAACACAGGCATGGTACAATTTATGCTCACACCGTTGGCGCTGGCCAGGTTTTGCCTTGAATCCAAACACAGGCATGGTACAATTTATGCTCACACCGTTGGCGCTGGCCAGGTTTTGCCTTGAATCCAAACACAGGCATGGTACAATCCTTTACGGCGTCGTAATGAGCTTTTGCCCGTTTTGCCTTGAATCCAAACACAGGCATGGTACAATGCGCAAGTCCTCATATTCGCGGCGCAAGTCGTTTTGCCTTGAATCCAAACACAGGCATGGTACAATGCCCCCTTGGTTGAAAGCGAAGAGCCACAAGTTTTGCCTTGAATCCAAACACAGGCATGGTACAATATGATGAGCCTGAAGCCGCACAATGCCCTGGTTTTGCCTTGAATCCAAACACAGGCATGGTACAATCCTTAAATTCCGCACAGTCAAGCGCGTTTCGTTTTGCCTTGAATCCAAACACAGGCATGGTACAATACGCCAAGAAGGGGTGTTTCATAGCTCAGGGTTTTGCCTTGAATCCAAACACAGGCATGGTACAATCTAAAACACGAGACACCGAACTCATCGAGGTTTTGCCTTGAATCCAAACACAGGCATGGTACAATGGGATGCGACCTGTTCATGGTAATGCAGAGGTTTTGCCTTGAATCCAAACACAGGCATGGTACAATTCCTCTTGCGGCGACCGTGGACAGTGCTTGTTTTGCCTTGAATCCAAACACAGGCATGGTACAATTTTTCCTCCTCTACAACTGTGCCGGTCCTGTTTTGCCTTGAATCCAAACACAGGCATGGTACAATCACCAAACTAGCTTGTACCGCCTCATGAGTGTTTTGCCTTGAATCCAAACACAGGCATGGTACAATTAAAATTGCCCTATACTACTTCATTCTATGTTTTGCCTTGAATCCAAACACAGGCATGGTACAATCAAAACATAGAAGAAACATCTTTATGTTGTGTTTTGCCTTGAATCCAAACACAGGCATGGTACAATTGCCTCCGTCATCCGCAAGGAAGACGAGCTGTTTTGCCTTGAATCCAAACACAGGCATGGTACAATAAAAAAAGTCTTGCAATGCTTTCAATAATGTTTTGCCTTGAATCCAAACACAGGCATGGTACAATCTTGCAAGTCTTTAGTCAGTGGCTAATGTTGTTTTGCCTTGAATCCAAACACAGGCATGGTACAATGCGAGTCGACCCCAAGACAGGCCGCGTGGTGTTTTGCCTTGAATCCAAACACAGGCATGGTACAATTGTCTGAGCAACGTCTGTTCCCATGTGCTTGTTTTGCCTTGAATCCAAACACAGGCATGGTACAATCGCCTCTTCCAGCTGCAAAGTGCGCCGCTCGTTTTGCCTTGAATCCAAACACAGGCATGGTACAATTGTTTGCTGTTCACCTTGCGAGATTTGTATGTTTTGCCTTGAATCCAAACACAGGCATGGTACAATAGGCGTGCAGCAGTTAGTAGTTTTCCGGTGTTTTGCCTTGAATCCAAACACAGGCATGGTACAATTGACAAGCTGAGGCGTTCAGTGTGCCGAATGTTTTGCCTTGAATCCAAACACAGGCATGGTACAATTGCTGAGTTGTGCAAAGTCGGAAGCCCCGCGTTTTGCCTTGAATCCAAACACAGGCATGGTACAATTGACAAGCTGAGGCGTTCAGTGTGCTGGATGTTTTGCCTTGAATCCAAACACAGGCATGGTACAATCCTACCTTGCAGAATATTTGTATTATTCATGTTTTGCCTTGAATCCAAACACAGGCATGGTACAATAGGTACCATGCCTGTGTTTTATTTTCAAAACATTACTTAATATATCAGTAAAACAAAATCACCACAATAACAATTGCTCCGGCATTTTCTCTGGAGGTTCAGTCAATATTGTATCAGGTCCATAAAACACAAAAGTTTTCTCCCATTGAATATTTGTAACAAACATACAACGCACCGCCCCTTTTGACGGCAAAAAACTTTTTAAGCGCCTCGCATGAGTTTGTACCCGATCACCGGTCACACAAGCTCTAGCATAAACACTATATTGAATCATTTGATAACCATCCAACAGTAATGATTTTCTAAAGTTCACATAACTTTTCTTTTCATCATCAGTTTTTGTTGGCAAATCAAAAAATACGACTAACCATCCCATTTTGTAATTGAAGTTTTCCATGGTTCATACATACCAACTTTCTGAGCAATAACAGCACTACGAAAAGACCTTATCACCTTTTCAATGATTAGCTTAAGAGAAACATTCTCACCTAAATAAGGAAAAGGCAAAGAAAGAGTAGACGCAATATATTGTTTATATTCTTTACTTATAAGTGAATTATTCTCCGATTCAACAGAACTAGGCAAAGTTGCAATCCACTGAGATATTCTTTCATCAAAAATAGGCCGAAATGGCTCCATTAAATCATACGCTAACGGAGCAGAGTGAGCCCGGGTGGTATGAAAAATACCAAAAATCGGGTCTACCCCCAATGCCAACAAGTTTCTTAGCACAGTGGAAAGTAATATTGCATATGCGTAATTAAAAAACGAATTGTAATCACCCATATTTTTATCACGCTTAAACTCACCACCAGTAAATTTTTCTGAAAAAATTGACCAATAATACTTAGCGCATTCAGACTCTTTACTTTCTTTTTCTGAATACGCTATATTCTCCATATCACCTAACCGCTTCACATCAGAACACCATTTCAAAGCAAGCGAAAATTGATTCACGCACTTTGCGTCTACTGTTTTCTTCCACAATCTACGCCTAGTTTGCACAGAAAGGCCAGCAAGATTTCTTATGAGCTCTGTATCAGTTGCTCGGTCTACAGGCAAGAGAACGGATACCGGACTATACGCTTCACAAAAGACCACACCGACTTTTAGTTTTGCCGCATGAACAAATACACTGTGAGAAATATCACACTTGAATGAGGTTATTACTATTGCCGCGACATCTTCTAGCGGTATCGAGTTAACGATAGATTCAGTCGCGACACAGAGTTGCCCTTTTTGCACATACACCTTACACTTAGGTGCGTCTATTGATACGATATGATGCGACATTAACTATTGGAGATGTATGAAGACCTCAATAAAAGCATACCACTATTAAGCAAAGTCTTTAAACTTACGTTAATCCAGTTCGCCGGATGTGTCACGCTGGCACCAACAGCCGAACCAGGACATTGTAAATCCAAGGCCAAGCCGCTTTCATTATCTTTTATTGAAGTAATACACCAAGTCCTATTTCTTTTAGGATCTTTATGCTTAGTAAGTTTTATATACTGACCAGTCTTAAGAACAGATACGGGATTCCCATTATTTTTCTTTTTCAGCTCCTGAAGCTGCTTATAAACGGACGCGTGTCTAATAACAGAAGGTACAGGTTCTAAAGCAACACCATAATTCGCATCAATCAATAATGCGGCACTTATGGAAGAAAGCTTATCAGACTGTAATCCCATTATCTTAGAAAGAGCAAAAGATTTTGTTTTTTCCTTTTTATCTCTCACTAATACTCTGCCATTTTTGATAACAGGTTTTCCGTTTTCTTTGATAATTCCTTTATACTGCTCTGCTAGTTTAGCCCCACTCATATCGGCAGGGACATGTTTCACCACTCTATTTTCCGCTAACGCATCAGATATGTTATTTTTTATAGAGGACGGGACATCAGATATCATGAAACGCTTACCATCAACAATTTTAATCGTTGATAAAGAAGCAGTAGAAGAAATTATGGCAACCTCATCTGAATGGAGGCTTCTCTGTAACAGCATACGCCATATTTTTCCATTATCGCCACTTGGAATTAAATGCAAAATCAGGCCTAATGTACAAGCATCGACGGCATGATGCAAGTGCGTAATACCACGAATTGCATCTTTTTCCAGCACTCTACCATCAGAATCCAGAATAGTTGGAGTACTTTTAGCCAACGTGCCCATAAGTTTCCAAGATTTACGCACCTCTGCCGTCACCTGCCCGGGGATAGATACCATTCTAGCGGAGGGCAATTGCTTCTTAGCGACTTGGGCTCCCAATTTCATTAACTGTGAGCTCTGAGTCAACTGGCCCTCAGTAAAGCCCAATTGGTCTCCATCTTTTTTCTCCGGAGCTTTTTCAAGCAACAAAAGTTTCTTACGCTGGGCTTTTCGTTTACGATCATCAGGACCACCCTTTGTATCGAGCTTCTCAACCAGCTTTTTAAAACGAGTTTCAGTTGTGACTGACAGGTTTTCCCTGTTTGCAACAGTCTTTCCCTGAAACTCTCTAATAAATTCAAGAGCCGTGCGTTTACCTTTCATGGCATTCACTTCCGGGAACGTTAGTACCAAAGCAGACATGGAGTTTGTGTGCCTACTTGCAAAAGGAACAATATGTTCTCTATCCATCTTAGGCAAATCAATCGCGCTGTACTTCATTTCGGTATACGGACATGTCCAATTCATATCCATGGCGATTCTGCATTTTCTAATCAAACCACCGGTTAGCGGCAAAGATGGAGCATGTTTCGCCAAGTAAGCCTTAGCAGCCTTAAAGTTTGCCAATTTTTCTTTCAGCTTTTTGTCTATTTCCTTGGCAGACAAGCCAGAAAATTCTTTTAACTCCCTATTTACCTCTATACAGCAGTGGGTAACTCTTTGAGCATCTCCACCAGCATAATGGGCTATCATATCCCTCAGCAAACGAGAAAAAATCAACATTCTATGCCGAACGAGATGATTATTAGTCTGCTGTTCAATCGGTCGACCTGCTTGGATAATGCTAACCTCAGACTCAGGATTGGAAAGACAATACAAGACACCATCTTGTGCCTTCGGCTCCCCATTCAAATGACCTAACGAGTAAGCCGGTTTAGTTGGGTCCTCTCCCCTCAGCACCTCCTCTGCAACCTGTTTCAGAATTGGTCTGGCATACGGGGCACGGCCACTAGCTTTTTGTTCGTCTTTCTGAGGCACCAAAATCAAAGCCTTATCAGCATCCGGCACCATGTGGAAATAATTTTTCAGGTTATTATTTGCTCCATCTGTCAGCTCGCTCACAATTTTGGAGAATTCACCCTTAGTAAACCGCCCCTTTTCTTTTGCGAGCCGCATCAGTTCCTGCCTTGTATCAGCAGAGAGCGGTATGCCATTTACCCTAATGTTGGCCAATATGCGAGAGAAGCGGTACTCATAAAACTCCACACAGTCTGCCTTGGGCACTTTTGCAAACTTATCAGCCTTCTTTTTTGCCACCTCTTCTGAAGCTCCCTCGTTCAAAGCATCTCTGTATACATGGGCCCAGGTTATCGGACATCTGGCAATGATACGATTGTCAAAACGCGGATGCAGCTGCCCAAAAAGAATCGAGCCGCGGTAACGCTTGGGGAACATAACTCCACACCCAAGCAGCTCTTCTTTCTGAGCGTCTGCCGGGCTTAATATGAGATTCACTACAGAGTCTGAGATGTCGGCATGATTTCTGAGCAACTGTTCAACTTCAGCCTCAACTACCTTGCGAGGAAACGCCAAATTGAGATTTCGATATTTAGGGCTATCAACCTTGAAAGCGGGTTCAGCGGCATCACAATCCAAGCCCAGCAAAGTGGTAACAGTTTCAGCCATTGTAGACGTGCCGCACTTCTGCATCGAGGCCTTTGCAGCTTCTTCGCGTGCAGTATCTTCACTAGATTCATCCGCACTTCTCCACCCTGCATTTCCATCATACCCCCTATTATGAGCATACCATCTCAGCACATGCCATATTTCTACCCCTTTGAGAACAATCTTCCCTCTCAAAGCTCGAGCGGCCAAAAAGAACGAAGCCGGATGCCCGCCGCCCATACGCTCCTCGTGAGTGATAACACCATGATGTTCCAATATTGCACCAATACGATCAATTCTCTTGCGACGAGAGCGAATCGTTCGCCTCATTCTTCGATATTCTCTGCGTTTCGAGGCAAGACAGGAATCTGCTTCGAAAAGTACTACACCTGCTCCTTTTACGGCTGGCTGCATAAAATCAGAGTACTCAATGACACTCCACCCAATAGAAGCATATCCGATATCGAAAGAAAAAGTAAATTTATTCATGATAGTGTTGACTTTTTCTATAATCTACTATATAATCGCGGCGGATTCAAGACAAAATTTGAGATGCAAACCGTTTCCCTGCCTTTGTGCACATCGGTCTCAAAAGCATTTATCCAAGCCCTCCACATGGAGGGCTCTTTTCTTTCCCTGCTCCGGCGGTGAATATTTTCATACTGAACATTCTAAGAGCGAAAGAAAAGAAACAGCAATTTTTTCTTTGCATAATTCAGGATTTTTTACTACAGAGTGTAATCAGACTTGCCGAAAGTCAACACACCGAGTTTATTAAGAGCAATAAGCAGAAAACAGGATATCGACAATGGCACCAAATAAAAGAGCAGACAACAAGCGAAAGTTAGGACTGTGGCTCAACGTAGATTTGTACGAAAAGTTTACGGAAGCTTCTGAGTTCTTCGGCTCAAATATGACCGCACTTCTCACCGATTTCATCACCGAAAAAGTAAAAGAATATGAAGCCATTACTAGGCGACATGCAGCCAGCAGAGCCAGCAAAGAAAGTACAGAAAAAGCGATGGCGAATAACTAAACAGCTAAGCAAGTTATAGCTCGTCCATGGGGGCTATACTCTCATACACGAGGCGTCCAGCACACAATAAAAGCGCCCCAAGCTTACGCACTTGGCAGCCCCTAACGATAAGACTCCAGACATACCCCTGCTCCGGCGGGGGGTAATTTTTTTATGATACTGACTCTAAAAAAGGCAGATGGGCGGGCAAAATAGCTTGACGGGTGAGGGAAAATGGTATAGTATGGCGGCTGACATGACAGCGATGAAACAACACTCCCACACGATATCCGTTCTTGTAGAAAACAAGTTTGGCGTGCTTTCGCGCGTGGCCGGATTGTTCTCAGGCCGCGGTTACAATATCCATTCTCTGAACGTGGCACCCTGCGAGGATGAGCGATTCTCCCGAATGACGATAGATGTGAACGAGGGCAGCGAGAAGCTGGACCAGGTGATAAAGCAGCTCAGTAAGCTGGTGAATGTGGTGGAGGTAATCGATTATCGCGATGAGCCGACGGTGACGCGTGAGGCTGTGCTGATGTGCGTGCGCTTCGGCGAGAAGAAGCAGGAGATTCTGGAGCTCTGCAACATCTTCGGTGCCCGTATTCTGGACGCCACACGTGAGCTGCTGACGATTGAGATTTACGGCGGTCCGTTCCGCATTGAGCGTTTCCTGAACCTGATGCAGGATTACAATGTGACGATGCTGACGCGCTCCGGTAAGATTGCTGTGGTGAAGCCGAAGGAGGCCTAACCCGCATATACCCAGCCTGCGAAACTAAGCAAGGCAAAAGATTTTAAGGCTGCGGCCCCGGTGAGGGTCGCAGCTTTTTTCGTGGCGTGCGGAGGGGGAGCGTGCAGCGGCGGGAGGCGGGGGAAGGGATTTTTTTGGTAGGGAAGATGATATTCTGCGTGACGAGGAGGGAAGAATATGGTATAATCTTGGCGCACACGTTAGACCATAAGATGATAACATCAGACTTTCTCGTGATAGGCAGTGGCGTGGCCGGGCTGAGTTTTGCCCTGCGCGCAGCTGAACATGGAAGTGTTATAGTGCTTTGCAAGAGCGATCCTCTGGTGAGCAGCTCCGCAAAGGCACAGGGGGGTATTGCGGCAGTGATTGATAAGAATGATACCTTCGAGGAGCACGTGGCGGATACGCTGGATGCCGGCGCAGGCCTGTGTGATGAGGATGCGGTGCGTACGATTGTGACGGAGGCACCGGCGGCCATTGAGGAGCTGCTGAACTGGGGTGTGGATTTTGATACGGAGGAGAATGGCGAGTTTGACCTGGGCCGCGAGGGTGGTCATGGCAAGCGGCGAATTCTGCATGCCCGTGATACCACGGGGCTGGAAATCAGCACGAAGCTTCTGGAGCGTGTGCAGAAGCACCCGAATATTCGCCTGCTGGATCACCGCATCGCGATAGATTTGATTACGACGGCTAAGCTGGGCTGTGTGACGGAGGACCGCGTGCTGGGTGCTTATGTGCTGAACCCTGCCACGGGTGAGGTGGATATTTTCCGCAGTGACCGTGTGATGCTGGCCACGGGCGGCACGGGGCGTGTGTACATGTACACCACGAATCCGAGCACGGCTACGGGTGATGGCGTGGCGATGGCTTGGCGCGCCGGCGCGAACATCTCGAACATGGAGTTCGTGCAGTTCCACCCGACGACGTTCTACAACCCGAAGTCCTCAGACCGCGAGGGGCTTTCCTTCCTCATTTCTGAGGCGGTGCGTGGTGAGGGCGGTATTCTGAGGGGGCCGAGCGGTAAGGAGTTCATGCAGAAGTATGATCCGCGCAAGAGCTTGGCTCCGCGTGACATCGTGGCGCGTGCCATTAACAGCGAGATTCTGCGCACGGGGCATCCCTGCATGTATTTGGATATGACCCACAAGCCCAAGGGCTTCATGAAGGAGCGTTTCCCGTACATATACGAGACTTGCAAGAGCTATGGCGTGGATGCTGAGGTGGATATGATTCCTGTGGTGCCTTCCGCGCACTACCAGTGCGGTGGTATTCAGACGAATACGAACGGGCAGACGAGCCTGCGCGGCCTGTTCGCTGCAGGTGAGAGCGGCTGCACGGGCCTGCACGGCGCGAACCGCTTGGCCAGTAATTCCCTGCTGGAGTGTGTGGTGATTTCCAAGCGTGCGCTGGAGACGATGCTGACGCGCCTGCCGCTGGCTCACAAGATGGAGGAGTACCCGATTCCTGAGTGGGTGCACGGCGAGAAGGCAGAGCGTGATGACCTGGCGATTCTGTTCCACTGCTGGGATGAGGTGCGCCGCACGATGACGGATTATGTGAGCATCGTCCGCACGAACCACCGCCTGCAGCGTGCTGCCACGCGCCTGCGCAACATTAACCGCGAGATTAATGAGTATTACTGGGGCTACCGCGTGACGCCGGAGATCATTGACCTGCGTAACTTGGCGCTGACGGCGTCCCTGATAGTGGATTGCGCTATCCGCCGCCAGGAGAGCCGCGGGCTGCACTACACGCTGGATGCTCCGGATAAGCTGCCGATGGCCCGCCCGAGTGTGCTGCACAACTGGTGATGTCTTACGACCGATGGGATGCAACTGATTTTACAAGGTATTCTTTGATGAGCGTTTTCCGAATCATACTGAGTGGAGTGGCCGCCGCCCTGTGCGTGGCGGCACCCGGCACCGCTGAGGCGGCAAGCAACAGCAGCAGGGGCGCGTCCCCGCAGCTGGTGGAGCGCGCGGCGCAGGCCCGAGGCCGCATCGTGCGCCGTGGTGAGGCGCAGGCGAGTGGTAGCTCTCAGAACCTGCGCTCCCGCACGACGGGCCCCACGGTATCCACGACTGCCGGCCGCCGCTCGACGGCTCGCACCGCCAGCAGCAGCCCGCAGCTGCGCCGTACGGACCCCTGCACCGGCGTGTTCCAGACGAGGGACCAGAGCCACCGCCAGAATTTCCCGGATCCGAAGACGAACCCGGCGCCGGCCCGCGTGGGCGCGTACCCTTGGCATTTCGATATCACGGCCACGTATTTCTACATAGGCGAGAGGCCCACAGAGAATAACCCGACGCCGAACACGGCCAGCAGCTGGGACAGCGCGTGGGATGATAATTACGGCGGTTATGATGACCCGAACCCGGCCAACCGCTGCCCGCACACGTATGCCCCGCTGGCATTCACGCCGCGGCTGAACCCTTTCTATGTAGCGCTGCCGTACAATGATATTCAGCGCGGCGGCCCCAAGCCTGAGGCGGAGCGCGTGATTCCGTGGTACCGCCGTGATAAGCAGGGGCGTTATGAGTCCGTATGCCGCGGCACGTGGGTGCAGATTTATTACAATGGGCGCTATTGCTTTGCCCAGTGGGAGGACTGCGGCCCCTTCGTGACGGATGACTGGCAGTATGTGTTCGGCAATGCTCGCCCCAAGAACACGTCGAACCGCGGTGCCGGCATTGATATTTCACCTGCCGTGCGCGATTATCTGGGCATTCAGGGCGGTATGGCCGTGGTGCACTGGCGCTTTGTGGATTTCTCCCTTGTGCCGGGTGGCCCTTGGGCACGCTTCGGGAAGGATAATCCCTTCGTGAACAGGACCCTGCGTGATTCCATCCGCAGGCAGCAGCAGCGCCTCCGCAGAAGCGGCTCCGGCGCCAGAAACAGACGCGCCTCCAGATAAGGGGTAAGTGGCGCATACCATAAAGTAAGTATATTAAATTAAGGAGAGTTCCCTGTGTTCCGCAATTTGATTTTTGACTGGTCCGGCACGCTGTGCGATGATATGGCCCTGACAATCGAGGCCACGAATTATGTACTGGCGCAGTATGGGCGCGCGCCGCTGGATAGGCCGGCCTTCCGTGCAGAGTTCCAGCTGCCGTACCCTGATTATTATGCGGTGAAGATTCCCGAGGCCAAGCTGGATGATTTGGAGAATTATTACCGCAAGGCCTTTGCGGAGTCCACGGTGGGCGTGACGCTGATTCCGCATGCCCGCGAGTTCGTGCAGTTCTGCATCTCCCGCGGCATCCGCTGCTTCATCCTCACGAGCATGGGCCCGAAGGCCTTTGAGGAGCAGGCCCGCGAGCTGGGCATGTATGATTACTTTGAGCACATTCACTCCGGCATTCATAATAAGGAGCATTATATCCCCACCCTCATGAAGCAGCACGGCCTGAAGCCTGAGGAGACCGCTTTCGTGGGCGATATGCAGCATGACATCCGCGCCGCGCACTGCGCCGGCGTGACCGGCATCGGCACCCTCACCGGCTACAACAACGCGGAGCAGCTGGCGGAATCTGAGCCGGAGCTGACCGTGCCGCACCTCGGGGCTCTGCAAGCGCTGCTGGCTAAATGCCCTGCCCCGGCTGCAGACCGCATTTGCCTGCACGGGCTGGAGCTCCGCTGCCGCATCGGCGTGCCGGAGGAGGAGCGCGCCATGCCTCAGCGCCTCACGGCAGATATCACGCTGACACCGCCCTGCGCCTTTGATGCCATGCAGGAGGACATCACACGCACCATTGATTATGATGCCCTCTCCCGCCGCTTGGCTGAGCTGGCCGCCGCTGAGCCCACGGTGCTGCTGGAGACACTGGCCCGCAAGCTGGCCGCCTGCTGCGTGCAGGAGTTCGGCGCCACACAGGCTGAGGTGGAGCTGCACAAGTATATTCTGCCCCAGCTGAAGTCCACAGCGGTGAAAACACAATTCGGGCGTTAATTTCCGCTTGTAAGAAGCTAAAATATTGATATAATGCAGAGTGCAGCGATACAACCCCGCTGCACTCTCTTTTATGATTGATTTCAATAACGGCAGTCTGTTCAAACTCTCCCCCGTAGACCCGGCCTCCCTTTACCCCCGCGTGGCACCCCTGCTCGTGGAGGATGAGGGAATCGTGGCGGCATTCAAGGCCATTCGAGATTCCGTGGTGTTCACGAATAAACGCGTGATTGCCATTAACGTGCAAGGCATTACCGGCAAAAAGGTGGATTATACCTCCCTGCCCTACAGCAAGCTTCAGGCGTACTCAGTGGAAACCTCCGGCACTTTTGACCTAGACTGCGAGCTGGACCTCTTCTTCAGCGGCGGCATCGGCCAGGTGCGTTTCGAGCTAAAGGGAAATTGTGATATCCTCGGCCTCAGCCGCCTGATTTCACAATACATTCTCTAAGCTTTTCTCCCCCTCTTTGAACCAGCAGCATTCCGCAGCATTCTTCCCCGCCTTTCTTCACCGGAAAAGCAGAAGATGCGCCGGAATGCTGTGTTATTTTGCTTAATTAGAGGTAAACGCACAAAAAAAGCTTGACTTAGCTCTAACATTAAGGTAGAGTTAGCTCGAAGAATTATGCGTTACCCGATATTGACAGCAGAAGAAGCCGCTGCGCTGATAGAGGACGGCGAGTGTATAGGGCTGAGCGGATTCACCGAAGCCGGTGCCGTGAAGGTGGTGCCGAAAGCCATAGCAGAGCGCGCGAAAGCGGAGCATGCCGCCGGGCGTCCGTTCATGCTGAAGGTGATGTGCGGCGCGTCCAACAGCCCCGTGGTGGACGGCGAGCTGGCACAGGCGGAGTGCGTAAGCATGCGAATGCCGTACATGTCATGCCCGCGCACGCGCGCCCAGATTAATGGCGCGGAGGTTTCCTACATAGAGCCGCATATATCCCTTTTCGCCCAGAACATGCGCTATGGCATCATACCGCGTGTGAAGACGGCCATCGTGGAGGTGTGTGATGTGACGGATGACGGCAAGCTGGTGTTCACCATGAGTCAGGGCTCCTCTGCGGATTTCTGCCTGATGGCAGACCGCATCATCCTAGAGCTGAATACCTACCACAAGCCCTGCTTGGCTGAAATACATGATATCTTCATACCGGAAGATCCGCCCAACCGCACCCCGATTCCGCTGGTGGCGCCCGAGGAAAAGATTGGTACCCCGTGGGTGCAGGTGGATCCGGAAAAAATCGTGGGTGTGGTGATGACGCACCAGAAGGACGGTCTGGCACCGTACCGCCCGAATGATGAGGTGACGGATAAGATTGGCGAGAATGTGATTAAGTTCTTGGAGCAGGAATATGCTGCAGGCCGCATACCGCCGGAATTCCTGCCGATACAGAGCGGCGTGGGTAACGTGGCAAACGCTGTGCTGAAGGCACTGGGGCGCTCCAAGCTCATCCCCCCGGTGAAGATGTCCCCCGAGGTGATGCGGGGGAGCGCGCTGGAGCTGGTACGCAGCGGGCGCGTGACCTTTGCCAGCGGCTGCTCCCTCTCCGTGGGTGATGACGCCATGGCGGATGTGTACGAGAACTTTGATTTCTACCGCGACAAGCTCCTGCTGCGCCCCACGGAGATGACGAATAACCCCGCCATCGTGCGCCAGCTGGGCCTCATCTGCATGAATACCGCGCTGGAGGCGGACATCTTCGGTAATGTGAACAGCACGCACATTCTCGGCAGCAAGATTATGAACGGCATCGGCGGCAGTGGCGATTTCGCCCGTGCCGCAGCCATCACGATTTTCAGCTGCCCCTCCGTGGCGAAGGGTGGCGCTATCTCCGCCATCGTGCCCATGGTGAGCCATGTGGACCACACCGAGCATGATGTGCAGATTCTCATCACCGAGCAAGGTATAGCAGACTTGCGTGGTAAGTCCCCCCGCGAGCGCGCTGGGCTCATCATCGAGAACTGTGCACACCCCGATTACCGCCCCCTGCTCCGCCAATATGTGGCTCTTACCCCCACGGGGCACACGCCGCACAGCTTGGAGAAGGCCTATTCCTTCCACTTGGCCTTTAAGAACACGGGCGACATGCGCAACGTGGAGCTGTAAAGCAGCGTACAGAAGGTATTTTTCAAAAGCCGCAGTCTGAATAAGGTTGCGGCCTTTCTGTTGGGCTTGACTCACCATGTGGCGCGTGTTATGATGTACGCATGAGCAGCGAAGGCATCACGTTTTACAATCGTTACACAGGGCAGATGGAGCAGGAAAAAGTGCTGGGTGAAAAATCCCTGCGCTGGGTGTACGGCACCACTCTGGGACAAGTGAGCCTTCATGTGCTGGTGAAGCGAGCCTTCTTCTCACGCCTGCTGGGCGCCATGAAGAATTCCCCGGGCTCTGCGAAGTCCCTGCCGGATTTCGTGCGCGAGTATAATATCAACATGGATGAAGCCGCGCTGCCGCTGGAGGAGTACAAGTGCTTCAATGATTTCTTTTACCGCAAGCTGAAGCCCGGCGCACGCCCCATTTGTGAGGGTAACACGGTGGCGCTGCCCGCAGATGGTCGCCACAGCGGCTGGCAGAATGCCGCAGAGATGACCGGAGCTTTCGTGAAGGGGCAGAAGTTTGACCTGCCTGCCCTGCTGGGCAGCCCTGAGCTGGCAGAAAAATATGCGCAGGGTGCCGTGGTGCTCAGCCGCCTGTGCCCAGTGGACTATCACCGCTTCCACTTCGTGACGGAGGGCACACCTGAAGCGCCGGTGCGCATACCGGGGCCGCTCGCCAGTGTGAGCCCGTACTGCCTGCGCCGCAAGCTTTCCTGGCTGTGGACCAATAAGCGCGAGCTTACCGTGCTGCGCACCCCGCACATGGGTGATGTGCTGCACCTTGCCGTGGGCGCCACGGGCGTGGGTGCCATCTTCCAGACCTACGAGGCCGGCAAGCCTGTGCAGAAGGGCGACGAGCAAGGCTACTTCGCCTTCGGCGGCTCCACGGTGATGACCTTCTTTGAGCCGGGCCGTGTGCAGCTGGCAGAAGATTTAGTGCAGAATACTGAGCGCTGTGTGGAGACATTTGCCCGCCAAGGTGACCTACTGGGGAATATCATCAGCTGATTCCCAGCCTTACTTCAGAGCCGCCATCAGGGCGGCTCTTCATTTTGGGATTGACTTATATGGGCTAATAGGCTATATTCCCCGGCGTTATGTTACAGGCAGGTATTGTAGGACTTCCGAATGTAGGCAAATCGACCCTTTTCAACGCAGTAACCCGCTCCCGCAAGGCGGAGGCCGCGAACTATCCCTTCTGCACGATTGACCCGAATGTGGGCGTGGTGGAAGTGCCGGATGAGCGCCTGCAGGTGCTGGCCGAGATGAGCAAGACGGAGAAGATTGTGCCGGCTGCGATTGAGTTTGTGGACATTGCCGGCCTTGTGAAGGGTGCCGCTGAGGGCGCCGGCTTGGGTAACAAGTTCCTTTCCAACATCCGCGAGACGGACGCCATCGTGCAGGTGGTGCGCTGCTTCGAGAATGATGACATCATTCATGAGCTGGGTTCCGTTGACCCCGTGCGCGACATCGAAATCATTAACTCCGAGCTGATTCTGGCTGACCTCGCCGCTATGGAGAAGCGCAAGGACAGCCGCGTGAAGAAGGCCCGCGGTGGTGATAAGGAGGCTAAGGCTGAGGTGGAGCTCATTGAGAAGCTTCTGCCCCACTTGGACGCCGGCAAGCCCGCCATCACGCTGGAGGTGAGCGATGATGAACGCAAGCTGATGAAGGAGTTCTTCCTGCTTTCCAACAAGAAGAGCATTTTCGCTTGCAATGTGAGCGAGGACGAGCTGGCAGACGCCGTGAAGAATCCGGATGCTCACCCGTATGTGTCCGCCGTGCGTAAGTATGTGGCAGGGCACCATGATGCCGGGGCTAGCGTGATTTCCGCCCGCATCGAAGAAGAGCTTTCCGAGCTGCCGAAGGAAGAAGCCACCATGTTCCTGAATGATTTGGGCGTGGAGGATTCCGGCGTGAGCGACCTCATCCGCGCGGTGTATCACCTGCTGGGTCTGCGCACCTATCTCACCACCGGTGTGAAGGAAACCCGCGCTTGGACGATTCATGCCGGTGACAAGGCTCCCGCAGCCGCCGGTGTGATTCACACGGACTTTGAGCGTGGCTTCATCGCTGCTCAGGTAGTGGCTTATGATGACCTCGTGGCCTGTGGCTCCATGGCTAAGGCAAAAGAGCAGGCCAAGCTCCGCATCGAAGGCAAGGATTATGTGATGCAGGACGGCGACGTGGTGGAGTTCCGCTTCAACGTTTCCAAGTAAGACGTCTCATTAAGAAACAAGTTTCAACCGGCAGAGCCCCCTCGGATATGAGGGCCTCTGCCGGTTCTTTTTTCTGATGGTGGAGGAAGAGCGTGAGGAAAAATCACTTTTCTGCAAGCGGGAGCTGTGTTCTGCTTGCCAGAAGAAGGGAAATATGCTAATATGCGAGGCATGAAGCTGTTTATGATAGCAGGAGAGAAGAGCGGCGACAAGCAGGGAGCGCTGCTCATTCAGGAACTTTTACGCCGTAACCCTGACATCGAGATTGTGGGCTTGGGTGGCAGCCGTATGCATGCGCTGGCACCGGGCGTGGAGGACTGGGCCGAACAGGCAGCCGTCATTGGCATTGTGGAAGTGCTGCGACACGCTCGCTTTTTCATGACCCGCCTTAATGATATGGCGGATAGAATCGCCGAGGAGCAGCCCGAGGGGCTCATACTCATCGATTACCCCGGCTTCAACCAGCGCTTGGCCGAGCGTGTGCATAAGCGCTCCCCCAAGACGAAGATAGCTTGGTTCATTGCACCAATGGTGTGGGCCTGGCACAAGAGCCGCGTGCCAAAGCTCGCCCGAGTGCTGGATTTGATGATGTGCACCTTCCCCTTCGAGAAGCCTCTGTTTGAAAAGGCCGGTCTGCGTACCGAGTTTGTGGGGCATCCGCTAGTGGATGATATTCTGGAAAAGCGCCAGACGAATGTGCGTGAGAAAGGCCTCATCGGCCTCTTCCCCGGCAGCCGTATGCGCGAGATTGAGCGCCACTTCCCGGTGTTTTTGGATGTGGTTAAGAAGCTGCGTACCGTGCACCCGGAGTGGAGATTCGAGACTTCAGCCAGCTCCGAAAAGCTCGCAAACATCATGCGCAACATGGCGGAGAAAGCCGGTGTGGCGGCAGACGTCATCAACATTTGCCCGGGCAGTTACCATGGCCTGATGGACCGCGCCGAGGCTGCGCTTGTGACCTCCGGCACCGCCACGCTGGAAGCCGCGTTGCATGAGCTGCCCTTCGCGCTCGTGTACAAGGTGGCGTGGGGCACGTACATGATTGGCCGCATGATTCTGACCATCAAATACATCGGCATGGTGAACATCCTCATTGACAAGCCAGTCACACGCGAACTCATCCAGCAGGACTTCAACGTGGAGAACTGCATCAGCGAACTGGAGAAACTCACCACTCCTGAAACACGCGCTGAAGTGCTTGCCGGCATGAAAGAATCCATGGACAAGTTAGGCCATGGTGGAGCAGCCGCTAAGGCGGCAGATGCAGTTCTTTCGCTCTTCAACTGATTATCAGACAAATACACAACATCCCCGCGCCGCCGTATGATGGCAGCGCGGGGATGTTATTGTTATAAGCGAGCTAATATTTAGCATAGTTAGGTTGCGGCAGTGATACATATCTGGCATATTACAGGCACCGGCGGGAACCTGACTACCCCACCGCAGATACACAATAAATCAACACAGAACTATGACACAGCGAAACATCACCCGGTACACCTACGAGACGACCTCCTTTCAGGGATGGCGCCTGAGTATCTGCCGCAAATGGAACCAGTTCACCAAGTACTTCTCCGATCGCCAGTACGGCAGCGAGGAAGCTGCCTTCAAGGCTGCCATCGAGATGAGAGACCGTATCTTCGAAGCACTGCACCAGACCCCCGATGACCCACGGGGTGTTTTTGAACGCTTCAAGAACGGAGTAGAAGAACAGCCCGCTCAGCTGCAGGCAACGAAGTAAGAAACAAGACAGGAGAAGACTGGTAAGTACAGCCGCTGCCGGGCGCACTTCCGGCAGCGGCCTGTATTATTTCTCAGCGGCCGTGGAAATCAAACTCAACCGTGAGTGAAAGTAGGTTAAAAGCACGTACTCCGTCCACCCGCAGAGCAAAGCCCTGCCCTACTCCGGGTTCAGGTATCTGCGAAACGCGGATTTCACCACTATGAGGATATGTGAGCAGCTCACGCGCAGGCTCGTACACCTCCCAGCGCGCAGCTTCGCTAGATTTATAGCAGAAAGCAGGCTCACTCTCCAGCAAGCGGAGTCGCACCCTGCCCTCCTGACGCACCGTGTTATACGTGCGAGCGCTTTCCAACGGCATGGTGACCAACTCTGACTGAATAGCCGCCCCCACGGTGCATGGGCGCCCCCTGAAGGCCTCAGGAAGCGTGCAGCTACCATCTGCCCCAAAGCTGATACGCTGAGCTGCTTCCGGCTGATTCTGCGGGTAAATAAAGCCGTCAAGACCGGCAAGGTGAGCACCGGGGTTAAGGGTTACGGCGTCCTGCGAAGGGTGGCAGGTGATGGTACCGTCCATAAAAAGCGCCTCCGATGCTATGCGCTCAATGCTGTGCATGCCACTGGTTCTGTTCCGCAGCACAAGCCAGATTTCATCCCCACTACCCGAAGTGGCCGGAAGAGCGGCAAGATGCAAAGGCTCGCGTCCCTGAAAAGCGACACGCTGCCAAGCGGTAACCTGCTGCTCAGCATTCGTGGTAAGAACGGCGAGGGTATTATCATTCATCAGCACCCAAAGTCGCACGCTACCGCCACGCTGCGCCACCCACTCTTTCACCCCAGCGGCAAAAAGATGCTCCGCCAGAAGGCTCGTATCAGTAGAAGTGAAACCATCCGCGGCCAGCTTATAGGAGATTTCTCTCAGCCGCTTACCGCCTCGCTGCACATAAAACACCGTATTTTCCACACCGATGGCCGGCTTGGACTCACTCCCCACAGAGGACTGGCGCACAAAAGAGGCATTAGTCGGCGTTATGCTGCTGCCATCAGGCGCGGATAAGGTCCACTCGCTAGATGAGGTGCCTACTAGCAGAGTCCGTGTGGGACATATCCAGCAGATGCGGCTCTGATTATCTGTGGCCAGGGTGAGATGCAAAGCGGAATCATCAGCAGATGTGACAGAGAAGTTCGTGAAATCATTCGCCGCGCTCGCAATGAGCGTGGTAGGAAGCGCAGCAAAACCACCGAACCACAAACGCCCTTGGTGCAGCCCACTGAAGGTGGGATAACCATTGAGCCTGCCATAGGCACCGAAGCTCCACCTACGCGTGTGAAAGGCCCGCAAGGTATCCATATAATAGGTTTGAACGGCCACTTCAGCCGAGTTATCCGCCAGAACCTTCGTTATCTTGAATTTGTACTCACGAGAACCACCCAGAATATTGAAATAAATGTGAGCGCCGACAGATGCAGAATCCGCCGAGCGGCAAACAAGCACCATGCGGCAAGGAACATCTTCGGAACCGGAGATGATATAGTTCTTACGCTCTGAAGCAGAGTTCTGCTCCATGGTGCGGATGCAGGTCCAATGCCAATGCTTGTAATTCAGGTTATAGGATTTGGTATCATAACTCCGCCACAGCTCCCAGACTCCGTTCCACTCACCAGTAGTGCGCACTTCCCAATCACCGCAGACTTCATAGGGCTGACCGTTGTCATTCAACCTCATGACGCCCGGCATAAAGCAATCAGGGTAATCACGGGCGGAATTAGAGCCTTTGTAGTATGACGGCTGGTAGGAGCGGATAACCGTGTAAAAGTTATACATGCCCGAGTCAGCATCTCGCTCAGAATAGAATGTTGAAGCTAGAACCGTGGAGGAAGATAGGTCCGGAAGAGCTTGTGAATTAAAAGAGAAAGATTGTTTCAAGAAAAGGGTCTGAGACGGGATTTCCACATCAGCCAACACATATTCCCTATTTTCCATTTCCTGAGAGAAACGCAGCGCACCAGGATCAAGCGTGAGCACCGCGGTATAGCTCCCCGAATTCAGCAGCCCACGCAGACCTTGGTTCTGCATGAGGTAGGATTCACGCGGATATGGATTCGGAAAGAAGGCGTCAACCGCCCAATTATTATCAGCAGAACGTTTCAACACATATGGCTCGCGGAGTGGGCCGGTCACGTATATGTGGTCATTCACCTGAGTAAAGTGCAGGCTCATCACCTCCTCTGCAGTATCCCAAGGCAGCGCTTTTCGGTATACCTCACCCGCAGAATCCCGCACGAGTTCACCGCCACGGTAAAGCCTCATGCTGCCGGGAGAAATCTCCAGCATGAGAGAATCAGACTCCGAAAAACAGAAAGGAACGAGGCGGGTATCATCCACCAGCGGCGTGAAAGTGGGCGAGACAAGCTCCGTACCACAGCGGCGTGAAATCCCGCCATATGGCTGAACGAGGAAGTTCTGTAATCCCGCGGCCCCTCGCTGGTACGCCTGTAAATCAAAGCGGGTGGAAAGCCAAGGGCTGAGCTCTCCCGCCGTAAAGCCGAGCACGAATGGTGAGTCTTGCATATGGCGGATTTTCTAGCACGAGTCCGCCCGGAAAGACAAGGCAGAACACCATGGCCGCAGCGTATCGCTAGGCAAAAAAAAGCGCCCTGCCGCAAATAATGCAGCAGAGCGCGGAGTAAAATACTGATGCGTTTTATCAGGCCTTCGCCTCATCAGAGGTAGAGGCAGCCGGGGCCTCCGGGGCAGATTTGCCAAGGTAGGAGGGAAGCTCCACACCAAGACTGCCGGCAAGCTCATGCAGCGGCAGAGTGCCCGTAACAAGGTTCTGCACAAAGCCGCCTACGCTGCCGCTCTTGTCGTTTCCGCCACCCATAACAACAACCTTGTCGAAGGTGAGGCCACGCACGGCGCTGGCCTGAGTTTCCACAATCTTGGGCAGCTGCTCCGTGACAAGCAGACCGGATGCAGCGCGGGCATCACCGGCAGCAGAGATAATCTGGCGGAAACCATTAGCTTTAGCTTCCAGCGCAGCCTGAATGGCAGCAGCCTGACCACGGCCCACAAGCTCAAGACCTTCACCTTCCGCCTTTTTCTTCAGCAGAAGAGCCTCAGCCTCACCCTTGGCAAGCTCCAGAGCGGCGTCACCTTCTGCCCTGTTGGCAATCACGAGGGCCTGAGCCTTACCTTCCTGCTCCTTCACGAGCACGGCAGCCACAGCTTCAGCGGCGATTTCCTTCTTGCGCTTCTGAATCTCAGCGGCAACCAGTTCGTTTGCCGTCTGAGTGGCACGCTCAAGTTCGGCGCGCTTCATTTCTGCCTCACGATTGGCGATATAACCGGCCTCTTCAGCCTTAGCAGCCTGCTCCTTCTCAGCCACCACAGCGATGCGAAGAGCTTCAGCCTGGCGAACCTTCAAGCGGGCGTTAGAATCCGCCACTTTCATCTGAGCTTCGTTATTACCTTCCACGGCAGCGGCCTGAGCCATGGCCACCTGCACGGTCTGGTCACGAAGAGCCTCAGCCTTACCGATTTCACCACGGCGAGTTTCTTCAGCTACCTTAATCATGGCGTCATTGATGGCACGGGCAGCAGCCTCCTGGCCCAGAGCGGCGATGTAACCGGAAGCATCACGAATATCCGTAATGTTTGCATTGATGAGGTACAGACCCACCTTGTGAAGTTCCACGTCCACACCACCGGTAATACCCTTAATGAGCTTCTCACGGTCAGCGTTGATTTCCTCAATAGTGAGGGAGGCGATTACCACACGCATCTGGCCCATGATGATCTCAGAGGCGAGGTCGCGAATATCTTGACGAGTGCGGCCAAGCAGGCGGCTGGCAGCATTCTGCATGATTTCAGGCTGGGTGCTGATGCCCACAATGAAGGAGGAAGGAACGTCCACACGGATATTCTGGCTGGAAAGAGCCCCCTTCAGCGGCACATCAATGTTCAGCGGGTTCAAATCCATGAAAGCATGGCTCTGAATAAGGGGAAGAACGAAGGTGGCACCACCATGAATGCACTTAGCCGAGCGACCGGCACCCACGTTACCGTATACGATGAGAATCTTGTCTGACGGGCACTTCTTATACCGAGTGAGCAGCAACGCCACCACGGCCATAATGAAGAGCACGAAAATAATGACAACCATAATCTGCCCGAAGGAGCCGGAATCAGATGTGGCTTTTGCCAATGTATTAATGATGTTGGTGTCCATAATTAGTAGTTATTTTATTGCTGAGAAGATGTAGGAGCAGCCACCGGGCGTACGGTGAGCTGATATGTGGTGGCTGCCACCACTTCGATACGTGTCTGAGCAGGCAACGGAGTATCACCATCCTGCACAGCGGCCATGGTAATAAGCTGGCTGGGGTGGCTTACCTGCACCTGTCCTCCTGGCTCACCATGGGGCGGAATGGTCACATAAACCGTGCCGGTCATGCCGACCAAACTCTCGTACTTCAAAGAGCCATCAGACTTCAGGCTGTAGATGCCCTTCATGATACCGGCTATGATAAAGAACATGATGACACCCACCAGAATACCCACAAAGATGCCCAGCCCCACTCCGGCTCCGCTGGCCACAGCCAAGTAGCCGCCCCAACCGAAACCAAGCACAAAGCCCATCACAGCCTGCACGGAGAAGGAGCCAGTATCACCATCCAGCGAACCGGCATCCAAATCGCTACCGCCCATATCCGCCACAAATGAAAAGACGAACCCTACAGCTGACACCAGCGTAGCAATCCATGCTATCGCGCAAAATATACCCAGCGGCGTACTGAAATCCGGCAGCAGAGAAGCAGCGTCAAGAATACGCGTAAGCCACTTATAAGCGGAGATGAGTGTTTCCATATCGTAGAGTTTCTTGCAGTATAGTACCACTTATCAGCACTCATGGTCAAATAGAAAGTACGCCACAGCTGCTTTTTTAAGCAAAAATCCCCTCCTATGTGAAATTTGGCTTGCAAACTCTGCCAGACATGATATCATACGGCCACCTCTGAAGGTCGATTTGCCGCAGCCACGAAAAATCAACCAACACTAAAGAGACTAATACGACAATGAGCGAAATCAACGTCAACGACTTCAAGATCAACGAGAAGGACACCGGTTCCACCGGTTTCCAGGTAGCAGTGCTCACCAAGCGCATTGCCCACCTTACTCAGCACCTTGCCTCCAACAAGCATGACCACGCTTCCCGCCGCGGTCTGCTCATGATGGTGGCTCGTCGCCGTAAGCTTCTGGATTATGCCAAGCGCACGGACAACGAGCTCTACAAGAGCCTGCTGGCTCGCCTTGGTCTCCGCCACTAATTTCAACCGTGGCGGGCTGAGAAGTCAGCCCCAATACAATTCACAGAAAAGCCGCAGAGAGGTCGAACTCTGCGGCTTTTCTGTGTTTATATTTTCGGAAGCTTTCATTACAAAGGCATCAGGTCCCTGCAGCCTGGTCTTGAGACCTAGTGGGCCCATGCTGCACATCTTCAATAGCCTTAACCATCAGCGGCACATAATTCTGCTTATTGAACAGGGGCTTTATATGGCCGCTCTTAATACCAAGGCTGAACATCATCTTCACAAGCGCCAAGTAGAAATAACCTGTGAATATACCAGTAAACACACCGGCAGAGGCGAAGAATAGGATCACTAGAAGTAGCATATTCATTAAGTAATACAGGAAGTATTCACTATATTTGAAATGCCTTACAAATAAGCACACTCTCACTGTATAGAACACTGCAACCAAAGACCACAAACTCACCAAACATAAGCCAACATACCCTGTTCTGTGAATGGCAGTAATCGGGCCACTGTGCCACTGTCCCTGCTTGGCGAAAATCTCATTATCACCGTATCTCACCTTTCCTCGGTTCAGGTTAATGCGATACAAACGATACCAATATGCACTCTGGCCAAATCCATCTCCCCACGTATAATCCTTAATATAGCCCGATGAAGGATCCATGGCCCATTCCCACATCTGATATCGCCAGTCAAGCGAAGCTTTAGCCTCCAGAACGGCGCGTCGGTCATTCACATCTACCCCAGGAACAGCCGTCAATACTCGTCGCACACCATAGGGTACACTATCAAACGCCCCTCCATTACCCAACAGGAGCAAAACAACATAACACACAGCGCACGGAAGCAATGTCAATAATAACCTTCTTTTAAGAAATTGAGCAAATAATCCCAATATAGCAAGCTGAAGAATCATGCTGCGGAATCCACTCATAGCAACACCAAGCACTGATGCCGCAATCACAATCAATTTCCAAGGCGAACTCAGAATACGAATTATATCATACTTACACACGATATATGTAAACAACGCTAAGCCCAGCCCTGCAAAACCGGAAAATCGAGCTCCCTCACCCGTAGACGCGGTTTCCGCCTGTTCAGCCGCTCCAAATAAAACCCCTTTTGCAGTTGATATCAACATGAAGAAAAGGGAAATCCAGAAACATACTCTCAACAACTTTCCCATTCGCTCCATATCCATGGGAATGATACTGATAAATATATAGGTAAGAGAGGCAAACACTAACCATATATACTCTTTACCACCAATCGTGGCATAACCCGCGTCCGTAATCTCGTTAACCAAAGCACGCACCGTTACGGGATGCATCACCCACGTATATGCGAAATACAATGAAAAGATCAAGGTCGCGATATCTATCACTGTCCCCTTATGCCATGTTACCTTTACATAGCCCATGATATACATCATTAGCCAGTACACCAAAAGGCAACTGGACGCAACATACGCAACCGGCAACTCCTTTAAGAACGAAATGTCAAGAGCTGACACGGCTGAGGGCAAAATGAAGACCAACACCCAGCTGTAGCGCCCAAGACACATGAGCGCCACGCCCAAAACCAACAGGCCTACCGGAGCCATTGCGCTCTTGAGACCATCCGACGACAACGAGCCAACAACAAAAGCCAGTGCTGATAAAAGTATCAGCACCACGATTGTTTTCACTAGGCCGGACCCCATCTTATATCATGTATGCAGAGTTATTGCATTAGAGCGCGGAAGGAATTTCCTTACCAAGCTCAGAGGCTTTACGGCCCTTTCCGTCACCGGCAATACGCTCCAGAACCACATCCTTGTAGCACATGCCGCCGGGAATCATCGGCAATACATGCACGTCATGCGGAACCATAACGTCGAGAACATACGCCTCTTCAGACTCAAGCATGCGCTTAATAGCAGCAGGCAGTTCAGAGGGCTCAACCACGCGTTCGCACTTAATACCGAAGCCTTGGCACAGAAGCGGATAATTCGGGTAAAGAACTTCCGGAGTATGGTGCGTGGGATCATACGTTTCAGTAGGATCAGCAAGGAAAGTGTTGGCGCGGTGAGAATCGTACTTAAGGTCTTCCCACTGTACCACCATACCCAAGTGCTGATTATCAATAATGATAGACTTAATCGGCATGTGCTCGGTACGAATTGTGCCAAGCTCCTGCACGTTCATAAGGAAAGAACCATCACCATCAATATTGATTACCGGCAGCTCAGGATATGCCACATGGGCACCCATTGCAGCAGGAAGGCCGTAGCCCATGGAACCAAGACCACCGGAAGTAGAAAGACGGCGGGGCTTATTGAAGCGATAGAACTGAGCAGCAAACATCTGGTGCTGACCTACACCTGTACAGATAATCGCATCCTTGCCATCCATCTGGCGGTACAGCTCCTCGATAATGGACTGGGGAGCGATTTCATGCTCACGAGCCTCATAGCAGAGCGGATAATCCTTTTTCCACTGCTCAATAAGACCAAACCACTCAGGGCGATTCTCCACGGCATACTGCTTGCGCTCATAACCAGCAGCAGCAAGCTTTTCATTCAGATATGCAAGCGCAGCACCGGCATCCGCGCGAATAGCCATTTCCACCTTCTTGTTCTTATTAAGCTCAGCCGCATCATAATCAATGTGAATAATGCGAGAACGTTCACAGAAAGTCTTAACAGCACCGGTCACACGGTCGTCAAAGCGAGCACCAATTGCCAGCACCACATCAGCCTCATTCACTGCGTAATTAGCATACACAGCACCGTGCATACCCAGCCAGCGGACAGAAAGCGGGTGCTCTTCAGGCATAGCGCCGATGCCCATCAGCGTAGTAGCAACCGGAATCTGCAGACGCTCTGCAAGCTCAAGAAGCTTATCACTTGCCTCAGCAATTACCACACCACCACCGGCATATATAGCGGGACGCTTAGCACCAATCAGCAAAGGAAGCACAGCATCAAGCTTATCTGTGGGCAGAGGAAGCTCAGGCTGATATCCGGGCAAATCCATCGGCACATCAAAATCAGGCTCAAACTGACCCTCTTGGAAATTCTTAGGAATATCAATTACCACAGGCCCCGGGCGGCCAGTACGGGCAATATAGAAAGCCTCCTTCACGATACGAGGAATATCCTCCAAGCGAGTTACCATATAGCTGTGCTTAACAATCGGAGCGGTCATACCGAATACGTCAGTCTCCTGGAAAGCAGAGCTACCAATAAGACTGCTGCCCACCTGAGCAGTAATCGCAACCATGGGAATAGAATCCAAGAAAGCATCAGCTATGGGTGTAATCATGTTCGTTGCACCCGGACCGGAAGTAGACATGCAAACACCAACCTTGCCTGTAACACGCCCGTAACCTTCGGCAGCAAAAGCGCCACCTTGTTCGTGACGAGGAAGAATAGTGCGAATAGATGGCTCGTGACTAAGTGCCTGGTGCATAGGCATACTGGCACCACCGGGATAAGCAAATACCACATCTACCCCCTCTCGAACTAGACTCTGCACAAGGGCCTCAGCCCCGTTCATTTTTCTGCGGACAGACTGCTGATTGGTTTGGGAATCACTCATGGCTGGTGTTACTTTTATATGATTAATACACGAGCCGGGGTCTCTACACCGGCGTGCGCTTATTCTATCAAAAAAAAATCTGCATGAAAAGTTTTTTTTCATGCAGAAGTGACAGCATCACATTTTTTATACCTCAACTATCATTTCTCAGGAGCAACATCAGGAGAAAATGCGTCTTCACGGCAAACAATGGACACTCTTCCACCCACCCCCATAAGCAATGTCAATTCGTTAAGGTCTCTGGCATCCATTAACACGGCCGGCTCCCCTCCCCTTTGCGACGAAACAATATGCACCCCATTAGCCAACACTAATGCGCGGTCACTAATGAGAAACTGAGTAGAGCGCCGTGAAACCTGCGCACCATTAACATACCCATCTCTGTGCTGCACCGTAGTCTCAACATTTTCGCCAAGCGAAAGATGTTCTACGGATGAAATATTGTATGCTACGACAAACTCTTTGCCATCCCACACGGTAATTTCACGCTGAAGCGGGCGAAGCTCCACACGAAGATTCATGGGTACAACCACAAGTTGCTGCCCCGCTTTCAGGTCAGAAGGCACAACCAGACCATTCAACAGCATAATAACATCCACCGGACATTTGGCAGAAGCTGCAATACGGGCTAGGTTTTCACCGCGTCGCACCGCATGCACCGTAGCCCCAGGATGTCGCCGAGACAAATAACGGCGTACATTAATGGAACCGGAAATCTGACGTGCTTCTCGCCCGGCAATACCGGATTCACTTACAAAGGGACGTAACAACTCAACTGCTTCATCCAGTTTTTGCTCCCGCACCAAATTACGGGCCTGCTCCAGCTCCGCCGGGCGGCGCGGCCAAAGCGAATAGTTCGCTTCACTTGCCACAGCACACAGCGAAAGGCTAGATAAGACCGCGGCGTTTAAAATCAAAGAAGTTAATGTCATGAGACTGTTGTATCATTTCCAGCATAAAACAGAGGAGAGAAATCTCCCAAGCATCATCCACGCCCCTAATCACAGCCCTGAAGACATCTCCGGAATGCAGGGCATCCTTCACCACCCGATCAGCCACCTCTTCTGCATTTTCATGAAGATACTCCACATGAACCTCCGAGCGACTGAACCGAAAACCATATTTCAGCAAAGCCTTCACAGGAGCACCATGAGCCTCCATCCACTTTAGGAAATTTTGAGCAGCAGTACCGAATCCTTCCATCTCCACCCCCATCAAATCTGCAGGGCGTAATATTCTAGGGCGATTAGCCTCCACCCAACCGCTTCGAATCCGACAGTGGCCCACCGAATCCATTGGCTCAGAAAGAAGAAGAAAGTTAAACCGCGTATCTCCGAAAGTGTCTATACGCCTGTCAGGCACGTAGAGAACCTGCGTGTTCTGCATCGCGTACACTGCTGCAGAATCATCCTCCATGAATACGGAAAAGTAGGAAGAAATGGCGGCCCCACCCATAAAAGGAGGAACCGCCGATATTCGAAAAGGTTTATGAAGCTGCTATCAAGCCTGATTAGCCTTGATGTAAGCAACAACATCAGCCACGGACTTGAGTTTCTCGGCATCCTCATCAGGAACCTCTACGGAGAACTTCTCCTCGAACGTCATGACGAGCTCAACCGTATCGAGAGAATCTGCACCGAGATCCTCGATGAACTTAGCGTCGCTGGTTACCTTCTCGGGGTCAACGCCGAGCTGCTCGACGATGATTTCCTTTACCTGTGTTTCAATGCTGTCGGACATAAGTGTGACTAGTTTGTAAGGTGCCCATATAATAGCGCAACTCGAGTCAGGTTGCAATAAAAAACTGCGTTCCGACAAAAAAAGTATCACAAAAGATGCCGAGCAACTTCATTCAGCCCCTTAAAAGTCAGCAGCGGATCCACGACATCAATACCCACGTTCATATTGAATATCAACGAAGAATCACCACCAGTAGCTATAACAAAAGGTCTGCATCCGAGCTCATCAGAAATAACAGTCAACAACTCCCTCACCAGCCCTGCGCATCCAAACAAACAGCCACTTTGCATAGCACCCACCGTGTTTTTCGCCACTGCGTTAGGCTTTCCGGATAACGAGATTGCCGGCAGCAATGCAGTTTTCTGAGAAAGTGACTGAGACATTGTGGATAAGCCAGGTGCTATACTCCCCCCCACAAATACCGGGCGGCCGCCACGCTCCGCCAATACATCAAAAGTAATGGCCGTACCCAAATCCACAGCAACGCAAGGAACGCGTCCATACAAGACACAACCTGCTATATTAGCAATTCTGTCCGCACCAAGCGTAGAAAGTCCATCATACTCAAAATCAACAGCGAGAACATCCTGCGGTGTAATAAAATGAACACGTTCCCCGAAGGCTTCCGATATTTCATTAGCGGCAGATGGCACAACAGAACAAACCACAACCCTGCTGAACTCATACCCGTAAACCACACTCTGAAGTTTCGCAGCCTTCAATTCACAAGTTGGAATAATAAGCTGATTCGGCAAGAGCTCTCCACCACAAGAAAACATGAGTTTCGTGCGGGTGTTAGAGTTATCTATAAGAAGCTTAAAATCTGCTGCTTTATTCATACAATAATACACTTTCAACAGCATCCACTATAGCAGTAGCTCCTCTGCCACGATTAGCTGCTACCATTGCAGCGGATAGTCTAGTCCATCCCTCTGCACCATTGGCCATAAGCACTTTTAATTTCGCCATAAGGTCCAATGTAGTACGAGCAGTCACACCAGCACCATCCAGAAGTAACAAAGCCAAGTTACCCTGTTCCTGCCCAGGCAATGCGTAATTGACAATCATAGGCAAGCCGGATGAGTAGGCCTCAAACATCGTAGCAGCCCCGGACTTACCAATGTAAAAATGGCTTTGAGAAAACAATTCAGACATGTTATCTGTTCGTTTGCAAACGGTAACCCTTTCACTTGCGAATTGCTTTAATTCTCTATACCTTTCGCCACAAATGACTGTCACATGCGCTTCAGGATATGTAGCAATAATAGCTCTCAAATCAGACTTAACCCTATGCAATGGAGCAAAAGCTCCATATACCAGCCTCAGAGTGGATGCAGTAGGTGCTGAACGCCCCGCGCTCAGCGAAAACTCACGCCTTACAGGAAAACCGGACGCATACAAACGCTCTGGAGAAGGAGCATATCTCTCACTAACCAACGTATGAGAGTGTTCATCCGGCAAGAATATCATGGGAGCTTTTGTCACCATCCACGGTCTGCTAATTTCCAGCGAATCGGTCACAACCACAGCATAAGGCACATTAACTAGCCCTTCTTCGCGCAAATAATCCAGCATATGAGCAAAAAGCGGATATGTGCACAGAACAACATCAGGCCGCATCTCATTTACCAAATTTGCTATACACTCAGTCACGCCACGAAGTATGGGTGCCGTTGCCTTAGCGGCCCAATCAGCAGTTGCCGTCTGAGCATATGTAATAGACCAAAGCCACGGAGCCGTTCGCACACAAAACTGATAAAACTTCCGCGTTATCTCATAAATGCGTGGATGCGCCAGCTGGCAACAATCCACCATTTCAACACACCAGCCGCGCGAAGCGAATTCCTGCACAAGGGCACGACCCGCGGCATTATGCCCTTCACCATAACCAACGCTCAGGATTAATGCTACTTTGCCAGCCATCTCAATTTACACTCTATTATAAACATAAAGGCCCCGACAGGATAACTCCTGCGGGGCCTGAAAGCATTTTACTACGGCAGAAGCCTAGAGGGGCGGCTCTCCCACGCACCACGCTCGGGAACGAAAATCTCGTCGTTAGGCCTCAAGCGAATGGCACGATCTCGTGCACTGAAATAATCGTAGGTACGAGTCACACCACGGCGTGTTACCTGAATGTGGCGAGAACCGAACTGCGTAATATCACCACACTCCATGAGAGCCTGAATAAGAGTGATACCAGGACGATATGCCACAGGCCGCTTCTGCGCGACATAACCGGTCACTGTAATACGCCTCTGCATCAAAGCGGCGGTTTCATCATCATTACCCACAATGGCCATCACAATGGGGCGAGAATAAATCTCCTGATCGATGTAGAGCTGACGCACCATATCACTCAGCTGACGTGCAGTCTTACCGACCACACGCACACGTGAAGCTAGATAAGGCAGCATCACCGTACCATCATCATTACTTACCTGATACTCACCGTCAACATTCGGCTTATCCTCAGCAGGAATATTACGGAATACCAAGCGAATGACACCACCTCTTCTGGCACGAGGCTCAGCCTCTACCACTTCATCCTCAGACTGAGCACCGAGCGGCAGCGCAAGCATGAGGGCAACTACGAAGTTGAGAATAACTACCCAAAAGTTTTTATTCATTTTACAGCGTAAAGTTAGGATTAATAGATATCGGCGGAGTCGTTTCCAGAACTCTGGTTACCGGAGTCAGCAGAGACCTTAGCCGAACGAGTAGAGGAAGAACTGCTCTTGAGAGGCACAGGCTCCTTACGAGATGTATCGTTAGAATAGTATGAATAGTAAGTAGTGTAGTACTGATACTGGGTATCTGCACTAATATCCACATTATTCATAACAAGGCCCATAATCTGACCGCCAACGTTCTGAATGATAGATCTTGTGCGAAGAAGCGCCTTAAGGGGCATCTTGCGAGGCTGAAGAACCACAAGCGTAGCATCAGCCTTGCTCACCAGAAGGGAAGCGTCACTCACGCCCAGAACAGGCGGAGAGTCAAACAGGACAATATCAAAGCGCTTTGTTACCTCTGCAATCAAATGATCCATGCGGTGAGAACTGAGCACACCGGAGGGGTCACTCGGCTGGGGACCTGCGGGCAGAAGATAGAGATTGGGAGTAGGCGTCTTCACGACAACCTCCTTAAGCTCCATATCACTCGTCAGATAATTCGAAAGACCAAGCTCAGAATCAATTTCAGAGTAACGATCAAGACGCGGTCTGCGAAGGTCAGCGTCAATCATGAGCGTGCTGTAGCCGGCAGACGCAAACACATAAGCCAGATTACTAAGTGTCGTGGTCTTACCTTCACCTGCATTTGCAGACACAACGGCAAGCGTACGAGCCTTAAAGAGAGACTTCTTAAGCTCAATATTCGTACGAAGGATTCGGTAAGCCTCAGCATCAGGACTATTACCATCCTGCAAGGAAAGCAAACCGACATCCTGAGGAATAACACCCAGTACAGGAAGCCCCAGATGCTTCTCAGCCTCTTCCAGAGACTTAACGCAAGTATCAAAGTAGTTGAATACAACTGCCACAATAAGGCCAAGAATTACACCCACAACAGCACCAATAATAAGATTAAGCTTGTAGTTGGGACTACTCGGAACAAGAGCAGCAACAGGATTACTGTAGATTTCAATTGTCTGACGGGGAGCCATCATACGCATGCGATCTACAATATAATCATTCTCGAGCCTATCATAGCGTGCCTTTTCTGCACTGTATTCCTGGAGGGCAGCGAGAACCTTCTGATCCTCCAAGGTCTTTTCACGAAGACGATTGCGAGCCTCACGAATGCGAGTCTCCAAATTACTGAGTTCAGAACGCTTCACAGAAAGCTGATCCTGCATAGCGTCACGCATACCAACAAGTTCAGCGAAAAGCTGAGCCTGTGTAGCGCGGTGCTGCTCATCAAGACTCTTCAGAACAGGATGCGCCACGCCATAGCCGCTGATAATCTTCTGATTACGAGTCTCTTCCTCCTCACGGAAGGACTCATGAAGTTCACGAACACGAGCAGAACTGTAAGATTCTGCAGAAAGCAAACCAGTTCTAGTCACATAGCTAAGAAGCTCCTCATCCTTAAGAGTCTGAAGCTGAGATACGTGAACCGTCATCTGAGCAATCTCAGACTCAAGAGTAAGACGAGAATTATTAAGCTGGTTCATTTCCTGCTCTTCAGCAGCAGTTGACACAGGCATGCCGGTACCATTCTGATTCCAGATACCCTGCAAATATCTGCCGGAGCGAATATACTGACGCACGACGTCAGCTTTACGCTCAAGTTCATCCTGGCGAGAGCGAAGCACCTCATAACGCTTGCTGATAACCTCATTAATCAGAGCATTTTCTTTCTCTTCACGAACCTCCTTGTAACACAGAGCAACAGCCTCGCAGATACGCTGGGCAACACGAGGATCAGAGTGAGTCACAAAAACATCGACAAGGTTTGTACCCATAACGGGCTCAACCTTTACAATACCAGCGATGATAGCTGCAGCCATTTGTTCGTTCACTTGCCACTCATTGGGCAAGTCAAGCTTGTTGGCTACAGCAATCAAATTCTGCTCAGAGATGAGAAGCTCGAACTGAGTTGCCATATAATCGTAACCTGACGCATCAGTCTGAATCGGGTTCACATCAGACCCGACAGCAAGATTTATCAAATCACGAGGCAGTTTAATTTCAAAACGCATATTACTGGTATACTGAGGCGTCATCAATTTTGTGATGAGTGCGCAACTCAGAAACACCAAGAAGAAGACAAGCATGGCCTCTTTCCATCTCGTCCTCAGAATCTGCAAATAATCCTGTGCGTGAAGCACAGCCTCGGTCCTTCTCTCCTCGATACTTAACTCGGCCATTTTATTTCTAGCGATAAAAAGGGTGGAACTTATGTATTAACAAAAGTTCCACCCCTGATATATAAATATTAGAAGCTGTAACTTACGCCAGCGGAAACTCGATTTCGCTCATAGGCGCCATACTTGCCATCACAGTCGTAATGGATATAGCTGATGTTACCCGTGAGGTTCTCAGTGAAGCGATAACGCATGCCAACGGATACACTCCAGTATGTCGAGCCGTAGCTGGAGTTACCTACATCAGCATCCTCATGCTGAGAATCGTACAGGCTCACACCACCGGTAAAGGTAACTCGGTGAGTGTAGGCATACTCAAGACCTACACCGGCACGCCATGTTGCCACTGTGCGGTAGTTAATACCACCCACGTAGGAATCAACGTTCTCGTTGGAATATGCGACATAAGCCTTTGCGCTAAGACCCTCAGCAAGAGCACGCCTGTAAGAGAAGTCAAGAGTGGGGCTTACGCGGCTCCAGCCATCCACCATCTTCAGCTGAGCACCAAGGGAAAGAGACAGAGAAGAAATCGGGCTCAGGCAGTGATTCACGCTTCCATTAAAGAAGAAACTTTCAGAATCCTCACCCTCCTGACGATCTTCAATACGATAGCTCACATTGGCACCGTACGTGGTGCGCTCAGATGCCTTATAGGAAAGGCCGGTACCAAGCGTAAGATACTGACGGTCGTCATTGTAGGACTCATCACCATACACAAAACCACCGTATGCCAGATTGAGATTCCAAGACCAACGAGCATCGATAGCCTGAGAATACACATTGGAGAGATTCCAGTTGAGGGAGGAACCCCAGCAATCAACAGCGGAGTAAAGATTGCCATATTCAGGCTCAGGAGAGTACCTCAGATTCATACGGCAGCTGTATACGCTACCACGCTCAAAGGAGTGCGTCAAGCTAGCACCAAGCGTAATGTCAGAGAAGTAGCGATCATCTACACCGTTGGCATCCTTATTATAAAGCTGAGCACCAATCTGGGCATTGTAGGTAAGCTTCGTAACAGACTCGTAGTCAGCATAGGACATACCAACACCGAAACGAACAAACTCACCAGACTTCTGATTCCTTACGGAACAGTTTACATTATCGTCATAGCCAACATTTACATATGCGTTATAACGCATAGCATATGACTCAGGCACACCAATAGACGGTGCCGTATCAAACAGAGAGAAACCATATGCAGCAGGAGCAAGAGCACCTGTCAGCAGGAGTACTTTATATATAGTAGATTTCATATTTATTCTCTTGGTACAATTATCCAGAATTAACGGCCAGGGCTGGCATCATTGGGGGTAATGAGCACATCGGGAGTGTGCGTAATCACATCAACGCCACGAATAAGCTCGTTAATTGTAGCCTCAGCCACACCTTCAGCCAGAGAAGCCTGATAAAGCGCGTTCAGCATATCAAAAAGCTCCTGCGGAATCTCAGGATGTGCCGTCGGTTCATCCTTACTGTTCTTACCGCTGTTGTAGGTACGAACATAGGAAGAGAAGTTACCCTTCAGGTCAGGACGGGCCATCAGCACAGCACGGAAAATGGAAGCACACTCATTCGGAGTCCACGTTGTACGCTGATTAATCACTTCAGTATAAATGGATACAGCCTCCTGAGGCTCAGACTTCACTGCTTCATAAACAGCCAAACAGATAGCCCCAAGGGAAACACGGGAATCAGCAGCAGCAAGAGCCACTGCATTATCCTTTGCAGGACCAGCGTAAGATGCAGGAACAGCAACAATTCCTGCCAGCATCAACATTGCTATGTGTACAGTCTTCATATAGGTTAAGATTTTTGTTGGAAGAGCGGGTAGCGGGAATCGAACCCGCATGATCAGCTTGGAAGGCTGGAGCTTTACCATTAAGCTATACCCGCAATTGCTCTCTGCGCTGTATTCTACATCATTTGTTGAATAACGCAAGTCTAAAATGAAAAAAATTACATTTTTTTATTTTTCTCTTGACTTTTTTTACCATATTTCGTATACTCCCGCCGCATTCTGATGCGGGCGTCGTTCAATGGTAGGACGCGTGCTTCCCAAGCATGAGACACGGGTTCGATTCCCGTCGCCCGTACTTCTGAAATCTTCGGTCGAGTTTACTCAGCCGAAGATTTTTCTTTAACTTTCCTATATTTTTCTGTCTCCAACAAGATATTCTCTTGACAAGAGGCGAAAAATTGTTTAACTTTTCCTTACGAATTACAGTCATCTCAAAGGGTATACTATGCCTACAGTAGATACAAGACCGCAGCCACCATACCGCCAAATGGAACTCAATCCTCGGGCGGCAGATGGTGCATTGCACTCTCCCGAGCAAGTGAGAGAGCAGGTAGAAAAGCTGCGCATGCAGGCAGAACTTTTTGAACAGCAGCGGCTTCAATCAGAAAACCAAAGTCGCGAGCTAGAGCAAAGCACCTTACGAAAGGCCCGTTTCAACGCCGAGTTAAATGACATCGGCACACGGATTCATAATTCTGTTCGCCGCATTGAACGCGAGCTTGAATCCATGAACAAAGAGCAGCAAGAACTGGAACACGTGTGTGGCTGTTTCCGCAGGCATCTTCAGATTCTCTCTGCACTTCAGCCGGAAATCTGGTCAGCTGAAGGCCTCTCTGAGAGACTGAGAGAAGCGCAGCCAAAGCTGGACCGAGCTGAAAATGATTTTAGTGAAGCATACGCATACGGCAACAAATACCGCCACACTGACGTATTACTCACGCGCCCAGGCGAGACACCGGCTCATAAACTTACATGGAAGAACCTTAAAGAAGAAATGGCTAAAGGCCTTGCTTTCCATCTTCCTCTTTTCCTGCTGATTCTCATCAGTTGGGTCACGTACATTCTCATCTCCACCCCCTGACAATTACACGTATGGCAAGAGACCGCTTAAGACGGCAGAACGAAATTGACCGATTGGAACAGCAGGCCCGCCGCAGTCGTGAGCAGGAACTGCGTAACAGGCGTGACTATTACGAGGACACCTGGGCCCGACCGGAAAACACACTTGGGCCGAACGAAGAGGTTATGGAAAAACGCCGCCGCCGTAAGCACGTCGTCGTCGCCTCCGGCTCGAGCCGTTCTCATAATATATTAGGTGAAAATATCGCGATGCTCATTGGCCTTGTGATTTGCATCATCGCGCTTTACCATATCTGCCTTTACGTTCTCAACCAGTAATCCCCAACCGGACTGCCGCCATGGACACCCCTTCCATCGATGTCGCCTATATTGCCAAGCTCGCCAAGCTTGCTCTCACCCCTGAAGAAACCGCTCGTTTCTCAGAAGACCTGAATCAGGTGCTCAGCTATGTAGCCCAGCTGGAGCAGTGGGACACCACAGAGGTGGAGCCCATGTACCATCCGCTTCCGGTATTTGATGCAGTGCGCGAAGATATCCCGGGCACTAGCCTGAGCAATAGCGAAGCTGTGGCGAACGCCCCCGCGGAAGAAGACGGCCAGTTCCGTGTACCCAAAGTTGTAGAATCTGCCCACTAACCTCCCCTTCCCTGCCATGCTTAAAGGTTCCATTTCTCACTGGCGCAGCCAGCTTACCTCAGGTGCTATCACTCCCACCGAGCTGGTTGAAGAACTCAGCCGCAGCATGGAGGAGCGCAATCCCTCCATCAATGCTTACATTTCTTGGGACAAGGACGCTGCTCTGGCCGCAGCACAGCAGGCGGATTTGAGCCTGCCCCTTGGTGGCATCCCCATCGCAGTAAAGGATAACATCTGCATCACGGGTGCCCCCACACGCTGCGCCTCCAAGATTCTGGATAACTTCCGTGCACCGTATGATGCCACGGCTGTCACCCGCCTGCGCGCCGCCGGCGGTATCCCCTTCGGTAGGCCAAACATGGATGAGTTCGCCATGGGTTCTTTCGGTAAGAACTCCGCATATGGCGCCACGGATAACCCCGCTGCTCCCGGGCATGCCCCCGGCGGTTCCTCCAGCGGTTCGGCTGCAGCTGTAGCCGGAGGCATGGCCATCGCCGCGCTGGGCTCTGACACCGGTGGCTCCATCCGTCAGCCCGCCTCTCACTGCGGCATTGTGGGTATGAAGCCCACATACGGCCGCATCTCCCGTTACGGGCTTGTAGCTTTCGCATCATCTCTGGACCAGATTGGCCCGCTCACCCAGAATGTGGAAGACGCTGCTCTGCTGCTGAACGCTCTTTGTGGCCATGATGAGAAAGACTCCACTTCTTCCACTGAGCCCACATGTGACTTCACTGCCGGGCTCGGCCAGAGCATCCGTGGTGCCCGCATCGGCCTGCCGAAAGAATACCTCTCTGAGGGTAATGATCCGGCCGTCACAGCCGCGCTGGAGCTTGCCGTGCAGAAGCTCACTGAACAGGGCGCTGAAATCGTTGAGATTTCCCTTCCTCACGCCGAAGCCGTAGTGGCTGCATACTATATCATCGCCTGCGCTGAAGCTTCCTCCAACCTTTCCCGCTTTGACGGCATCCGCTACGGTCACCGCGCCGAAAATACAAATGGCTTGGATGACCTCTACAGCCGCTCTCGCGCCGAAGGATTCGGCCCGGAAGTGAAGCGCCGCATTATTCTGGGCACCTATGTGCTCTCCAGCGGCTTCTATGATGCCTACTACGCCAAGGCTCAAAAAGTGCGCGCCCTCGTAGCGCAGGACTTCAACGCTGCGTTCGAGAAGGTGGACTTCATCCTTGGCCCCGTGGCTCCCACGCCCGCGCCGGCACTGGAAGGCTCGGATATGACACCGCTGCAGGTTTATCTGGCGGACATCTACACCATTCCGGCTAACCTCGCAGGCCTGCCCGGCATCTCTGTCCCCTGCCCTGTTGCAGAAGGAACTCGCCCCGTGGGTGTGCAGCTACTCGGCAAGCATTTTGCTGAGGCAGATTTGCTGCGCGTAGCCTCAGCACTGGAAACAGCCCTCGCATGAGCGCCCCTGTATACCTCAGCATAGCCGGCTCGGATTGCTCCGCTGGAGCAGGCATACAGGCAGACCTGAAAGCCGGGTTTGCTCTGGGGTGTTACCCTCTCACCGCCATCACCTGCGTGGTGAGCGAAGTTCCGGGCAAGGTAGACGCCATCGTGCCCATGGAACCGGAGTTCGTGGCTAATCAAGTTCGCATCTGCCTGAAGCATTTCCCTGTGACCGCCATTAAAACGGGCATGCTGTACAGCCCCGAAATCGTGCGAGCCGTCACGGCAGAGCTGCAAGGCTTCGAAGGCCCCATCGTGGTGGATCCCGTCATGATTGCCACAGCCGGTGAAGCGCTTATTCTCCGAGAGGCCATCAGCGTATATGAGCAGAGCCTCATGCCCCGCACCACGCTGCTCACGCCGAATCTGGACGAACTCCAGCGCTTGCTCGGCACGGAGGAAGACATCCGCACAGCTGAAGAACTCCAGCAAGCCGGCAGCGTACTCGCCAAGCGCTATGATTGCGCAGTGCTTGCAAAGGGCGGCCATCTGGAAGGCAACACCTGCACGGACATCCTAATCTTGAAAGACGGCACCGCCCACCGCTGGTCACACCCGCGCACCACAGGCATCTCCACCCACGGTACGGGCTGCACGCTTTCCAGCGCAGTTGCTGCTCACCTTGCTAAAGGGCAGGAGCTCGTGCAAGCCGTGGAGAATTCTCTGCACTACATAGAGAAAGCCATCGCAGCCTCCCTCAAACTCGGTGAACACTGGGCTGTAAACCACGGGGCTATTTAACAAATACGGCCTCGGTATTCCTACTCGTCATTTACGCTGAGAATGACGAGTTTCCCTAGCGTCTCATCCTTACGCCCTCTTATATAAGTGCGTGCCAAGCGGGCCACACTCAGACGCGGACGGCTCACATAGCGGTGAAACACCTCACCTGTCTCACGGTGGCAAAGTACATAACGCGTGCGCCGAGGCTGATACCCCGCCGGCGCAAAATCATCACATCGGCAGGAAGCTTTCTCTCCGACAAGCCCTAGAAGGCTGCAAAAATGTTTCCACACCCTGCCGTGCCCTGCCGCCCGGTGATGCACCATGGCCAGCGCATGTGCGAGCTCATGCAGTATCGTGCGGCGCACCATCTCAGCATCTTTCAACAAATAAGCCTCCACATAATACCGTGAAAGCGTAATACGCCTCTTCGTATAATGGCAACAGCCCAGCCGCTTAACGGCGCGGTCCCAGCCGAAACTCCAGCCGGAAAGCCCTACTGCAGCCAAGCAGCTCTCAGCCCAGGCTGTCACATCCGCGGCATCATTCCACTCCCCCGGCACGGGCAGACTGTAAGGCTCACTCCTCATCCTCAGCAGCAAGCAATACAGTTTCATCCTCATCGCCATAGTCCACCTGCACTTTCCAGCTTGTTGACAGACTATGCCCCACAGAGGATAGCTCCGGAGCATCAGGATACACCTGCTCCAGACACTCCAGCAGACTCCGGGCGGCCTGCACGATGAACTCCGTTCTGCTCACCGCATTGAATGCACTGAGAGAGCTAAGTTCCTCTGCCACATCAGCAGGAAAATTCATCACAATCAGGCGCGTGTCTTTATCCTCCTCTGCCATATGTCAATGTATATTTACGGCCTAGCTGAGTCTAGCACGTTCTGCAGAACATAGCGAGATATTTCTGCTTTTATTGCGTCACAATTATGTAACAGTCGGGCATTTGTCTTGCATACTCTCAGAGGCTTGTGATATGATTTTCCCTGATGAATGAGAGGTGCATACTAGTGGCGGAAGACGACGCGCCCATCCGGCAGGCACTGGCTGATACTCTGGAAGGAGCCGGCTATAGTGTGCTGGCTGCAGAAGACGGACGCCGCGCGCTGGAACTTCTGCTCACGCGCGAGGTGGACCTTGCCCTGCTGGATGTCAATATGCCCGGCCTCACCGGTTTCCAGCTTCTCAAAATCATGGGTAAAGAGTGCCCCGGCATCCCGAGCATCATTCTGACCGCGCACGGCGAAGAGCAAGACCGCGTGAAAGGCTTGGAACTGGGCGCGGATGATTACGTGGTGAAGCCCTTCAGCATCGCTGAGCTACTGGCCCGCATCACCGCGGTGCTGCGCCGCACCCCCGGCCGCCAAAAAGCAGCCGGCGCCATTCTCCCCTTCCCCGGAGGCCATCTTCACCCATCAAACCGCACTGCCACCCGCACGGATGGCAGCACCATCCCCCTCAGCGAAAAAGAATTTGACCTCTTCCGCTATTTCCTCGCGCACCCGAACCGCATTATTGCCCAGGAAGAACTCCTCCTGCGCGTGTGGGGTATCAGCACCTCCCCGGGTAAAACTCGTACAGTCCCCGTAACCCTCACTCGCCTGAGAGAAAAAATCGGCCCGGAAGCCGCCGCATGTTTTGAAAACGTCCGCGCCCGCGGATATAAATGGAATGACCCAGCATGAAAAAGAAGCTCACCTTCATCCTGATACTGTTTTCACTTCTCGTCGTAGGCGCAGCCTTATGGCAAGCCCATGAAGCCGCCACTCTGGAAGAGCGCCTGCTAAACATCGACCGCCAGACGCAGGCCAACCGCTTGCTGGAGCTCTCCCTCCCCCGCGTACAGGCTGAAGTCAGCCGCCTGCTGGCAGCTGAGCGCGACAAGCTGGGCAATAATCCCCCTGTAGGCCTCATGTATTACAACATGCCCGAGGGAGGAAAGGCGAATTTCAATAACGGCTTTTTCATGATTACCTCTCAGGGCGTCCAATGCCCCGTGGGGGATGAAGGCATCAAGCAGTGGCTGAATGAAAACGCCATGATTGTGGATGCCATGCGCAGAAAGGCGGATAACCCCGCAGCCCCTGTCATTGACCCGGATAAGGCCATTAACTATGACCCACGCACCCACATGCCTGTGTTCAGCATATACCATGCAGAAAACCCGGACACTGCCGGCCCGCTCAGAATGAACGGCGAGCCCTCCCCATACTTCTCCTGGTTCTATGAAGGTCTGCTGGTATATCAGCGCAGCATTCCCACCACCCATGGCAACGGCGCCCAAGGCTTCATCATTGATGTCCCCAAACTCGCTGAACGACTTCTCCCGCTGGTGGAACCCGGCCTCGTGAACCCGGAAATCCGCCTCGTCCAGCGGGGAGAAATCAGCAACCTCTCTCCCCTGCCCCTCGTCCTCGTGCCGGGCAAGCAGGTAAACCTGCCGGACAGCCGCCTGCGTGAAAAGGCCCTCAGCGGAACCGTGGCCAGTGCATGGCTCATCTCCATCCTCTCCATCGTCATTCTCTTCGGCTTGCTTGCCTTCTATGCCCGCCTCGAACGCCGTCGTAGCGACTTCGTCTCTGCCGTCACCCATGAACTGCGCACACCGCTCACCAGCTTCAACCTGTACACTGAAATGCTGCGCAGCGGTAAGCTTCCGCCTGAAAAGGTGGCTGAGTACCACGAAACGCTTTACAACGAAAGCCGCCGCCTAGGCCACCTAGTGGAAAACGTCCTCTCCTTTGCCAAACTCACTCGCGGCAAAGTGCGTGGCAGGCAGGATAGCGGCAGCTGCAGCAAACTTCTGCCTGAGCTCTTCGCAAAAATCAAAGAGCGCCTCAACAAAGGCGGCGTGGACTTCCATTACACGCTGGATCCCCGCACCACGCTGCTCACTCTCCGCACGGACTTGCTCTCAGTGGAGCAAATCCTCACGAACCTCGCAGATAATGCACTGAAGTACGCTGAGGCTGAGCACCCAATCATCAACATTAACGTGCTACAAAATCATCGCTCTTTAGCCATCCGCTTTGTGGACAACGGCCCGGGCATCCCGCAAGAGCTGCAGAAAGACCTCTTCCGCCCCTTCTCTCGCTCCGCAAAATCTGAAAGCGGTCGCAAACCCGGGGTAGGGCTCGGCCTCGCGCTCTCTCGTGATCTCGCACGCTCCATAGGCGGTGAACTCAGCCTAGAGAAAAGTGATTCCAAGGGCAGTACCTTCCTGCTCACGCTTCCTCTTGGTGAATAATCCATGAAAAGCAAGCTCGCCATCTCCCTGCTTCTGCTGCCTACTCACCTGCTGTTGTGGTGGGGAACGATGCAACTCTGCAGGGTATATCCGATACCCTTTGAGGAAAACCTGTTCCATATTGTGGTCAGTTACCCGGCTCTGGCCAGCTGCATCCTGTGGCTCTGGTTCCTGCAGCCCCGCACACCTGCCGGTTGCCTGTGGTTCTGCGGAGGGCTCCCGCTGCTAACCGGCTTCGCCTCATCTCTCATCATCATTCACACCATGTATCCTCCCGAAAGCATGGCAGGCTATGTGGTTCTGATATGCCTTTTTTACAACCTGCTCTGCTGCCTTCTGTTACCCCTGCTGCGGCTACTCACCCGCAGAAACAAAGGCGAGAATCAATCTTCATCATCCTCGAACGCACGAGGATGAGCATGCAGGTACGCCTCCTTCATGCGAGTTTTGGTGACGTGCGTGTAAATCTGCGTGGTGGAAAGCGAGGTGTGGCCGAGCAATTCCTGCACAGCGCGCAAATCCGCACCGGCGTCCAGCATATGAGTGGCGAAGGTGTGGCGCAGTTTGTGGGGGGAAATATGGAAGGGCAAGTCAGAGCAACGCAGGTATTTATCCAGCATCAGCTGCACACTACGGCCAGTCATGCGGCGGCGTAAGCGGCTAATGAAAAGAGGCCCCTGCGGGTCAAGCCCCGCGCGCATGCGATAATTCAGAATAGCCTGGCGCGCATACTCGCCCACCGGCACCAAGCGCTCCTTTCGCCCCTTACCTAATACCCGCACGCAGTCCTCACCGGCCTGAAGTGCATCCGCATTCAGGCTCACAAGCTCACTCAAGCGAATACCGCAGGAGTAAAACAGCTCAAGAATCGCCGCATCTCGGTACGGGAGCCAATCCGGGCTCTTTTTATCCACCGGCGTGCGCAGTGGCAAAGAAAGCAGCTCCTCCATCTGCCGCAAGCTCAGGTGCACAGGCAAACTGTGGCGCGCCTTCGGCAGCGTCACTTCCGCCAAAGGATTCACCTGCAAACCCTCGCGCCGCATCAGGTAGGTATACAGTGAGCGCAAAGCGGCAAAACGCAGGCGAATGGAGGCCGGCTTCAGCTCCTGCTGCATAGCTTCATACAACCAGCCACGGAAATTTTCTGAGACACAGTCATGCCAGCTCACAAAGCGCGGCCCCATCCACTCACGGAACTGCAGCAAGGTGCGCCGGTACGCAGCAAGCGTGTGGTCAGAGGCAGTCTTCTCCACCTCCATGTACACTAGAAAACGCTCAGCTATTTCCTCTGCCGTCATGCCTCAGGACAATCCGGCGGCTACCCCTCATTTCTGAAGCATAGCCGCCGTTTTAATAAATTATTATTTACTAATTTTTACTTTTTACCGGCAATACCCATGGTATAGCCATTGTACTCACGCATGTTGTACAGGGGCTGACCTTCGGGTACAGCATAACCGATGTTCTTGCGAATCTGCAGGAAGTCAGCGATACCGGCTTCATCCACCTGATTCAGGCCACCGCCGTGCATATCAGCAAAGAGTACCATCTTGCAGTAGGCATCCGCATTTTCCATGAACCACTCAGCCTCCTCAATGTGACGAGCGCCGGTAATAACACCGTGGTTCTCCATGAATACCACCGTGCTCTGGTGGCAGGCCTTTGCCACGGCCTCAGCAGTCTCAGGAGAGCCGGGAGTGCCGTAGGGGGCCAGCGGAATGTGGCCGAGGAAGATATCAGCCTCCGGGTTGATGCCATTCGGCGGCACCTTACCGGCGAAGAGGAATGCGTTACAGCACGGGGGATGTGCATGGATGCAGGCATTCACACCCACCTCTTTCATCATAGCGATGTGGGTCTTCACCTCGCTGGTAGCGGGGCGATAGCCGCAGAGCTGCCCGGCGTTCATATCCACCATGCAGATATCCTCCACCGTCATGAAGCCCTTGGAGCAGAGAGTCGGGGAGCAGAGCACGAGGTCTTTAGCCACGCGCACGGAAAGGTTACCACCATTGCCGTCCACATACTCACGGTTCCACAGGCGGCGACCCATGTCTACCATGCGCTCCTTAATCACGAGGATTTCGGGGCTGTTGAAGAAGGCATCGATTTCTTCACGCGTCTGCGGATCGTAGTTCTCCCAGGGGAAAATGCGGTCAGGCAGCGCCGGCTTAATATAAAGTTCGGGATTTGCCATATGTTACCATTCTTTTAACAGACACAGGCTCATGAGTCAAGAAAAAAGCGCCATTCTCAGCCGGCATCTTCCCATTTTCGGAAAAACAAACAAGTTCACAAAATACGCCTAAGCCCCTCTTATTCGGAGTCTTCGGACGCATCACGAGAAAATTGCTGCTTAAGGAGCTGAGTTTTACGGTGACGGCGCCACCAGCGCAGTATCACATCCACGCCAATAGCCGGCAATACCGCCAGCAGAACTTCTCCCATCTCAATGAGCCCCCACAGCCCAAGAACAACAAACAGCCCACCCAACCACGGCGTACAGCCATCAGGCGGGTCCACCTCCGGCGCCGGAATATCAGCCGGCAAGGAGCCCAGCCGAGAGGCCATTGCTTCCACCACACTCATCACCTCCGGCACATTCATAAACCCGCTCGGATCAGTGTACCACCCTCCCCGGTCAGAGCCAAAACTATACCCCAGCACCACGTCACCGCTGCCATCCGCGCGCACAATTACGGCCTTTATCATTCCCGGGGCTCTATCATAAGAAAACACTTGTTTGCCGCTCTTCACAATGACCGCCCGCTGCGAGGTCAGCAGATAGAAGTGCCGATTGCGAGCTCTCAGATAACGCCAGAACCAGATAACCGCGGTCAGCCCAATAACCAGCCAACTGAGCAAATCTTCCCAAACTGACACATCAACTGATAGGAAGGCCAAAACGACCAGCATCAGAAAGCCCAGAATCAAGGCTTCCGCTAACCGCTCTCTATCCAGCAAGCGCACACGCGGACGCACTAACATCTGCAGCTCCTCACCCTCACGCAACACCTGCTGCATAGCCCGCCGCTCTGAACGACTCAGTCCTGACAATGATTCATTCATGATGATTTCTTCGGTATTACCCCTGCGGCAATCATACTGGCGCCAACAAGGAAAAACATTGTGCTGAACAGCGTGAAGCCCATCCCGGCACGCACATTCCTTTCCTCCCTTATAACCCCGGGCGAATGATGATAATAGGTATAGCTCACCATCACCTGGTGGTCTTCACGCAAATAACTCACACCCCTCAAAAGCAGCAGGTAAGCAACGGCGCAGCCGGCACATCCCATCCACATCATCATCACCCGAGCCACGGTATACGCGCGAGGGCGTCCCTTCCTATCAAGCGGCAAAGGCTGCACACCTTCAACCGCGGGCAACTCTTCGCCCTCTGGCACGGCTTCCACCTGCTCCGCTATTATTTGCGCCACTCGCTCAGGCTGTGGCACCATGATGAACCCCACTGGCCGCACCGGCTTGTACACGTGAATTCCGGGCTGCCAGCCACGCTCCCATGCAAAAATAACATCACCATACCCATCAGCACGAGCTTCCACCTTCAGCACAAGATTCTCCCTCAGCGGAAAACTCACCGTGCGCGGACGCCGGAAAAAGGAGTTCTCCATCACCACAGCCCGCCGGTCCGTCAGCAGGTAGCGCGAGCGAGCCATGCGCAGCCGCTGCCACAGCGGAGAAATAAGCAGCACGATGGCTACCAGCCAAAAGGGAAGACCGAATAGCAATATCACCCAGCAATCTCCACCCAACACAATCGCAGCATGCACCAGCGGACAGGCCAACATGACACCCGGTATCAACTGAGCAGCAGCCTGGCCGGCAGTCAGGCCAACACGAGGGGCCGCCAGCAGCACCACCTGCTCCCCCTCATGCAGCACGGAGCTCACATGGGCAGCCTCCTGTTCTGTCAGGCCTGTGGGGGTACAACTCATTTTGCTTTCGATTTAGCAGACTTCCCGGCAAAGGCTATACCGCAACCTATCAACACCAAAATACTCCCTACTATTATACATGACATACTAGCGCTCATTCCATCTTCCAAGACACGCAGTGTCTTCGGGTCTGAAGGCAGATAAATAATCGAAACATCAGAACCAATGGCGTAATTATCCGTGTTGATGTGATAGTCTATCGTATGAGATTCCCCATCCTCATCCGTAAAACGCAGCGTGGGGTGATACGTTGTTGATGAATTTCGCCCGCCGCTTTTATGCTTACTCATACTCAGCACCGTGGCATTCGTACGCACCCCCTCTTTCTCCAGGCGCTGCTCGGTATTCAGCATCACTAGCCCCATCACTACAAAAATGGATGCAAACAAAGCAAAAACAACCCCAAAAGCCATGAGCGGCGCGTTATCTGCTCGTTTCTGCCAAGGCTGATTGGAAAGAGGTGTGCCCCAAGCGTCCAGACGGGGTGCAGGAGAGCTCAGCTCAGATGGACGGAAAGCGAAAGGCGCTTTATCCGCCGGCACGGTAGCCACCTGTTCTTCCACGATGCGACGCACTTCTTCATGCTGCGGCACCGAGAGGAAGCCCACGGGATGCGGCGAGACTCTCGGGCGCTTTGCAAAACTCCTGCGAATCTCATAGTCAAAAATAATACTCCCACAATCACCATCCTTCGTCACCTTTTTGATAAGCCCGGGGTACAGCGGCCAGCTCACACAGCGAGTCCGCCACCATCCGGTCGGCTCAAACACCACCGCGCGCTTATCCGTCAGCACATACAACGTGCGCTCCATACGCCGGCGGTGCCGCCATGGCGCACTCAGCAGCATAATGGCAAAAATCCAGGCGGGCAGAAAAAACAACACCGCCACCCACCACTGAGAGCCAAATCCATGCGCCACATAGGCACAGAACCCTGCCAGCACCAGCCCGGGAAACACTCTACCAAAAGCCTCCAACGGGTCCATCTTCACCCGCGGCTTAGCCACAAGCACGGTACGCTCATCATCCTTCAGCACGGAGCGAAGGCGTTCAGAGTCCTGCGAACTGAGTCCCCATACATCTTCAATCATCGTCTTTCCCCTTCCCTTTTCACAATTTCTTCCAGCACGGTCTGCACATATTTAACACGCGGAATATCAATAAGCCCAAGCAGCTTCGCCACGCGTTCCTCGCGGGCGCCGTTCAACTCATCCCTGCCGTAATCGAACACAATATTTCCGTATCCATCCGGCAACACGCCAACCTCCTGAATCATCCCCTCGCGCAACGCATACGCTCGCGTACGATAAAACAGTAACCACTTCGGCTCACGCACCAGCACACGGCGGGCACTTATCACATACAAGGTGCGACGGCGCGTCCACTCCCAAATCTGTGAGCTCAATAGGGTGTAAAATCCTACTAAGTACAACGGGAGCATCAAAAGCCCTCCGCGGGCATCATTTTCCATCATCCCCACAGTTACCCCCAGGCAGATGAGCAGCCACAAGCTGCCCACCACTCGCTCAAAGGTGAAGTCCCCGGGCTCAGCCTCAGTACGTGGGCGCAGCATGAGGCGCACCTCCTCATCCGCCCCCAACTGCTGGGCCAGCCACTCACGTTCGCTCTCGCTCAGAGCGATATCTTCCGAATGTCCTATCACGATTGTACCGCTTGCTTGCGCTTTTTCCACCACTTCAGAACGACCGAGGCACCCATACCTCCCGCAAAAACAGCCATCACATACTTGAACATCTCTCCGGAACACAGCTCACCTGAATACCACCGGTACGCTCCATACAGCACATGGACCACGCCGGCAATAAAGAAAACAAGCCCCACCACCAGCTCCACATAGCTGGGGCGGTCCGGTGGCTCACTTTCGGGCTCCTCCTCCCGCTCCGGAGCAGGAGGAAGCAGCGAGCGCAGCATTTCCAGCACCCGCTCCATCTGCGGAACGGCCAGAAAGCCCTTCGGCACATAATAGACACCATTCTTGGAGCGCCGCTCCTCGTATCCAAACACAATGTCACCGCTGCCATCTGCGCGGGGTACCACCTCTTTTATCAAATCACTCACCAGCACATAACCCTTCAGCGTACGCTGGCGCTTCCAAGTGGAAGGTTTCAGCACCACAGCGCGCGTATTAGTGAGCACGTACACAGTGCGGCGCTCTAGGCCCTGCTCCCACCACGGGCTCACCGCAAGGCCTATTCCCACCAGCCAAAAGGGCAGCAGAAACAATGGAAAAAACAACATCTGCGGCTTGTTCTCCACGTCCGCAAGCATCTCCGGCAGTGCTGTCACGCTAGCAAAGCCAATGAAACTCAACCATACGGCAGCAAAAATAAGGCGGCCCACATACTCAGCCTTCCACCGCACCTGAGGCTTGCACACCAGCAGCAGCTCCTCATCATCCCTCACCACGCTTTCCACCCACTCGCGGTCACGCAGCTCCAATTCCGTATCAGTCAGTTTCATAGTCCTGGTTCGTTGCACGCATTCTAGCAAAGAATATGTGAACTGACAAGATTTTTCACTTGCAGAAGCCTCAGAATTAGCGTATAAAAAAAAGCATAAGAGGCAGCACATCCTCAGCATCCCCCATGAAACCTGCACTCATCATACTCCTTTCCACCCTCACCGCTCTCAGCACCATGGCAGATTCCTTCTACGGCGTCAATTCCGTGCGCATCGGCCGTTCATCAACGGACCGCAACGGGCGCACCCGTTACTACGGGCAAAATGGTGCCTCCATCGGCCATTCGGAGCGAGATGGCAATTACACCAAATATTACGGTGCCAATGGCTCCTATCAGGGACGCTCCCAGCGCAGTGGAAACGAAACACGCTACTACGGAGCAAACGGGGCCTACCAAGGCCGCGCCGTCCGTAGTGGAAACGAAACCCGCTATTATGCAGCGAATGGATCCTATCAGGGCCGAGCTGTCCGCAGCGGCAACGAAAGCGTCTATTACGACGCCTCTGGCCGCCGCACCGGCTCAAGAAAACACTGAGCCCAAATAAACACCTCACCCCCAATCCCATTATGAAATACGCACTCATCCTTCTGACAGCCCTTACAGCCCTCCCCTCCGCACAGGCAGACCGCTTTTACGGCCCGCATGGTACAAACGTAGGCCGCGCCGAGCGCAGTGGTAACACCACACGCTATTACGACCGCTCCGGTTCCTTCATCGGCAGCGCCCAGCACGACAGCAATGGTAACACCCGCTATTATGACCGCTCCGGCTCCTTTGCAGGCAGTGCCAGCCGCAGCGGTGATACCACACGCTATTACGACCGCTCCGGCTCATACTCCGGCAGCGCCAGCCGCAGCGGCAGCACCACGCGCTATTATGACCGCAGAGGCTCGTTCTCAGGTAGCTCCACCACCAGCAGTAGCGGTACCCGGTACTACAATAGCTCCGGCTCATATAGAGGCTCCAAACAGTAAAAACTCCACACCAACCATCACAACACAAACATGAAAAGCATCATCCTCACTCTCATTCTCTGCCCCCTCGCCCTGGCTCAAAACTATTACAACGCCAATGGCTCATATGGTGGCCGCGCAGTCCCCGGCCCGAATGGCAGCACCAGTTACTATGGCCCCAATGGCGCCTACATGGGCCGCTCACAGACCGACTCACATGGCAACACCTCCTACTATGGTGCCAATGGTGCCTACCAAGGGCGCTCACAGTCCGACCGCAACGGGAACACCTCCTATTATGGTGCCAATGGTGCCTACCAAGGCCGCTCGCAGTCCGATCACCGCGGAAACACCTCCTATTACGGCGCAAATGGGGCTTATCAAGGTTCCTCCCGTCGATAATTTTCACATTTTTTACAAAAAAATCACTTTTTTACAAAAAAAGGCTTGCATTCTCCTTTTCTTTCATGTATACTTGCGGCGCACCAAGTGCAAAACCCAATGCTCGGGTGGCGGAATTGGTAGACGCGCTAGACTAAGGATCTAGTGGGGCGACCTGTACGGGTTCGAGTCCCGTCTCGAGTAGCAAAAAAAGGTTACGTGAACAACGTAACCTTTTTTGTTTTTACAGCAACCCCGAATTATTTTATTTAAAAAAGCATAACTTTCCTTCTTGACATCTGCTGCAGCTCATGGCACTCTGAATGAGTTATGAGACAACAGCTGATTACCCTTCTGCTAGCATTCGGGCTACTGATGAGTGCTGTGGCACAAGCCGCGGACGGAGTGGCGTTCATCATAGAACCCGCTTCATCCGTCAAACCCGGTAATATATCTTACCCTGCCCCCTCTCCGGAATTGCTAGAAGCGGCCGAGCAGGCAGCAGAACAGGCAAAAAATCAGCTTCAGATGGGCGTCATTGACAAAGATGAAGAGCTACAAGCCCAACTGGCATACCAGCGCCTTCTTCTGGCAAGGGGGAATCAAACACCACAACAGCTCCAAGGCGTGTACAATCGCATCGTGGATCTGAGCCGAGAGCGAGAGGAGCTAATAACGGCCAGACACCGAGCAGGAGCAGCCACGGATATAGCTCTGCACACCACTCAGGCACAGGCCGCTTGGGCTCAGGCCGAGGCTGTTCATAGCTCAACCCCGGCTGAATACACCCGCCACCTGCAGACCGCTCAGCGCGCTCTCACCTCACTGGTGCAATGCTGTGAGAACAGATACAGGAATGGGCTCGCCGGAATCGAAGAGAAAATGGTAGCTGATATCGCTCTGGCTGAAGTCTGCCTGGCCCTGCACTACCGCAGCACGGAACGCCGACTGGCTGCCGCCCGCACTCAGGAAGCATACGACAAGCTTGCCTCGCTGTATGCAGCCCGCGCCCGTGAAGGGATGGGCTCCCGTAAAAAAGAAGCAGAAGCTAATGCCGCTGCCGCCCTCTTCCGCCGTGAATGCGCCCGGCATATCAGCCGGAATCGCAGCGAAGTCCGCCGCGCCCAGTCACAGCTCTGCGCAGCCCTTACCGCGGCTCAGGAGCAATGCACCCGCAACGTGGCGAACGGCCTGAGCACCGTACAGGAGCTCAACGCCATCTCAGCCCGCCTCGCAGCAGAAAACGCCCGTCTCCGCCGCATGAGCAGATAAATTACCTCACCGCCTTATTCCGGCAAGCGGAGAGTGAAAGGCTCCAGCCCGCTGGCAAGAGGAGGCGGCGCCCCATTCAGGTAACTGAGCACCTTGTAAATGAGCAGCGATGTCTTATTGCTGTACTGAGGGTCAGCCGTGAGAAGATAATTCATCATCACCCAAGCAGGAGTGAGAGCATTCTTGTATTGCTCAGCCTGCAGATGGAATGAGCGCAGACCCTGAGCATAAAGGGATGCAAGCTCCGCTCGCGTTAAGGTATTCCCCTGAGTGCCAACAGGAGCCAGCAGAGCCGCCATCAGCTCGCTGCGGCGCACCTTGTAATTGAAATCATACGGGCGCATGCGCATCTGCGCCAGCAGGAGCAGCAACTCACTATGAGCAGAACGGCTTCCGCGGCGGCACAAGTCATTCACCACCACCATGCAACGCTCCCGGGCCTTCAGCGCCTGTACTACATCCGCACGGCGCAGGCTACCGGGGTACAGCTGCACCCTGTCATATACCTCCAGTAGGCGGTTATAGAAATCAGCATCCGGTTCTCCCTCCTCCACTACTGAGCGGTTCATGTGAGCGATAAGCGGTAGACGGGGGAACTGCCTGCGCAACACGAAAGCCACACGGTCATCCGCCACGGCAGCACAATTCAGGCCGGTGGGGTTATGGCGCAGCAGTTCATCCACAAGGAAAAGGCCGAAGCCGTCCTCCAGCATGGCCTTTGCCACGAAGGGATTATCAAAGTTCAGACAGACAGGCAACTTCTGAGCATCCGTCAACCCAAGCAAGCGCAAGTAAGCAGTCGGCGTAGTCATAGCGCGCTGCGCCGCCCAATCTACAGTCCATGCGCATGCCGGCGTAACATGTAGGCAACTCAGGCTGCGGATGCCCTGCATCTCCTTTGCGATGCCTTCACTGAGCTGCAGCATGGTATGACCGTGCAGCAGCCCGCCACCTATACTCCAGGAGGCATGGGGCAAGTAATCTTGTGTGAGAAAATCAGTGTTCATGCCTCAACAGTAAGCGGGGTGAAACTCTCCAAAAATGCGGTACAGAAGCTCAGCCACAGCGTATCCTGCTCCTCACCGGGTGGCAACATAAAGCGCAGCAAGTCATTAATGAGCGGCAGCGCATTCGGGTGAGCGCGACCTTGCAGCTTGAATTTGCGAAAGCCCATCTCATACAGGCGGTCTATTTCCGGAGTGGTGAGAGCCGCCACGCCTACGGCAGGATCAGCCAGCATAGCATTGGTGCTGCTGCAGCCATTGCGGGAAAGAGCCTTGTAGAACTTGGTCGTATCGTAACCATCTATATCAAATGCCTGCTCCGCCATGGTGGTGTAATGGAAAGCACGCATGGGGCAGTTACGCATGCAATACTCATTCAAGATGAGCTCATAGCGCCCCTTGTCCTCCAGTTTTTCCAGCAGGTCGAAATTGAAGACATCATCCGGATGAATCATCACCTTATCATAACGCTCGGCCAAGCGCAGGTAGGAATCCAGCTGCCCCTTTCCACCATCACAGGTGATACGTAAAATCGAGGACACGGTGTTAAGCTGAGGATAATTTGTCTTCACGTGCGCATACAGAGCCTCAGAGCCGATAATGACAGCATGGCGCACCTTAGGCGTGCTCTGAGCAGCAAAGAAACTCAGCAAGCGGTTGCCGAGCATATTCTTCATATCCTCCTCGCGCAGCAGCGGGTTCGTGAAGGTCAAATCCACCGGTATGCCGCGCTTCACATAACCGGCAGCGGCCGTGTTAATCTCCGTCTCGCTGCGCATCAGCATGCTGAGCACGCGCCCGCAATTCCAACGGAACAAGGGAGAGCCATGCACCACAGCAAAAGGAGCATAGCCCAAATGCTCACGGCAAAAATCATGAAAACGCAGTAGCACGGCGTCCTTCGCGAACGCGCCCGAGACGTCCCACTCAGCCTCCGGCCACCTTAATCTGTTGCGCAAACTTGTCATTGCCGTACAATCTACCACCCCAAAGGCCGGACGTCAAGCAGAGAGAAGGTGCAGTACATGATTTACGTACTACCTGCACTTGTCTATTGCGGAACAAGGGCAATTCTGATAGAATAAAGAAGAAATGAGAGAAGAGGCTGCACAGAACACGAGCGCCGGATGGAGACTTCCGGTTATCCTGCTGTGTGCAGCCACAGCGCTGTGGGGGCTGGGATGGAGCGCCTGGCGCATTGCTACGGAAGGCGTAGGAGTGCTGGGCGTGAATAACGCCGTCCCTTGGGGCTGGGATATCGTAATTTTTGTTTTCTGGATAGGGTTGGGGCACGCCGGCACACTGATATCCGCGGTACTGCTCATCACGGGCAAACGCTGGCGTGGCGAGATAGCCCGGCACGCGGAGCTACTGACGCTGTGCGCCGTATGCACAGCCGCCGTCTTTCCGCTGGTGCATGTAGGTAGAGCATGGATGCTCTGGCAGGTGGCGCCCGTCCCCACGGCCAGCGGCGTATGGCCCAACCTCGGCTCCGCCCTCATGTGGGACGCCGCCGCCATCAGCAGCTACCTGCTGCTCTCCCTTCTCTTCTGGCTGGTAAGCATGTGGGGAGAACAAGGGCCGGAATCCCTCCGCCCGCTGTGGGGGCGCTGCTGCCTGCTGCTGGCAGGGTTGCTCACTCCTCTTGTCGTCACAGTTCACAGTGTAGTGGGCTGCGACTTCGCGCTCACGCAGCGCTGGCATGAGCCCATCATCCCACCGTATTTCGTATGCGGAGCGCTGCTCTCCGGGCTGGCCGCCGTGCAACTGATTGCGCTGTGCCGCCGCTGCAGCAGCGAAGTCGTCAGCAAGCTCTCACAGCTCATTCTCGGCCTGAGCGGAGCCATGGGGCTGTGCTACGGGCTGGAACTTCTGCGCGAGCCAAGCCACTGGGGCAGTGATTACGCGCTACTGCTCACGCTGAATGTGCTCCTGCCCAGCCTCCTTCTAATGCATCCGCGCTTGCGAAGCTGTCGCCCGCTGGCAGCGACTGTGAGCGTGGGTATTCTGCTCGGCATGTGGCTGGAACGAGAGCACATCATCATCGCCCGCTCCATAGCTGAGACTGCCGGCAGCTACTCTCCCACCGGGGTGGACTTCGCCATGCTCGCCGGCAGCGCCGGACTCTTCCTCGCGCTCTTCCTGAGCATTTCCGCCCGCATGCCGGAAGAAAAACTGTATCCGCCGGATTACGCAAAAGCCCCCTGCTCCACTCGCCCGGCGCTCTGGGCCGGGGGCGGCGCACTGCTGGGCGCCGGAGCATGCGTTCTGTGGGCCACATGTACACAGTGGGCAGATACAGTGGGTGCTCTTGGTTCACGCCCACATGGCTGGAGCTACTGGTGGCCCGCCATTTTCGTGAGTGCCCTGCTGGGGGCAGGCATCGCCGTATTCCTTCACTTTCTGCACTGTTACCGCCGCTCATGAAATATCGCTTAACCATCATCATCACACTCGGTCTGATACTGACGGCGGCTGCGCTCTGGAGAATAGACTTCGACCGCACCGGACAGCCCGCCCGGATAGTGTTTGACACCCCGGCGAAAGAATTAAGCACTCGCCGCCCTCACCCGCAAGACAGCATTCCCTTTGGCGATGCTCCTGATACCCCTACTAGCAGCGGGCCGGAACTGTTCACCGCCCATTGTGCCCACTGCCACGGCGTAGATGGCAGTGGCAGCAGCTACGTGAGCCGCTACCCCGGCATGCCCTCCGTAGGAAATCTGACGGCCAGCGAACGCTCGCAGGAGGAACAGCATCTCATCCTCAAGGAAGGGCGCGGCGCCATGCCGGCCTTCAGTTCTCGCCTGAGCCCCGCAGATATCCGGGCTCTCCTTCAGCACATCCGTAGCCTCATTACACCTCAGCCATGATGAAAAAACGCATCTTTCTCGTTACCCTCATTCTCTTCCTACTGCTCGCCACGATGGCGAACCAGCACGTCCAGAACCCGGCGGCGCTGATGGGCGGCGGTGAAGTGCTCGGCTTCATACCGCTGTGGCGGCTGCACAACGCGCTGCCCGCGGGCATCTTCGCGGCCGGAGCTGCAGCGGCGGCGCTGGGCATAGGAGCGGAGTTCTGGCGGGCGCTGCTCCCCCTCTGTGGCGCCGGGTGGGCTCCCAAGCTCATGCTGAGCCGCTTGGCAGATGCCGGCCTGTGGTGCGGCTGGGTCACGCTGGCCACCTGCATCACCGCCCTCGGCTGCGTGTTCCCCGACTCTGTAAACACCCCAGAGCCCATGTATGACAACGGCGCCTATCTGCGCGTGCTGCAATTCTGCGGAGCGGCTATGATTACCTGCCGCCTGCTGGCCATATGGTTGAAAGCAAAGGCGGCCCTCCTTATCTGCCTACTTACTGCAGCTGCGGGACTTGTCTGCGGACAGTACTGGTGGCAAGGCGGCGCCATCGGGTTCTTCAGTACAGCGCTGCTACTTCCCTGGGCATTCCTGTTACTCGTACCGGGTAAGGACATGGAAGTGGCCCCGGCTCAGCTGTGGATGAGTTTTGCAGCCCTGTGCATAGCGTTGTACGGTGCGGCCTTTGCCCCCACCATCAGCATGTACACCGGAGCCGAGCCCACAGATTCAGCCGCGCTAACAGCCCCGGCCTATCTGGGCTGCGCCCTGCTCCTCCTACTACTCATCCGCCCGGCACGCCGCTATGCGCTGATTCGCCGTGCAAGTGGGGTGCTTATCCTGCTCAGTGCACTGTACACCCTGTGGATGAGGCAGGCAGAAGGAGCCCTCGGCGCCCGCTTCGATGAAACAGCTCTGCTGAGCCTCGGCTGCTTCTGCACGGCTCTTTTCTGCATCATCGGGCTTGTCATTCTGCGTCTTTGGGTAACAACACCACCTAAAACACAGGAAAATTAACGTCTGATTGCATTCCGTTATTGCATTCAGAAAAAAAAATAGTAGAATAAACGCAGTAGCTTTTCGTTTTTCACTCCATCCGTATATTTTTATGGCAGCACCTAAACTCAAAGTCAACACAGCCGCCGCCGCACGCCCCAAGCTTACCGTGGCTGCACCCGCAGGCGCCAAGCCCAAGCTTAACATCGGCGCAGCTCCCACCAAGCGCCCCGTCCTCAAGGGTGCCGGTGGCCAGCCCATTACCCCTAAACCCGCGCCGGCTCCTGAGCCTGAGCCAGCTCCCGTGCCCGAGACAGTAGTCGCCCCTGCCCCCGCACCGGCCCCCGCACCGGCCCCCGCACCTGCACCGGCTCCTGCTCCTGCACTCGTAGTGGAGGAAACATCCGTTGCTGAGCCCGCTCCTGCTCCCGTAGTGGAGGAAGCTCCCGCTGCTGAGGAAACAGGTATGACTCCTGAAGAAGCTGCCGCTCAGGCTGAATACGAGCGCCAGATGGAGGAATATAACCGCCAGATGGAGGAGTATAACCGCCAGATGGCTGAATACCAAGCACAGCAGGCTGCCGAACAAGCTGCTGCTGCCCCGGCAGAAGAAACACAACCTGCCCCCGCCGCCGCAAAGCCCGCAGCCCTCAAACCCGCTGCCGCAAAGCCCGCTGCTCTCAGACCTGCCGCTGCAAAGCCTGCCGCAGCTAAGCCCGCTGCCGCCAGACCCACTGCAGCTAAGCCCGCACCAGCTCCGGCACCGGTGGAGACCGAAGAAGAATACGAGGAGGAATACGAGGAGGAAGGCATGAGCGAAGAACAGCTTACTGCTCGTGATGCCTACCTCCAGCAGCTCCAGGCCATGGCTGAAAAGAAGCCCTTCCACAAGACTCCGGCATTCTTCGCCATTCTCGGTCTCTTTGTTGCCATGGGCATTGGCTGTTACTTCTACGTATCCGGCGAGAACCAAAAGCGAGGCGCCCAGAAAGCCCGCATTGACGCCACGAACGCCATCCTTCAGCGAGCTCTGGAAATCAACAGGCATCAGATTGAAACTCTGCAGGATGCACGCTCCAAGGGCATCAATGTAGTATGCTCCCTCGACGATGCCAAGCTTCTGCTGCGCATGATTGTCAACCCCTACGTGAAGGATGAGGATGGCCGCCCCGCATACGGCAGCAACCCCAAGGGCACTTGCCAGCTGGCCTGTCTGCTGCTTGCCATCGCTTCCGAAATGGATCCGAATATCGATGCGCTCATTTTTGACACCCTCAAGAAGAACGCCAGCAAGATTGACTCGGATATCTTCCGCACGCTCCTGCAGCGCATGGCCGTTTCCAATAATGCGGGCATCAATGACAAGTTCCGCGAACTCGCCAGCCACGTAGCAGGCATGCCCAAATGGACCAAGAAGGGCACCGTTCTCGCCTACATCTGGGAAAGCATCGGCCTTCGCGTCACCCCGGAATATATCCCCGAAATTATCGCACAGCTCAGCGCTGAGGACTTGGATCAACAGCTTGCCGGCCCCCTCACCATCTGCTTGGATAACATCCTGCGCATGGAGGAAGATGTGGCCAAGCGCCAGCAGCTTGGTGACCAGCTCTTTGACACCCTGCCTGAGCGCTTCCGCAATGACATGTGCGCCACTCTCGGCCGCTCCTGCTCACCCAAGGCTCTGGCTCACTACCAGTCTCTGGCCGAAAACCCGGATAAATGGCAGGACTGCGCTCTCTTCTTTGCCAGTTACTATGATGATTCCATCATCCCCGATTTGATGGCAATGAAGGAACAGGCTGAAGCTGAGGTAGAACAGGCAGATGGTGACGCCGCAGCCACCCGCAAGGCTGAAGACCATCTGAACACCGTCATGAACATCCTCAAGGCCTTCATCATTCAGAACCGTCCCAGAGACCTCGACAAGGTGCGTGAGCTTATTGCCATCGCATACGACAAGGCCTACCTGAAGCTGAATGAAACCCTTATGGCTGATAGTGACGCTGAAGCTGAGGAAAATCAGCAGATTTCCGAGCAGCGCACCAAGCTTATCCGCGCCCTGGGCAGCCTGAACGCTCATGACTGGGTCATCACCATCCTGGATGAGATGTACGAATCCCCTGATCCGGACACCTCTCAGGCTGCACGCTTGGCCCGCGAGTCTGCACGCAAGAACTCCACTCAGGACGCCGAGCTGCAGGCAAAATACCGCGCTCGCACAGGCTCGTAAGCCCTCCCCTCTTCTCTCTCTCCACGGTTGTCTTACTACCGGGATTTCAAAATACCCGCCTCTCAGGCGGGTATTTTTTCATATCCGTGCTGCCAAAAATGTGGCAGTAAGTCAGAAAAAAATCATTTTGGGCTTGCAAAGCGCGCTAATTCGTGTAAAATGCCTCCGTCAACACGACATCGAGCTGTAGCGCAGGCTGGTAGCGCGCTTCGTTCGGGACGAAGAGGTCGCAGGTTCGAATCCTGTCAGCTCGACTCTAAAAACCCGCAGATTGTTGCAACACGCAGAGAGCAACACTTTGATTAACGCGGTGCCCGCCTGCCGCTTGAGTGCAGGCACGGACGGAATCAGGTTGCTCAGCGGGCCATGCCTTGCGCACGCCCCTCTCGCCGCCACAAGTCAGGCGACAGTTTTTTCACCCACATACCTCAAGATTATGTCCGGTCATAATAAATGGTCCAAAATTAAGTTCACGAAGGCTGCGGCCGACGCGAAAAAGGGCAAGATTTTCGCCCGTTTCTCCCACGAAATCACACTGGCAGCCAAGAGCGGCGGTGGTGATATAGACACCAACCCGCGTCTGCGCGCCGCCATTGAAGGCGCTAAGGCTGCATCCATGCCCAAGGACAACATTGACCGCGCCGTAAAGAAAGGCACGGGCGAGCTTCAGGGCGAGACCATTCAGGAGGTCACCTACGAGGGCTACGGCCCCGCCGGCACAGCTTTCATCGTGGTGGTTGCCACCGACAACACGAACCGCTGCTCCTCCGAAATCCGCACCATCTTCTCCAAGAACGGCGGTAACATGGGCACCCCCGGCTCCGTGGCTTACCAGTTCGACCGCAAGGGCGAAGTAACCGTAAATGATCCTGCTCTGGATGAGGACGGCGCCATGGAGCTTGCCATGGACTGCGGTGCAGACGAGTTTGAAGAGGGCGAAAACGAAGGCGAGTGGGCCTTCATCTGCGGTCCCACGGACGTACAGGCCGTCTCTGAGGCACTGACCGCCGCCGGCAAGAGCGTGACCGGCATGAAGCTTATCTCCGTGGCCCAGAACCCCACGGACATCACAGACCTCGCCACCGCCCAGAAAGTGATGAAGCTCTACGAGCGTCTGGATGATTATGATGACACGATGAACGTGTTCTCAAACTTTGAGATTCCTGAGGAACTCCTTGAGCAGCTGTAAGTCACATTGCACCACAGCTAGCCCCCTGTTTTCATGGCGGGCGGTTCAGTAAAAACCGCCCGCCTGCTTCTTTTCCGGACGATAACTATTTGACTTGCCACCGGCTTCCCCCCATTAGCGCCATGGATGCCCCTAATCGCCCCAAAACACGCTTTGCCAAACCTCACCGCACGGATAACAACCGCAGCAACCGCGAGTTCACTCCGCATGCACGCCGCGAGCACCAGACTGCCAACGGCGAACGCCCCATGCGCAATGGCCATGGCAATGGTGGCAATAACCGGCGCCCCCAGCGCCAGCACAACAATAAGCCTCAGCGCGAAAAGATTGAACCCATTCCCAAGACCGGCCGCGCCTATGTGCCCGTAGGTGAGCCTGAAGAGCTTACCGGCCTGTTGGAAATCACCACCAAAGGCTTCGGTTTCATACGCGTACCGGAAAATAACTGGGCCCCATCCAATCAGGCCGTTTATGTGCCTGCTGACCTTATCACCCAGTATCACCTGCGCCCCTACGTGCAGGTAACGGGCATGGCTCAGCGCTATGAGCGCGGCCACCAGCTCACCACCATTACCTCCGTAAATGGGCTCACACCTGAGGAGGCAGCTAACGCCCCTCACTTTGACGACCTCAAGGCCGTAAACCCCAGCCAGCGCCTCGCTTTCGAGACGGACGCGAAGCACTTCACCACCCGCACGCTGGATTTAGTTGCCCCCGTGGCACGCGGCCAGCGCGGCCTCATAGTTGCCCCGCCCCGCACCGGCAAGACCACCCTGCTCATGGATATCGCCAAAGGTGCCATGAAGAACTACGGCGAGGAATTGCACCTCATGGTACTGCTGGTAGACGAACGCCCGGAAGAGGTAACAGAGTTCCGCCGCGAGCTGCCGGAAGCCGAGATTTTCGCCTCCAGCAATGACAGCGGAGTGAAGGAACATTGCAGAATGGCTGAGATGTGCGTAGAACGCGCCAAGCGCCTCGTGGAAAACGGCCGCCACGTACTCATCCTCATGGATTCCATTACCCGCCTTGCACGCGCCTACAACAACGTGGACCGCGGTAGTGGCCGCACCATGAGTGGCGGTATTGACGCCCGTGCCCTCGAGACACCGCGCCGCCTTTTTGCCGCAGCTCGCAACACCCGCACCGCCGGCTCCCTCACCATCCTCGCCACGGCTCTTATTGAGACCAACAGCCGCATGGATGAGCTTATTTTCCAAGAATTCAAGGGCACCGGTAACATGGAGCTTGTTCTCAGCCGCCGCATAGCGCAAATGTACGTCTATCCGGCAGTAGATATCAACAAGAGCGGCACCCGCCGTGAAGAGCTCATCCTGCCTGAGTGGATGCTCTCCAAGATTCAGCTCATCCGCCGCGCTCTGGCCAACCACAAGCCGGAGGAAGCCATGGAGCGCCTCCTCTTCTTCATGCGCAAACTCCCGAATAATGCGCAGATGCTCATGGGCATCAAATCCCGAAGCTGAGAGCCGACATGCTTGATGAACTTGTGAATGAAGTCCTCAGAGGTATCATCTACGCACTCATAGGATTTGATCGCCCCAGCACACTACATCCGGATCAACGGAGGGCTCTTATAGAACGCACCGCGCCCTACAGCCCGGCAGCCATAGGCATATACTGCCTGTTTGGCGTACATTCCGCAGTCCTACTGCTTCAGATATATCAATCTGAGAACCTCCCCCTGCCCGGCTTACAATACTATGTACTGGGCGCCACATGCTTCACACTAGTTACCCCGCTTCTAAGCGTCACACTTAGCCTGATACGCCCCGGACGCTGGAGTTTTGTTGATTTTCACACAGCATGCGCGCTTCTCGCCGGGCTGGGCCCTAAAGGATTCAGTGTAGGCCTGCTGCTATTACACGCTCTTTTTCTGCTGCTCTTCCTTATCGGCGGGAATTAATACGTTCCTTTCTTTTTTGCCAACAAGAGATAAAATCAAAGCCGCCGTTCCTTTCGGAACAGCGGCTTTAATAATATCTACAGTGTTGATTCGCGCTTTATTAGCGACGACGACGGCGAGCGGCCAGAGCAGCCAGAGCCACCAGGCTCAGCGTAGCAGTGGTGGGCTCGGGTACAGCGGAGATAACGACCTTCACATTGCCACCCTCAGAACCATCTTCCACAGCCACCCAACCGGAGGGCAGGTCGATGTTCAGGTTGGCAAGATCTGCGCCGTTAAGGCCGGCCAGCGTCAGAGACAGAGAAATCTCGGAGTTCTCGTCCGTAAGGCCGATGGCTTTCAGAAGCTCCATGCTGAGGTAAACCGTCAGAGAGGCATCATCAGCCAGCGTCACGCCGTTCAGACCATTCCAGGTCATACCGACGTTACCGGTCTCAATACCAGTCACACCCTTGGGAAGAGTGGTAAGCTCCAGACGATTGTCACCCACGAGAGTAGCAGTAAGAGCGTTCTGAACGAGGGAATCGTCTGTCAGAGTCACGTTCTCAAGAATCAAGTCGGCACCCTTACCAAAGCCATAATAGCCAAGGTCAATTGTTCCAACGGTGGTATTCTCCACCGCCACGATACCAGTGTCAAGAACAGCAACGCTAAGGTTCACCTCATCACCGGTAAGGGTCAGAGTGTTACCCTTGAGCTCAATCTCGTTCACAGAAACGGTGGAGGAAGTCAGAGTAACGTCGGCGTGCATCTCCAGCTGGTTAGCGGAAATGCTCACGTTGGTACCGGTGCTAGCCTTACCCGTGTAACCGATGCGAACGATACCCTTAGGACCTGCGGTAGAAGCAAGCTCAGCATTCTGAGCACCGTCCATGTAACCGATGTCAACCATACGAGCGGAAACCATGTTACCGTCACCGGCAAGGCAGTTAACGCTCACGTCAGCCACAGCGGAGAAAGTGTTGTAGCTGCCGGCGGCAGTACCCGTTACATAGCAGTTAGTGGAACCGGTCATGACATTACCTTCGCCGGTCACATCACCCACCTCAACGTAGCCGATGGAGGAGACAGCGTTACCGTTGCCACTTACAGTACCAACCTTCATATCACGATCATTGGAGGGAGTTGTCCACTCACCAGAATCGTACTCATAACCGGCGTATGCCTTATTGCCATCGCCGCTAATCTCACCGATAATGTTATCCATGAGACCGATAAGGGTGTTGTTATCACCACTTACGGCACCACCAACAGTAACACCGTCATCAGCAGCACCGCCGTCGAGAGTGACGATTGTGTTACCGGAACCACTCACGTCATTAGTGATAGCTACCTTATTGTAAGCAATAATTGTAGCATCATTAGTCGTAAGACCAGCCTCGCGGCTTACAGTGTACTGGCTTTCACCCTGAACGGTAGCACCATCATTAAGGGTAGTACCAGGGTAGAGTTCCTTACCATCAGCGAACCCGATGGCTGCAACAGCCACGAGAGCTGCAAGGAGTCTCTGTGTGAATAATGTCTTCTTCATGTGTAGATAATAAATAAAGAGTCGTTAGTTCTTTTGCACCAGCCGGAGTATTTACCACACTCACAGCATGGCAGCGATTCCAGACTCGCACGAGGTTAGAATATCACATATATGATATTTAGCAAGCAAAAAAACTCAAAACGGACATAAATTTGCAAATAAATTTGAAAATAATCCATATTTCTCCAATTTCCCGAAACTCTCCAGTTTTTACAATATATTCCATACTACTTCATTCAAAAAAAACAATCGAGCTTATCCTACGCATTACCGCCCCAAAAAAAACAATACCAGCAATCCCTAAAACATTCTAAATCCAATCATTAGAAAAAATAATCTCAAAGCGAGCACTACAATCTACCCCCAAGTACAAAACATAGAGGATACTCCATATTCACAAGCACACTTCACAAGCGCTCCTCCTCATCACACACCACATTGAGAGGGGGACAACAACACAATATTTAACTTTAATTAAAGAAGTCGTTTAGCAGCACATAAAAAAAGCCGCGGTCATATAGACAGCGGCCTAAAAAATACTATGTATAATATATAAAGTTCGCGCGCAAGGAATTAGTTCAAACGGAACGTGATTCGAGCTTTGCTCATATCGTAAGGAGAGACCTCAATCTTAACGCGATCACCAACGACAAGGCGAATAAAGCGCTTACGCATCTTACCGGAGATATGAGCCAGGAATTCATGACCACTGGCCACCTTCACGCGGAACATCGTACCGGCGAGCACGGCAGAAACGACGCCCTCCATCTCGATTTCACCCTCGCTATCTTCTTCCACTACCTTTTTCTGCTTAACGGGGGCAGAGTTCACGGGGCGGGCGCCACCGCGGGCATTGCTGCCACCGCGGGCATTGCTGCCGCCGCGGGGGGCGTTATTATTACGCTGCTGCGGCTTGGCACCGCGATTACTGGGGGGATTTGCCATTATAATAAGTATTGGTTAAGAAGCACGGCGCAAATCACCTGCGCGGTGCGCGGGTAGTTTATAGCGGAGACGGACACTTTGCAAGCGTTTTTTGCAGTTTTGGGGTAAAAAATTGAAAAAAAATGACTGAAATCAGAAAAAGCGGTTGACAAAAAGCCATAAAAAGTGTAGAGTAGCCGCCCCGAACTAAGAGGTTCGTTGGCGAAAGCCTAAACAGGAAAATAAGAAATCATCATGAAAACCTTCTCTGCCAAAGCCCAGGATATTGAGCGCAAGTGGTATGTGATCGACGCCGCCGACAAGGTGCTCGGTCAGCTCGCTGTTGAGGCAGCAAATCTGCTGCGCGGTAAGAACAAGACCATCTTCACCCCCCAC
>JAZOMC010000026.1:0-32301 GCA_045653545.1 Akkermansia sp.
ACCGAGGTGGTCGTATGCAGTGTTACCACTGCCGGCGCCGGTGTATTCCACGCTTACATCCCCCTGAGTCAAGAAGCCCTTACCGGTGGTGCTATTTTGAGCCCCCCACAATATCGTGCCTGTTCCACTGAACTGATTAACCGCAATATCGTAGGAATCTATAAAGTTTTCGTACGCCGTACCATTGTGACAGAAGTAGCCATTGGACGAATACGCGTTAAAGTTCGTACTGCCGGACGCAAAACCAACATGCAGGAAACAGTCATTTTCATCATCCCACGCATAAATAGCACTGCCACTATCACCGGAGGTTACACTTATTTCCAGAGGAGGACGCGTATCCCCCGCTACATCATACTCCCTTAAGTGGGTAGTGAAAACCCAGGTCCCGGACCCGTTCTTGTTAATGTTCGATATATTGCTCAAGCCACCCATCGCATTGCGGCCGATAGATAACACACCATTCGTATCCTTAGGGTCACCCTGCCCCACGCGGTAAAGCCATGTCTCATTAGCAGGAAGGGAGGCCATGAACGCATCCGAGGCATAGGGCGTATAGGCCACCTCCGTCACAATTTTATTGAGGCGCTGAATACTCCAGTCTGCGCTGCCCACACCGGCCTGACTTGCATACCCGGAAGAGGTGTATTTGTACCTGTAGGTCGTATTCTGAGTCACGAAGAATACGGGAGACTCATTACAGTGCTCGGCACTGACCAGATACTGCGGCGCGACGAGGCCGGAACCGGCTTGGAAATGGAAGTTAGAGCCAACCAAATCACCCTTTGCACCGAAGCTGTCCAGATTAGGCATTACCGGAATGACAGGATCCGAAACAGTTGTACCATCTTTATACGCAAGCGTCAGGTTGGAAGCGCCGGGGCGGAACATGCCCATGTTATAGGCGAAGTCCAAATAGTACTGCAAATCGTAGCGAGCATCAGCAATACCGGCAGTTGCCGATGTAGCGAAAGTAGCAACTGCGGCCATGGCAGCCAACAATGCGCGGCGGAGCGTTAGATTCAGATGAAGCTTCATACCGGAAAATAGAATGGAGGATTGCAGCCTTTGGGCAACTATCCTAGTGTAGCAAAACGCCCCGACCTGTCAAGCAGGAAATCGGGTACAAGCCCCCTAATTATTGGCCTCGGAGAAGAAATTACAACCCAGTCCCCATCCGCACCCTTGGATGATAAGAGCTATGGTGAGGCCACAGAGCCACTGTCCATGGCCTTGAACTGGCAGAGAAACGCCGCAGACTTTGCCCCCCTCAATTCACGGAATCTTCAGAGCCTTGAAAGAACACCTCGGATAGCACCTGCCCTCGCGGAAAGGCCATTCGGAATAATTGCTCCGGGGTGCGGATGTGCTCAGTCCACAAGTTGGCCTGCAAGCCAAGAACATGAGGATGCTCCGGCAGGCGGAACGAGCGCACGGTGTCACAGGTGATGACATGCTCACCGGGAGCGGCGTCAGCAGGTGTTTGCGGATAATCAAAATAGAAGTGAGAGTTCGGGCATAAAATCACAGGTACTCCCAGAGCGAGCACCGAGTCCAGCTGTTCGGCTCGCCAGAGCATGACCCATTGCCCACGGACGCCGTTACAGGCAGCTTCATCCCAAGTAACCGCGGGATACCCGCGGCTGAGGACATAATCCACCATCTCCTGCATAAACACGCGCTGCTGCTGCGGGGTGAGCAATTCAGCATCCACCTCATCGCCACCCAAGTGAATCGGGGTTCCCGGGGGAAAAATCGCCATCACCTCATCCAGCACACCGCGAACAAAACTCCGCACTTCAGGCTTTTCAACATCCAGCACGTCACGCCCGAGTTTACAAGCAGGCGGCGGAATTAAAGCTAGTTCAGGATAAGCCACCAGAGCAGCATACGCATGGCCAGGCATATCAATCTCCGGAACGATGGAAATGCCCCGTTCTGCCCCGTAGGCGATAAGCTCCTGCATCTCCTCCTGCGTATAGAAACCACCATAACAATCAGAAAAATGCGAGCCGATTTCATGATCCTTCCAGTTCCAGAAATCGGTTGAAAGTCGTTTACGCCAGGCTCCGACCGAGGTTAAGCGCGGATATCGCTTTATTTCAAGGCGCCAGCCGGGGCCATCCGTCAGATGCAGGTGCAAGCGGTTGTAGTTCAGCGGGGCCATGCTGTCCATCAGCTGCTTCAGCACCTCTGGGGCAAAGAAATGCCGGGAAACATCCACATGAAGCCCACGCCACTCAAGAGGCTGTCCCTCCCCCTTCGCGATGCTGAACAATAAGCAACACAGGATTGCCAACAATCGGAAAATAGCCATACTCATCTTTATCATCTTTGTTATAACTAGTCAATTGTATTTTTGGTACATCTGAATCATACCACGATGAATCAGGGTAACGCCTCCGAAGATTTATCAAGCAAAGGAGAAGCCTCCGCTCGAGATTTTGCACAAATAACGAGCGAGACTGCAGCAAGTATGATAAGTATACCGCAAGCAAGACGAAAGTTCATGCATTCCCCGAAACAGGCTACGCCGAGAATAATAGCCGTAACCGGTTCAAGTGCTCCGAGAATACTCGTCTGCGTGGGGCCTATGTGACGAATAGCAATCGTGGTGAAGAGAAAGGAAAGCAGCGAGGGGAAAAAGGCGAGCCCCAAAGCATTGCCAAAAGCTCGGTAACTGGGAAGCATCTGCAAATCAACCCCACCCCGCAGAGCCGCTAGAAAAACAGGTACGGCAAAAAACAAGGAGTAAAAGGTGAGTTTCCCCGGGGACAAACGGCGCAAACGAGATTTCTTTACTGCCACAATATACAGGGAATAAACAAAGGCCGAGAGTATGATGTACACCAGTCCTTCCGCACAGACCCGGCATCCCTCGCCGGGAGTACAGGTGAGAGCGACGCCCACAGTGGCCAGAGCAATACCCACGAAGGTCAGCCGAGAGAGCCTCTCACCATATATCCCCCACATCATGAAGGCCACCACGATAGGGTAAATAAAAATAAGCGCAGCTCCGATACCGGAGTCCATGATACGGAAAGTCATGAACCAGAAGAGACAAGTGAGAGCCAGCAGCAGCCCGGCACCGGCAGTCGGCAACCAGTAAACCCGTGCAAGCCGCAGTGATTCCCCGCGTAAAGTCAACAACCCCGCCAACAGCAAGGCACCAAAGAAAAAGCGGTAAAAAAGAACACTGAGCGGCTCCAAGCCCTCCGCGTACAAAGGGATGCCGAAAAAGGGATTCATCCCAAAGGTGATAGCCCCCAAAACAGCACAAAGGGTTCCCTTAAATCTGCTGTGATTCATGAGCAGAGATTCACAGCGGGAGATAACAGCCACGCAGCTCTGCCAAGCGGCGGATAACCTGCTCAATGACATTCGCCGGACAGGAAGCCCCGGCAGTAAGACCGATGCGCCATGCGCGGTTCATATCAGCGGCTTCCGCGGGAAGGGCCTGCTCCACCTCAGACTTAGTCTTCAAGTCAAAAGAACGGATATTACGGAGACTGAGCAGACAATCTGCAGACTTCACGAAGAAAGTAGGTAGTTTACGAGCCGCAATGTGAGCAAGGTGAGTCGTATTGGAGCTATTGTAGCCACCGATAATGAACATGGCATCCAGCGGTTGTTCCAGAAGCTCGAAAAGCGCATTCTGGCGATCCTGAGTGGCGCCGCAAATGGTATCATAAGCGTGGAAACGAAGGTCATCACCATCACGCTCCTTCACCGCAGCACGCAGCATCGTCTGGATATGAGCCGTCTCACTCTTAAGCATGGTGGTCTGGTTTGCCATACCAATCTCAGCGAGGTGGACATCAGGGTCAAACCCGGCAGAACAGGAGTTTCCGAAATGAGCCATGAACTCCTCACGATTACCACGCCCCAGAATGTAATCAGCCAGCAGGCGGGCGTCCTCCTCATCAAAAATAATAAGGAATTGTCCCTTACCATCCTCGCCACATGACTGGGAGGCCGTAGCCTGGCTTTCCTCATGCCGGGCCTTACCGTGAATGATGCTGGTGATACCCATCTTGGCGTAGTTACGTACGCGCTGCCACACGCGGATAACATTACCACAGGTAGAATCTACCAGCTGTACACCCTTCTCTTCCAATCGGCTACGCATAATGCGAGAAACACCGAAAGCGGGCATAATAACCACATCTTCCTCATTCAGGGAATCATAAAGAGGGTCATTCTGGTTCCACGGCAAGTGGCGAAGCCCCATAGCGTCCAAATCAGCATTCACCGCCGGATTATGGATAATCTCCCCGATAAGCCAGATACGCTTACCGGCAAACATGGCGCAGGTGGCGTAAGCAATCTCAATGGCCCGCTTCACACCATCACAGAAGCCGAAAGCCGAAGCCAGCTGCACTTCCATTCCGGGCAGCTTCAGCTCATTTCCATTCTCACGGATACTGGTCACGAGTTCACTGTCGTACTGCTGCACCTTGTCACGCACACGGGCCATCACCTCCGGACGGCGCACATTGATGGGCTTTCTGGCTGTCATGCCCCCATTGTGCCTGCGCGGGGTGAAGCTGTCAAGAAAAATGGCACGTTACGCCATACTTCGCACTTGCAATCACCGCGGCATGATAGTAGAATGAATGCATGAACACACTCCCTTTCCGGTTGTTGGCAGTACTAGCGTGCCTGCTGCTGACACCATTCAGCATGGCCCAGAGCCCGGATTTAGTGAATGAGGACCGCGACATGGTGCGCGTGATGCGTCACCCGGACGGCTCACGTTCCGTATACAAGCGACAGACCGGCTGGCGCGGCATGCGTTGTGCCACATACACAGCAAGCGGCAGACTGGCCGCCATTAATGATTACACAGAAGGACGTTACGGCCAGCTGGTAGCTTGCGTGATTTACGACAGCAATCGCCAGCCTATCTACAAAGTTTCGTACGGGTATGACTCTCAGGCCCGCCTCATTGAGGAACGCATGTTCGCCCATCCTTCCAACAGGTTGGTGCAGCGCGTCATTTACCGCTATGATGCCAACGGCAACCGCGCCAAGCCCCTCATCATCTCCCTCAATAACACCGGTGCTGACATTGCCCCCACCATGACAGATGACGTCACGCAGGCTCACCGCCAGCTGAGAGGCCGCCGCACCCGCCGATAAAATTATCCCCTAACCAAAGAGTTATATGGAAACATTCTCATGGAAAGACCGTGATGCCGATGGCAACAAAGTAGTCTACGAGGCCAGCCACTTCGGCGGCTGGTGGCAGCTCACCTGCACCCCGAAGGTAGGCCGCGCCATGAAAGACGAGGTAGAGCCGGAACCGGCCGAGTTCACCCCCGAACTGTGGCAGACCCTGCGTGACCTGCTCTGGCGCAAGTACCAGCGCCGCCGCGTCTCTTGGGCCCTCATCGAACACATAGATGACATTCTGGCCGGCAAGGCCACTAATGAACGCCGAGACCAGCGCAAGAAATGACAGACGATGAAATGATTAACTGCCGCGAGCCCGGCAGACAGCTGGAGCGAGCCATCGCCGTCATGCACCGCCTCAGGGCACCCGGAGGCTGCCCGTGGGATGCTGAACAGACGCATGAAAGCCTGATTCCCAATCTCATCGAGGAAGCCTACGAATGCATCGACGCTATTCGTGCTAACGACTGGCCTCACCTGCGTGAAGAGCTCGGTGACGTGCTGCTTCAGGTTCTCTTCCATGCTGAACTGGCCGCGGAGAATCCAGAGGCCGGATTCACGCTTGCAGACGTAGCCTGTGATTTGAGCGACAAGATGGTACGCCGGCATCCGCATGTGTTCGGCACAGCCAATGTGACGGATAGCGATGGCGTACTCACCCAGTGGGATGCCATCAAACGCAAAGAGCAATCCATTGAAGACAAGCCCTACCTGAAGAACTGCGGCAAGGGACTTCCCTCCCTGCTGCGTGCCTATAAGCTCACAAAGAAAGTGGCAAAAGTGGGCTTTGACTGGCCTGACCACGCAGGAGTGGTGGAAAAGATACGAGAAGAGACGGCTGAGGTGGAAGAAACGCTGAACCTGCCGGATTCTGACCCGCACGTGGAAGAAGAGCTGGGAGATTTGCTCTTCACCACAGTGAACCTCTGCCGCCGCCGCAAGATAGACCCGGAGGTGGCTCTGGACGCCGCAAACCGTAAGTTTGAGCGCCGCTTTAATGCCTTGGAGAAGATTCTGAAAGCACAAGGTATCAGCCTTGAAGATGCCTCTGCAGAGCAAATGGAAGAAGCCTGGCAACAGGCTAAAGTGTCCCAGAACTGAGATTAACCATGGCACCCCGGAGAAAACAGCTTTGCGCCCTGCTCTGCAGCCTCACACTGGCTGCCTGCACCACCACAACAGAGCTGGAGGAACGCCCGGAAAATCCGCTCGCCCCGCAGGATGCAAACCAGCCCTTGGCAGGCTTCTCTGCTAATCCCCTGCTACCCGGAGGCGGTGGACTGGGTGCTCAGACCATGAGGGTAACCTCCGAAGAAGAGCTCAAAAAGGTGGATAACGGCAGTGATGAGGAGCTCATCTGGACCGACCCGGATAACCCGGATGCCGAAATCCCCGGACTGACTGCCGCCTTTGAAAGCCGCCGGCAAGGCAATGGCTGGCTGGGCAATCTGGGCCGCGGTATCAGCCTTGCACGCCGAGAAGGCCGCCCGCTTATCATCTGGTTTCACAATTCCGTCACCAGCCCCAGAAGTAACAGGCTCGGCGCTCACCTGCTGGATACGCCTAAGTTCAATGTGTGGTGCCAGGATCGCATCATCCGCGTGAAGCTGGATGCCGGTGCCTCCATGGACGAGGCTACTGGTGACAGTGCACGCTACAGCATGCGCTCCATCAATGCACTAGCCCGTCGCTACGGGCTCTCTCACTTCCCGGGCGTCGTCGTGGTGGACCCGAGAGGTAAAGTCACAGCTCGCATAGATGGTTATGATGGTTTTGTGGGTGAAGTGGAAGGCGAATTGAAACTCGGAGTGGAGCAAGCCGAACAAAACTATACAAACTACAAGAACGAGCTTACACAGCGCGGCTACCGTGAATGGCGGTCCCGCCGGGGCGACCGCCTCTTTGCCAAGCTTCAGCGTTACGATGAGGTAAATCAGGTAGTCTACCTGAGGGATCCCGGCGGCAAGGTAAGCCGTACCCGCCTGGACCGCTTCTGCCGGGAAGACATCGCGTATCTGGACGAACAGGCACGCAATAAAACAAACACCCGCACCCGATAACAAGCTGCCACCTCACATCCGCTTATGAATAAATCCGAGGCCACGAAAGCGCATATCATGCGCGCCGCCATCACCCAGTTCACCCGGCTCGGGTATGAGGGAGCATCCATGCGAGAAATTGCTAACGCCGCGGATGTGAACATCGGCCTTATTCGCTATCACTTTGGAAATAAAGCGGATTTATACCGAGACACCCTCGCCTACGTTTCCGAACAGTATAACAGTGTATGCCTCATGGCTCTGGAAGAAGCAAAATCTAGCGGCGATGTGGAAGAGCTGATATATTCATGGCTAGCGGCCCCCATCACTCGCTGGGAGGATTCCACTGTAGCCGGCGGCGAAGAAGTGCTCTGTTTCCTTAATAAAATGGGTTATGAAGCCCCGGAGCTCACCCGCGAGGTGTATGAATCCCATTATTCCTACGCGCTGCAGGAATGGCAGGAAACCGTGCAAGCCCACTTCCCGGGTATGGAGCGAGCTGACTGGCTCTGGTGCCTCACATGCCTGCGCGGTATGTACTTTAACATCGTAGCGCATAATGACTTCACCCTCTGGGGGCTGCCTGCCATACGCGGCAAGGAGCCGGCCATTAGGCGCCTCGCAGCGGATGCCGTGTCCCTCCTGCGCACGTACACGCAGGGCCGCGCGTGACATGCGAGCAATGTTTGCTCGACAGCGAGTGCAGAATCTGCTAGGATAGCAACGCCTCACATATCCAGATTTTTCATATGGTTACCACGGAATATCCTTACGGTCTCGACTTTCCCATCCTGCGCATCTCCACGGAGCTCTGCCAGGCAGAAATATCCCTGTACGGCGCTCAGGTGCTGCAATGGACCCCGACGGGGCAGTTGCCGGTCATCTTTATGAGTCCGAAGGCAGTGTACGCCAAAGGAAAAGCGCTGCGCGGCGGCATTCCGCTGTGCTGGCCGTGGTTCGGCAAGAATACGGAAGATTCCACCCAGCCCTCCCATGGTGTGGCACGCATCTCCACATGGCAGCATGCCTCCACAGAGGAGTTGGAAGACGGCACCGTGAAAATTGTTCTGGCTCTGCCTCCGGAGCAAGAGCTGATGCCCAGTGGCGCAGTCATCATTGAAGCCGGCAAAGAGCTGATGGTAACCCTTCTCACCATGGATGTGAAGCGAGCCATGCCTTTCTCTGCCGCCATGCACACATACTTTGCCGTGAGCGATTACGAACAGATAGCTATCACCGGACTGGAGGAGTGCGCTTTCACGGAATATGCTGATGATGCCATTGAGCATTGCGAAGACCCGCTCATTCCCGCCGGGCACATAGACCGCATTTACCACCCGGTACCCGAGCAGCAGGAAATCACTATCCATGATCCCGCATGGGAGCGCAGTATCCGCATCTGCCGTGCAGGCTCTGCCTCTGCTGTGGTATGGAACCCCGGTCAGGAACTCGCTGCAGGCATGGGGGATTTGGGGGCCGAGGCCTCTCGCGGCTTCATTGCCGTGGAAACAGCTGCCGTGCCCGCAGAAAATCTGGGTCTCCGCTGCGGTGAAACGCATCAGTTAACCACTCGCATTCAGGTAATCTCCATCGACTGATTTTTGCCCGATACGCACCATGAGTGACGCCCCATCGCGCCGGCCCCGCTGGATACGCACAGCCTTCCTACTGGTATCAGTTCTGCTTGTGCTGATTCTGCTCTGCGTAGGCTTGGCAGAAAGCTGGACCGCCATTCTTTCTCACGGGCGTTGCCATGATGAGCCGTCTGCCTGCCGGAGCAATGCCGTGGGCCTGGTGCTGGGCTGCTCCAAATATGTGAGCCGCGGGCGCAGCAACTACTTCTACGCCACGCGCATGCAAGCAGCCGCGAACCTGTGGCATAGTGGCAAGGTGCGTGGCATCATCGTCTCCGGTGATAACCGGGCCATGAATTACAATGAGCCGAGGGACATGAAGAACTCGCTCATCCAGCTCGGTGTACCGGCAGATAGAATCGTGTGTGACTTCGCCGGCATCTGCACCTATGATTCCGTAGCACGCGCCAATCAAATCTTCGGAGCGAAGCAACTCATCATCGTGAGCCAAGAGGGCCACGCAGAACGCGCCGTGGCCATTGCGCGCCACCTGGATATCGAGGCTGAAGGCCTGAATGCCGAGGAAACCGCACTGAACCGCCGCGCCAAACTGCGTGCTTGGCTGCGTGAGCGTGGAGCCAGAGTCTCCATGCTGTACGATTTCATTACCAATCGCACGCCCCACCACTTGGGGAATCCTGAACCGCTTCCTTTCTGATTATCATCCCACATCACTTTACATGAAAAGCCTCATCTCATGCTGTGCAACGGCCGGCGTCGCGGAGTGGGTCTGCTGCCCCGGCGAGCTGAATACGCCCCTTCTCACCGCCCTCGCCCAGTGCCCGGTTGTGCACCGCTGGACTCAGCCGGATGAACGCACTGCCGCCTATTTTGCACTGGGCCGCATTCAGGCCACAGCACGCCCCGTGGTGGTAGTGGCAGGGAATGGCTCCTGTGCTGCAGCTCTTACTCCGGCAGTAGTAGAGGCTTACTATCAGCGCCGCCCGCTTATCGTCATCACGGTGGAGGACCAAGAGAATGCCGGCGGTTCCGGAGCCCCCGGTCACATTGAAAATGAAGGGCTTTTCGGCATTTACGCGCCCACAATGGAGATTCCGCTGCCCTGCAGTGTGTCAGACCTACCGGATTTAGCTTCCGCGTGCTCGGAAGGCTTCCCCATGCACCTGAGCCTGCGACTCACGGAGGAATGCCGTACCCGCTGTGATTTCACCGGTCTGGAAGTAGCAGATGCACCGGCAGCCCCACGTTTCCGCTCCTCACTGGTAGCCCTCTCGCAAATGCTGCGATTCCGAGCAGTAGAAGGACTGGTGCTTATCATCGGCGGGCTGGATCCCTCCGAACAAGAGCCGGCCATCTGGCTGGCCCGCACACTCCGTGTGCCCGTGGTGGCTGAAGCTGCCAGCGGTCTGAGAGAAGAGCTCTCTGCCTATCTTCTGCATGGTGCGGACCAGCTCCTGCTCCGCTATCCGCCGCGCTATGTGCTGCGAATCGGAGATGTGCCCACCGGAGCCTTCTGGCGAGGGCTGGAAAACCTGCCGGGCACGGAGGTATTCTCCATTACCCGCACCGGTTTCTCCGGGCTTTGCCGCAAGAGCACCGTCATAGAAGGAGAACCGGAGCAAATCATGAAAGCGCTGGGAGATGTGCCCCACATCGGTGATACGGAGGGATGGATGCAGCGCAGCCGCCGCATGGCTGGCCGTATTGAAGAGCTTCTGCTGGCGTACCCCGAGAGTGAGGCCGCCATGGTGCGTTATTTCTCAAATCAGGCTGGCATAGCGGATGTGCTCTGCCTCGGCTCGTCCACCACTCTGCGCCTCTGGAACAACTACGCTCAGACTCATGTGCCCACTCATTATGTGCGAGCCAACAGCGCTGCAGGCGGAGCGGACGGCACCGTATCAGCTTTCTTGGCAAACAGCGCAGATTCCGAATACGCCTGCTGCCTCACCGGTGATATCGCCCTGCTCCGGGACTGTGCTGCCGCCACCATGATGCCGCAGCTGCCGCCTTCCCGCCGTGTAGTTGCCGTGCTGAATAATGAGGGCGCCGGCTGTGCCTACACGCCGGGCATGGATGATGAGCTTCACCGCCTCATGGTACAGCCTCCCACCTATAATCTGCAGGAAATTGCACACCTCTGGGGCGCAGAATATTACGCCATACACTGCGAGGCGGATTTCGAGGTACTGGACACGCTGGATGCCTCCTCCTTTGCCCTGCTGGACATCATGCCTGATGCTGACCAGACCGCAGCATTCAATCAAGCCCTCGCTAGAATCAGCTAAACAGGCAGAAAAATCGCTAAAAAAGCCCGCACGGATTACCATCCGCTGCGGGCTAAAAATTATTCAGGCGCAATCATCAGCTTTCATCATCAGCATCCGCCTCATCACCGCCCTCAGGCATGAGGTCAAAGTGGCTGACAATCATCTGCGGCAGCACAGCTAAATCCAGCGCAGCATCCGCCACATGAGACACGTCCATATCAAAACGGTATGCGTAACAATCCGGGCAGCTTCCCACTTCACGGTCCACAATGGCGCCACACACCGCGCAGAGTTTGTAACTGGCAGGGTCATTCGCTACGGTCGTGGCAATCTCTCGGCGGTCCGGCTTCATGGCAAACAGTATACTCTTACTGGATGAAGAGGTGCAAGCCTCCTTTCAGTCATATATCACATTGCCCCGGAAAGCGGCTCTCCGGGGCAATGATGATGAAACTTATCTTCTGCGGAAAAGGCCGCCAAAGCCACCCATGCTGGACAAGCCGGGGCCCTTGGGCTTCTTACCGCCGCCGCCACCCATAAGCGCAGAAAGATCAGGCATGCCAGCACCACCTGCACCACCCATCAGGGAGGAGAGGTCAGGCATTTCACCGCCCTCAGGCATGGGCGGCATACCGCCTCCATTCATCTTGCCCATGGCCTTCATGAGACCGCCCATCTTACCTTTGCCCCCCATCATGTCCTTCATCTGTTTGAAGTTCTTGATGAAGCGGTTCACCTCGATCTCGCTGACACCGGAGCCCTTGGCAATACGGCGGCGGCGGGAAGGAATGAGCAGCTTGTAATTGGCGCGTTCAGCGGGAGTCATGGAAAGCACAATAGCCTCCATGCGCTTCATTTTCTTCGGGTCTAAAGCACCTTCCGGGAGCTGCTTTTTCAGCTTACTGAAGCCAGGCAGCAGGCCCAGCAGGCCCTCCAACGGGCCAAGGCTCTGCATCATGCGCATCTGGGAGAGGAAGTCATTAAAATTGAACTCGCCGCTCATCATGCGCCCCATGGATTTCATGGCGGATTCTTGGTCAATCTTCTCAGCAGCTTTTTCCACCAAGCCCACGATATCGCCCATGCCCAGAATGCGGTCCGCCATGCGCACGGGAACGAAGGGGCCGAACATATCCAGCTTCTCGCCTTCACCCACGTACTTAATGGGCTTGCCAGTCACGGCACGCATGGACAAAGCGGCACCACCGCGGGCATCACCGTCCAGCTTAGTAAGAATGATACCGGTAAGGCCTACGGCGTTATCGAAGGTTTGAGCCACACGCACAGCCTGCTGACCCGTGGCGGCATCCGCCACAAGCAGGGCTTCCTGCGGCTCCAGATAGCGAGCGAGCTTACGCAGCTCGTCCACAAGGTCTTCATCCACCTCCTGACGGCCAGCAGTATCAAAAATAATAACATCATGCTCCTGCCCCTTGGCCCACTTCAGTGCATCCTTAGCCACGCGGATGACATCCTTCTCACTCGCGGAAGGTGTATAGACAGGCACATCAATCTGGCCGGCCAGAGTAGCCAGCTGGTCAATGGCTGCGGGACGGATAAGGTCACATGCTACCAACAGAGGCTTGTGCCCCTCAGCCTTAAGGCGGCGGGCAAGTTTTGCACTCGTAGTCGTCTTACCGGCACCATTCAGACCCACTACAAGGATACGGCCGGGAGGAGTGAGATTCAACTCAGCAGCCTCACCACCCAGCAGCTCAGCGAGCTGGTCACGGAAAATCTTTACAATCTGTTCACCGGGCTTCACCGTCTTCAGCACGGCAACCCCCATGGCCTGCTCCTTCACGTGTGCGATGAACTCACGCGCCACGCTGTATTCCACATCAGCACCCAGCAGTGCCATGCGGATTTCACGCATAGCATCAGCTATGTTCGACTCTGAGATTTTGCTCAGGCCGCGCAGTTTACGAAAGGTATCATCCAGTTTATCGGAAAGGAGCGAGAACATGCTGGAACACTAGCACAAAAGACACTCTATGTCAAGCCACAGACCAGTCAGTATTGTCATGTGTAATGAAAGAAAAACAGCCACGAGCCGTAATAGCCGTGGCTGTTTTTCACAGGGATAGGTGTCCCCCATTAATCCCACTGATTATTCAGGGCACGCGTGGCGCGGGTTACCTCCATATTACGCTCGGTGCAACCGCTGATTTCAGGGCCATTATCATCAGAGATGTGGAGATCCAGCACCTCGATTGCGTTGTTACCCTTGCGCAGGAACTCTGCGGGACAATACAGGCGGAGCTGTGGGCCAATGTTCCAGTAGCGGCCAAGAAGGTGGCCATTCACCCACACATAGCCCTTGTTCCAACCGGACATATCAAGGAAGGTATCCTGCGGCTCCTCCGTAAGCTTCACCAAGGAGCGGTAAAGCCCACCCTGCTCGTCAGCTCTGGCACCGGCGGCATCAATCAACGGGTGCGGAACAGAAGTAAGCGGCATGCGCTGTACGCGCCACCCCTTCACCTCTTCGCCCCCCAGCGTAACACTACCAATCAAGCCCTTGCGGTCTTTTTCCGTATAGGAACAGAAGTTCACATGGCCGAAGGTGTCCACGACAATCTTCAGCACTGCAGGCTTATCACGCTCAGGCAGCTCCAAAGAGCGCTGCCCCAGGCGGCGGTCCAGCGTTCCTACAAGCTTATCACCCACATACACAAGGGCATAGTCATGAGCACGGCAGCTGAGAGTGGCGGCAGGCCCAGCCGGAACAACTGCTGTGTAAATGCCTATACCCTGATTCTGCCCAAGGCTCTCAAGCGTAGGCGGTGTATCAAAACTTTCCGGTTCGCCTACCGCACGAAGCACATTCAGCGCATACAGTTTCTCAGGAGAGAACGCAGGAATGACCATAGTGGGCGGAGTAGTAGGCGGCTCCGGGGCATTCAATCCGGGAACGGCACGGAGAATAATATCGCGGTATTCGAAATACTCTCGGGTAAGGTTACCGTTTTCGCCTACGGGTGCGCCATAGTCATAGCTGGTGAGGTCCGGCTGGAAGTTGTCACCATTCTCATTACTGTTAGCACCGGCAGTGAGCCCGAAGCTGGTACCGCCATGGTACACGAATAAATTGAACGATACGCCATCACGCATGTACCAACGCACGGAATTCAACGCATTTCGGCTGGGAGTCCAGTTACCCTCACCCCAGTGGCGCAGCCAGCCGGGATAGGTCTCACTGGAGAACACCGGTACACCGGGAGCAATGCGAAGTGCGTTGCGCATCTGGCCTGCGTTATCCGCCGGGTCAAGGCCCACAGCCACACCACGAGGAACGAAACGCAAGTGGTGATTAGCGGAACCCTCAGAAAGATAGAACGGGCCAGCGCCCTTGCCTTCCCAGAAGGTCTTCAGCCACTCTATGTATGCAAGCTCATCATGGGGGCTCTTGTAGCTACCATATTCATTCTCCAACTGCACCATGAGAATAGGCCCACCATTACGGCTGAGGCGCGGAATGGCAATCTCAGCTATTTTTTCAAGATAGCGAGTCTGGGCTTCCATGAACTGTGCATTTCCCGTATAACGCAGGGGGGTTACAGCATCACGAATAAGATATGTGGGCAGACCGCCCAAATCCCACTCACCACACACATAGGGGCCGGGACGGAAAAGTACCCACATGCCCTCCTCTGCGCACATATCAATGAAGGCCGCGATATCATTGCGCCCGCTGAAATCCCAGCTACCATCTTCCTGCTCCAGAGCATTCCAGAACACATAGAAAGCAATGGTATTCAACCCCATAGCCTTAGCCGTGCGAATGCGGTGGCGCCAATGCTGCCTAGGCACACGCTGCGGATGAATCTCACCGGAGCGAATCTGGAATGGCTTGCCGTCCAGCATGAACTCCCGGCCACCTTCACCACCAAAACTCAATACAGCGGCCTGACCTGTGACTGGTCTTTGCAAATTGCCCATCGCAGCCGGGCTTGCCCAAGCGCCGCTCACGGCAAGCGCTGCCATCGCTAACATAGCATTAAGCCATTTCATACTCCATCATATAACATATTCTCCATCCCTTGTCCAGCAGAAAACCTACATCTCAACTATAAATTAGAGTCCACCCTAACTCCGGAACAACAGAAAACCTGCGCCCTTCCATTCGGAAAAAGCGCAGGTTTTAGAAGAACAAGTCTGGCGCAATCCTATTGCACGAAACGCCGCACCACATCTTCAGCAGCATCTGCAGCCACCTCAGAAGGAGAAAGCTCAGAGGATTCATCAGGCCAGCTGAGTCTTTGCTTGGCTTGCAAGAAGGCGAGCACGTTTGCAAGGCCTTGGCCCTGAGCATACTCAATTGTTTCAGCGAGCTCGGACTTGCTGCGAATCAGGATATTCAGCATAGGCCCGTTCGTATATTTAATGGCGGAATGAATGCCCGGGGTACGGTCCATCATGGGATTTTCTGCGATAATCTTCAGCGCGACTTCCTGCTGATTGCGCATTACCGCCTGCACGAGCTCGGCTGGCTGAGCCGCAGGCATACGGTGAGCATAAGCATATCCACCATACACAGCACCGGCGATACACACCATATTCAGCACGGCAAGCAGATATCCGTTAGTGGATGACACCTCCTCACGAGTGGTGGTACGAATGGAACCCCACACCAGCTTAAACATCCAAGCAAAAGCAAATGCGCAGCCCAGGCGACCAAGGAACGATACTTTCTCACCATTCTGCTTACGCCCACCAAATATCACCCAAATACCGGAAAGCACCACAAGGATGGAACAAAGCTGGCTGAGAATATCCACAAACAAGCGACCAAACGCCGCAAATATAAGCCCGAAAATGCCAGCCTGCGGGTTACATCTCTTCACCAGAATGAATGAAAGAACCAAGGAAAGAATAAAAAGGACACCAGCAATGATAATCGGAGCCTGAAGATAAGGAAGCAGATCATCACCTCGCCATGCCATATAACCAAAGCCCACCAATGAAGTCCAGCAGGCTAGGCCCAACGGAACGGAAAGATAAACATCTCCCATACCATAATGCAAATCCACCTTCTGTGCCGTGGCTACTAAAAGCCCCACAAACCCCAATACCCCCAATACAGCAGCAACCACCAGCACCACATCCCACACACTGTGGTGAGCGACCTCCGGCAACGGCTCAGCCTGTACGGACGCAGCATGTACAGGTGCAGTCAGCGCAAACAAGAACAAACCCGACAATGATGTATGTAATTTATTCATTATACAACAAAATATGTTAATTTATCATTCTTCTCCATCCCTTTTACGACGCCCGAAAAGCTTGCTGAAACTGAATGTTCTACCGATAGAGAACCCTCCTATACTTTTATTCACACGCACTCCGCGGCTACTTACCGTAGCACGCCCCACATCACTTTTACCAAAACTGAGGGAGAGGCCCGAGCGGCTGATATTGATATACAAGATACCGGGAATAATCGGTATTCTGTGGTACAGGGGAGCTGAGCGATTATATGAACGACGTCTTGCCATGGCTGGAACAGCTGAAGTATAACGAGATAATCACTGACTGTCAAGTGAAGAAAAAAAATAAAAAATTATTGAACATAACACAGAGAAACTGCGTCAAAGGTATCTGATATGAAATCTTCTTCCATACTTGCTGCTATAGCTGCCATGCTTCTGGCACCTCAGATGGTTCAGGCAGATATCGGCGTCACGCGCCCGGTGGTTCCCACCGCTGCGCAGCAGACCATTCAGGGGAACTGTGACCTCATGGCATCCAATGTCGTACGTGCTGTGTACGAAGGTCTTCAGCAGCCTGCAGGTGGCACCATCAGTGCACCACGGGCCATGTTTAGAGTACTGGAGAACATGGGACACCGCCGCTTCGTACGCTATGGTGATGGTATCATGCTCGAGGAAATGCTCTTTGCCGTTGCCATGGATAATTCGATGCCGGGGCAGCCTCCGGCAGTAGTGGACATCATCAGCCGCATGCAGCCGGGTGATGAGGCTATCATGAAGATTGACCACCTCTTCATTTTCAATGAGCCCTATGGCCAAAACGTGCGTCCCTGCACCCGCATCTCCGTACGAGAAGCGGAACCGGGAGTAGCAACTGCGGTACCCACTCCCCCCGTCCAACAGGCACCGGCCCCGGCAGCAGGAGACCCCCAGACAGCGGCACCTGTTCAACAAGCCACTGTGAGCGAGAGCCTGAGCACACAGGTTCGTTACCGACCGGATGGCCGCGGCGGGCTCATTCAGGAAAGAATCGACTTCCGTACTCGCTATAATTCCGCCACCGGAGAAACCACCACCCGAATGTTCATCAACGGGCAGGAAGTGGACCCGACCACCCAGCAACCTCTCGCTGCAGGAGCATCAGCGCCCACGTCTCCCGCCCCACAAGCACCCGAAGCGCCTTCAGCGCCGGCAAGCGCCCCGCAGGAAAGCGGCAGCGACAATGTGGAACGAATAACGGACTGAGTTATCAAAGCGTAAGCCCCGGTTAAATCCCCGGGGCTTACTATTTCAAGCAGGATTCAGCGTTTGGAAGTCAGCATATTCCCGCAGGAATCACATGTATAGTATATGCAGGAGGTGACACCTCCCACCCGAAAAGCGGACTCCCCGCAAATGGGGCACTTGCGCGGACGAGTAAAGAGATAAAACGCTGAGGCAGCAAGTGCAAAGCCACAGCCCACCAAACAAATGGTGGAAATCTCCCCCACCCCGGTAATACCGCATACGATACCCGAAAGCAGCATCGCAAGCCCCAGCGCCAACAAGCGGCAGGCCATGCAAGCCACTCGGAGTAGAACCGGCGGCACTTGCTCCACCTCAGGCATGGTTGCTGAAAAGGTCAGCGTCTTTTCCACCTCACCGGACTCAGCTTCAAGTTTCATGATGACAGCGGGAAGCTCAGTTTGGAGGGGGAAGAAATGCATATAGCGCTGATTACCCATATCCAGCACCATAGCGAGAGAATCTTCACCTTTCCTATCAGCCAGCACGATACGGCGCACCTCACAGCCAAGGAGAACCTCAGCCGCAGGTTCGGGAGCAGCCCCCGCCGGCAAAGATTTCACCCGCCGCAGAGCCACACCTTGGGGCGTACTACAAGGACGCGTAGAATACAGGTGCCCGCCCATGCGCAGGTAGTACCCGGCCTGAGCATTTTTTTCTTCGCCCGGCACGCGCAGCACCTCTTCCAACACGCCGGCGGCACCCTCAAATGGATGGATTTGTATCATAACCAGTATATTGAAAAGAAAAGCTCCCGTCCGGCGGTTCTCACACGGGCGGGAGCTGAAACTTGTTTCCGAAGACTTATCAGTACTTCTTCACCACGGCCATCATGGCATCCATCTGCTTCTCGATGGACTCCACAAGAGCCATCTGGGTGCGGGTGCGGTCCAGATTGTGCTCGGGGCGCTTAATCTTGAAGTAGGTGTCACCCTCGAGGTAGTCCGTCAGGAAGCGCATACCGCATTCCATGGTAAGCAGCTTACCGGAGAACGGCAGCAGTTCCTTCTCAAGCGGAGTGAGGAAGGTGGCAGCCTCGCAGTAACCCTTGGCCAGAGCCTCGAAGTACTCCATGCGCATGGTCACCAGAGAGGTGTTCTTCTCGTCCTCTGCAGCAGGAGAGGTGGAAGTACGAATCATATCACCGAAGTCGTACAGAGAGGAACCGGGCATGGTGGTGTCAAGGTCAATCACGCAGATACCCTCACCAGTCACATCGTCAAGCATCACGTTGTTAAGCTTGGTGTCATTGTGAGTCACACGCAGGGGCAGCTCGCCGCTGGCGAGGTAGTTCACTACCTTGTGGCAGTCAGCCTCGCGGGAGAGGTACCAGTCAATCTCCTTCTGCACGCTCTTAGCACGGCCCAGGGGGTCTGTTGCGATAGCGTTCTGGAAGGTCTTAAAGCGCTTGGTGGTGTTGTGGAAATCAGGGATGGTCTCAAAGAGGGGGGCACCGGGAAGGTTTGCACCGAGCTTCTGGAAATTACCGAAAGCACGAGCCACCTCAATGCACTGGCCCGGGTTCTCAATCATGTCGTACGTGCGAGCACGATCAATGAAAGGATACACGCGCCATACATTACCTTCAGCGTCCTGAGCGTAGGGCTTGCCGTCGCAGGCATTCACGATGGTGAGGGTGCGGCGGTATGCCTCCTTGCAGCCTTCAGCAAGTAGTACACGCAGAGCCTCATCCGTCACGCGCTTCACGTTCTCCATCAGCGGAATGGGCTGCTTGAAGACGTTGCTGTTAATGCGCTGAAGGATGTAGCTCACGCGCAGACCGGCCTGGTCAACCACGACACCGAAGGTGTCGTTAATGTGACCGGAGCCGTAGGACTCACCGAATACATAATCACCACGGAGGTCAAAAAGACCAGCGATTGCTTTGATATCGTACATAGGTTCAGTAAGTTTTTATAACCTTATCAGCCGAGCTTGGCGGGATATACGCCCTCCTCCACAAGCTTAGCAATGCTCTCTACCACAGCGGGTTTATCGCTCGGGTAGGTCACGCCCAGCCAGTTGGCGGTGGTCTTAATGACACGGCAATCAGCCTTACCATTGTGGATAAGCTCGTCCACCACGGTGGGGATGTAGCACTCACTCTTCAGCTCAGTACCACGCTCAGCCAGGAAGCGAGTGAAGTGGTCCTTAATCTGGCCAATGAAAGAAGCGGGGAATACCCAGAAGTTCATGGAAACAAGCTCCTCAGGATCCACGGGCTTACGCTCGCCGGTGAGGCAATCGCCACGGCATACGCCGTCCTCCTCAGTCTTAATCTTGGTGTACTCCTCCACGCTGTCGAGGTAGCCATCCTTGATGCCGCAGATACCGCGGTTCACGTCACCGTGGTCACTCAGAGTATTCTTCAGGGGATAGCCAATCATGCCATAGTGCTCCTTGCAGGGGCAACCACCCTCAGCAGTAAGGAACTCAGCGGCCTTCACGAAGGCATCAGCACCGTAGAAGTCATCAGCATTCACCACGTCACGAGCTGCAAGCAGAGCGTGAGCAGTACCCCAAGGCTTCACACGGCCCTCAGGCACGCTGTACCCTTCAGGCAGATCATCAAGGCTCTGGAAAGCGTAGTCCACCTCAATCTTACCGGCAAAACGGGCACCTACCTGGCTCTTGAAGGCTTCTTCAAAATCCTTACGGATAATGAAAACCACCTTACCGAAACCGGCGCGAATGGCGTCGTACACGGAGTAATCCAGAATTACTTCACCGTTGGGGCCCATGGGGTCGAGCTGCTTAAGGCCACCGTAACGGCTGCCCATACCTGCTGCAAGAACAAGAAGTGTAGGTTTCATAATAAATATTAGTTAAAGATTATGTGTACAGTAGTACGTGCACATATTTTAGCGTCTTACACACCTGATTGCAAGCTAAAACTACGCGAATATCAAGCATTCCGTACCATTTTATCATCTCTCTCGCCTCGTCTATAGCTAAAATGGGAAGAAAATAATTCACACATAAATGGTCGGTTTTATTCCAAAAGAAAAGCCGGAAGTTATACCTTCCGGTCTTTCTTTCTCAGAATAAAGTAAGGAATAAGCGAACTCAGAATCCCTGAATATCTCTACCGGTACGAGCGGCATAATCAGCACGCTGATCATCGCCCATGGCACCCACAGCGAAGTAGCGAGCTTGCGGGTGATTAAAGATGAGGGCACACACAGCGGAGGACGGCGTCATCATACAGGTTTCCGTCAGAGTAGTCCCGGTGCGGGCAGAAGCATCCAACAGAGAGAAGATGGTACGCTTTTCCACATGGTCCGGCTGACTGGGATATCCACAGGCAGGACGAATCATTTTAGAATCCTCCACAGGCCACACCTGCTCCACCACAGCTTGCGTGCATTCAGCAAGCGCCTCCGCCAGCATATTGGCAATGGCGGCAACTAGCAGCGCATTGTAGGGATCATTCGCGGCATCCAGTTCGGCAGCCCACTCATCTGCGCCGCAGATAGCTACCTGCATAGCCCCCACATAACCGCCCTGCCCGGCCACATAATCAGCCAGAGCCAGACGCGCTTTATCACTCACTTGCTGCTGGCGAAGAGTGTAAAGCACAGTACCATCCTGCAGTAAGATATCATCACCTGTACGCTCCGCAGGCCATATACCGAAACACGCGCGTGCCTGCAAGCGCCCCTCAGCCACAGCTCGGGCCAGCAGCGCCTCGGCATCCGCGCGCAGAGTCTGAGCTTCGCGCCGCTTTTCTTCAGAGCCACCAAGCATACCAAAGGTGCGCAAGGTAATGCTCCAATCTGCATTATCCATCAACTGCTGCCAGCTCAGCGGATAGTCCGGCTGCGGGGTATGGCAGGCACATCCGGTGGGAACGCCTACCGTAAATACTCCTGTGCGGAGAGGCATAGGCTGCGGTTCATCGCTCTTCAGAGCACGAGCTCTAGCCTCCGCCAAGGGCAGCAGCGGAATATTCTTCTGCTCATGCACCTCACACAGGCGTGCCTGCTCAGCCTTCTGAGCCGCAATAAACTCATCACGACCGGCACCACACAATGCAGCGGCCACAGGCACGATACTGCCGGCATCTGCCGTCTGCAGCACGATGCCATTCGGATATTTGGGGGCAATCTTCAGAGCGGTATGAAGCGGACTAGTCGTCGCGCCACCCACGAGCAGCGGAATAGTCATCCCCTCTGCCTGCAGCGCTGCAGCCACACGAGCCATTTCATCAAGAGACGGAGTAATCAGGCCACTGAGTGCCACCAGCGAGGCCCCTTCACGGCGGGCGGCCTCAATGATATTCTCACAGGGCACCATCACGCCTAAATCGACCACACGGAAACCATTGCAGGACAACACCACACTCACGATATTCTTACCAATATCATGCACATCCCCCTTCACCGTAGCCAATACCACGATGGCAGCAGCAGGCTGCCCTGATTGAGCGGCCTCCAACAGAGGCGTGAGCACCGCAACACTCTGCTTCATCACGCGGGCACTCTTTACCACCTGTGGAAGGAACATCTTACCCGAGCCAAAAAGCTCACCGACCTGCTTCATACCATCCATCAGCGGCCCTTCAATCACCGCCAGCGGACTTCCACAGAGCTCCAGCGCTTCATTAGTATCAGCCTCGATATGTGTCGTAATGCCGTTCACCAGAGCATGAGCCAAGCGTTCCGACACGGTCAGGGAGCGCCAATCTGCTTGCTTGGGAACAACCGGCGCAGGGGCGCCTGCCCCTGCTGCTTTCAGCGCAGCCTTAGCCTCAGCCAGCTCCTGAGCATAAGCAATGAGACACTCCGTGGCATCCTCACAGGTATTCAGCAGCACATCCTCCACCAGCTTACGGCGGTGTGCCGGAATACTCTCATACGGGGTCATGAGAGCAGCGTTCACGATGCAAAGATCACAGCCACTGTGGTGAAGGAACGCACTGTGCATCGCTTCACGTACAGGGTTGTTACCGCGGAAGGCAAAGCTGACATTTGAAATGCCGCCGGAGATGTGGCAGAGCGGATGACAGCGGCGAATCTCAGCAGACGCTCTGAAGAAATTCAGCGCAAGATTAGCATGCTCAGGCAGGCCGGTGCCAACCGTAAGCACGTTCGGGTCAAAAATGATATCGCCATCCTCAAAGCCGACCACACGGGTAAGGAGGTCATACGCGCGGTGGGCAATAGCCACGCGGTCCTCATAACCACTGGCCTGCCCATTCTCATCAAAGCCCATCACCACCACCGCCGCACCGAAACGGCGGATAATGCGAGCCTGATGCAAGAACTCTTCCTCACCATTCTTCAGAGAGATAGAGTTCACGATTGCCTTACCCTGCACACACTTCAGACCGGCCTCAATTACCTCCCACTTGGATGAATCAATCATGAAGGGCACACGTGCGATATCCGGCTCGGCTGCCACCAAGTTCAGGAAGCGGCTCATAGCGGCAGGCCCATCAATCATGCCATCATCAAAGCAGAAATCCAGCACCTTGGCTCCCTTCTGAACCTGAGCGCGGGCAATTTCCAGAGCTTCTTCATATGCCCCCTCTCGAATAAGGCGGGCAAACTTGGGAGACCCGGCCACATTGCAGCGCTCACCCACATACAGCAAGCCATCACTGCTGTGGTGATTATATGCCTCCAGTCCACTGAGGCGCAGCATACCATCCTGAGCGCTGGAAGGAATTACGCGGGGAGCATAACCGCTCACAGCCTCACGAATGGCAGCAATGTACTCGGGTGTAGTACCGCAGCAACCGCCCACGAAATTGATAAGCCCCTGCTCTGCATAGGTACGGAGAATGCCGGCCATGTGCTCCGCGCTGTGTGCATAGCCACTAGGGCTCAGCGGGTCAGGCAGACCAGCATTAGGATACATACTGATGGCGCAGTCAGCCAAGCTGCTGAGTTCCTGAGCAAAGGGCAGCATCAGGTCAGCCCCCAGAGCACAGTTCACACCCACGCTCAAAGGCCTCGCATGGCGCACGGAGTTCCAGAAAGCTTCCACCGTCTGCCCGCTCAGGGTACGACCGGCGCGGTCTGTAATAGTGAAGCTAATCATCACGGGCGGCAGCTCGCGCTCATCCCGGAGCTCAGCTATGGCATACAGGCAAGCTTTAGCATTCAGCGTGTCGAAAATGGTTTCCAGCAGCAGCACATCCACCCCACCATCAGCCAAAGCGATTACTTGCTCACGATAGGCGCGGCGAAGCTGGTCAAAATTGATAGCACGATAGCCGGGGTCACTCACCTCCGGGGAGAGAGAAGCCGTAACAGCCATCGGCCCAATGGAGCCCGCCACTAGGCGCGGACGTCCATCTGCAGCAGCCGCAGCATCAGCCACGCTGCGGGCAATGGCACAAGCCGCAAGATTCATCTCGCGCACCAAAGCCGCCAGCTCTGCATTAGCCAGAACAGCTTCATAGTACTCCTGATTGTGCTTCTGCTCTGCAGCACCGGGATGGAAGAACTCATTCTGACCAATACATGTGGCTGAGAAGCTGCATGTGCTGATGATATCCGAGCCAGCGGCGAGGTACTGCTCGCACATATCGCGGATGATATCCGGGCGAGTAAGAACCAGCACATCATTATTGTTGCGCAAATCCTGCGGGTACTTACCACGGTCAGCAAAACGCTCGCCTCGGTAATCATCCTCCTGCAAGCCGTGCTTCTGAATCATTGTCCCCTGCCCACCATCAAGCATGATAATCCGCTTACCAAGTGTATCTTTCAGCCAGGCGATTCTCGTCTTTGCTTCCATCGTTCTGTTATTAATTTAAAGGGTTAAAAAACGGGCGGCCTCCGGAGAGAAGCCGCCCTGATATAAAGCTGTTACAACCGGACCAATCGCTTAGCGGCGGGCAGCAGGGTTGCGGTGCCATACGATTACACCCTTACCCAAGGCATAAAGGTAGGCAAACATCAGAACAGCGATGAACACCGTCATAGAGGCAAAAGCAGCGCAGTTGTTCATCACAAAATCCTTAAAGCCCAGTGCCCACGGGTACAGGAATACCACTTCCAAGTCAAATACAAGGAACAGAATGGCAACGATATAATACTTAATGGAGAAGAATGAAGGAGCGCCCTCACCCTCAGGCACGTTACCGCACTCATACGGCACATCCTGTGCAGGCTGCAGCTTCGCACGACGCCCGAAAATCACACTAAGCACAATAATCAGACCGGCAAATCCAAAACCGGCCACTAACTGGATAAACGCTGAAAAATATTCCTGAAGCATGGCTTAACGGGGTTTTTATATCATCTCGGAAACGACTTGTCAAGATTTTACTGCTGACTTTAATGCTCTGTGATGGTTTTTCATGATTCCAAGGAAATAGTTTTTCCCTGACGTCACCATAGGAAAGGACTCCGCGAGCAGCAGAATATCCTAAGCTCAACAAAAAAATAAACAGTATAGGATAAAGGCGCAGGCATTGGAGTGGGAGCGCCGGTTACCACACTTTGCTGCATATCTGCAGCTGCGGCAGCTCCCACCCCATGCCTGCTCACCTTATTTGGAGCGTCACGTACCAAGGGTAAGTGACTAGGGTAGCAGAGGCAACGACTCCCAGCATCACATCACCCTTCTTCAGACCGGGCATCCGGGCTTCCTCCGCAGTAGCCGCATGGCTGAACTGCAGAAAGGTGATAGTGATGCGGGACAGCGAATCAAATAACTTCGTCAAGACTCGGAATTATTATCTGATTCGGGACTTTTCTGTGAAACTTTGTATTATCTTCCCCCTCAAGGGTAAGGGTATCGATATATAAACACCTGCAGGTGTCAGACCTCCTGCACTTGGCTGATTCTGCGTGCATCATGGCCGGTTCTGAATACATACGGCGAACGGAAACGCGAACCGGGACAACCCCCTGAGCAGTGAGAATCGGCGTGTTGAGGGAAAACATGGAAACCTCCGTCTCATGTATTGTTTCCACGGGCGCATCTGTCGACAGCATGAGCCCAAGAACCGTCAACAACGTAACACAGGCGGCCGCAAAAGGAGCCCATATCCGCCATGAGCGTGAACAGCGGTTATTCCGGCGGACGATATCCACCTCCGTAGCGAGTGCGCGCTTCAAGCCTGCGAGAAACGGTTCGGGCAGCGGTGCCGGGGAAAACTGAGAGGAAATTTCCTGTCTCAAATCAGCTGCTGCACGAATTTCTCGGCTAAGATTCAGCATGGCGTGCAAACAGCGGTCCCGTACATCCGGAGGAATACTCACAGGTGAAGTACGGCAGAGTTCTTGGGGGGCTTGCTGTTCTCTCATAATATTTTTACTCAGGCAAAGGATTCTGCGCAAGCATCTCGCGAAAAAGAGCGAGAGCCCGGCGGTATCGTGAAGTAATGGAGTTCATGTTTTCACCGGTCACCTGCGCAATCTGATTAAAGGTAAGACCTTCCCATATTTTCAGGATAAGAACCTCCGTGTAGTTTTCAGGAAGCGTATGAAGCACATGCTCCACATGGCGGCGGTGCAGTTCATCATCCAGCTCACAGCGAAGCCAGGGATCATCCTCTGATGGTTCAGGGCGGACATTCTGCTCATAGCTCTGCCTAGTGAGGCGGCGGCGAGCCTCATCTGCCGCAAGATGTCGAATGGCCGAAAGAGTATATGAAAGCCACTGGGAGGGCTGCCCCCGAAACTCTCCGCATTCTACGGCTCGCACGAGCTGTAAAAGAGCATTCTGAAGCACGTCCTCAGCATCCGCCTGAGAACGCGTCTGCTGGCGAGCATAAAGAAAGAGCCGTGCGCTGTTTTCATCCAGCCACGTCTCCCAGTTTATGCCCTTACTTTCCTTATCGGAAGCAGCACCTGTTTCAGGGGTTCTCATACGGTTTCATATTATTAGGCGTATGAGAAAGCACTTTTGTTCAAAAAAAGTGCATTTTCTGAAAAAATATATATTATTTCGGCTTACCCCGCACCGAAAATAGCATCCATAGCAATAACAAGAAATGACACTATAGAAACAGCGGGGTGCGATTCACATCGCGACCCCGCTGAAAACGGAAAACCTGAAAGGGAACTCAGGCGATGGTGGCCACAGCCTTGGCAGCCTTGCTCTTGTAGTTGGCTGCGCGGTTGGCGGGCACGGTACCCTTCTTGGCAGCCTTGTCGATAGCGGAAGCAAAGTTGTTGTAAGCGGCAACGGCGGCCTCCTTGTCGTTAGCAGCTACAGCGGCGGCAACCTTCTTGCGAAGGGTGCGAACGCGGGACATGATGGAGCGGTTAACGGCGGTACGGGTGATCGTCTGGCGGATGCGCTTCTTAGCGGACTGTGTGTGTGCCATAGTAAAGATTTATAAGTGGTTTTTCGTTTTGGTGCGGGAGAGTTTACCTGAATCTGACAGAATGTCAAGAGAATTGAAACAAAAAATGAAAATTTTATTGTCTTACAGAGCACCGAAGGGCCGCCGTAGTCTAAAAAAGGAGGCGCAAAGCCTCACAACGCCACCATCAGAGTTTACAGTCAAATCAACTACGGAGTGAGCACGTGTCATACAGCAAGCGCATTTGCCGAATGCGGACAGCTTTTGAGCTTGCGCGTGCGCTAACGGGATGTTATCATTCGCGCATGAAGCGAATTTCTATATTGTTCTGTACTGTATGCGCGCTGACGATGAGTGCATGTCAGCAGCCGCTTCCCCCGGAAGTAGCCGCAGCAGTAGCGGAGGCAGAAAAAACACATAATCACGTTTGCAGTGCCGGGATGCTGAGCTGCGAGCTCGAACTCTGCCCGGTCGGGCGTGCCCGCCGTGCCGCTTATGAAGCCTTGGCTGCCAAACAGCTGAACACCGAGAGCGTAGAAGTCACAGAGCCGGCAGATACCACAGAAAACGCTCAAAACACGGAAGAAGTAGCTAAAACAAACATCACCCCTTCCGCCGAACAGATGGAGTCCGCCCGGAACATGATGCAGGAGGCACAAACAGTCCCCACCAGCAGTAGCAGCCAGACCGAGGTTCCTCACTCCGAGCCCATGAATTATATGCCTACCTATGTAGGAAACAGCTCCGGCGTACCAGGCCGCAGCGGCCTGCGCATGGGCCACTTTGCGCCGCCGGAAGAAGCTGTGAGCACTAGCGAGAACTCAGCCCCCCTTCCCAATGCAGCAGAGCGCCATGGCCTGCGCTCTCCTTCATTGCCGGGTTCCCTGCCCATGAGCATAGACGGCCGCACTAACGCCCACTAACTTCCATCCCCCTTTCCGACATGGATACACCACCGCGCAAATTCGTCCCCGTACCTTTCGCCTATCATGAAGAGGTAGAGCTGACCATCGAAAACCTGTCCAATCAGGGTGATGGCGTGGGCCGCATTGATAACTGGGTCGTATTTGTACCCTACACACTGCCCGGAGAACGGGTACGCGCCCGCATTTACCGAAATGACAAGAACTGCTCCTCAGCAGACCTTGTAGAAGTACTGGAGCCTTCACCCAAGCGTGTACAGCCGCAGTGCCCCGTGTTCGGTTACTGTGGCGGCTGCCAGTACCAGCACTTGGATTATCAAGCACAGCTGGAGTGGAAAACGGCACAGGTGGCGGACTTGCTGCGCCTGCAGGCCGGACTGGAGCTGCAGGTACTGCCTGCCATTCCTTCTCCGGTAACATACGGCTACCGCTCCAAGATTACCCCGCATTTCCATAAGCCGAAGGACGCCAAGATGGGCAACATCGGCTTCCTCCGCGTGGGTTCCCGCAGTGAGGTGTGCGACATTAAGCAGTGCCCCATCGCTATGGACGAGCTGAATGCCGCCCTGCCCATCGTGCGTAAATCCGTACATCAGGCTGCCGCTCAGTACAAGCGTGGAGCCACTCTGCTCATGCGCGTAAGTGAAGGAAGCGTTATCACAAACAATAACGCCGTCTGCACAGAAAAAGTGGGAGACCTCACCTTTAACTTCCTCGCCGGTGATTTCTTCCAGAACAATCCTTACATTCTGCCGGCCTTCACCGGCTATGTGGCAAAGCAGGCATGTGCCGGTGGCGCCCGCTACTTGGTAGACGCCTACTGTGGCAGCGGTCTTTTCGCGCTGACTCTGGCCCCGCACTTTGAAAAGGTGCTTGGCGTGGAAGTGAGCGAAACAAGCGCAGACTGGGCCCGAGCCAACGCACGCAGCAATGGCATCACCCATGCCTCCTTCATGGCCGCCAGCGCAGAAGCAATCTTTGAGCAGGTAGACTTCCCCGCAGAAGAAAGTGCCGTGGTGATTGACCCGCCCCGCAAGGGTTGTGACATGGCATTCCTGAACCAGCTCTTCGCCTTTGGACCTGCACGCGTGGTTTACGTATCCTGCAATCCTGCCACGCAGATTCGTGATTTGGCAGAGTTCGCCAAGGCCGGATATCGCGTAGTGGAAGTGCAGCCCTTTGACCTTTTCCCGCAGACCAAGCACCTGGAGTGCGTGGCCACTCTGGAGAAATGCCATGAATAATTTACCACAGGAACTCAGCAAGCGTATAGGCCGTAGTGGTGAGGATTATCTGGAGGCAATCGGCCACCTTTGCCACAAAAACGGCTCAGCCTTGGTGAGCGACATCGCGCAGATGCTGAACGTAAAGAAGCCCAGCGTCACAGCAGCCATGCGCAAGCTGGCGGATCTCGGTCTCATCGAGTACCACCAGTATGCCCCCATCACCCTCACAGCTGAGGGTGAACGCTATGCTGAGCGAGTCATCCATGCTCATACTATCCTGCTGCGCTTCATGACAGAAATGGCAGGATTAGCCCCGGAGCGAGCGGATGAAGCAGCCTGCAGCATGGAGCACATCCTTACTTATGATGAAATCTCCGCTATGGGCACACGCTTGAATCCGCCTGTACTTCCACCTGAATTCTGAACAAAAGGACGCCCCGCTGCGTCTTAACCGGTAAGATATGACACCCAACAGACTGACAGTTACCCTTTCACTCATCATCATCAATGTAGTGGTATACCTCGTGGGCAGTGTAGCCCAGACCCCGGCATTTCTGGACATAGCAGTCCCCGGAGGGCAAGCGACTCCCACTCTGCAGGTGATGGGCAGTTACTCATGGTTCAGTTGTTTCATGCAGGGCGAGCTGTGGCGCCTGATAAGCTACCAGTTTTTGCATGCAAACCTGACCCACCTTCTCTTTAACATGTGGGCGCTGTATTTCTTTGGACGTCTGCTGGAAAGCATCATGAGTCCCAGGCGCTTTCTGGCCTATTATTTGACATGTGGTGTTGCAGGCGCGCTTTTCTCCTCCATCCTCGCCGGCATGGGATTCTACAGCAGTGTTGCGGATACCCCTCAAGCCCTTGCTCTTGCAAATCAACTGGTGATACAGTACACTGAGTACACTGGCATGGTAATGCCTTGGCAGCTGGTTCCGATGATTGGGGCCTCCGCTGCGGTTTACGGCGTAATGGTAGCCATCGCCTTCATGTTCCCGCATGGGCGAATCCACCTGCTTTTCCCGCCCATTGATTTGAGCATGCGTACATTTGCACTGCTGATTATCGGCATTGCCATGGTTACCATCCTGTTTAATCTTGATAACGCCGGCGGTGAAGCCGGCCACCTCGGCGGTGCCATCATGGGCATCATCATCATGACGGTGTGGAAATGGCGCATCATCTCCCACCACAGAAGGAACGGCTTATGATAGCTCTCTTTGACATGGATGGCACCCTCTTTGCGGGTGATTCCCAGCTGCGCTTCTGCCGCTGGGTGCTGAAAAAACACGCTTTGCGCCGCCTGTACCTGCTGGCCGTGGCTCCCTGTGGCATCCTGAGAGGTCTTCATATCTTTAATACGGAGCGCATGAAACGAGCCTTCCTTGCCTATGCTTGGAACATGCCAGCTGACGAGCTACAGAAGCAGTGCCGAGAATTCGTACAGCAGGAAATCCTGCCGGCTCTCTACCCTCCTGTGCTGGAGAAACTCAGGAGCCACCAGCAAGCTGGTGATACCACCGTGCTCTGTTCCGCCTCGCCGGACTGGTGGACTCGCCTCGTGGGTGAAGCTCTGGGATTCACGCACACCATCGGCACCCCCACAGAAAGCTTTGAGCGCGTGCCCTTCATGCCCACCATTCCTGCACCGGGCAACAACAAAGGCGCTAATAAACTCGTACGCCTTGCTGCTATCGGCATCACACATGCCGATGTGGGCTACACGGATAGCGCGGCGGATTTACCCATGCTCTCCATTTGTGACCACGCTGTGCTTGTAAATCCCAAGCAATCCTTTGCCGCACAGGTACCGGGAGCAGAAATCCTCACGCCGCTCAAGAATCTCCCGGCGGCATTTGCGCTCCGCTGTGTTCTGGGATGCTGAGAGGAATCCTCTCACGCGCCTGAACGGTTATTCTAACCTCTTGCCTAGGGCCGGAGCTGTGGTACAGTAATGGCATGAACACCGGAACTGCCCTAGCCTTACGAGACATTGAAATCCTCTACCGCCCCTTTATACACCGAAAAATCGAGCTCTGCACCCGCATCGTCATGGCGCCGATGGCTCGAAATTATGCTACGGATGGCATCCCGACACCGGAAATGCTGCGCTACTATCGCCGCCGCGCAGAGCATGAGCTCGGGCTCATCATCACAGAAGGCGCCGCCATTGATGACCCGGCAGCCGCGGCCTCAGCTGATACGCCCAGCTTTTTCGGCGGTGCCGCGCTGCGTGCATGGAAAAGAATATGCCAAGCCGTGCACGCCACAAACTGCAAGATTATCCCCCAGATTCAACACGCAGGCCTCATGCGCCCCTCTGACGGCAGGGCCCCGAACCCGGAAGAGGCAGCCATCAGCCCCTCCGGCATTCACCCTATCACCCTCCAACGAGTAGGAGCCCCCATGAGCCATGGCCGAGTTCGCGATGTCGTGCTCTCATTCGCCCGCGCCGCAGAGAATGCCAAAAAGCTGGGATTTGATGGGGTGGAAATCAATGGCGCCTATGGTATGCTCATCGACCAATTCCTGCGTGCTGAGACCAACCGCCGCGAAGACGAATACGGAGGCGACCTCCATGGCCGCGTTCGCTTTGCCTGCGAAGTAGTGCAAGCGGTGCGTAAAGCAGTCGGGCGGCGCTTCCCTATTTTCTTTCGCCTATCGCAATGGTATCCCGGACATGAAGAGGCGCGCCTAGCGAACACACCGGAAGAACTGGAAGAAATCGTTCGCCCTCTCAGTGAAGCCGGAGTGGATGTATTTGACTGCACCTCGCTTCATTACGGGCACCCGGAGTTTGAAGGCAGCCCGCTGGGGTTAGCTGCTTGGGTAAGGCGGCTGAGCAACCGACCGGCCATCTGCTCCGGAGCTATCGGCCTAGAGCCCGGCTTCCCCTCACAACTGCTGCGGAGTCTCAGCATGAATGAGATAGACCTCATAGCCATCGGCCGGGCACTTCTGGCTGACCCGGCCTGGGCCAGCAAGATGCACGCCGCCATGGAATCCAGCATCACTCCCTTCACCCCACAGCACCTCGCCCGCCTCCTCTAAAAAAATCACTTTTTTACAAAAAAAGGCTTGCCATATCTGAGCAAACGTGTATAATTCTCTCACCGACCCGCCCAAAGGCGGTGAACAAGAAAACGCGGATGTAGCTCAGTGGTAGAGCGCAACCTTGCCAAGGTTGATGTCGTGGGTTCGAATCCCATCATCCGCTCTTAAGCCCCTCGTCAGAGGGGCTTTACTGTTCAAGGGGATTCGGACCCACGACGAGTGGGCAAGCTGAGAGCAAGCGAGCAGCTTGCCAC
>JAZOMC010000027.1:0-11242 GCA_045653545.1 Akkermansia sp.
CGGCATCAGCTCTCTTTCTTCACATTGGAGATGTGGATGGGGCCGTCAATGTCCTTAATGCCGCCTTCAGGATCAGCCTCAGAGGGCTTGGTGGCCTTCTTGAGAGTGCGTGCACCCTCAACGATGACCGTCTGCTTAGCAGCGTTTACGGACAGAACGACACCACGCTTGCCCTTGTTCTTGCCGGCGATAACGAGTACGTTGTCACCTTTCTTCACGTGGGTCTTCATCGTGTGTGTGTTTGTGGTTTATGAGTTCGCGCCACACTACACCTGTAGTATGGGGTCACGGAGTTTACACTTTTACCATGCATCCGTCAAGCATAATCTCAGAATTTTGTTGAAATTCTGAAAAAATAACTCAGGAGTGAGTGTGAAAAAGCCTCCTGCGGGTATAAAGGAAGCGGCTGGTAAGAATAATGGCCGTAAGTGTAAGGGCCACGATGAAACTGACCCAAGCACCGGGAGCCCCCATAGCGGGCACGATATAATCCGTGCGGATGAGGAGGTAGGCCAGCGGCAGCCCCACACCCCAGTAGCAGGAGAGGTTCGCCCAAGTAATAATAGCCGTATCATGGCAGCCTCGCAGCAGACCACTCATCACGGCCTGCGTGGCGTCTGAAATCTGATAAACGGCACAGTAAATAATCAGCACGGATGCCAGCTCCACAATCTGCTCGGAGTCCGTGTACAGCCCCACAATATCCCGGCGCAGCAGAATAGTAATGAGCATGAAGAAAATCACGAGAGCGTAGGTGACTATCAGCAGCGTGCGCAGCATAGCCTGGAAATCCTCAGCCCGCTGGGCACCCACGTGGTACGCCGCGCGGATGGACGCCGCAATACTCAGACTGAGGGGCAGCATGAAAATGACACCGCTCACATTGATAGCCACTTGCTGGGCACTCACGATAACCTCACCGAGCGGCGCCATGATAAGCGTCACCATGCTAAAGAAACTCATCTCGCACAGGGAGGCCACGCCCACTGGGAGCCCCAGGCGGAGAATATGGCGCACACTACGCCAATCCGGGCGGCGCAGCGCGAGCATCTGCCCTGCCCTTTGCCGGTGCTGACGGCTGCCAAACATCATGGATAAAAGGCAGAGGCACATGCACCAGTTAATAATGGCGGTAGCCAAGCCGCAGCCGGCACCCCCCAGCGCGGGAATGATACCCCAGCCGAAAACAAACGCGAAGTTCAGCGGTATATTCAGCAGCACACCGCAGAGGGAAACGAACATCGCTGGGCGAGTCTGGCCATAGCCTTCAAAATTCGCCATAATAACTCGCATGAGCAAGTTCGCAGGAACACCAGCCAGCGTGAACCACACATACATCTGCGCGCGTGAGGCCAGCTCAGTATTATCCGTCACGTAAAAGAAGGCATAAGAGCCCAGCACCATGATGAGCACCTCCACCACACTGAGGCAAAGCGCCAGCACCTTACCATTATTCAGTATATGGCCAGCTTTATGGGCCATCCCAGCCCCGCGAAGGCGAGAGATGATGGCACTGAGAATCGTCAGCACGGCGCCACCGGCTATCATGACCGTTCCGGAAATGGAAAAGCCCATAGCAATGGAAGCCAAATCCAGCTCACTGCTCCACCCGGCCACCACTGTATCCGTCACACCCATACCCATGTGCAGGATATTACCTATATAGAGCGGAAGCATCAGGGCCATGAGCCTCTTTAGCTCATGGGGGTCTATCCATTTCCTGACCGGCGTGCTCTCCATTATCTCTGACGCATGGGTGAAAAAAAGCTCCATCTTGCGATGGAGCTTTTCATGAAGCATCTGGAACGGGATTCGAACCCGTGTTGCCCGCGTGAAAGGCGGGTGTCCTAGGCCGACTAGACGATCCAGACACTAGGTTGACAGCTTTTTCAGCCGTGCGCAGGCAATTTAGCACATTCTCACGCTCTTGGCAAGCATTATTTTTATTTTTCTGCTATTTTTTACATTTTTTTGCCTATTTTAACGGAAAACCCGCCTCTGCTAGCAGCAGAGGCGGGTCAGAATTACCAGTGAACCGGTTCCGAATTACGGATTGGCAAGGCCTTCATCCGGGAAGAGGCTCGGAGCGGAGGAGCCAGCCGTGGGATTGTCACCGGTGCCTACGTCACGAAGACGGGTGGGCTTGCCGGTCGGGTCAATCTTCTCAGCGGTCACGAAAATCATCAGGTTCTTACGAACGTGGGATTCAGCGTTGCTGCGGAAGAAGCGGCCGATGAGGGGCAGGTCACCGAATACGGGCACCTTATCCTCCACCTTCTGCACGTTATCCTCAATCATACCACCGATGGCGATGGTGTGACCATCATAAATGCAGGGGTTGGAGTTGATGTAACGGCGGCTGAAGATGGGCATACCAATACGGTTCTCCGTAAGAGTGATGTGCTCCATGGTCGTGTCATTGGCCACACCGGCGGTAATGGGAGAGCCGTAGTTCACGAAGCCTTCGAAGTTCACCACCTTAATTTCGAAGTGATTGAACTTAATGATGTCGTTGCCCTCGAGCTCGTCCACCTTAAAGCGCATCACGATACCAACTTCTTCCACTGCCCACTCAGAGGGGTTAGCCGGGGAAGCAATCGGCATGGAGGTCGTATTATTATTGTTGTTCCAGTTGTTGTTGTTACCACCAGCGCTGCCGATTTCAGGAGCATCGTAAGCGGAGGGATAGATGAAGCGACGAATCACCTCAATCTTGGCGCAACCGTTGTCACCACCCTGGTCACTTGCGAGCGGATCGGGCTCGGGAGTGTACTCAAGCTCACCGGGACGAGCTACAAGGCTGGGAGCAGACATGATATCCACGCCCTTCTTCTGGGAAAGGCCGCGCATAATCATCTGGAAGGAGCCCTCGTCATAAATACCGGAGAGGGAGAGGATGCCGGGAGCTGCGTGACGGGTTGTGTTAGCAGCAGCGGAGCCGGAAGCCACGAGGGAGTCCATGGAGCTGCCGGTAAGAGCGCCGGTACCGGAGCGGAGACCGCCGGTCATGAGGCCGTTACGGATAGCAGAGGAGCTGTCAACCAGACCGGAGTTATTGTAAATGGGCCAAGAACCGCTGTTGTTGTGGTTGTTAGCATAAGCAGAACCACCGCTGGTCACGAAGTCGTTCATGGAGCGCAGGGGGTCAGAGCCCTGGCCGCTCACACCACCGAGGTAGGTGCTGCCGTTGTTGGAAACGGAGAAGGGATTCACCACCCAGTCGAAGCTGAGCTCTTCCTCGTTCGTCTGTGAAACCTCCACGAACTTGGCGGTCACCTTAATCATCTGGGGCATCTGGCGGCGGTACTCGTTCACAGCCTCTTCCACAGCGTCCAGGTTGTTAGCCGTGTTTTCCACGGTCAGCATACCGGTACGGGAGGAGTACTGAGCAGTAGCACCACGGGGGAAGGACACACCGGCTGCACGAAGAGCAGCCACGGCGTCAATGCGGGGAGCACGGGCAGAGGAGGAGGAGTCATCACCGAAACCACCATCATCATCGTAGCTCTCCTCGCCACCTTCCTCGCTCACGAAGAAGTCACGGGATACCTTCCACTGGCGCTTGAACATGCGCTCCACGCCGGCACCTGTCTGGTACACCACGATGGCGTTGTCCTCCACGCGGTACTGGCAGCCGGCCTGCGTGCAAATCATCTGCAGCAGTTCCTTAGCATTTACACCCTGCACCTTCAGACCGGGCACGACAGCATCCTGCTGGGGAGTAGTCATAGCCACGGGCTGAGCGGATTCCTCACCCTCTTCATCCATATCGGCATCAGAGGATGCAGCGGGAGCCTCCTGACGCGGACGCTCAAAGATGAAGTTAATCTGGATACCGTTCTTACGAGCTTCACCACGGAGGAAATCAAGAGCCTCTTCAATGGGGGTATTCTCAAAGTTTACAGAGGAAATCTGCATTCTGGAGAGGTTCTGATCATTGTTGATCTGGCTCTCCGTCACCTGTGCTGCGGCATCGCCACCACCCACTTCGATATCGGGCAGGTCCTGCGGCTCATGCTCTTCCCAAAGGGCATCCACCTCAGCCAGAGCTCTGGCGCGGAAGGAGTTACGAGCACTGCGATAGTAGTTCATACGACGCTCGGACACAGCCTCCTGACCCTGACGGGCGGCTCTGTTGTACGGGTCGATCTTGATAACCTGAGCAAAGGTGGAGTAAGCGTCATCAAACTTGCCGAGGTCATAGTAACCATAAGCGAGGGCAAGGAGACGAGTTACTTCTTCAACGTCGCGAACGTGCTGGGGTGTGAGAGCGGGGTTGTTGCGCACGGGGTCGCGCAGCAGGGAAAGGTCACGGCGAGCGCGTTCGTTGTTCGGGTTGCGGGAAAGAACATCCAGCAGAAGCTGCTCGGCGTCATCATAACGGCCTACGCGGGAGTACTCACCGGCCACTGCGATGGAAGCGTCACCGATAACATCGATAATGTGCTGCTGAAGCCCCTGGGTGGCGGGGGCTTTGGGAATGCGGCTCCAAGCGGCCTTGAACTTTTCAAGAGCCTCGGAGTAGCGGCCGGCCTGATAAGCGGTGCGGCCTTCCTGCAGGAGCTGCTGAGCTTCCTGCTCCATGGCGCGGCGGCGTGCAGTTTCACGGGCATTAATGCTGCTCTGACCGGCGTAAACGGCGGTGGGGCCAACTTCGCTGGTACCGGCGGCTGTTGAAGTGCTCAGGTATCCGGCCGTTTCTGCCTGCACAAAGGGGCAGGTCATGGCCATAGCCGCAAGCATCATCGTATACTTTGAGGTAATGAGAGGTGCGTGGTTCATGGTAATGTCTAAACTATGACAGAAAACTGTTCACTTGTAAAGTCTACAATTCAAAAAAGTGGAATTTATTTGTAATTTCGGGTGAAATTAAGCTCATTTTGCAGGTCAATTCGCGGCTTTGGGCACGGATACGGGGCTTTCAGCTCCATTCGGGCGCACATTTACGCTACCGGCGGCATCCACGGTTTCGAGCACGCATGTAATATCCGTACCCGGCACGGTGAAGGAACCATTAACCTGTGTGGAGATTGTACCCTCAGGCTTACCAGCTGCAGGACCAGCTGTCACACGGAGCGTGACGGTGGTATCCTGAATGCTGCGACCCTTGGCGTTAGCTGTACCGTGGTCACGAGTACCGGGACGGGTCGGACTACCGGAGCGGATGTAGAATTCCTTCTCCGCGGAGGCTGTCACGTTATCACGCACAACCACGACGGTTTCAGGAGAGCCATCAAACTCCATCTGCTCGAAGCGCAGCACAGTAAAGCGGGTCTTATCGCTATTGCTAAGGCCGAAGCTATCGCCCACCTTCAGGCCGGTAAAGCGAGCCACGGGAGTTCTCGTCTCCGTAGCAGAGGCGAAAATCTTCACGCCCATGCTGGTAGGAGCGCTTTCGTAAGCGAGGGTGGAATCCACGGAGATGACAGCGCTGGCATTCGTGACGCTCACCACCTCCAGCTTGGGAGCCTCACCCACGCGGATAAGCGCAGGATAGCTAGCGGGATCACTGGGGTTAGTGTCAGCGGCCTTTTCTTCACCGTTGGAGAAGCCGTCTGCATCGCTATCCATCGTGAGGCCATCAGCGCGGCCCAGAGCATCAGCGATGCCGTTAGTGATGAACCAATGGTTCGGCACGTCTGCATGCACGGGGCGAGTGGTGGGCTCATAAATATCCACCACGGAGTTGGCACCCTCAGCATCATTCGTCACCTGCCAGAGTTCAGGGGAGAAGAAGATGGGGGTGTAACGTGCCTTGCCGGCGATGACAGCGCCCTCAGGGGCGACATCAGCTATTGTATAATCGCGCTGGCGGATGGCATTTGTGGTGGCAGCGAGCTCGGAAAGCTCCTTAGCAGCGGCCACACCATCATTGGAAAGTTCAGTCTGCGCAGCAGGCACCTTTCCACCGGTGAGAGTGTAAATGCCGAAGGCACCGGATGCCACACCGAGGAGAATACCGGTAATGAGGGCATTCTTGCCGAAGTTTGTCTGTTCAGCCATAATAATGATTATTGAAAGAGGTTAAAGAGAGGATTACCTTCTGCGGGCATTGGGGTTGAAGTAAAGGACCTGCAGGTTGAGGTGCACGCGCACCGTCTCGTCAGGAGAACCGGTCTTACGCACAGCAATCTGGCGAACTTCGGGCTCCTGAGCACCACCGGCGTTATCCGTGATGCTGTCACCCATGTTCGGGTCACCACCGGGTGCCATGTAGGGGTCCACTGCGGGGAGGCTTTCCTCCGTGCTGTTCACCCACATACCGGTAATCATGATGAAGTAATCCTTATCAGCGGAAAGAGAATTCAGCACCTGAGGAAGCACGCTCACGGGATTCTCAGCCACATCACTGCGCTTGGCATTGAAAGCCACCTCCAGATTCAGCGGGAAGAAATCACTGCGTGTGCGCTCTTTAGCCTCGGGAAGAGGAGCGCAGTATATCTTATCCAGCAGGGGTGCACCACTCTGCACAATGAGGTCCGCCACGCGGCGGGCAGCACGCATCTGGAAGTGCAGGTAAGGCACATCTTCAGCCGTGGGAGCGGAGTTCTCATAGGCGCCCATGCCCAGGTTAGCAGCAGCGGGGGAGAGGGTGCAGCCAGCTTCCTGAGCATTGCGGCTGAGCTCAGCCACGGAATCACGCAGGATGTTCTGAAAATCCACAGCGGAGATGGTTTCACCGTTGCCCACACAGCTCTGGCGGTACCTTTCGAAGTCCTCCTTCAGAGCAGCGAGTGCATCATTAACACCGCGCACGGATTCCTTCAGCGCGGAGAGAGTCTGGCGAGTGGGAGGAAGAGCCGCAGCATCATGATCCTCCACCTGCTGTCCATAACCCTCCAGCTGCACTCGGGCAGCGGAGCCATCAGCCGTGCGCCCGAAACCATAGTACACCAGCCCAGCGAAGGCCAGAGCAAAAACGCTGGTAAGGCAAAGCACACGTTTATTTTCAAGAATGTTCATGTGTATTGAGAAGTGAGATGATTAACGGTTCGACTGTCTAGCGGGAGCGAGCTCAGGAATTGAGATGGGGTTCTTGAGCGGCATAATCATGGTGAAACGCTCCACATAGTCAGGAATGGTCATGCGGTTATTACGCACGTTACCAGCACCGACGAAGCGGCAGTAGCGGTTCAAATCACGCTGCAGCTCACTGCTCTGGTAGCTGAACAGAGAATCAGCACTACGCTCATCAAAGTTGTTGGAGATGAGGTCTATCACAGCCTGACGATGGCTGCGGTCATCACCCGGGCGCTTGACAGTGTAGCCGGTCACAGCAATGGCGGTCACGCGCGGTGCCTGATTGCGGCGGCGCACATCCACAGCCTCGGGGGCCTGATTAATGGCGCTGGTGTTACCTGCATTAGCACTACGGGCGGGGTCAATAAGGCGAGTACCCTTCACCTCAAGCTGATCACCAAGAGTCTCCTTATTGGCATCATAATTAATGAGGGGAGCGAACTCCGTGAACCAGTAACGCACGGAGGCCGTACGCTGAGAGAGCTGCTGCACGAGTTCAGGATAAGCTGTGCGCATGGAGTAATACTGCATGAGCTGGTCAATCTCGCGCTTGGCGCGGTCATACTTACCCTTCTCCGTGGCGATAGCGCCGCTCATGTTTTCAATTCTCTCCACAGCGGGGCGAGCCTTGGCAAGAGCCTTCTCAGCATCACTTGCTGTGCTGTCAGCAGCCCAAGCAAAGATAGCAGCACCGGCCACAGCAATCAGACCACCCGTGATAACCTTGGGCAGCATCTCCAGCTCAGCACGCTCCTTACCCACACTCGTGGGCACAAGATCCACACTGAATGCACCCACCTTAGCAGCGCTTACAGCAGCACCGGCCACAGAACCCAAGCAGAGGGCATCCATCGCCAGAGCCTCCTCATCCACCTTGTTGCCAATCTTAAAGGCATTGAGCGGGTTGAGGTACTCCACGGGGATATTCAGCGTACTCTGGAGGAATTCCACAGCGTAGGGCATACGGGCACCGCCACCGCAAATGTAAGCCTTCACAGGGGCGCTGCCCTGGTACTGAGCGCGGTAGTGGTTAATAGTACGCTGCACCTCAGAGCTGAGGCGGTTCATGGCATTACGAATAGTCGTAGCGAGGGCGGCCTCCTGCTCAGAGAGGTTATCAGTGAAGCCATTACCCAGAGAAACCATCCCCTGTTCCACCTTCATCCTTTCAGCCTCGCAGAAGCCCACATTGAACTCACGGGCGATGCTGTTGGTGATGAAGGAACCGGCGGCGGTCACGGAGCGGGTGAAGAAGCGGCCAGCCTCAGCGAAGATGATATCGGTAGTCTTGGCGCCGATATCCAGAATCATCACGGGCTCTTCCTCCTCAGGGTAGCTCACGCGGAAAGCGTTGTAAAGGGAAGTGATGGAGCAATCCACAGCCACCGTCTTGAGGCCATTACCCTCCACCTGGCTGTTCAGGCCATCCAGCTCATCCTTCTTAATAGCCACCAGAAGCACCTCTGTATCACCCTCCTCGCGGGAGGGAAGCACCTGGTAATCCAGCTGCATTTCATCCAGAGACATGGGGATGTGCTGCTGAGCCTCATAGCGCACCTGCTCATCCAAATCAGCGTCCTCCAGAGCAATAAGCTTCAGGAAGCGCATAAATACCTTCTGACCGGAGACGACGTTACGAACCTCGCTCCCCTTCACTTTAAGTTCCGTCACGAGCTCTGCGATGGCGTTACTGATGTAATCCATGCGCATGCCGTCCTCGATGGGATCGAGAACAATCTCCTTACGGGCATAGCGCGAAAGCGCATATCCCTTACCGGAGGGGGTAAACACGCCCATGGTAACGCTTTGCGCACCAATTTCAAGAGCGACGGTTGTTTTATATTCAGCCATAGAAGTAAGTAATAAGTTGAAGAATCAATTAACGATTGCGCCTAGTCCGGCGGTTATTGCGGCTGTTGTTACGGCCGCGGCGACCGGACGCGCTATCATCCGCAGAGTCGGAATCAGTCGTAGCGGAGTCACCACCGGTGGGAGTGCTGCCGGTATCAGTAGTACCCGTGGAGTCAGAACCCGTGGGAGTTGTGGTGGAAGTAGAGGGAGCAGCGGGTGTGCTCGGTGTGGAGCTGGCGTCCGTCGTTACCCAAGGCATGGAATCAGCCATTGCATAGGCATAGGGTGTCTCGTTAAGCGCATAGAGCACAGCGCCGTTAGAGTTCACACCACTTGCTTCCCACCAGCGGCGGGGCAGCTCAGAGCGGTCAAACACCACATTGGAGGACTCCTCACGGTTCATGCAGGAAGTACCATTCAGAGAGGCATCCATAGCCACGGCCACCACCTTCACTTCAGTGGAGTGAGCATTCGGGCCATTGCTGCTCACGAGCATAGCATTGCGGGGAGAAAGGAAGAGGTCCACCGTCATTTCCACCTTGCTGTTGCTGTTTGCGCCGGAGCCACGGCTCAGGGCAATCTCGTGGTAAGTGAGCGTCTTGCTCACGCGGGCATAGGAATCACCACCGCTCTGGCTCTTCGTCTTAAACAGCACGTGCACCGTCACGGTAAGCCCTTCAAGATAATCAGGAGTGGGTGTATCATTACCGGAGCGCCTGCAACGCCCTTCAATCTGCACGGGAATACCGATACGCTGCCAGCTGGCGCTGCGGCTGCGGCCACGGGATTCAGTGAAGGACATCGTGGCAGGCTTCCCTTCCACTGCCTGCACAAGCTTACCGGCGAGCCCGGGAGTATCGCCGCGCAGAGTCACCTGTGCGAAATCAGCATCAACAGCGGAAGCTGTCATGGCGGTGCATGCAGCCAGAACAAGTTTGGACCAAAGGCTATTTTTCATGGTAAAAATTCTGATGTACGTTATATTTATACACAATCCCCCTCCCTTTGGCGAGAACAAACTTCCGTCTGACGTGATTTTTTTTGATAATTTCAGCACTTAAACATAACATAACTCTTTTTCTGAGGCATAATCAGGTATTTAGCTTGAGACACTCTGACGCTTGTGATATAAGGCATTCAGTAATCATGAATCTGCTGGCCACATACTTTCATAATCTGGATCCCATCATCCTTAATATCCCCGGCACCCCGCTGGCCGTACGCTGGTACGGCCTGGCATACATAGCCGGGTTCATTCTCGGTTACCTCGTGCTGCTCTGGCTCTCCAAGCGCAAGCTGTACTGCGTGGAGCCTGAAAAACTGGGCGACTTCATCACATGGGTCTGCATTTTCGGCGTACTGGCAGGCGGCCGCCTCGGCGAGTTCTTCTTCTACTGGCTGCCGGAGCAAGGCTTCTCCGGCCTCATAGATGACCCCTCCTGGGTATGCCGAGTCTGGGAAGGCGGCATGGCTTCGCACGGCGGCATCCTCGGCGTGCTCCTCGTTGCCATCTGGTACACCCGTAAGAATAAGATTTCCCTCCCCGCCGTGGCGGATGGACTCGCCATCGTCTGCACCATCGGCCTTTTCTTCGGCCGCGTAGCAAACTTCATCAACGGTGAATTATACGGGCGCGCGTGCGCGGCTACGCATGCGCTCGCATGTAAATTCCCTCAGGAATTCTTCTCCCTTCCGGATATGCAGCAAATTCAGGCCCGCGTGGCCGTAGAGCATGCTCTCGGCGCTCCCTTGGCTGATTTTGCCATGCGTGATGCCGCCGGCAATTTCACCGAGGGGTACGCAGACCTCCTCCTGCGCCTCTGCCGCGAAAATCCCGCCGTTTGCGAGGCACTCGCCCCCTTCCTTACCCCGCGTTACCCCTCTCAGCTTTTTGAAGCACTCGGGGAAGGCCTCATCATCTTCATCATCCTCATGACCGTGCGCCTCACGTGGAAAAACGCCCCTGCAGGCATTTTCTCCGCCCTCTTCTGCTTCCTGTATGCCACCGCACGCATTACCTGTGAATGCTTTAAGGAACCGGACGCCAATGTATGGCACGGCATCACCCAGGGCCAGCTCCTCTCCTTCGGCGTGGTCGCCCTCGGCATTTGCTTCCTCGTCCCGGCATACAAAAACTACAAAAATTCAAAAAAATTGCAAAATTCATAAAAAAAAGCTTGCAATGCACGTCAAAATCGTGTAAACTCTCCTCGCACGCTACTGAGTAAGTAGCCTGCAAATGGGTAGGTTCCCGAGCGGTCAAAGGGGGCAGACTGTAAATCTGCTATCGTACGATTTCGATGGTTCGAATCCATCCCTGCCCATTTCTCCCATGCGGAGGTAGCTCAGTTGGTAGAGCAACACCTTGACA
>JAZOMC010000028.1:0-23607 GCA_045653545.1 Akkermansia sp.
ATGAAAACCTTCTCTGCCAAAGCCCAGGATATTGAGCGCAAGTGGTATGTGATCGACGCCGCCGACAAGGTGCTCGGTCAGCTCGCTGTTGAGGCAGCAAATCTGCTGCGCGGTAAGAACAAGACCATCTTCACCCCCCACGTGGATTGCGGTGATTATGTAATCGTTGTGAACGCTGACAAGGTGGTGCTCACCGGTAACAAGGAGCGCGCCAAGATCTACACCCGCTACACCGGCTACGTTGGCAATCAGGTTGTAACCACCCCCGCCAAGCTGCGCAAGACTCACCCCGAGCAGATCGTGGAGCACGCCATTCTCGGCATGGTTCCCCACACCCGTCAGGGCCGCGCTCAGGCTGTACGTCTGAAGGTGTATGCCGGCGCTGAGCATCCTCACGCCGCTCAGACCCCCACCGTTGTTACAATCGCCTAACCCAGTTTCCTAAATCATGAGCTCTACAACTCCGTTCAACGCTACCGGCCGCCGCAAGGAGGCTATCGCTCATGCCTGGCTCACCCCCGTTGAGGAAGGCAAGTCCGGCAAGATTACGATTAACCGCCGCGGTTTCGAGGAGTACCTCCCCACCGACGCTCTGCAGAACGTTGTCCTGCAGCCCTTCTATGCCACCAACACCATGAAGAAGTATGATGTTCGCATCGTTTCCAAGGGGGGTGGTATCCACGGTCAGACCGGCGCTATGAGCCTGGCTATCGCTCGTTCCCTCGTCATGATTAACGAGGAGTACCGCGCTCAGCTCCGTGAGCAGGGTCTCCTTACCCGTGACTCCCGCATGAAGGAGCGCAAGAAGGCCGGTCGTCCCGGCGCTCGCAAGCGCTTCCAGTTCAGCAAGCGCTAATTGCGCCTTGGCTTTCAGCCACCCCTCTTTTTTCAAATCACCACGCGGCTTCGGTCGCGTGGTGCTTTTTTCTGCTTGGTTCCTCGGTTATCGTGCGGCATTTTCATACATACGAAATAGCAATGTCCTGAGTACATGATTAATGCTTGACATGGCGTACACGCGTGGTAGTATGGGCATACTTATGACGGAAGAAGCCCTTCTCAAGATATTGGAAACGGACGCCCGCCTGAGCGACCAGCAGATTGCCGACCGCTTAGGGGTGAGCGTTGCTGAAGTTGCGGCGGAGCGAGCTACTCTGGAACAGGAGGGACGCATCGTCGGTTATCAAACGATTGTAAATGATGACAATGAGGGCGTGAGTGCCTTCATCGAGGTAAAGTGCACGCCGGAACGCGGCGGCGGCTTTGACCGCCTTGCTGAACGCCTTTCCCGCTTTGACGAAGTGCGCAGCTGCTACTTGATGAGCGGCGGCTTTGACCTACTGGTACAGGTAGACGCTTCAGATTTGCTCTCTGTAGCCCGCTTTGTGAGTGAAAAACTGGCCAGCCTGCCCGGCGTACTCTCCACGGCCACACATTTCCGCCTGAAGACATACAAGCTCAATGGCCTGCACTTCACTGAAGAACCCAGCCACCAGCGCATCAGCGTGGCTCCCTGATTTCAATTTTTTACCTTTTTCTCACTAATATCATGGATTGGAACCGTACTCTTGCCAAACAGGTGGTGGACCTGCCCCGCTCAGGCATCCGCGAATTCTTTGACCTTGTTACCGGCAGCAAAGACATTATTTCCCTGGGCGTGGGTGAGCCCGATTTCGTCACCCCGTGGAACATTCGTGAGGCCGCTATCACCTCACTGGAAAAAGGCCACACCACATACACCAGTAACTATGGTCTGGAAAGCCTGCGCCGAGCCATTGCAAAATACGTGGAGGGCTTTTTCCACATATCATACAATCCGATAGGCGAGATTCTGCCCACGGTTGGCGTGAGCGAAGCCATTGATTTGGCGCTGCGCTGCCTTATTAACCCCGGAGACGAGGTGCTGTACCACGAACCCTGCTACGTAAGCTATGCACCCTCCGTGCTGCTGGCCTACGGTACTCCCAAGCCTGTGGAAACAAGCATTGATGACCTCTTTGCCCTGAACCCGGCCAAGCTGGGGGCAGCCATCACTCCGCGCACGAAAGTGCTCATGCTGAACTTCCCCACGAACCCGACGGGCTCCATTGCTCCGCTGGAAACACTGCAGGAGATTGCGAGGATTTGTATCAAGCATGACCTGTTCGTCCTCACGGATGAGATTTACTCCGAGCTGCGCTACGACGGCGTACCGCACACGAGTATTGCCTCCCTGCCCGGCATGAAAGAGCGTACCCTGCTCCTGCACGGCTTCTCCAAGCCCTTTGCCATGACCGGTTCCCGCTTGGGCTATGCCTGCGGCCCCTCCGAGCTCATCGAGCAAATGATGAAGATTCACTCCTACACCATGATTTGCCCCACTATCACCAGCCAGGAGGCCGCCATTGAGGCCCTGCAGAACGGCACTCCCGCCATGCAGGAAATGCGTGATAGCTATCACATGCGCCGCGACTACATCGTGAAGCGTTTCAATGATATGGGGATGGACTGTCACCTGCCCGGTGGTGCCTTCTACACCTTCCCCAGCATCAGGCGCTTCGGCCTCTCCTCCAAGGATTTTGCCATGCGCCTGCTCAAGGAGCAGAAAGTGGCCGCCGTGCCCGGCACCGCCTTCGGTCCCTGCGGCGAGGGTTACCTGCGCTGTTGCTACGCCACCGCCTTCACACTGCTGGAAGAGGCATGTGACAAGATGGAGAAATTCTGCGATTCGCTCAGATAATTCTACGTGTAAACCCCGCTGCTTCCCCCATAGCAGCGGGGTTTTCCCTGCATACATCGGCACCCGGATATCGAACTCATTAGATTGTAAATAAGGATTTAGCATGAAATCGGACACTACACTCTATCGCACCTGCGTCTATCCGCTTGCCATTTTCATGGCGTTCAGCATTCTGCTGGGCGTAGGAGGAAGCTTAGTTGAATGGGATCACCCGAATGCACCTTGGTGGCGGAGAGCGCCTGAAATGCTGGTGTATCCGGTACAGACGCTGGTGGTTGGCTGGTGGCTGTGGCATGTGAGACGAGAAGTCGAGTGGGACTGGAATCTGCGCGCATGCCTACTGGGTGCAGCGTTCGGCGTGGTAGGCATCGGCATCTGGCTGGTACCATACTTTGCCGGGTGGATTCCGGACACCGGCAGCGGCTTCCTCCCGGAACGTATCTTCGGCGAGAACTCCGCAGCCACTTACGCTGAATATATCCTTCGTTTTCTGCGAGCAGCCGTCATCGTAGCACTGGCGGAAGAATTATTCTGGCGCGGGTTCCTTATGCGCTGGTGCGTGAACCGAGATTTTCCGCAGGAGGTTTCGGTTGGCACCCACAGCTGGCAGGGCTATGTGGTAACCACGGCAGCCTTTGTTTTCATCCACAGCCCCGCGGATTATGCAGGCGCCTTCTGCTACGGCACCCTTACGTACATACTGGTGGTCCTCACTAAGCGGCTCACTCCGGCCATTATCATGCACGCTGTGGCAAATGCCATCATGGGCGCCTGCGCCGTAGGCTTCAACATGCCACAGCTCTGGTAATTTCCACCTTTTCCACAACGCATGAACACAGATTATCTCCAAACAGGCATTGCATTATGCGTGGGTATCTCACTCGCCGCATCCTGCGGATTCCGCGTATTCATCCCCTTGCTGGTCATGGCATTGGGCGTACGATTCTTCGGGCTCAGCATTGATAAAAACCTCGCTTGGCTAGGGAGCGATGTAGCCATCATCTGCTTAGGAGCCGCCACGATTGCTGAAATTCTGGCCTATTACATACCAGTGGTGGATAATTTTCTGGACACCATCGTCGGTCCGGCAGCGTTAGTAGCCGGAGCACTGGTAACAGCCGGCATGCTCGGAGAGCTGCCGGACTGGCTGCAATGGGGCATAGGCATCGTGGCCGGAGCAGGCACTGCCGGCACCGTGCAGCTAGGCACTAGCGCCGTGCGCGCCGCAAGCACCACGACCTCCGCCGGCATAGGAAACCCCATCGTCAGCACCGCGGAAAACGGTTTATCCATTGTGGGCTCTGTCATGGCCGTACTAACACCGCTGCTGGCCATTGTTGGCGCTGCGCTATTCGTTTTTCTCACCGTCCTCTTCCTGCGCAAACTGCGTGCATTCCTCGCAGCTAAAAAAGCAAGGAAAGCTGCTGCAACCGCTTAACCTACAGTTCTAATATCACCATGCAGGCATTCATCCTAGGCGCCGGTTTGGGCACCCGCTTAGCGCCGCTCTCACAAATCCTCCCCAAGCCCCTGATGCCGGTTTTTGATAAACCGCTCATCCAGCATACCATGGACCGCTTCATGGCTGCCGGAGTCACGGAGTTCATCATCAACACTTCCTGCTTGGAGTTCGCTTGGGATAAAGCCTTCCCCTGCCCTGACCCACAGTACCGCGGATGCCCCGTGACATTCAGCCATGAGGAAGAGCCGCTGGACTCCGGTGGCGGCGTGAAGAAAATTCTCCCGCTGTGGAAAGAAGGGCCCATCATCGTCCACAATGGTGATATCCTCACGGATATTCCGCTGGCAGACCTGCTCGCAGAGCCCCGCCGCAGTGGCAACCTCATCACCATGGCTCTCCGCAGCGTGGACGGCAAGCGCAATGTGGGCTTTGATGAAGCCACCGGGCGTATCACGGACATTCGCCACGCGCTTGGCATCTGCCCCGGCACCCACCAATTTGCCGGAACCTACATCATGGAACAGGAAGTGGCACGCATGTTCCCCGAGGATGAAAAATTCTCCATCTTCCCCATCTGGCTGGAGCTCGTTCGCCAAGGGAAAGCTGGCGGCGTCTCCTTTGACTGGGCCAATTGGTACGAAATCGGCTCCCCGGAGGGCTACCTGAACGCTATTCTGGATATGCCCAGCAGCAAGCGCATTCACCCCTCTGCCACCATATCAGCCCTCGCTGATATCAGCGAAGACTGCATGGTGGGACAGGACGCCCACATACCCGCCGGCTGCGAAATCACGGATTGCATCATCTGGCCTCGTACCCACGTGGCCCCCGGCCGCTATAACAGGGCCATCATCACCCCGCGTATCACCGTGCAGCTGTGAGTGCCACAAATAGCCCATTCTTCCGTAAAAAAATCCATTTTTACCCCTCCGGTACGGCTGCCGAAGGGGTATTTTGCATAAAATATAGAGCACACTCGAACTTTTTCGCATTTTTTAAGGTAAAAAGCGCGGAATTTGCTTTTCATAGGGCGATAAGCGTGGTAGAATGTGGCAGCGTGGAATGGGCGCGAGGGTAGTACTGTATACCACTCAGTGAGCGCCACACGACGCAACACGCACAACACTAAAAACATATGGCTATAGATCCCAAATTACTGGAAGACCTTGAAGCCCGCAGGCGCAAGATTAAGTACGCTGCGACGCCGGAAAAGTATGAAGCCCGCCATGCCAAGGGGGACTGGACGGCACGCGAGCGCATGGCCTGTCTTTTTGACACTGGCTCCTTTACCGAAATCGGCATGCACACGAAGCACCATTGCAGTAACTTCGGCATGCTGAACAAAGAAATTCCCGGAGACGGTATTGTAACAGGTTTCGGCCTTGTAAACGGGCGTCCGGTGGCAGCCTCCGCTGCGGATTTCTTGGCACAGGGTGGCTCCCTGGGCTACATGCACGCCCAGAAGATTTGTGATGCTCAGCAGTACGCCATGAAGGGCGGCATGCCCATCATCCAGATTAATGATTCCGGCGGCGCTCGTCTGCAGGAGGGCGTGGAATCCCTCACCGGCTTTGCTAACGTATTCTACAACAACGTGGCAGCCGGCGGCGTTGTACCGCAGATTTCCCTCATTCTGGGCCCCTGCGCCGGTGGTGCAGCTTATTCCCCGGCTCTGACGGATTTCATCATCATCCGCCGCGGTGGTGCAGCCGGTATGTACATCACCGGTCCCAAGGTCATCGAACAGGTGACATACGAGAAGTGCACCATGGAGGAAATCGGCGGCGCTGATGTGCACGCCGGTGTGAGTGGTAATGCCCATTTCGTGGCTAACACGGATGAGGAGGCCATCACCATCGCTAAGCAGCTGCTCAGCTACCTGCCCTCCAATAACACGCAGGACCCGCCCCATGATTTGAGCTGCCCGCTGGATATCGCGGATGACGAAGGCATGAACGACATCATCCCCGAGAGCAACAACACTCCGCTGGATGTGAAGAAAGTCATCACCCGCTTGGTGGATGAAGGCAGCTTCATGGAAGTGCATGCCGCATTCGCCGGCAACGTGGTGGTGGGCTTCGGCCGCATTTGTGGCGTGGTAGTGGGTATCATCGCTAACCAGCCTGCAGTAAAGGCCGGCTGCTTGGATATTGACGCCTCTGATAAGGCTGCCCGCTTCATCCGCTGCTGTGATTCCTTCAACATCCCGCTGGTGAACCTTGTGGACGTGCCCGGCTTCCTGCCCGGCAAGCAGCAGGAGCGCGGCGGCATCATCCGCCACGGCGCTAAGATGATTTTCGCATACTCCTCCGCTACTGTGCCTAAGGTGACCATGATTCTGCGCAAGGCTTACGGTGGTGCCTACATCGCCATGTGCTGCAAGGGCCTGGGAGCTGATGCCGTATACGCCTGGCCGACGGCTGAGATTGCCGTGATGGGCGCTCAGGGCGCCGTGCCGATTCTCTATGGCCGTGAGCTGAAGGGTATCGAGGACGATGCCGCCCGTGAAGCCCGCAGACAGGAACTGCTGGCTGAGTACACGGAGGCCTTCTACAACCCGTACGCCGCAGCCGCCGGCGACCAGGTAACCGAGGGTATCAAACCCAAGGAAACTCGCGCCAAGATTGCCCTCACCCTCCGCACCATGCTCAGCAAGCGTGAAGTGCGCCCCGCTAAGAAGCACGGCAACATGCCGCTGTAACCCCTTCTCACTATAATAACACATATGAACATAACCCAGACACTAGCCATAACATGGCCCGAGTTCATGGACGCACTGACGTACCAGATCACGGGCATGCTGGTGGTGTTCTGCTGTCTTGGTCTGCTCTGCGTGATTCTCTCCATCTCCGGCGCCATCGCCGTACGCATGGAAGAGAAGAAGAAAGCGCAGGCAGAAGCCGCCAGGGCCGCCATGGCGGCAGCCGCTCCCGCTCCGGTAGCAGCTGCTCCCGTGCTTGGCCCCGAGCCCACCCCGGCTCAGGTGGCAGCCATCGCTGCAGGCATCTATGATGCAGCAGCCAGCAGCATCACCCCTGAGGTCATTGCCGCTATCGCTGCGGCAGTGAAGGTAACCGTCGGCAGCGAGGCCAAAATCCTCGACATTAAGCCTGTCGACACGTCCTACGGCCAGAGCGGCCGCACCTCTATCATGAACTCTCACACCATCAACCGCGGCTGATAAAGCTGCACCCAAAAAACTTAACAATCAAACCAAACATATCACACAATGAAACAGCTCCGTATTACCGTTGCCGGTCAGACCTTTGACGTTACCGTAGAAACTCTTGGTGGCAGCAATGCCGCTCCCGCCCCCGCTCCTGTGGCAGCTCCCGCTCCCGTGGCCGCTCCCGTAGTAGCCGCAGCTCCCGTAGCAGCTCCCGCTCCTGCCCCCGCTCCCGCAGCTGGCGCCGGCACCCCCATCCAGAGCCCCCTGGCCGGTAAGGTTGTATCCCTCGACGTGAAGCCCGGCACCGCCGTGAAGGAAGGTGATCAGGTGCTCACTCTGGAGGCCATGAAGATGAACACCGTCATCTACGCTCCCGCTAACGGTACTGTGACCAGCTTCTGCGTGGCTCCCGGCGACACCGTGGCTGAGAACCAGCCTCTGGCCTACCTCGGTTAAGCCCCTGTTGGCTTACAGGCCCTGCACTACTTGTGCAGGGGGTGTAACAATCAGTAATTTTCCCATTGCAATATGCAAGAACTCATTAATTCCTTCTCGGATTTCATCTCCGGCATCGGATTATTCCAGATGACGTGGCAGATGTACGCCATGTGGGGTATCGTGGCCGTTCTGCTGTATCTGGGTGTAGCGAAACAGTTTGAGCCGTTGCTCATGGTGCCGATTGCATTCGGCGCTCTTATCGCCAACATCCCGGACAACGGCATGGTCATCACCCAGGCTCAGCGAGAAGTGGTAGCCCTCAAGGATGGGCAGGTGGATAAGTCCACCATCGATGACGTGGGCTTTATCTCGCTCACCCTCGCTCCGTACGCAGAACCCGGCGTGAGCATGCAGAGTACTGAAGGCCTCTCTGATGAGGTGAAGAAGGAGTACGAAACAGCCATGGCTGAAGACATGGTGGCACACGAGAACGGCAAGGGCCGAGTGCGCGTCACTGGCCAGACCCCGCAGAAATACCTCGTGGTAAAACCTGAGGGTGGTCTCTTTGACTGGCTTGGCCTCGGCATTAAGTGCGAGATTTTCCCCGCACTCATCTTCATGGGTGTAGGTGCACTTACGGACTTCGGCCCGCTGCTTGCCTCTCCCAAGGCTCTGCTTCTGGGTGCAGCCGCTCAGGGCGGTGTAGCCTTCACCTTCCTCTCTGCCGTGTGCTTGGGCTTCACCAAGGGTCAGGCCAGCGCCATCGGCATTATCGGCGGCGCAGACGGCCCCACCTCCATCTTCCTGGCCAGTAAGCTGGCTCCGGAGCTTCTGGGCGCCATCGCAGTGGCTGCTTATACTTACATGGCTCTCGTGCCGCTCATTCAGCCGCCCTTCATGCGCCTGTGCACCACTGAGAAGCAGCGTAAGATTAAGATGAAGAGTCTGCGTATGGTTTCCAAGGGTGAGAAGATGTTCTTCTGCTTCACGGTAACCATCCTGACCATTCTGCTCTGCCCGGATGCCGCTCCCCTGCTCGGCATGCTCATGTTCGGTAACTTCCTGCGTGAGTGTAAGGTAACGGAGCGTCTCGTAAACTGCGCTCAGAATGAGCTCATGAACATCACCACTATCCTCCTGGGTGTATCCGTAGGCCTTACCATGCAGGGCGTACGCTTCCTGAAGGGTGAAACCCTGCTCATCATCATGCTGGGTGTGGTGGCTTTCGCAGTGGCTACCTGCTGCGGTCTCATCTGCGCTCAGATTATGAACCTCATCCCCGGCTCGCGCAAGACCCCCATTAACCCGCTCATCGGTTCCGCCGGTGTGTCCGCCGTTCCCATGGCTGCCCGCGTGTCTCACAACGAGGGCCAGAAGGCTGACCGCACCAACTTCCTGCTCATGCACGCCATGGGCCCGAACGTTGCCGGTGTGATTGGTACCGCCGTTATCGCCGGTTACTATATCACCACTCTGAACTGATATCAGGATAACACAAGCTTATCTTTCAGCCGCCGCTCCGAAAGGAACGGCGGTTGTTTTTTGTTTACGAGTAAGAGGAAAGTTTACAAATGGCCTATTAGGCCTTTGTATGAGGAAAACATAGGGATGAACCATCTCACGCCGTAAGAGCCCACAGAGGCCGCTTCTACAAGCTTTACTAGCCTCAGCCCCATGCTTTCTCAGATATCTAAGAGAAGAACAAACACAACAAGCCCCGAAGCAATCAAAAAAAACGCCACCGAGGCAGGCCCGGCAGATAAGGTCTGAATACCGCTGCTACCTCTCGGTCCTGACGGGGTTTTCCAGCCATACCTCCGGGGGCCCCGGTGGCAGGGAGAGTTTGCCACAGTCTGCAGCAGGAGTCAAGACATTATTCACACTCTGCCCTAATATGGCACAAAAAAAGCGGGGCAATCCGTTAAGATTGCCCCGCGTAGAGGATAAATCCTTTATCAGGTTGCTATGCCGAAGTGGCGCTGAATGTCCGCAAAGATGCGATCGCGCAGAGTGCGAGCCTTCTTAATATCCCTGGTACGCAGGGAGAAGCGGAGACGCTCTGCTGTGGCATCCGGCTTATGAACCGTAACGTGGCACCACCATACACCGCGGTTATTCCACAGGTGGTGGTTAAGGTTGTCATCGTTAATACGAAGCGCGATTTTAGTCTGTTGGGGTGTCATTTGAAATTCGAAATGCTTATTCTGTTTATTCAGTAGGAAGCCTTGCGAAGTACCCGCGTTCGTTCTGAGAACAGCCCCGCGGCACTTAGGAATCTAATGATTCGAAAAGATAGACTCACTAAAGTGCCGCCCCGTTCAAAAAAAGTGACGTTTTTCTGAGGGGGGGATTAGTAAAGAATCCCGGCCTTCTTGAGAACGTTGTAGGCACCGTTCTTGGAGATAGTGCGAAGAGCCTTGCAGGAAAGCTTCATGCGGATGTAACCACCACGGCCGCCGTTGAGCTCAGGCACCCAGATACGCTTCTCCTGGAGGTTCGGGTAGACCGTACGGTTGACAGTCTTGGTGACGTGACGACCGATACCGCCCTTCTTCTTGGCAAGACCGGAGCGATGAATGCGGCGGCCCTTATGCGGCATGGCAAACGTGATATTGCAGATTCTGGACATAAGATTTTCTACGGTTAAAAAGATTAGCGGAGCAGTATTTTACACTATTTCTGGCATACGTCAAGGCGAATTTGCAATTTTCGGCAAAAATCTTGAAAAACTGAGCTCCAGAGCATAAATATAATAGGAGAGGGAAGAATCTGAACGAGTGAAGCTGTGTCATAGCCATGCAAGACGTGGAACATGCTTGAAAGAGGGGCCGAGACGTGATAATTTAAATAAACGAGCGAACAATGAATACTGAGCAATTCAACGAAGAGATAGCGCAAAGCTCCGCTTGGGTGAGCGTGGTAAAAATGGAGATGGCGCGAGTGGTGGTAGGCCAGCAAGAGCTGATAAACCGCCTGATATTGAGTCTGCTCTGCAAGGGGCACGTACTTCTGGAAGGCGTTCCCGGACTGGCAAAGACTCTATCAGTAAAAGCGCTGGCCGGCACGCTTCACGCCGGGTTCTCGCGCATCCAGTTCACGCCGGATTTGCTGCCGGCTGACCTGCTGGGAACCATGGTTTATAACCCGGATGAGCACCGCTTCAGTGCGAAAAAGGGTCCCATTTTCTCCAATCTGATTCTGGCGGACGAAATTAACCGAGCCCCTGCCAAAGTGCAGAGCGCCCTTCTGGAAGCCATGCAGGAACGTCAGGTAACGCTGGGTGAGACAAGTTATGCCCTGCCGAATCCCTTCCTTGTACTAGCCACCCAGAACCCCATAGAACAAGAAGGAACTTACCAGCTCCCGGAAGCTCAGCTGGACCGCTTCCTCTTCAAAGTGCTTGTAGATTACCCCACGAGGGATGAGGAGCTGCGCGTACTGGAGCTCATGAGCAAAACTTCCGGCACCCCCACCACTAGCCCAGTAGTCACGGAGGCTGAAATTGAGCATTCCCGCTCCCTCATGAATCAAATCTTTACGGATCCCGCCGTGGAGCGCTACATTGTGGACCTCGTTCGCGCCACCCGAGCCCCGGGCAAGCTGGACAGGAGCTTGGATGGTTTAGTACGAGCCGGAGCATCTCCCCGCGCCACTATCAACATAGCACTGGCAGCAAAGGCACTCGCCTTCACACGCCAGCGTGGGTACGTGACTCCGCAGGATGTAAAGGACTTGGCACACGATATTCTGCGCCACCGCATTCTGCTCTCCTATGAAGCGGAGGCCGCGAATGTGACAAGTGACAACATCATAGACCACATCCTTTCCAAGGTTCCCGTGCCGTAAGCTACGCATCAGCAGCCCTCCGCTCATGGATAAGACACAGGAAATCATGCAGCAGGTGCGCCGCATTGAAATGCAGGCGCGCAGGCTTGTTACCGCCACCTTCGCCGGGCAGTACCGCTCCGGCTTCCGTGGTCAGGGGCTGGATTTTGATGATTTCCGCGAATACATGCCGGGAGATGAGCCCCGCTTTATAGACTGGAAGGTGACGGCTCGCACCGGCACGCCGTATGTGAGAAAGTTCCACGAGGAGCGAGAGCAAGCGCTGCTGCTGGCAGTGGATACGAGTGCCAGCATGCGCTACGCCGGCGGAGGCTCGGCTGACAGCAAGCTGGAATACGCAGCACGCATTGCAGCAGTGCTGGCCTTCAGTGCCGTGCAAAATGGTGATAAAATCAGCCTACTGCTTTTCGGCTGTCGCCCGCATTTATATCTGCCCCCGGCCAAAGGCATGAAGCAGTGCCTGCGCGTGGTGCGAGAGATTCTTTCTGCCCCGCACGGTGGTGAGGATGACAGCATGGAAGACATCGCGACGGAAATTATCCTCACGCAGCGCAAACCTGCCATGTGCTTCCTGATGAGTGATTTCCTCATGCAACCGGATAAAAAGGCCGTTGGCAAGCTCAACTTTGCTCACGAGCTCATCCCCCTGCGTATTAATGACCCGCTGGAACTGGAGCTACCGGACGTAGGAAGCTTCTACGCGCAGGACCCCGAAAGCGGAGAGCAATTCATCGCCACACCCGGAGATGAAGACATGCGCACCGCACACAATAAAGCCATGAAAGCCCACATGCTCAGCTGGGAACGCACATTCACCCGGCAGGGAATAGATTATCTGAGCCTGCTCACCCACTTGGACTTCATGCCGGAGCTTCGTAAACTCTTTGCACGGCGCAGCCGCCTCTTTGCCCGCTAACCCCTGCTCTGCACCACCACGATGAATGAACACATTCTGCAAGCCATCCCGGAACTGGAAGGAAACGTACCGCCTGAGACATTCATGGCGTCCGATTTCCGGGAGCTTATCATCTGTGGCATCGTGGTAGCGCTGGTACTGGCAGGGCTTGGAATCCGCATGGCACGCCGCCGCAAAGGCAAAAAGAAGGAACCGGCCACGCTTACTCCGCAGCAGCAAGCCGAGCGTGAACTGGATGCATTAGCAGAGGAGCTCCCCACCCTGCGCGAGTGTAGCCTGAAGCTCTCCATGATTATCCGCCGTTTTCTGACGGCTCAGGTGAATGATTCCGCCATGTACGAAACGCACGAGGAGTTCTGCCAGCGCATGGACACCCTTTCCACCTTACCGATTGCCTGCAGGTATGACACACGCTTCATTCTGGAGCGTCTGGCGGATATGAAGTACTGCGGCATCACGCAGCAGGATCCGCAGCAGGTACGCGTTCTCATTGAAGAAACCCGCGGCCTCATTACCCTCATCACCAAAGCTCAGGCAGAAGAAGCCGCCGCAGCAGCAGCTATAGCCAAAGTGCAGAAATTATGAGTCTTTTCTCTAGCATATCATTAGCTACCGCCGAAACAGCGGTGTCTGAAGCAACGCGGGAGTTCGTGCTGCTGGAGCCGAGCTGGCTGTGGGTGCTTCTGCTGCTACCGCCACTTCTACTGCTGCGCCGCTTCACAGGCACGGCAACAGGCATCAGCCACCCTACCATCCGCTTTTTAGCAGAGCAACTGCGCCGTCCAGCACGTCTGGCCGGACAGATAGGCCCCATCTGCCTGAGCTTGGCCGTGGCGGCACTGCTGGTCGCGCTTGCCCGCCCCTGCTGGTGCAACAGCTACCAAGAGCAGAAGGTAAGCGGCATTGATATTATGCTCTGCTGTGACCTCTCCGGCTCCATGGCGGAAAGAGATATGGTGTTCACCACGCGCGATGAGCAGAACCGCCGCAGACGCGTTACCGTGGACCGCCTTACTGCGTCCCAGCGCGTGATAAAAGAGTTCATTGATGCCCGCCCGAATGACCGCATCGGCCTTGTGGCCTTCGCCGGTAAAGCTAGGCTCTGCAGCCCTCTCACGCTGGACCACAGCATGGTTAATGATGTCATTGACCAGTTCTATGTAATCCCGGAAAACAGCAATAACCGTGGGAATGCTTCTGCACGCCCCGGCTACATCGCTCAGGACGGCACAGCCATCGGCTCAGCTATCGCCTCCGCTGCAACCCGCCTCAACGAACGCCGTGAAACAAAATCCAAGATTATCATCCTCGTGACGGATGGCGTGAATAACAGCGGTACTATTTCTCCAACAGATGCCGCCCGCTTGGCCGCTGAGCTAGGTATCAAAATTTTCACCATTGCCATTGGGCGAGACAAACAACTCTCTGATTACACAGCGCAAGTGGATTTGTATGATGAACCCACGCTGAAGGAAATCGCTCGCCTGACGGATGGTATTTTTTACCGTGCAAGCTCAGGTTCCGGACTCTTACAAGCCTTTGCCAGCATTGATAAGCTGGAGAAGACTGAGGCTACCCGCCGCACTTTCCAAAGCTATGATGAGCTATTCCCTTGGCCGCTGGGAATAGCCTGTATCCTGCTTACACTGGGCTGCCTGCTGCACTTCACACGCCCCCGCCCTGCCCCCTGACCCGCGATTACAATACGCCATGAGCTTCCTATACCCCTACGTTCTGCTTGCCCTGCTGCTGCCCGTACTGCTGGCAGTAGTAACCATACTTGCCCGGCGGCGCTCGCAGCAGGTATGGCAGATGCTGGTATCCCCTGCACACCGGGATGAACTGGTGACACGCTCGCCATTCCACCGTACTGTACTTCCGGCCATACTGGGGCTGCTAGCTCTCACATTCACCATTCTGGCGGCGGCTCGCCCCATCAATGGTTACACGGAAGCCGGAGCTACCACCAACTCGCGGAACATTCTCATCGCCCTGGATATCTCCCGCTCCATGGAAACGCAGGACGTAAAGCCCTCCCGCTTGGAGCAAGCCCGCTCTGCGGCATATGAACTCATCAAGGCGCTGCCAGAGGATAAAATCGGCCTCATCATCTTTTCCGGTGAAGCCAACACGGTGGTGCCTCTCACCTATGACCACGCCTCACTGAGCGAAACACTTCAGCACATAGACCGCAGCTGGGTGGCAGCAGGCGGCACAAACTTCCAGCAGGTTCTGGACCACACCATGGAGAATTTCAAGCGCTCCGCGCCGGATGGCACTAATGCGCTCATCATCCTCAGTGATGGTGAAGACACGGTGCACACTTCACCAGAAGCAGCGGCAGAAGCTCGCGAGCGCCACCTCCTTGTCATCACCGTAGGTATAGGTACTGAAGCCGGCGGAACCATTCCTGATGCCTATGCTGAAAACGGGCTCTGGCGGGACGCCTCAGGCCGCCACGTTGTAAGCAAGCTGAATGTACGCCTGCTGCGGGACTTTGCCTCAGCCACAGGCGGAGCCTTTTACCATATGAACTCCGGCACGAACCTGTCAGCTTTCGTGAGGGAGTCCGTAACACGGCTGGAGCGCCACGAGGAAGCATTCTCCATAAACAAATGCCCGAACGATCTTTTCGTATGGTTCGCCATCATCGCGCTGGTTCTGCTGGTGAGCGCCATACTGCTGAGCACCGAATGGCGCAAAAGGGCCCATACTGCGCTGCTGCTACCCTTTGGCCTCCTGCTGCTCAGCCAGCCGGTACAAGCTGCTGCCAGCAGGGAAAGCGCGGAGGCATATGCTGAAGGCAATGCTCTGGCTGAACAGCAGCTTCACCAAGCCGCACAGGAAGCATATTCCCGAGCTCTGCTGGATGAAGACCCCACCATGCAGACAGCCGCTCTACACGCCCTGGGAAATCTGGCCTCTTCCGCAACCTTTGACAAACTCAGACTCATTTACGATGAGCTAGCCTCCATGCCCCCACTTCCGGATGGCTCAGTCCCACAGCCCGCCCCCGAGCAATTACAAAGCATCGTGGACGAACTCAGGCAAACGCTCGTTCTCTACCATGACGCCTTAAAGATTACACCGGATTTCGCGCCTGCCCGCACCAATATATCCGGAATTAATAGACTCATCTCTGAGCTGGAAAAGGAGATAGAACGCCTCAACCAAGAAGAGCCCCAGCAGGATGCCCCCTCCCCGGAGAATGACAGTCCGCAGGACAATCCTCCCAACGACCTCCCACAGGACAATCCCAGCCCGCAGGACGACAATCAGCCACAGGACAACGCTCCGCAGGATGAAGCCCCTCAGCAGCAGGATACCCCCGAGCCGGAAGATAACGGCCTGAGGGATGAAGAGAAAGCACGCCAGCGTGCTGAAAGCCTTCTGCGCATGCACATGGATGAAGAAATGGCCTCACCCATTCCTCCGCAAAACACCGCGATTCTCCCCGAAAAAGATTATTAAAACACGTCTATCATGAAGAAGTTCATCACAACCCTCTGCGCTCTGTTCACCTTCCTGAGCAGCCAGGTGCACGCCGAGATTCAGCCCGTGTGGTCCACCGGGGTGGCCGTGCCGGGAGAAGCGGTTATTCTGTACCTGATAGAAACTCAGGAAGATCCCATGAAAGAGCCTGAGTTTTTTGCTCCGGCCCATCCGGCCCTTTCCCATGCTCAGGTACGCATGATGGAGTGGCAGGCAAAGCCTAACCCGCTGGACCCGGAGCGCCGCATGATTGCGGTGCAGCCCATCATGATAAAGGCGGACATCGCGGGGCAGCTTGCCCCCGCCCCCATCGAGGTGAGCTACAGCTCCGGGCGTAAAGTCACCGTGGACGTACCCCCTCTGCCGGTAGTACCCACCAGCGAAATTAAGTGGTACAACTTCGGCGCCACCACCTATGGCGTGCTCTGGCACACAGAAGAGGAGAACAGTTACGTGTTCCAGACTGTACGCGCCGCGCTGAAAATCTTCATGCCCACGCACTGCACAACACCCTACCTCCCTCAGCTTAATTCTGAGAGTGTGTACGTGAGTGATCTGAGCTCCACCACGGATGGAGTGCTGGGCCTGTTCCACGGCCAGATAATGAGGCAGAACGCCACGGCCTACGCCAAGGGGCAGCACTGGAACACGGCTGATTTCTACTGCAGCTTCACCCCCACACATGAGGGACGAAACACCATCTCGGGCAAGCTCCCCATCTGCTTGGCCGGCGAAAACAACAGTATGGATGTGCCCATGCCCGCACCGGAAATCAGCGCCATCCCCCTTCCCGACCGCGCACCGGCGGATTTCACTAACGCCGTGGGTCAATACTCCATAAAGGCCACAACCACAGCTGATAATCTGGCCATGAATGAGGCTGCAGTGGTGGAAGTTACCGTAATGGGTACCGGCAACCTCAGGCAGCTGGAATGCCCGAAAATTCAGGATGAGCAGAACTGGCTGATTATCCCGCCTACGCGCAAACCCATTCCGGATATCAACGGGCGCACCATCGGCATGATTTACACCCTGCACATGCACCCTAAGGCTGAAGTAGGCAGCATTCCCTCCTTTTCCTTCACCTACTTTTCCCCCGAGGAACTGACCTATAAAACCGCATCCACCGCCCCCATTCCCCTGCTCTGGAGAGAAACGGAGGCAGCAGGCAGCGGCATCATCACTGCAGCAGCTGAGCCTCCTCCCGCCGGCACGGTGCCGGTAGCAGAGCTTACGGACATTTACCACTTCCTTCCCGGAGAAGCCGCCGGAGGCAATGGCCCTGAGCTGCGCCTGCCGCGCTGGCTGTGGTACCTGCTGTACCTGCCGGGACTGGGCATACTCGTATGGATGCTGCTGCGAAAGCTGCAGGGTGCTATTGCCGAGGGCGCCGCGAACCGAGCCAGAGAGAAAGAACTTGCTGCTGTAGCAGCGCAAAAAGACAGCCTGAGCTTCCTGAAAGGTATAGGAGCCTTTATTGAATGCCGAATCCCTACAGCCGAGCATACCGAAGCGCTCAGAAACATTCTGGACAGGAGAGACACGGAAGCCTTCGCCCCGGGCGCAGCACCGGATGTAAGCCCGTCTGAGCGCGCGCGCATGCTGCGAGCTGTACGAAAGGTGCTGGCTAAATTAGGCGCTCTTCTCCTACTGCTGCCCTGCATTCTTCCACAGGCACAGGCAGCTGAGGATGCCGCGCATGAGGCCTATACAGCCGGACGCTTCAGCCGAGCCTTGGAGCTCTTACAGGCAGAGCAGAAGAGTGCCACCCCAGTGCGTAACAGCGCAGAACTGCTCTACAATATGGGCAACTGCTACTACCGCCTCGGTAAGAACGGGCACGCTGCCCTCTTCTACATGCGGGCCCTGCATACGGATGCAAACCTGCCTGAAGCACGCGCCAATCTGGACTTCATCCGCCGCAAGGAAGGTGCCGTGCTTCCTTCTGCCGGTCTTACGGATGAAATTTTCACCCTGCTGAGCATCGGCCAGCTCTGGATTCTCACCCACGTATGCGCGGCCTCGCTGCTGCTCTGCATCGCTCTCATGCTGCTTTGGCGCAAGCAGCGTAAGCCTCTTCTCCAGGCCGGCACCGCAGCCACCGCCATTCTCTGCATGCTTTGCGCCGCTGACTGGCTGTACTACGCCACCCGAGAAGTACCTGATATGGAAAGTCTTGCACCGGCTGATTTAGCATGTGTAACCACTGCCACGACAGCTCGCACCGCTGCGACAGATGCCGCCTCCGCCATCATAGAACTCCCGCCTTCCACACCTCTTCACCTGCTGGCCGTGCGTGGCACCTTCAGCTATGTGGAGACATTTACAGGCGTACGCGGCTGGGTACACACCGCTGATATTTCCCCGCTGGCAGAAGGTGCGGCTTCTCCTGAGCGCCCCCTCATCATACGCTTCGATTAAGGGCCATGAAAAAATCAACCCCAGAAATAATAAAGAAATCTTTAATATATATCTGGCGCAGCATCAGATGGCTCCTTCTGGCGACGTGCCTTCTGTGGTCCATAGGGCTGTGGATTTATCAACCGCTTAGTCTGCTTATCCCAGCAGCAGTTGCATGCAGCTACCTATTGTTAAAAAGGAAGCGTGTGGAAGAGCCACTATGGGCAGCGTTTCTACTCAGTGCCGTGTGCTACCTATTCATTCCCGGCCCGCAGCCCAAGCAGTGGCAAGCGCCCTGGGCACATGCTCCGGAGTTTGAACTGAACGGGGATATCCTCACCATCCGGAACCTGAGAGACTTCCGCTACCGCTCTGAACATGACTATGATTCCATCTGGAGAACAGAAAGGTATAATCTCTCCACCATCACAGGAGCTGATTTCGCAGAATGCCACTGGGACGGCATGGAGGCAATATGCCACACGATGATAAGCTTCAACTTCGCGGATGGAAAACACCTCGTCGTTTCCGCTGAAACACGCCTCCCCGAAGGAGTGGAGCAAAATGCCATCGGCGGGCTCTACAAAAAATACGGTCTGATATACCTCTTCGGCACGGAAGAGGATATCTATGCTCTGCGCACCAACCACCGCCATGAGGACCTCCTCATCATGCCGATGAAGGTGAAACCCGAGGGGGCGCGAGCCATGCTTATGCACTTCGTCCAACTGGCGCAGGAAGCGGAAGAAAATCACTCAGCTTATAACACCGCCTCTAATAACTGCTCCAGCGGCGTAATGTCCACCTTCCGTCACATGGCGCCGGACATGCCCGCCTACTATGATTTAGCACCCATTCACAATGGCTCCATCTCCCGCCTCCTTTTCAAGCATGGCGCCCTTATCACCCGCCCGGGGGAATCATACGATGCCCTGCGCAAGCGCTGCTACCTGCGCTATGATATCAGCACGGACTCATCGGAAAATTACTCCACCGCGATTAGAGAAATCATTAACCGCTGAGTCGCTTCCCTTCCAATAAAAAAGACGCGAATTCCAAAAGGAATCCGCGGCCTTTTTATAAAGTTTACTTTACTTTCATTAAAGTCTAGAGATAGCAGAAAGGATAGCGGCAGGGTAAAGAATATGCTCCTGTACCTGAATGCGGGCATGGAGAGACTCCGCCGTATCATCAGGCAGAACGGGCACATAAGCCTGCATGAGAATCTCTCCGGTATCCATACCGGCATCCACATAATGCACCGTGCAACCGGCCTGGGTAGCGCCGGCCTCCAGAGCCTGACGCCATGCTTCCACACCCGGGAATGCCGGAAGAAGAGCCGGATGGATATTAAGAATACGGCGGGGGAAAGCCTCCAGAAGCGGAGCCTTCACCAGACGCATGAATCCGGCAAGACAAATCATATCCACATTCAGGGCCTTGAGTTTCTCAGCCACAGCCGCCTGGACCTCCAGCGGGAACTTATTCTTATAACCGCCACAATCCATCACTTCCGCAGGCACGCCATGCTGACGAGCACGCTCAAGGATGTAGGCATCAGGATTATCAGAGAGAACGATAACGACCTCTGCATCCAGACGGCCATCCTTAATGGCATTGAAAATAGACTGGCAATTACTGCCCGAGCCGGAACCAAGTACAGCTAAACGTAACATAACAACGCCACTCTACAATACTTCAGGCGGATTTGCAAGCTAAATCAGAGCAAATGAAAAAAGCGCCGTACTGATTAACAGCACGGCGCCGGGGAACAGGATAATTTTATAAGGGATATTAGCTGGCCATTACCACCGCGCCAATGAGCACGAAGATGGCAATGATGACCCAGAGGATAACGATACCCTTGCCCTCTGCGGCAGCACCGGTACCCTGCAGGTGATTGTACTTACCGCGGATACGGCCCTTCTTCATGAAGCCATCATAGTTCTTCTGAAGAAGCGTGGCCTCAATCTGGCGCATCATATCCAGCAGCACACCCACAAGAATCAGCAGGGAAGTACCACCGAAGAACTGCGTTACAAGCATGGGCAGGCTGCCCCACACGGAAAGGAGGCTCGGCAGGAAGTAGATGAGCGTCAGGAACAGAGAACCAGCGAAGGTAAGACGGCTCATGGTCTGATCCAGGAAAGTGGCGGTGGGAGGACCAGGGCGCACACCGGGGATGTAGCTACCGCTGCGCTTCATATCTTCAGCAATCTGCTGGGGACGGAACATAGTGGCCACCCAGAAGTAAGAGAAGAAGAAGATCATGACGGCGGAGATGATGTAGTAGCCGATGTCAGAGGGGGACATAAGCACGTTCACCACAGTCACCACGGCGCTGTCAGCGGAGAAAATCTGCAGCACCAGAAGGGTGGGAAGAGCCAGAATAGCAGTGGCGAAGATAACGGGCATCACGCCGGAGTAATTCAACTTCAGGGGCAGGTACTGAGTGCTGCCGTTCATCACCTTGCCGCGGCCAATCATGCGCTTAGCCTGCTGCACGGGGATACGGCGCTGAGCCTGAGTGATGGTAACCACAAGAGCTACAACAAGAACCATGAAGAGGATGAGGGCCACCATCTTCAGAGAGCCCAGAGGATTGATAGTCACACCGTCACCGGCCATCACGCAGGTCTTCCAAGCGATGGAGAATGCACCGGGCAGAGCGTGAATGATGTTCACGGAAATGATGAGGGAGATACCATTACCCACGCCGCGCTCCGTAATCTGATCACCAATCCACATGAGGAACATGGTACCCGTCACGATGATGAAAATCGTGGTGATGGTGAAGATGAAGCCGGGGTTCATCACGAGGTCACCCAGACCAGTCAGGCCAATGTTGGCCGGATTACGCAGGGAGGTGGTGAGCAGATAACCCTGCACCACTGCGATAATGATGGCCAGAATACGTGTGTACTTGGTCATCTTCTGGCGGCCGCCTTCCTCCTGCAGCATCTTCTGCCAGCTCGGAATAACGGCACCCATCAGCTGGGTCATAATGGAAGCGGAGATGTAGGGCATGATACCCAGTGCAAAAATACCGCACTGCTGCAGACCGCCACCGGAGAAAATAGTCAGAATAGCACCGAGGGCGCCCCAGGGGCTATCACCTTCAGCGGCTGTTCTGGCCAAGAAATCGTTCAGGGCCTGTACGTCCACGCCGGGCAGCGGCAGGTGCACACCCAAACGCACGATGACAATCATCGCGAGCGTGAAGAGGATGCGGCTGCGGAGCTCCGGCACCTTCATGGTATTAGCGAATGCGGATATCATGATACCTGTTCAGTTTGTGAGATTAAAGAAGTGTGTTTGCAGCGGGTGGCAGGAATGTGGGCTGTGCAGTGTGGCGGGGCACTCTGCCGGGGCACGCCTATTATAACTTCTGCCGTATTTTTTGGGGTAAAAAAGGTGCTCGGAGCACCTTCCCTTCCCCACACGTATGCCGGGTGGCGCTGCGCCACCCGGCCTCGTGTAATCTTCAGTGTATGGTTTTCAGTGCTTTAGCACTGTTACCATTACTGGGCGCTCAGCACCGTAAGGGTACCACCGGCGGCGGTGATCTTCTCAGCAACAGAAGCGCTGGCGAAGTCAACCGTCACGTTGAGAGCCTTGGAGAGGTTGCCATTACCGAGAAGCTTCACGGCGTCGCAGCAGCCCTTCACCAGACCGGTAGCGCGGAGGCTGTTCTCGTCAACAGTAGCACCGGCTTCAAAGAAGGCCTCGAGCTGGCACAGGTTAACGATGGCGATGTTGGACTGGAAGCGGGCGTTGTTGAAGCCCTTCTTCGGCAGACGGCGGTGAAGGGGCATCTGGCCACCTTCAAAGCCGGGGCGGATGGAGCCGCCGCTACGGGCCTTCTGACCCTTGTTGCCCTTGCCGCAGGTCTTGCCCAGGCCAGAGCTCTCGCCGCAACCGAGGCGCTTCTTGCGATGCTTGGCACCGGGGTTGGGCTGAAGTGTTTGAAGTGTCAACATGATGGTAAAATCAATGGTTGAATGTTAATTTCAGATAGCGGCTTCCTTCTTCTTCTTACCGCGGGCGGAAAGCACCTGGTCAGCAGTGCGCATGGACTGCATGGCCTTCATGGTAGCCTTCACCACGTTAGCGGCGTTGGAGGAGCCCAGGGACTTAGCGATGATGTTCGTCACACCAGCGGCCTCAAGCACGGCACGCACCTTGGCACCGGCCACAAGACCCGTACCAGCAGTGGCGGGCTTCAGCACAATCTTGGCGCCACCGAACTCGGTGTACACCTCGTGCGGAATCGTCTCGTTCACCACGACTACGTTCTTCATGGCGCGCTTGGCGGCGTCGGTACCCTTGCGGATAGCGTCGGACACCTCATTGGCCTTGCCGAAACCGTAGCCTACCTTGCCCTTCTGGTCACCCACTACTACGAGGGCGGAGAAGGAGAAGCGGCGGCCACCCTTGACCACCTTGGCGCAGCGGTTCACGTACACGACCTTCTCCATCAGCTGCGGACCCTCCTCTACGGGAGCCTCGCTGCGGCGACCACCTTCACGGCGGGGGCCACGGCCACCACGGCCACCGTCACGACGGGGACCACGGCCACGCTGGGGCTGGGGAGCGGCGCTCTGCTCTGTTGCGGGAGCCTTTGTTTCTTCAGTCATTGTCTTAAACCTTTCTGTTTAGAATTTGAGACCGGCCTCACGAGCGGCGTCGGCCAGGGACTTCACCTTACCGTGGTAGAGGAAACCACCGCGGTCAAACACAACCTCAGTGATACCGGCTGCCAGGGCCTTCTTGGCAATGAGCACGCCCACCTTAGCAGCGGACTCGACATTGGCCTTCTTCATCTCCAGGTTCTTGGTGCAAGCGGCGCAGAGGGTAACACCCTTCACGTCGTCAATCACCTGAGCATATACGTGCTGATTGGAGAAATTAACTGCCAGACGGGGACGCTCAGGCGTACCGGCAAGCTTCTTGCGAATACGCGTATGAACGCGGGCGCGGATGGCTTTGCGATTGATAGTGCTCATATTCTTGTAAACTTTTTGATAAGTGTTTGAGATGATTACTTGCCAACGCTCTTGCCTTCCTTGCGGCGGATGTACTCACCAACATAGTGAACACCCTTGCCCTTGTAGGGCTCCGGCGGATAGTAGCCGCGCACCTCAGCCGCGAACTGACCGACAACC